>JBGAHV010000019.1:0-68602 GCA_044225995.1 Ferruginibacter sp. | reverse complement strand
TGAGGTGGATTTAATTGTTTACCGCCGTACTGATATTGGTTATGTGGTTATCATTAACAACCAGCACACCGGCGTACTGCACCACAACGAAATTTACCGCAACATTACCGTTGGCGACCGCTTTAAGGGTTTTATAAAAAATGTTTTGTACGATAACAAACTGGGTAGTTACCGCATTGATGTGGCTGCCGGCAAACAAGGCTACAAACGTGTGGAAGATGAAGGCGAAAAGATTTTACGCCTGCTGAAAGAGAACAACGGCTTTTTGCCCTACCACGATAAAAGCGACCCCGAAGTTATTTACGATGTTTTTGGCATGAGCAAGAAAACATTTAAAATGACGCTGGGAAATTTGTATAAGGGGAAGAAAGTGAGTTTAGGGAAGGATGGGATAAGGTTAATTGGTTAATTAGTAAAAACTGTGCTTACTATTTGGGGAATTTATATTGCCACTGCATAAATCCCATCCCCGGCAACACCTCTCCTTCAAAATCAAACAACGCCGCATTTTCCCAACTGCTGCCATGCCCCCAGCGGTCTTTCATAGGGCTGGTAATCCACGCAGGCTCCCAATACATAATGCCGTTGCCACCAGCACTAATAATGGTTTGTGTAAGGTTAATTAAATAATCTAGCTGCTCCTGTTTGCCTGCGGAGTAACCAATCAGTTCTTTCGGGTCACCAAATAAATTGTTGTACTTATCGGCTCCATCAAAGGTCCAGGGAAAAGCAGTTTCCACAATCATAATTTTTTTGTGGTACTTCATTTTTAAAAGGTGAATGGTATCTCCCACTTCTTTCATCGGGTGTACGGTACTCCATTTGTAATAATGAGAAAGGCCCAAAATGTCAAAGTCGGTTACACCGGCAACAGTGGTTATTTTTTCTGTCCAGGCCGGTGCAAACTGCAGTTGCGCCACATGCAAAATAATCTGTGGTTTAATGGTTGACCTTTTTGAAAAATCCCTCACCGCTTTAATACCGGCATTCAGCAATACACCAAAATTTTTCCAGCTGCTGTCGCTGTCGTTTACCACTTTGCCCACAGGCCACAGCATACCAAAATTGGTTTCGTTGCCCACCTGTATCATTTCGGGCACCAAATTTTTTGTTTTAAAATACTTAAGTACGGCCAGGGTATAATTATAGACCGAATCTTTTAAAATATTTAATGGTAAATTTTTCCATGCGTCGGGAGTAAGTTGTTTGTTGGGGTCGGCCCAGTCATCGCTGTAGTGTAAATCCAGGTTTACGCTCATGCCTGCTTGTTTTGCACGGCGCATGGTGCGTTCCACATCATATAAATCGCTGTACAGTTTTCCATCGGCAATTCCTTTTACCCATTGCGGATTGCACCACAAACGCACCCGTACATTATTGCAGCCGTTGGCTTTAAAAATACTGTATACTTCCTGCGGTTGACCATTTACTCTGTACACACCTCCATAATCTTCTATCTGGTTTACAAAAGAAAGATCGGCACCCATTACAAACTGCTTCCAGTGGTAATGCATTTGTTTTTTTGTTTGCGCTGAAAGGGAGATTTGAAATGCTGCAGCAAGCAGCAACAGGAGGTATGGCTTTTTCATGCCCTAAAGGTATTTATTAAGTAAGTTCTATCACACTTATTTCGGGCAGCACTCCTACTCTTCCGGGATAACCAATAAAACCAAATCCACGGTTTACATTTAGTTTTTGTTTGCCGTCTTCATACAACCCTGCCCATTGCTTATACATGTATTGCACCGGGCTCCACTTAAAGCCGGGAATTTCCACGCCAAACTGCATGCCGTGTGTATGGCCGCTCAGCATTAAATCAATATCGGGGTATTTGGTTTTTACTTCCGCATCCCAATGGCTGGGATCGTGGCTCATTAAAATTTTAAAGGGATATTTTTCGGTGCCGGGATGCGCCAGGTCCATACGCCCGTGTTTGGGAAACCTTGCTTTGTTGCTCCAGTTTTCAATACCCAGTAATGCAATGGCGGCACCATCTTTCTCCAAAGCCACATGTTCATTCATCAATAAACGCCAGCCTAAATCCGCATGCACTTTTTTCAGGTTTTCTAAATTTTGTTCTTTGGTAATACCATTCACCGGCCAATGAGTGTAATCGCCGTAATCATGGTTACCAAATGTGCTGTACACACCCATAGGCGCTTTTAACTGGCTGAACACATCCATGTAATCATCCATTTCGCTGGCACGGTCATTCACTAAATCGCCGGTAAATAAAATTACATCCGGCTTTTCGTTCATTATTTTTTCAACACCATGCATCACCGCTTTTTTATCCATAAAGCTGCCGCTGTGTATATCGCTGATGTGTACAATTTTTAAACCTTTAAAAGCTGGTGGTAGATTATCGAAACTTAATTGCAGCCTTTTTACCTGGTAATTGTATTTGTTGCTAAATCCATATAGCAAGGTGCCGAACAATGAAGTGCCTGCAGCCAGGCCCAGCCAGTTTAAAAAAGCGGAACGGCTGATGCCTTCGCTCGCCATGTCGCCACCAGCTTCGTTACCTAAAAAAAGCTTCAGGCATACCCATTGTATGGCACGGCGTATATCATCAATTAAAAAGAAAATAACCGCAGTAATTTTTGCAAGGAATAAACCAATGACTGTTGCAAATAAATAGGTGCGTACTTTTCTGCCTAAAAAATCCTGCTGGGTATATACAAACAATAAAAAGCTGATTACAGAAATGACGGTGATGCCCCAGTAAGCGGCGTACAAAATTGTTTTGGCTTTGGGGCTAAGCCCCTGGCTTACCGATTTTATAGCCTGGAAAACATAAGTATCCAGTAACAAATTAATGCCAATGAAAATAATTACGCCTAAAGGTGTCCGCATGAAAGAGTTGGAGTTGAAAAGTCAAAAAAAATAAAAGTAAAAATAGAAAATTGCATCAGCATTTACTTTTTATAAAGTTAGACGAATGGCTAAGTTCAATGTTTTAATAAAACGCTAATATTTTATTTCATCCATTTTATAAATTCATCCAGCTGGTTATTGATGGCTTTTAAAGTGCCTTCGTCTGTAAATTTTCCATCGGCATCCATCAGGCGGTTTACCTGGCTAATGGGCAGTTTGTTGGGGTGCACTGTAATCTTTACATAATTCAAAATATCAGCCAGATGATCCATGCCTCTTAAATTACCTGCACGCCCTGTGGCATTGCCAGTAATTAAGGCAAGTTTATGAAACCATATTTCATGGCTTTTGCTGGTGTCAAACAACATTTTTAAAACCCCCGGAAAACTGCCGTTGTATTCCGGCACAATAAAAATAAAGCGGGTGGTGGGGATTATGACCTCCTGCTCAATTTTTTCAAAAGCGGCATTGTGCTCCATCACATTTATACCTTCCAGCGAAAAAAGCCCTGCTTCTATCCCTTTCTCTTTTAAAACCCGCTGGTATTCTTTTGCTACTTTAAGTGTGTTACTTCCTTTACGGTTGGTGCCCGAAACTATCGTAATCATTCGATTTTGCTATATGTTTATAAGTATAACAAAGATGTGGGTTGTTTGTTGCCCAATATTATGCCGATTGGTTATTTTTGCCAAACTGGCACAAACTTAAACTATGCAGGTAACCTATTACGGCCACTCTTGTTTTTTGGTAGAAACCGGCGGCAAAAAGCTGCTCTTCGATCCTTTTATTTCACCCAACGAACTGGCAAAACATATAGACATAAATACAATTGAGGCAGATTATATTTTGTTAAGCCACGGCCATGCCGACCATGTTGCTGATGCGGAAGCCATTGCCAAACGTACGGGTGCCACTATTATTGGTGCTTACGAAGTGGCGGTATGGTTTGCCGGCAAGGGCATAGAAAAGTATCATCCCATGAACACGGGTGGCAAATGGAATTTTGATTTTGGAACCGTGAAATGTGTAAATGCAGTTCACTCCTCCGGCCTGCCTGATGGCAGCTATGGTGGTAACCCAATGGGCTTTGTGATAACAGCGGACAAGGAAAGTTTTTATTACAGCGGCGATACAGCGCTTACCTTAGATATGCAACTGGTGCCTTTGTATAAAAACATATCATTTGCAGTTTTGCCTGTTGGCGACAATTTTACTATGGATGTGGCCGATGCCATTGAAGCAGCCAAAATGGTGAAATGCAACAAGGTAATGGGTGTGCATTACGATACATTCGGTTTTATAAAAATTGACAAGGCTGCAGCTATTGATGCATTTGCAAAAAATGGCATTACTTTACTGCTGCCTGCAATTGGAGAAACGATAACAGTATAATTTTAAAATAAATTTTAGCAGGAGACAATAACATGGCAAGAATAATAGGCGTGGCAAATCAAAAAGGTGGTGTGGGTAAAACAACAACAGCAATTAACCTTGCGGCCAGTTTTGCCGTGCTGGAATATAAGACCCTGCTGGTGGATGCTGATCCGCAGGCCAACAGCACCACTGGTACTGGTTTTGATTTGCACAACATTACTCAGAGCCTTTATGATTGTATGGTGAATGAGGCGAAGGCAAAAGATGTGATACTGAAATCAGAAATTCCTAACCTGGATGTTATGCCCAGCCATATTGATTTGGTGGGTGCCGAAATTGAAATGATTAATTATCCTAACAGGGAAAGTGTTTTAAAAAACATTTTAGACCCTGTTAAAGATGAATATGATTTTGTTGTGATCGACTGCTCTCCTTCTTTAGGCTTAATTACCGTTAATGCATTAACTGCGGCAGATAGTGTGGTGGTTCCCGTACAAACAGAATTTTTTGCATTGGAAGGCCTGGGCAAATTATTAAATACAATAAAAATTGTACAAAACCGCCTGAATCCTGAATTACAGATTGAAGGTATTTTAATGACGATGTACGACGGCCGCCTGCGCTTATGTAACCAGGTGGTAAGTGAAGTACGCCGCCATTTTGATGAACTCGTGTTCAGCAGCATCATTCACCGTAATACAAGATTAAGCGAAGCCCCCAGTTTTGGCAAACCCGTTATTTTATATGATGCCGACAGCAAAGGCTCCATTAACTACCTGAACCTTGCCAAGGAAATATTGCAGAAAAATAATCTTACTAAAATAAAAGAAGAAGAAAGGATACTGGAGTAATAAGTAATAAGTGATAAGTTATAAGTAATGTATTTTGATGCTCAGGTGAACTTATAACTTACAACTTAGAACTTATAACTTAAAACTTATAACTCACATGACACCTCCCAATAAAAAAGACGCATTAGGAAAAGGCATACGCAGCCTGCTGCAGAATATTGATGCTGATTTAAAAAGTACCGCCGGCAGTTTAAAAACTGAAGTGGTAGAACAAGCCACCGGCATACTCCGTGTTCCGCTAGATCAAATTGAAGTAAACCCTAAACAACCCCGTAAGGATTTTGATGAGGAAGCTTTAAGCGAACTGGCGGCATCTGTAAAAATGCACGACATTATTCAGCCCTTGACAGTTTCGAAACTGCCCAATGGCAAATACCGCCTTATTGCAGGCGAACGCCGTTTTCGTGCCAGCAAAATTGCAGGTGTTAAGGATGTACCGGTATATATCCGGCAGGCCAATGATGTACAGTTGCTGGAGTTATCATTGCTGGAAAACCTGCAGCGTGAAAATTTAAACGCAATTGAAATAGCCCTTAGTTATAAACGCCTGATGGATGAACTCGATTATACACAGGAACAAGTGGCAGAACGTATGGGTAAAGACAGGAGCACTGTTACCAACTACATCCGTTTATTAAAATTACCGCCCGATATACAGGTGGCAGTACGAAACGGCGCCCTTACCATGGGTCATGCCCGTGCTTTGATAAATGTGGATGTGGTGGATAAGCAGCTGTTTATTTTTAATGAAATAAAAAAGAAAGGCCTTTCTGTGCGGCAAACAGAAGAATTGGTACGTAACATCTACACACCACATTCGCCTGTTAAAGTTGCGGTAAAACAAAGCCTGCCGCCGGAATTTAAAAAGATTGAAGATAATATTGCTTCTGCATTTGGCACTAAAGTGAAGCTTACGCATAACAAAAAAGGGTACGGTTCAGTTTTATTTGAATACTATTCGCTGGATGAATTGAATGGCCTTTTGGAAAAGCTGCATATTAAAGTAAGCTGAGAACATTGCACAGCATGAATTACCGCACAGCTATACTCGTATTATTAATTATCCTGCCTGCTTTTGTATTCAGCCAGAAAGATTCTGTAGTTACTAAACCGGCGGCAGCAAAACCTAAAAAAGAGAAGATCAATATTTTTCATGTTGACACTGCAAAGCCGTACAGTCCCAAGTATGCAATACTCCGCTCAGCTATAATTCCTGGCTGGGGTCAAATTACCAATAAAAAGTACTGGAAGCTCCCGTTAGTGTATGGAGCGCTTGGCACCACCGGGTATATTTTTTTTAGAAATATAAAGCAGTTTAAAGAAGCCAATGCCGCATATAAAAATGCCATAGATGGTATTGACTCCAATAACAGCCTTATCCCCGAGCCCTATCACAGCGTAATTAGTAACCCGGAGCTTATTAAAAACTTCCGGAACGAAGTGCGGCAAAACGTGGATTATTCAGTTTTATTTTTTATTGCTTTTTGGGGGTTGAATGTGGTGGATGCTGCAGTGGACGCACATTTAAAAACATTTGATGTAAGTGATAACCTCACACTGCAGTTAAAGCCCGGTTACAGCCCGGTTGCAAATACCAACGGGATAAGCCTTGTTTTAAATATCGGTAAAAACATTTCAAAAAAATATTCTTCCACTCACAACAAATTTGCAAAATGAAAATAGCTCTGGTAGGTTATGGCAAAATGGGTAAAGCCATTGAGGAAATTGCCTTACAGCGTGGACACACCGTTCCTTTAAAGATAGACATCAGCAATTTAAACGAATTTACTGCTGCCAATTTAAAGCAGTGTGATGCAGTAATTGAATTTACCGGTCCGCACAGTGCAGTAGAAAATATTTCCAAATGCCTTGATGCCGGAATTCCTGTAGTGAGTGGCAGCACCGGCTGGCTGGCACAATGGGCAGTTATTGAAAACAAATGCAAAGAGCTTAATGGCTCATTAATTTATGCCAGCAATTTCAGTGTGGGTGTAAACATTTTTTTTGAATTGAATAAGAAGCTTGCGCAGCTGATGGTAAACCAGCCTTCTTACCATGTTAGCATGGAAGAAATTCATCACACACAAAAAAAAGATGCACCCAGTGGTACTGCCATTACACTTGCTGAGCAAATAATGGAAGTAATTCCAACGAAAACAAAATGGGTAAATCAAGAGGAAAAGACTGCAGAAGAGCTGGCCATCATCAGCAGACGCATTGACCCTGCCCCTGGCACACACTCCATAAAATACACATCGGTTATTGATGATATTGAAATTATTCATACTGCACATAACCGCACCGGCTTTGCAACAGGTGCAGTGTTAGCAGCAGAATTTTTGCCCGGCAAAAAAGGCATTTATACCATGAAGCAGGTTTTAAGTATATAACAATGAAAATTAAGGCACCTTTACTTATATTATTAGGCTGCTTTCACTTTATCGGTGCTGCCCAAACGGTAGATGAGTTATACAATCAACTGGCAAAGGCAAAAAATATCCGTTCTCAAATAGATATCACCAATAACATTTCTTATGAGCTGAGAGCAATTGACCCCGACAGTGCAATTGCCATGGCTAACCGTAATCTGCAACTGGCACATGACGAAAACTATGAACATGGTGAAGGAACAGCATTGCTTTGCTTGTCGTATGCCAACATTACCAAAGCAAAATATGAGTTAAGCTACGATTATGCCAAAAAAGCGAAACTCATTGCCGACAGAATAAAAAATGATTCTCTGGCAGCCTACAGTTTGCTTGGCATTGCAGTATATAATTATAATACCAGCCGTTATGACGATGCCATTGAAACTGCTATGAAAGCAATAAAGCTTTTTGAAGCTGCAAAACTTCCGTTAGGTATTGTAAAAACAAAATCGATGATGAGCCAGGTTTACCAGCTAAAAAATGATCTGCCCCATGCCGAAGCATTATTGCAGGAAAATATGGCACAGTTTGAAAAGATAAATGATCTTAAAGTAAAAGTGAACATACTGCATACATTAGCCAATGTTTATGGAATGCAGGAAAAATATGACAAAGCTCTGGAGCTGGATAAACAAGGCATTGAAATATGCAAAGCGGATAACATGCTTTTTTTTCAATCGCAGTTTTACGACAATATGGCCAATTGCTATATGTACAGCCAGCGGTATACTGAGGCTAAAAAATATTTTTTAAAATCACTGGCTATTGACTCATCGTTTGGCAATACCAAGCAAATGTCAGATACTTACCTGAACATGGGAAATCTTTCATTATTGCAAAAACAATACGAAGAGGCAAAAGCTGATTTAAAATATGCAGTTTTATTGGCCAGCAACAGTGGCTATAAACAGGGCAAATACCAGTCATTATTATTACTGAGTGATGCATACAAACAAAACAACGAACCCAATGCTGCCATAGATGCTTTAAAAGAAGCATATGCTGTAAAAGACAGCGTTATTAATGAAAAGTCAGAAAGTAAAATTGCAGAACTTGAAACAGTTCTTCAGGCAGAAAAAAAAGAACAACAGTTAAAACTGCAACAGGCTGCTATTACAAAAAAGAATTTTTTACTTACCAGTTTACTTATTACTGTGGGTCTTTTGGGTTTTGCCGGCTTTATGTTTTACCGTAAAAAACAGGTGCAAAATAAACTTCATCTGCAAATGGCTGTAATGGAGCAGCAAAATATTGCCACCAAGGCCATCCTCGGTGCAGAAGAAAATGAACGCAGGCGCATTGCTGCAGATCTGCATGATGGTGTTGGCCAGCTAATGAGCGCTGCAAAAATGAATTTATCAGCCTTTGAAAGTGAATTAAATTTTAAAAATACGGAGCATAAATATGCGTTTGAAAAAATTATTTCGTTAGTAGACGAAAGCTGTAAAGAGGTGAGGAATGTAAGTCACCAGATGATGCCTAATGCCTTACTTAAGAGTGGTCTGGCAAGTGCCGTTAGAGAATTTATTGATAAGATAGATGACCGTGTACTTAAAGTGAACCTGCATACAGAAGGGTTGAATGAACGCCTTGACAACAACGTGGAAACTGTTTTATACAGGGTTATACAGGAATGCGTAAATAATGTAATAAAACATTCCGGCGCTAATCAGCTTGATATTTC
The DNA here is from genome assembly GCA_044225995.1 of Ferruginibacter sp. Classification (GTDB taxonomy): domain Bacteria; phylum Bacteroidota; class Bacteroidia; order Chitinophagales; family Chitinophagaceae; genus Ferruginibacter. Next base: position 59,387 of record JBGAHV010000019.1, on the reverse strand, counting down.
ACTAATAAAAGATGCAGATGGCATTGCTGCCACAATTGAAGATAATGGCAGGGGATTTTCTATAAAAGATAAAGAAAAAAATGAAGGTGTTGGATTAAAGAATATACGTAGCCGCATAGAGTTTTTAAAAGGCACTGTTGATTTTGACAGCTCCCCCGGCAAAGGAACATTGGTTGCTATTCACGTACCTCTTGTTTAATAAAATTTTTAATTACCTTACAGCATTATCAAACCGGCTGACAGCAAATTGAAAAACCAAAAAATTTACCTGGCAATTGTGGATGACCATCAGATTGTAATTGATGGATTAAAGTCGTTATTGCAGGGTTATAACCAGTTTGTTGTTGCCATTGAATGCACAAGACCTGTGGAAATACCTGCACTGTTAAAAAAAACAACTGTAGATATTTTACTTACGGATATAATGATGCCGGATTTAAATGGTGCAGAACTGGCTAAATTAGTGCGTCAGCAATTTCCACAAATAAAAATACTGGCGCTTTCCATGAGCGGCCAGGGAGATTTGGTAAACCAGATGATAGAAGATGCGGATATTTCCGGCTATGTACTGAAAAATATTGGTAAACAGGAACTGATTAAAGCGCTGGAAAAAATTTACAACGGCGGCATTTATTTTAGCGATGAAGTGCTGAATGAAATGAGCAAGGCCAGCGAAAAAAAGAAAGAGTCCGGTGAAGCAAACCTTACTGCAAGAGAAATTGAAATAATAAAGCTGATTGAAAAGGAAATGAACAATAAACAAATTGCTGAACAGCTTTTTTTAAGTGAACGCACCGTGGAAACTCACCGGAAAAACATTTTCCGTAAAACAAAAACATCCGGTGTTATTGGCTTAATTAAATATGCCTACGAGCATAAACTCATTTAAAAAACCATTCAGGCAGGCTGCCAGTTAATTTGAAGCACTTCCCTTGTGTTTGCAGTTATTTTAAAACGGTCATCGATACGCAGGCCAATAACCCATACTATTTTTTTATTGCTTTCCAGTACCCATACTTTTTCTTTATCGGTTAACGATAATTTTTGATCAATAAAAAAACGGCTTAGCTTTTTTTTCTTTTTCATACCCAGGGGGTAAAAATAATCTCCCTGTTTCCATTTGCGCAGCAGTAAAGGAAATTTTATTTCAGCAGCATCCAATTGTGCAGTTGATAGTTGATGGTTGATAGTTGATAGTTCTGAATGTTTCTCAATTTGCAGCAACCCCAATTCAAAGGCAATGGTTTTATCGCTTTCTTCAATTAAAACATTTGCTGCATCATCCGTTTTATTGGGAGAAATAATTAACCATTTGCGGTTGCGGATAATTCTGTGTGCAGATGATTGCACATATTTACCGCTTGCGCTTTGCAGCAACGCTGCTACTTCGACTGTTTGGTTTGAAGTAAAGCCGTAGTCTTTTATAATTTCAAACAAAACGGTTTGTAAAGGTTTTGTTTGCTGCAGTTTTAAAACAGGAATATGCACTTCATTGCCTTTTATTGCAAGCAATTTCTTTTTATGAAGATTGATTGCTTCAATATACAACTGCTCCGCTTCTCCCAGCCTTGCAATATTATTTAGCAAATTGTCTTCAGCGGCAGGAAACACTTTTTTTACTGCCGGTATTAGTTCATTGCGGAAATAGTTACGGGTAAAGTCGTTTTGTTCATTGGTATAATCAGTAACAAAGGCCAATTTATTTACTTCAGCAAAAGTTTCCAGTTCAGCTTTTTTAACAAACAGCAGCGGCCTCACAATTTTGTTTTGCCTTGGCAATATTCCATGCAGCCCTTTAATACCAGTACCCCTGAAAAAATTCATCAGTACCGTTTCAATATTATCATTGGCATGGTGAGCTGTCGCAATAAATACGTAATTGTTTTTCCTGCGTATCTCTTCAAACCATTCATACCGCAGGTTACGGGCAGTTTCTTCAATAGATTTTTTTGTTGCTTTTGCTATTGCATTTGTATCAAAAGTTGTTACGTAAAATGGCACAGCATATTTTTCTGCCAATTGTTGTACAAATTGTTCATCCTGGTCACTATCATTACCTCTTAGCTTAAAATTGCAGTGAGCAATGGCAAAATCGTAACCAGCTTGTTTACACAATTCACATAATACAACACTGTCTACCCCGCCGCTTACCGCAAGTAATAATTTATCTTTTGGTGTAAAAAGATGATGGTGCTTTATGTAGTCTTTAAAATTTTCTAAAAAATTCATGCCCCTGTCCCCTAAAGGGGAACTTAGATTGTTAGTTAATTTTTTTTAGCTGTTGTATTCAATTTTATGCTGCTCTAAATAAGTTCAATAATGGCTTACCGTACAAGTGAGTGACACAACAATGCTGAATAATGAACAAACGATCACAACAAAAACTATTCTTCTATCTCTTCCTTCGCCATCATCAATTCATTATAAGCATGCTTGTCCCCTGCTTTTTTTGCCTCCTCCATTCCTTTTCCATAAATGGCAATGGCGGCATTTATATCACCGGCCCTTTCCAGCAGCTTGGCTAAATGATAATAGCTGCCCACATAACCCGGCTCCCGCTGCAGCAGTGTTTCAAACAATTGCCTTGCAGCGGCATCGTCATTAATTTTTATATACTCCAGCGCCAGTGCATGCTGTAAAAAACTATCTCCGGGGTTCGCTTTCAAAAACTCGTTTAACTTATCAATACGCTCCACCTATAATTTTTTTGCTTTTTAATTTTTTGTTTTTACTTGTCCTCCCTTATCTTTGCCATTAGTTGCATAAACAACCATTTATGAAGATACTTGTTTGCATTTCAAAAACGCCGGACACAACGGCAAAAATAGCCTTCACCGATAACAATACGAAATTTGCTGCCGACGGCGTGCAATGGATTATAAATCCATACGACGAGTGGTATGCATTGGTACGGGCTATTGAATTGAAAGAAGCTGATGCTTCCACCGTTATTAACTTAATTACTGTTGGCGGCGCAGATACTGAGCCCATCATTCGCAAAGCATTGGCATTAGGTGGTGATGAAGCCATACGAGTGAATGCTGACAGCCACGACAGTTTTTACATTGCTTCACAAATTGCGGCCATTGCAAAAGAAGGTGGTTATGATTTGGTATTTACCGGTAAAGAAACGATTGATTACAATGGCTCTTCCATTGGTGGTATGGTAGCTGAATTATTAGACATGCCATATGTATCGCTGGCAACTAAATTTGATTTAGATGGCGGCGCTGCAGTTATTAACCGTGAAATTGAAGGCGGTGAAGAAACCTGCAAAGTAAGTTTGCCTGCTGTTGTAAGCTGCCAAAAAGGAATGGCTGAACAACGCATACCCAATATGAAAGGTATTATGGGCGCCAGAAGCAAACCATTAAAAGTGGTGGAGCCTGCTGCGGTTGATGCATTAACTTCTGTTGTATCCTTTGATTTACCACCTGCAAAAGCCGGTGTTAAACTGGTTAGCCCTGATACACCGGAAGAATTGGTAAGACTGTTGCATGAAGAAGCGAAAGTATTTTAATTAACGCCACAACTATTTATAATTATGTCAGTTTTAATATTTTTAGATCAAACAGAAGGACACATTAAAAAAGCATCATTTGAAGCTGCCTGCTACGGTGCAAAAGTTGCTGAACAATTAGGCACCACTGCAGAGGGCATTGTGTTGGGCAATGTTGCTGATGATTTAGCAGCATTGGGCAAATACGGTTTAACAAAAATTCATACCGTAAAAAATGATGCGCTCAATAATTTAGATGCACAGGTATATACCAATGTTCTGGCACAAGCGGTTGCTGCAGCCGGTGCAACTGTTGTGGTGTTTTCTAATAATTTAAATGGCAAAGCCATTGCGCCACGTTTAAGTGCAAAATTAAAGGCTGGTTTGGTTAGCGGTGCTGTTGCATTGCCTGATACCAGTAATGGTTTTGTTGTTAAGAAAAATGTATTCAGTGGCAAGGCATTTGCAAACATTGCAGTTAATACTGCGGTTAAAGTGATTGCATTAAATCCCAATTCATATAATGTTAGCGAAACCGGCGGTGCTGCGGAAGTTGTGGAATTGGCTGTTACTGTGCCAGCATCGAAAGTTACTGTTACGGCAGTAAATAAAATTGTAGGAGAAATTCCGTTAAGCGAAGCAGAACTGGTAATAAGCGGCGGCCGTGGTTTAAAAGGCCCTGAAAACTGGGGGCTGGTAACCGACCTTGCAAAATTATTAGGCGCTGCCACGGCCTGCAGCCGTGCAGTGGCAGATGCACACTGGCGTCCGCACCACGAACATGTGGGGCAAACCGGTTTGGCCATTGCACCTAATTTATATTTTGCCATTGGCATTAGCGGTGCTATACAGCACTTAGCCGGTGTAAACAGAAGTAAAGTAATTGTGGTAATTAATAAAGATCCCGAAGCACCATTCTTTAAAGCAGCTGACTATGGTATTGTTGGCGATGCTTTTGAAGTAATGCCTAAAATAATTGATGCCGTAAAGAAGCTCAAAGGAGCCTAAGCTAAAACTAAACGATGCCTGCAAGCCTTCCTTAACCGGAAGGCTTTATTTTTGCCACTATAATTTTTATCATGAAAAGAACCATCGCATTTATTGCCTGTTTAATTATTGCTGGTGCTGCACCGGCTCAAAAAAATTTTGAGGGTGAAATCACATACAAACTGCATGCAAGCGCAGAAGACAAACCCGACGCAGAATTGAAAATCCTCTTTGGCCCAAAGGCAATGAAGCTCCGCTTTAAAGAAAAAGAAGATTACGACAAAAACGAATTACTGGTGCTGTTTGACTCTGCTGCGCAGTACACTTTAAACACAGAAGATAAAACATACAAGAAAAGGATTCTTGCATTAAGAAATGAACCATCATTCATAAAAAACAAAAATATTGCAGGTTACAGCACAACCGGCATTTTAAACGAACGGAACAGTATAAGCCAGCTGGCAAGTGAATTTATGTCCATAGGTAACAGCATATTTTATTTAGCAGATTCCCTGTATTATGCAATCCCTTCCTATTTTGGCCCGGACCCGGTTCTATCCGCAATTCAAAACAATAAAATTGTATTGGGTGCAGAAATAACGATGCAGACCAGCACGTATGAAATGACAGATGTCAGTAAAGACAAAAACATTATTACTGCCGAGGCCATAGAAGTAAAACCAATGCATTTTGATAACAATATATTTTCGCTGCCTGCTGACTATACAAGCAATATTAATTCAACTTATGATGAGCCAGTTCTTGACAGCGCCATGGCAGTAATGGATACCGTTGCCATACCAAAGCCAATAAAAAAAGCAGTAAAAAAACCAGCCAGGCCAGCCCCAAAAAAGACTGGCAGCCAGCCGGCTGCCATAAGAAGAAAACAGTGATTTATACATGAAAATACGTAGTTTCGTGTTATAAATTATGAAGAAGATAGAACTGGAAATAGTTGCCCTGAGCCACAGTATTACACAGACACATTCTTATGCTGTGGTGTTAGGTGAAGTGAATGGATTGCGCCGCTTACCAATCGTTATTGGAGGTTTTGAGGCCCAGGCCATTGCAGTTGCGCTGGAACGCATGAGTCCCAGCCGCCCCCTTACCCACGACCTGATGAAAAATTTTATGATGGCCTTTAATGTGGAGCTTCATGAAGTAATTATAAATGATTTACAGGAAGGTATTTTTTACAGTAAGCTGGTATGCAGCTCGGCAAATGATACCGTAGAAATTGACTCACGTACATCGGATGCGCTGGCACTGGCCGTACGTTTTGGCTGCCCTGTTTATACATATGAATCGATCCTGGAACAGGCGGGTATTTTAATGGAAGATGATGGCAAAAAGAAAAAAGTGCAAACTGTAAGTAATCCGGAGCCAGCCGCTGGTGGTGACGATCTTACGGCTATGAGCCTTGAAGAACTAAATACGCTTCTGAATGAAGTACTGGAGCATGAAGACTACATACGTGCCATTGCAATAAGGGACGAGATAAAAAACCGGAAAGGAAAATAAATGTAGCTTCCTTTGTGTTCAGCAACTGCTTCGCACTACCAAGGGCAATCAATTTCTAATTCCTAATTTGTAATTCCCCAATGCTTGTCTTTCCTGATTGTAAAATAAATTTAGGGCTCCACATCCTTAATAAAAGGGAAGATGGTTTTCATAACTTAGAAACGGTATTTTATCCTATTGGTATTAATGATGCACTGGAGGTAATTCTTTCTCCAGGTGCTGGTTTGCAGTTTTCACAAACGGGCTTAATGGTTGATGGAAACGAAGCAGGTAATATTTGCATAAAAGCATATCATCTTTTAAAAAAAGATTTTCCTCATTTACCGGCAATAAAAATGCACCTGCACAAAGCTGTACCCATAGGTGCAGGTTTAGGTGGCGGCTCTGCAGATGGCGCTTTTGCATTGCAACTGCTCAATACAGAATTTAAACTAGGCCTATCAAAGCAGCAATTAATTGAGTATGCCTTACTGCTGGGCAGTGATTGCCCGTTCTTTATTATCAACCAGCCATGCTACGCCACAGGCCGTGGAGAAATACTGGAACCCATACAACTCAATCTTTCCTCTTATAAAATTGCTGTTATAAATCCCGGCATTCATATAAACACCTCCTGGGCTTTTAAACAACTGCAACGAACTACAAAGCCAGAGGGGCACAACAGCTTAAAAGAAGCCATTACAAAGCCGTTATACAAATGGAAAGAGTTTTTGATAAACGAGTTTGAAACCGTTGTATTTGCGGCACACCCGGAAATAAAATTCATTAAAGACAAACTATATGATATGGGGGCTTTATATGCTTCCATGAGTGGCAGCGGCAGTACGGTTTTTGGAATTTTTGAAAGGGTCCCATCCCTTAATGAATTTGAGAAGAAAGGCTGGTTTACCAGATTAGTTTAACCAACCATTTACAGTTGGCTGCATACCTTAAAACAAAAAAACGTATCTTGCAGCAAATCTTATTTTATTTCAGTTTCAGGAACGATATCTACATTCTCTTTTCTCAGCAATAATCTTGATTTGCTGAATCACCGAAGTACCTGCTAATACTTCCACGGGCAACATATGCCCTGCTGATTTCCATTTCTGTTTTACATTTTAATTCATTTTTTATGCATTCCACTATTACAGCATCTGCTGCCACACAACATTATTTAGATTTAGAAGAAAAATATGGCGCACACAATTATCACCCCCTGCCGGTTGTACTACTTCGTGGTGAAGGTGTTTTTTTATACGATGTAGATGGCAAACGTTATTATGATTTTCTCAGTGGTTACTCTGCCGTTAACCAGGGGCATTGCCATCCAGAAATAATTGCATCCCTTATTGAGCAGGCGCAGCAGCTTACATTAACCTCCCGTGCTTTTCACAGTAATTTACTGGGGGAATATGAACAGTACATCACCCGTTATTTTGGTTACGATAAGGTATTGCCTATGAATACCGGTGTGGAAGCTGTTGAAACTGCACTTAAACTCAGCCGTAAATGGGGATATAAAGTAAAAGGTGTGGCAGAAAATGCAGCAAAAATAATTGTGTGTGAAGGAAATTTTCATGGACGTACTACCGGCGTTATTTCTTTCAGCAGTGATCCATCTGCAACAAAAGAATTTGGTCCTTACATGCCGGGCTATACCGCCATACCTTATAACGATACTGCTGCTTTAGAAAAAGTATTGCAGGATAAAAATGTGGTGGCATTCTTATTTGAGCCAATACAAGGAGAAGCAGGTGTTATGGTGCCTGATGAAGGATATTACAAAAAAATACGCACACTCTGTACGGAATACAATGTACTGATGGTGGCTGATGAAATACAAACCGGCCTAGCACGTACGGGTAAAATTCTGGCTTGCGACCACGAAAATGTACGACCCGATATTTTGATATTAGGTAAAGCCTTAAGTGGCGGGGTATTACCTGTTAGTGCCGTTTTATGCGATAATGAAATTATGATGACTATAAAACCGGGTGAGCATGGCAGCACCTATGGAGGCAACCCACTTGCCTGCAAAGTGGCCATAACGGCGCTGGAAGTATTGAAGAATGAACAGCTTGCCGAAAAGTCTGCCATACTTGGGGAATTATTGCGTGAAGAACTGCGAAAAATCAACTCGCCTTATATTGAAACGGTAAGAGGAAAGGGACTATTAAATGCAATTGTAATTAAACATACAGACCCGGAAGCTGCATGGCAGCTTTGCCTTATTCTGAAAGAAAAAGGCCTCTTAGCAAAGCCAACACATGGTGATAAGATACGTTTTGCACCACCGCTGGTAATAACAAAAGAGCAAATACAGGAGTGTGTGCAGATAATTAAAGAAGCCCTGGAAGAACTCTGATCAGCTTAAAGCAAAATCAACGGCCACTGCGGCATGAATAGCAGCCGTATCAAATAACGGAACAGCGATGTCCTTTGATTTAATTAGGATTGGGATTTCGGTACATCCTAACACAAAGCCTTGCGCCCCTTCCTGAATCATTTCACTCATGATACGCAGGTATTGTTCTTTAGTGGCAGGCAGAAAAATGTTTTTACTGAACTCTTCATAAATAGAGTTGTTGATAAATTCAATATCTGTTATGCCGGGTATTATTATATCAATGCCTTTTGCTTTTAACCTGTTTTTATAAAAATCGAGTTGCATGGTGTATTTGGTACCCAGCAGCGCCACTTTTTGCAAACCATTTTTATTTATAACTGAAGCTACTGCCTCAGCAATATGAATAAGAGGTATATTAATTGCTGCCTGAACTTCATCTGCAATCTTATGCATGGTATTTGCTCCAAGTAAAATACAATCGGCACCCGCCAGCTGTAAGCCTTTTGCAGCCTTGCCAATTATACCGGCAATACCGTCCCAATCGTTATTTTCTGTAAGAGTTTTAATGGGTGCAAAATCTACAGAGTGCAATATGATTTTAGCAGAGTGCACCCCTCCCAGTTTTTCGTTTACCAGTTCATTAAGTGCTTTATAATATTCTGCTGTAGAAAGCCAGGTTAACCCACCAATTAATCCAATTGTTTTCATCTTGAATATTTTGCTTTGCAATCTAAGTACGAATAATTTAATGCTTAAAAATTTGTTAAGCAGTCTTTGTAAAATACCCGTGGCTATAATAAAAAAGCCTGCTTTAAAAAATTGATTTTCAGAAATGTAAGAGGCATACAGCGCATCTTGCCATAATAAATCAATACAAACAATGATTATAAAAAGCCTCATATTGTATAGTATCTTTGCGTCGCAATTCAGTAACACTGCGCTTTATTACTCCTGGTTATTACAACCATTGATTTGCAAATAAAAATCCGGCCAGACGATATTTAATTTACCGCCTGACTTAGAAGAAACTTTTGAAATTTTAAATTTAGATAGTATGAAGACTAATGTAATGGCTGCAGGTAATGCCTTGAACAAAGAAGACCTGAAAGAACTATTGAAAGAAACAAAAGAAACCTTGGCTGTTGATGCAAAGGACACAGAAAACAACCCTTCATTTAGTGTGGTGGACATGTGGAATGTACAAAAAAGACAAAGAACCGCTGCTGCCATGACAAGAAGGTGGTGGTTGAACTAAACTAAAATACATAAACTGTATATAAACATTCTTTTTTTAGTTATGAAGTAAGCATATTGAACACAAAATGCTTAGTTAATTGAAAACCCTGCAACAATGCAGGGTTTTCTTTTTGTTAAAATTTTAACAAGGGTTGTTCATTTTGGTATGGTTTTGCATCGTTACTAATAACAACTTATCTTTACAATGCATTATACAAACACCATGTCTGCAACATTTGAAGCTGAAAAAAACAGGAAAGCATTTATGTACACTGCTATTATTGTGGGTGTACTATTGCTAATTGCATTTATATGGACCTGGGACCTTACTCAGCCACCCAAACAAATTGCTGATGACCTGATTGAAATTAATTTAGGGAATTTGCAAGAAGGTTTTGGTGATGTGCAACCCCTGATTAAAGGTGAAAAAACTCCCGGCAATGAACCGGCAGAACAACCACAACAAACTCCGGTAGCATCCAATAATAATGCGGCAGAGAATACACAACAGGAAGAAGACAGTAAAGACGAAGATGCCACTCCCATAAACAAACCGGTAAAAACTGTTACAAAACCTAATCCGCTTCCTACAACTCAGCCTGTAAAAAATACTAACCCCACACCTGCGGTTGTAAATGAACCTAAGCCACAAAAACCAAAAATTGCTGGTTATAATGGGCCAAAGGGCGGAACAGGTAATGGTGCCACAGAAGATAATGGTTATAAGTACCAGGGAAATAATCCCAATGGCAAAGGCGATGCTGGAAGCCCTGACGGACATCCCGACAGTTATGGGAATACTCCCGGCGGCAAAGTTGCAGGCGGTGCATTAAGAGTTTCTAAAGGTGATAGAACAATAGTAAACAACTATATCTTCATGGGTGACTTACCTAAGGCAACAATAAATGCCATCATAAAAGTGAATCCGGAAGGCCGTGGTGTTTTTGTTAGCTTTGATAAAGGAAGCACCAGCAACGACTCAAGGTATGCTACCGCAATTAGAAGCTACCTTCCCAATATTCAGTTCAATAAATCCGATCATGAGTCTATTGTAACCGTTCCTTTTAATTTCAGGGTACAATAACAATCAGGATTTTCTATTCTTTATAAAGTGGCCTTTTAAAAAAGGCCATTTGTTTGTATAGCATTTTATTTTTTTTTAACTTGTCTTCCAATAACCTTATACCTGGCCCTTATCATGCGAAACCTGTTTGGCAACACAAAACTTGCAATTGCCGCTGTAGTTCTTTTTACAACCAGCATTCTTATATTACTATGGTACAAACAAGCAAGGCTCATTCACCAGGAAAAAGAAGAGGCAATTGCAAATGCCGTACAAAGGAATTCCAACCTGGCACTGGCACTAGAAAATTACACTATACGAACTATTCAAAATGCTGAACTGGTACTCCAGGTTATTAAATCAGAACTTGAAAAAAGTAGAACGGGAAACAGCTATTTATCAGTTTTTGAAAACCCATCAATAGATAATTCGCTTTTTTATGGGGTGCTTATTATAAATGAAAAAGGAAAGTTAGTTTCTTCAAGTTACAGACCAATTCCAGATACTACGGTAAATTATAGCCAGCAGGATTTTTTTAAATTTCATTTTGAGGATACATCCGAAAATTTATTTATCGGCAAACCGGTTCACTTATATCCACAAGGTGACGCAACTGTTACCGTAAGCAGGCGTATTAATAATGCCGGAAAAAAATTCGGGGGTGTGGCACTGTTGCAAATAGCACCTTCCACATTCACTTCTTTTTATGAAAAAGCTATTGTGAATGACCACGACATAGTTTCCTTAATTGCCCCTGATGGAACCACCTATGCAAGGCAAACAGGTTCAGTGCCCAGTTCTGGTGAGAACATAAGCAAAAGCCCATTATTCAGTTATCTTAAACTTAACAGTACAGGTTCATATTTTGCAAAAGACGCCATACATGGTATTCCTACATATTTCAGTTACCGCAGGCTTAGGAATTATCCAATCATTGCGACTGTTGGAGTTGCCGAAATGAATGTTTTGGCCGCTTATGAAAAAAGAAAACGCCATGAAATTATCTTTACATCTGGTATTACCCTCATCATAGTTCTTTTTTCCCTTTTAGCCAGTATTGGGATTTTAAACAGAAAGAAATATATAAGCCTGCTGCAGGAAAATGAAGAGAAATACCGCCTGATGTTTGAAAATACAAGGGATGCAATTTTGTTATTGCGGCTTGATGGAGAAGTAATTGATATGAATGCTGCCGCCAGGCAATTATTTAAAATTACCGATCGGCAAAAGAAGCCTTCCAATTTTTTAGATTTTAGTGGAGGTGAACAGCTTCCTTCAGTTAACGACCATACAGGTGTAAATGAAGAATTTATAAATACTGAAATCCAGTTTACATGTGCGGACGGATCAACGTTTACCGGAGAAATATCTTCAGCTTCTTATTACAGCACCAAAGAAAAAAACAATGTTAACCTTGCCGTAATAAGAGATACTACGGAAAGGAAACGCCTGCAGCAAGAGCTTTTAAAAGAAAAAACCAGCCGCCAGCAACTGGTAACAAAACAAGTTATACAGGCGCAGGAAAAAGAACGCAGTATTATTGGAGGAGAACTGCATGATAATGTTTGCCAAATACTGTCTACAGTAAAAATATACCTGAGCCTTGTAATAAAAAACCAGGAAAGAGGAGCTGAGTTTTTACCAAAATCAATGGAATTTCTTGATTTGGCAATTTTAGAAATCCGAAACCTTTCCCACACTCTTAGCGCCCCAACCCTCGGAAAAAAATCGCTGCTAAATGCCATTAACGAACTTCTTACAGATGTTAGTAGCCATAGCAGCATCAGCGTTCATTTTAACAGCAACACAGAAGCAGAAGAAATTGATGTAGAGCAAAAACTGGCTGTTTTTAGAATAGTGCAGGAACAGGTTAACAATATTCTTAAACATGCGAATGCGTCCGAAATATTTATTTCGCTGAATAAAAACACCGGTGGCACTGAGTTATTAATTAAAGACAATGGAGTTGGATTTAATCCAAAAGAAAAAAGCAAAGGCATTGGCCTGGATAATATTGAAACAAGGGCACAGGCTTTTGATGGGAGCGTACAAATAATTACATCCCCGGGCAATGGTTGTTCTGTTAAAGTTCATTTTCCAGCCAGCCATTCCGCAAATGCAGATAGAATTGTTTAGTCGGTTAGTTCCTTATTTAAACCCCAACCCCATTTTAAAAAATCAGGAAAAGCTTTTGCCCAGGTGGGCACATCGTGTTTGCCTTCCGGCAGCTCCAGGTATTTAATATCGTTTTCAGTACTGTATCCTTTCGTTGCCAGTTCTTCAATCAGGCTCATGGTGTCATCAATAGAGTCAATAATTCCGTTGTTATTCCGGTCTGCAGTTTCATCCTGTGTGCCTACTTCAAAAAAGAATTTAAGCCAGGGATAATATCCGCCTTCCCGAACCTGCCGGTGCATGATGCGGTCTGTATCTTCATTAAAATCTGCATCCTCCTGGTCTTTATCTCGCCACCACAACGAGCCGCTAAACACTCCTACCCTCCGAAACTCTTTTGGAAAATTCCAAACAATGTCAAGTGCACTTAACCCGCCTAATGAAAACCCGGCAAATGATTTCTCTTTAAATGAACTGATGCTGGACGTTGTTCGTACAAACGGCAGCAGTTCTTCATATATAAAACGGGTGTATAAACCAGCTTTTGCTCCACGGCCTTTATAATCTAAAATTTTGGCAGTGCCATATTCGTTCTTCCTGTCGGTGGAGCAATGAATACCTACACATAAAAGTGGTGAAACCTGTTTTTCATCGTACAGCTCGCCAAGTATGTTTTCAAATTTCATGGTAACAAGGTCCTGCCCGTCGTTTACCAGCAGCAGGCTTAAACTGTCGGGGCTAACATCAAATGAGGGAACGTAAAAGTCCACTTTAACTTCCCTGTCCAGCAGTTCTGAAGTGAGGATATGGTTTTGTACTGTAACACTACCCGTTTTTTTATTCATACTGTGCCAAAAATATAAAAAGAAGATGAAACGGTAAGGTTGAGCCGGCTGTACAAGGTTAAAACATTATTTGTTTTATTGGGGCTGAAAAAATATATTTGGTTACGTTTGAATAATACCAGCTTTTAAACAATCACAAAAAATAACTGCAATGAAGAAAATAGGAATGCTCTTCGGAAAAGAAAGAAGTTTCCCCATGGCTTTTGTAGAAAGGGTTAACAGTAAAAATATTCCCGGCATTATTGCGGAGCCCGTACGCATTGATAAAGTAATGCAGGGTGAACCAAGTGGCTATGCCGTAATTTTTGATCGTATTTCGCAAGATGTGCCTTTTTACAGGGCCTATCTTAAAAATGCTGCTTTGTGCGGCACCACAGTAATTAATAACCCATTTTGGTGGAGTGCCGATGAGAAGTTTTTTAATAACTGCCTGGCAACAAAAATTGGGGTGCCTGTTCCCAAAACTGTTATTTTGCCAAGTAAAGATTTACCAACAGATACCAGCGATGAATCATTTTCAAACCTTGCCTATCCTTTAGATTGGGAAGGAATTTTTAACTATATCGGTTTCCCTGCCTACATGAAACCATTTGCCGGTGGCGGATGGAAAAGTGTATATCAATTGAACAGCATTGAAGAGTTTTTTGAAAAGCATGCAGAAACCGAACAACTGGTAATGATGCTGCAGGAAGAAATTAAGTTTGAAGAATATTACCGCTGTTACTGCATTGGCGGAAAGTATGTACGCATAATGCCGTACGAGCCACGTAATCCGCATCACCTGCGCTATGTGGCAGATTTTTCTCCATCGCCAGAACGCTATAAACAAATGGAAGATATTGTGCTGCGTATTTGTCAATACTTAGGTTATGATTTTAATACAGTAGAACTAGCTGTACGTAACGGCGTTCCTTATGCTATCGATTTTTGTAACCCAGCGCCTGATGCTGAAGTAACAAGCGTGGGGCAGGCAAATTTTGACTGGGTGGTTGAAACCGCTGCTAATTATGCCATTGAAAAAGCGATGGAGCATAAAGAAGACAGCGACAATTTAACCTGGGGAGAATATATTAAGAGAAGCACTACCAAAACGAAACTCTATTAATTGTTCAATAATTAAGTTTTAGTTTAAGCGTGCAACGCCACCAAGGCTGAAACAGGATTTGATGCCTGTAACAAAAATAAATTATCAAATTAAAGTACTGATTTTACAATGGCAAACCTGAGTTACAAACATTTTACTTTAGGTGTGGAGGAAGAATACATGGTGATTGACCCTGTAACAAGGGAATTGAAAAGCCATGACCAGAAAATTGTGCAGGAGGGACAAAAAGTAATAAAGGATAAAGTAAAGGCGGAAATGCACCAGGCCGTGGTGGAAGTAGGCACCGATATCTGTAATGATGTGGATGAAGCATTTATGGATGTGGGTACACTGCGTAAAACCATCAGCAATATTGCAGGAGAACTGGGCTTGTGGGTTGGGGCCAGCGGCACACACCCTTTCAGCCATTGGGAGCGGCAGCTTATTACTGAACATGACAGGTATAATGAAATTGTAAACGAGTTGCAGGAAGCTGCCCGCAGTAATTTAATTTTTGGCCTTCATGTGCATGTGGGCATGGAAACAAGGGAAATGGCTATACATATAGCCAACAGTGCTAGATATTTTTTACCGCACATTTATGCTTTAAGTACCAATTCGCCTTTTTGGGAAGGAAGGCAAACAGGTTATAAATCCTTCCGCACAAAAGTATTTGATAAATTTCCCCGTACAGGCATACCTGACTTTTTTGAAAGCATTGAAGCATATGATAATTATGTGAAACTGCTTATTAAAACAAACTGTATCGACAATGCTAAAAAAATATGGTGGGATTTAAGGGTACATCCTTTCTTTAATACTGTAGAGTTCCGCGTTTGCGATATACCAATGACTGTACAGGAAACAATTACTATCGCTGCTTTATTTCAGGCCATTTGCGCCAAGCTGTATAAACTGCGCAGCCAAAACCTGAATTTTATGATGTACAGCCGTGCTTTACTAAATGAAAATAAATGGAGGGCAAGCCGCTATGGTATTGATGGCAGCCTGATAGATTTTGGTAAAGAAAGTGAAGTGAACACACGGGTATTATTGTATGAACTGCTTGATTTTATCGATGACGTAGTGCCACATTTAGGAAGCAGGCATGCCATAAACAACGTACATAAAATGATGGAAACGGGTACGGGTGCAGACAGGCAACTGAAAATTTTTGAGGACACAAAAAACTTGGTAAATGTGGTGGATTACATTCACGATAATTTTCTATCAGGCTTATAATGAATTTGGACTGTAAGCGCAAACAGACTATATTTGCACCCCAATTTAATGGCTCCGTAGCTCAACTGAATAGAGCATCTGACTACGGATCAGAAGGTTTCAGGTTTGAATCCTGACGGGGTCACAAAAAAGCCAGCAATTATGCTGGCTTTTTCTATTTTCTTATGCTCTTTGCTTTGCAGCAATTTTCTTCTTTGATTTTTTCAGGGCTGCATCAATCTCCTTGCTCAGGTTTTCGTAAGAGGCTTTACCTTTCACCAGTTCATCATTAATGAAAAATGCAGGCACATCTGTTACTCCTTTTTCCACCCCTTCTTCAAAATCGTTACGTACTTCCCAACCAAAAACAGATTCTATCAGTTGGTCCAGAAAATGCTTGTTATTCACACCTGCTTCTTTTGAATACAGTTTTAAACTCGTGGTTCCCAGGTTACGCCTGTTCTCAAATAGAAGGTTATGCATTTCCCAAAACTTGCCACTTTGTGCTGCAGCCAGTGATGCTTCAGCCGCCTTCATAGAACGCTGGTGTATTTTGGTTTGTGGAAAATGGCGGAAATTAAATTTTACTTTCCCGTCATACTCATCCAGTATTTTCTTCACCACTTCATTTGCTTTGGCGCAATCCTCATTTTCATACTCGCCAAATTCTGTAATTGTAATTTCTGCCTTTGGATTCCCAACAAATATATCCCTGCTGGGTATTATTTCGGCTACATCCTTAATCTTTGCCATAATAGTTGCTGTCTTTATTGTTATTTTTTAATCGTTGTCTTTTTTGCATCCGGCATGTCATTTCTAAAAACCACCACCCCGTCAAATACATCCACCAGTACAGGCCTGGTTTTATCAACATCTCCTGCCAGTATTTTTTTGCTCAGTTGATTCACTATCTCTTTTTGAATCAATCTTTTAAGTGGCCGGGCCCCAAACTGGGGATCATATCCATTTTCCGCAAGATAGTCTAAAGTATAGTCACTGAATTGTAAATTTATACCAGTTTCTGCAACCATCCGCTTTAAGTTATCCAGCTGTATCTGGATAATTCCCCTTATCTCCTTCTTCATCAATGGCTCAAACATTATAACTTCATCTATACGATTCAAAAATTCAGGGCGAATTATCTGTCTTAATAACACCATTACCTCGGTTTTTGTTTTCTCCACCACTTCCTCCTTGTTCTTTTCGGTTACGTTCTCAAAATTGGCCTGTATCACATCGCTGCCCATATTACTGGTCATAATGATAATGGTATTCTTAAAATTCACTACACGGCCCTTGTTATCGGTTAAACGGCCATCATCCAGCACCTGAAGCAGTACATTAAATACATCAGGATGCGCTTTTTCGATTTCATCCAATAACACCACGCTGTAAGGTTTACGGCGTACGGCTTCAGTAAGTTGCCCGCCCTCATCGTAACCCACATAACCGGGAGGTGCACCCACCAAACGGCTTACTGTATGCTTTTCCTGGTATTCGCTCATGTCAATACGGGTCATCATATTGTCATCGTCAAACAGGTAATCGGCCAGTGCTTTTGCCAGTTCTGTTTTACCCACCCCTGTTGTACCAAGGAAAATGAAAGAACCAATTGGCTTTTTAGGATCCTGCAAACCTGCACGGCTGCGACGGATGGCATCACTCACTGCTTCAATAGCTTCGTTTTGCCCCACTACTCTTTTGTGCAGTTCATCTTCTAAGTTCAGTAGCTTTTCTTTTTCGCTTTGCAGCATTTTTGTTACAGGTATCCCCGTTGCTTTTGCAATGTTTTCTGCAATATCTTCTGCATCTACCTCTTCTTTCAATAAACGCTTTTCACTTGCAGCATCTAATTGCTTGCTGTATTCTTCAATCAACTTTTCCTGCTCCTGTATTTTACCGTAGCGTATCTCGGCTACTTTACCATAAAGCCCTTCCCTCTCTGCTTTTTCTGCTTCCAGTTTTAATTGCTCAATAGCAGCTTTTGCATTTTGCACTTTTTCCACTACTTCTTTTTCCTGCTGCCATTTGGCCTTGTATGTATCTCTTCCTACCGAAAGGTTAGCTATTTCTGTATTCAGTTCTTTCAGTTTTGCTTCATCATTTTCTCTCTTAATTGCTTCCCTTTCAATTTCCAGCTGACGGATTTGCCTCTCTAATTTATCCAGCTCTTCCGGCATACTATTCATTTCCAAACGCAGTTTAGCTGCGCTTTCATCAATTAAGTCGATTGCTTTATCTGGTAAAAAACGGTCAGTTATGTAGCGGTGAGACAATTCCACCGCTGCAATAATTGCTTCATCTTTTATACGAACATGATGATAAGTTTCATAACGGTCTTTTAATCCACGAAGAATAGATACAGCATCCTCCACTGTAGGCTCATCAATCATTACTTTTTGAAAACGGCGTTCAAGAGCTTTATCTTTTTCAAAGAATTTTTGATACTCGTTTAAAGTGGTGGCACCAATTGCTCTCAACTCTCCACGTGCCAATGCTGGTTTTAGAATGTTGGCAGCATCCATGGCTCCATCGCCGCCACCGGCACCCACCAAAGTGTGTATTTCATCAATAAACAAAATGATATTACCATCGCTGCTCGTTACTTCTTTCACCACACTTTTTAAACGTTCTTCAAACTCACCTTTATATTTTGCACCTGCAATTAGTTGACCCATATCAAGCGCATATATAATTTTACTTTTTAAATTTTCCGGCACATCTCCATTCACAATACGCATGGCCAAACCTTCGGCAATAGCAGTTTTACCAACACCAGGTTCACCAACTAAAATTGGGTTGTTCTTACTCCTTCTTGATAAAATATGCAGCGTACGCCTTATCTCTTCATCACGACCAATAACAGGGTCTAACTTTCCGTTACGTGCCATTTCAATTAAATTCTTGGCGTATTTATTCAGTGCGTTAAATTGTGTTTCGCTTGTTTGAGAATTACCAGTGCTGCCTTTTTTCAATTCTTTTGTTGCAGCTATTAGGCCCTTTTCAGTAGCGCCGGCATCTTTTAAAATTTTAGCGGCATTGTCACTACCCTGGGCCAGTGCAATCAGTAAATGTTCCGGCGCCACAAACTCATCGTTAAATGTTTTTAAAACATTGTTACTGCGGAGCAATACATTGTTTAAATCACGGCTAACAGTTTGTGCTGGTTCGCCACCTGCAATCTTTGCAATTTTAGCAATACTTTCCGCCAGCTTTGTTTCCACAAAATTGATGTTGACGTTATTTTTCTTTAATAAAAATTCAACCGGGCTATTTTCATCATTCAACAACGCCTGCAGCAAATGTTCTGTCTCAATATTAGCATTGCTGCTATTGAAAGCCAATTGCTGGGCTTGTTGCAATATTTCCTGCGATTTTATAGTTAAGTTTTGTAAACTCATATTTGTAATTTTAAACTTACACGTCAAATAACAATCCAAGCCAAAATTTTAAGCTAATATGTCATACAAAGCCTCGGTTTTATGCCGCAAATGCAGCCTCTCAATTGTTTTCCTGCTGATATTACAGTACGGTTTTTCCCAATACAACTTTAGCAAGGTTAACGACTGGCTGGCCGATAATGTAAAAGACCTGGGCGGCAGGGCTGTTTTAGTTATTTATAAAGATGGAAAGATAGTTTACAGCAAGGCCGAAAATGAATTATCTGCCCGGCAAAAACGCATAGGTAAATTCATTGCAAAACGACAGGGGAAGGATGCTGATGAAATGATGAAAGACTTTAACAGCGACAGTAAAGAACGTATTGCCAGTTGTAGTAAATGGTTAAGCGCTGCGTTGGTAATGACTTTTGTGGATGAAGGGAAACTGAATCTTGAAGACACTATCGGGAAATTTTTACCTGTAATGAGCACAAACGGAAAAGGGTACATTAAAGTCTGGCAATGCCTCAGCCATTTAACAGGCATTAAATCTCCTGAGTTAAAAGAAAGTTTACAGGAATTTAAGAAATACAGGAGTATGGATGATGCCGTTGCAGCAATTGCTGTTCAACCAATGGAAGGTGAACCCGGCAAAACATTTCATTACAGTAATATTGGTTTGCAACTGGCAGGCGCTGTAATTGAAAAAATAAGCGGCAAAAGTTTTGAAACATTATTTGCAGAAAGGATTTCCAAACCTTGCAACATGTTTAACACTGATTTTGGCAAAGGCCCTGTGGCATTACCTGCCGGCGGCGCATGGAGCACTGCAAGCGATTATACCCGCTTTTCTCAAATGATTTTAAACGAAGGAATGTTTAATGGAAAACAAATACTGAGCAAAAACTCCATTATTGAAATGCAGAAAAACAGGGTAACCGCCGATGTAAAAATTATGGGTTCGCCGGCAGAAGCCGGCAACTGGGGTTACGGTTTTGGCGAATGGGTAATGGATGATATTGGCAGCGAAATACGTTCCGGTGCTGTAACAAGTCCGGGATTATTTGGCAGCTTTCCATGGGTGGATACTAAAAAACACTACACCGGTTTTTTAATGACATTCAATTTAAAAAACAAAGGCCGTAACGAAAAATATAAAGAACTGAAAAAACTGGTTGATGAAGCACTGGCAAATAACTAACTTGGCGTTATGTACGAACACAAAAAACAACCGCTGGCATCTCCCAAAACGTATTACAAAAGGCTTGGTAAAAATGTACTGTTTGCAACCGCAATAATTATTTTATTTCTTGCTGTTGGAATGGTTGGATATAAAATAACCATCCCCGACCCGAAATTCACCTGGTACGACAGCCTTCTGAACGCATCCATGATTTTAAGCGGCATGGGCCCCATCTTCGATTCAAACATCCATCTTTCCGATACAGCAAAAGTGTTTGCCTCCTGTTATGCTATTTTTAGCGGCGTAATGTTTATCACCACTATTGCAATTATCATTACTCCCATTGCACATCGTTTTTTTCACAAACTGCATATAGATGATAAATAGTTTTGTACAAACGCCTGTTCTTTGTGGCAGCATCGTTGCGTCGCAATCACTTCAACAGTATATCTTTGGGCAGCATTAAAGCCCCTGCTTTGTTAAACAAAACACATCATACACAATTCATAAAAAAAGTTGCTCAGCAACTGGGTTTTAATTTTTGCGGCATTGCTAAAGCACAACCACTTACAGAAGATGCCAAACGGCTGGAAGCCTGGCTAAGCAAAGGTTATAACGGCGCCATGCAATACATGGCTAACCATTTTGATTTACGTATCGACCCTTCCCGGCTTGTACCCGGAGCCAAATCGGTAATAACACTTTTATTAAATTACTTCCCTGCAAAGGAGCAAGAGCCAGCTGCACCAAAAATTTCAAAATATGCTTTTGGCAACGACTACCATGAAGTGATAAGAGAAAAGTTAACAAAGCTGATAGAGTTAATGAGAAAAGAAATTGGCGAAGTAAATGGCAGAGGTTTTGTTGACAGTGCGCCAGTATTGGAACGCAGTTGGGCGCAAAAGAGTGGTTTGGGCTGGGTGGGCAAAAATGGTAATCTTATCAATAAACAATCGGGTTCCTTTTTTTTTATTGCCACAATCATTACCGATTTAGAACTGGAATATGATGACCCATTAGTAAAGGATTACTGCGGTAGTTGTACAAAATGTATTGACAATTGCCCTACAGAAGCAATACTTCCCAATAAAGTAATTAACGGCAGCAAATGTATCAGTTATTTTACCATTGAATTAAAGGATGCATTGATACCGGAAAAAATGAAAGGCAAATTTGATAACTGGATGTTTGGGTGCGATGTTTGCCAGGATGTTTGCCCATGGAACCGTTTTAGTAAACCCGGCAACGAAATAAATTTTACACCATTGCCGCAAATTTTAAACTTCGCTAATAAAGACTGGGAAGAATTAACAGAGGAAAGTTTTAAAATAGTTTTTAAAAATTCTCCTCTTAAAAGAGCAAAGTTTGCGGGTATTAAACGTAATTTAAAGTTTCTGAAAGATGAAGCATAACGTTATTAAATTACACAACATTGCCACTAAACCAGAGAGGATTATTCTTGGGTTAATGAGCGGCACTTCGCTCGACGGACTGGATATGGCATTGTGCAGCGTTACTGGCAGCGGCTTGCAAACTAAAATTAAACTGCTGCAATTTGAAACATGTGCTTACAGCAATAATTTTAAAGCCGAAATAAAAACCATTTTTTCTAAACGCCATATTGATTTTGAAAAGCTTTGCCTGCTGAATCCATGGATTGCTCTTCAACATGCAGAAATCATTAACAAAACTCTTACAAAATGGGGTGTTTCAAAAGATTCAGTTGACGTAATTGCAAGCCATGGACAAACAGTTTTTCATTCTCCCGCTGTTTTGCGGCAAAAAGGCAATTACGGGAACGCTACTTTACAAATTGGTGATGGTGACCATTTGGCCGTTGCTACAGGAATTACAGTTATAAGTGATTTCAGGCAAAAACATATTGCTGCTGGTGGAGAAGGCGCACCATTGGCGGGTTATGGCGATTATTTACTTTTTGGTAAAGATGGAGAAGACAGGATATTGCTAAACATAGGTGGTATTGCAAATTTTACATTTTTACCGGCAAATGCTAACAACACAAGTGTTTTTAGCAGCGACACCGGGCCGGGTAATACTTTAATGGATGCATTTATGCAGTTTTCCTTTCCGGGCAAGTATTTTGATGAGGATGCAGCGGTGGCAAAAAAAGGCAATATTCAAACAAATTTGCTTAATGCATTAAAGCAGCATTATTTTTTTATTCAGCCTTTACCAAAAACAACCGGCCCCGAGCTATTTAACCTGGAGTACCTCAACCTTGCAAAACAAAACTCCGGCACTTCAAATATTTCAGCGGAAGACACAATGGCAACGCTAAACAAGTTTACAGCTGATACAGTTTCGGATGCAATTTTAAAAACATTGTCATTGCAATCAAACTGCAATGTTTTTATGAGCGGTGGAGGTGTGCACAATCCCCTATTGGTACAACATTTAAAGGAATTATTGCCGGGATTTAATTTTAACAGCACTGCTACGCTTGAAATTAACCCCGATGCAAAAGAAGCAATTTTATTTGCCTTACTTGCCAATGAATGTTTATGTGGTTCTAATGATTATTTGCCCGAGGGAAATAAAAATATGCCCGCAATTAGTATGGGTAAAATCAGTTTTGCTGATTAGTATGTTCCAGGTAATTTTTAAACCGGTTTAAAGCAGTGTCAAGATATATTCCTTTTGTGCGCTCAAGCAATAACCCCCTGAACCTGTCCCATGGATACCATTTCAGGTGCTCTGTTTCGTTCCATACTAATTGCGTTTGAACTATCGCTTCATTAACAGGCAAGGCAAAAAGCTGGTTGGAAGTTTCCTTGCCTGAAACTGTTGAGATGCTGAATTGTATGTTGTTGCTGTCAGTTTTAATATTTGCAACATGCAATTCTTTCCCGTTATTTGAAAAAACAATGGTACTATCAGTTCCACGCTTAATGGTTGCATTTTCAGCAGGAGAAAAAAAAGGGTACCATTCCTTCCAGTTTTCGAGTTTGCTAATTGATTCAAGAACCTGCTTAGGAGGTTTATTTATCACAACAGCTTTAACTGATTTTATTGTTGATGGAAACAACAAACCCATTAAAGTAAACAAAACAAAAAAAACTATAAGGCTTATTAAAAACAACTTAATATACTTCATACACTACTCCCATTTAAAAACTTTAATTGCTACCCAGTAAATAATCAGCATCCAAATTGTCATTATTCCAAGTTCTTTACCACAGTCCCATAAATGCTGGCCCGAAAAAGAAATTTTCCGCATTGCGTCATTAAATTGTGTTAGCGGCAACCCATAACGGCAAATTGTTTGCAGCCATGCCGGAAAAACATCAATAGGAAAAAAGGTGCCAGCCAAAAGCATTTGAGGAAAAGCAAAAATGTTTATGAACAATGGAATGGATGTGTCTGATTTTACGATACTGCTGAAAATTAAACCCACGCCAAGCAAAAGCAACAGCATATAAACAGTGAGCAGGGTCATTTCTAAAAAAGTAAAAAAACCGTGCACTAAAGTAAAGTGCAGCATAAAATAGCCCAGGGCAATCAGCATTACTACGTTTATTAACTGAAAAACAAGCCTGCTTATACCTATACCAAGCAATATATTCATCCTGCTTACAGGGGTGGCATAAAAACGTTTTAATATCAGCTGTTGCCTGAACTGGAAAAAAGTGAATGAGATACCAAATAAGGTTGAAAACAGTACGGAAAAGCCTAACATGCCCGGCAAAACAAAATCAATACTGCGATATTGGCGAATTGAATAAATATGAGGCACAACAGAAGTTTCCGGTTTTTGTGCGGTATGCCTTAAAGCTATTGCGTTTTTTATTCCAGATAAAGACTGGTTAAGAGCATTCATAATGTTCCCGCTGGCATTGGTCAGCGTATCAAAAATGATATAGCGATTATTTCCGGAGCTGTCACTCATTTTTTTTACTGCAACTATGGCTGAAATTTTATTCTTTTCCAGCGCCTCCCTTCTTGCGACTGTATCTGTAGTCCCTTCTTTGGTTTTAAAGGGTACAATAGTGAACAACTGGTTGGCAGCAATACTGTCGTACAATTCATTTGCAGTGTCTGAATAATCAGAGATGGCAATATGATAATTAACGCCTCCCCCCTCGCCAAAAGACCCAAAAATGAAAATAAAAATTACAGGGAAAAGGAAGCTGAACATTAAGGCACTTGGGTTACTAAAAATAGACCTGAAACTTGCCTTAACTATTGCTAAAAATGCTTTAAACTGACTATAAGATTGCATATATTAATTTTACAGGCGAAGTGCAAATCTATTTTTAAAGAACCAGTAAAAAAAATTGCGAACCGTGACATTTGTCGTATATTTGTATGACAAATGGCGTGATATGAAAAAGAGAACAGTAAAAAAAGCAGGTAAATATAAGCCTTACACCCCCGAGCAAAAATTTGAAGAGCCCGAAGCACAGTATTATACACAGCCTGTAAAAAAACAGTTTTCACTTAAAGACTTTACCTACAACGATTTTAAAAAAATTGCTGCCCAGGCTCCCTTTACTCAATCAGAATGGGCTATGGTTTTGCATTTAAGCGAACGTACACTTCAACGATATGCCAAAGACAACAGCACTTTTGCCCCTATAAATGCCGAAAGGGCGCTGATGGTTGCAAAGGTTATTAAAGAAG
Organism: Ferruginibacter sp.; assembly: GCA_044225995.1. Taxonomy (GTDB): domain Bacteria; phylum Bacteroidota; class Bacteroidia; order Chitinophagales; family Chitinophagaceae; genus Ferruginibacter. The sequence continues at coordinate 34,283 of JBGAHV010000019.1, read as the reverse complement.
GCATCAATACATTCGGGGATGGCGGTTTGTTTTATGAATGGATAAAACAAAACCCTTACATGCTTGAGGGTACTCTCTCTTTTGAATCGCTTACTACTGCAGAAGGAATACAAAAAGTAATGACCCAATTAGGACGGATACAACACGGAATTTTAGCATGATTATTTACAGGCTTGCAACCGAACGTTATGCGGATGACATATCCGGTACCGGCGCAAAATTAATAGGAGGCAGATGGAATATACCCAGCATTCCGGTTTTATATACAGCTGAAAATATTTCACTTGCAGTACTGGAGATAGTAGTAAATGCAGACAGGCGATTTATTCCTCCCACTTATCAGCTGCTAAAACTTTCATTACCTGACGCTGTTGAAATTAGTACTATTTCAAAGGAAAAACTTAAGCAAGGCTGGAAAGATGATTTTGAATATTCCCAATGGATAGGATCGGAATTTTTAAGACAAAATAAGCACCTGGCAATTAAAGTACCCTCTGCTGTGGTGGATGAAGAGCATAATTATTTATTTAATCCAAATCACAGCGATTTTAAAAAGTTAAAAATCGTTTCCAAATCACATTTTAAATTTGACCACCGCCTGCACCTGCATACACCATGAATAAAATTTACTTCTTGCTTGGCAGTAATCAGCATGAGCCCGAAAAGCAACTCAAAACTGCTCAAAAATATATTCAAAAAGAAATTGGCAGCATACAAAGGCTTTCATCCATTTATCAAACTGCCGCCTGGGGAAAACGCAACCAGCCGGATTTTTTAAACCAGGTGCTGATAGTGTCAACAACACTTACCCCACAACAAACTATAAAAATCCTTCTTGACATTGAAAAAAAGATGGGCCGTGTACGTACCATAAAAAATGCCCCCCGTATTATTGATATCGATATTCTTTTCTTTAACAAAGAAATTATCAAAACCCCTTTACTTGAGTTACCTCACCCACGGATACAGTTGCGCAGGTTTGTACTGGTGCCGTTAAATGAGCTTTCTCCTAATTTTAAGCACCCGGTTTTCAATACAACAATTCATAATTTGTTGCAAAATTGTCCTGATACATTAACTGTGAATAAAATTTAACTGTTGCATAAATGTTTCCGTTTATTTTGCAACCCTGTTTGCATAACTGAGGAATTTTTATGAAGTATAATTTTGTAACGATTGAAGGAAATATTGGCGCCGGAAAAACCACTTTAGCCCATTTATTAAGCAAACATTTTAATGCCCGCTTAATTTTAGAGGAATTTGCTGACAATCCTTTTTTGCCAAGGTTTTACGAAAACCCGTCGCAGTACGCATTTCCACTGGAGCTCTTTTTTATGGCGGAACGTTACAAACAATTAAAAGACCTGTTGCAGACAAAAGACCTTTTTCAAAACATCACCATATCTGATTACCTGTTTACCAAATGCCTTCTTTTTGCCAAAGTAAATTTACCGGATGAAGAGTTCAGGTTATACCAGAAATTATTTGACATAATTAATCCGCAGATAGTACAACCTGAAATTTTGATTTACCTCCACAGCCCTGTTAACAGGCTGCAGGAAAACATTAAAAAACGTAACCGGGAGTATGAACAGGGTATTCCTAATGACTATCTTTTTTCCCTGCAGGAAACGTACACACAGTATATCAAGCAGCATAATATTAAAACCTTGTTTGTAGATAGCAGTAATGCAGATTTCCTGGGTAATGATAAGCACCTTGAAATTATCATTAATGCACTGGACAAGGAATATGAAGACGGGCAGTATTATTTGAGCTTGCCATAGAGTTATTTTGAAAAGAGTGATGATACCGGCACTTTACGCTGTTTGCATAATTCATCTTATTCGTGTGAAAAAAAAATTGCAACTTCGCATGAATGAGTTTTAACCTGAATAAAGAAGGGCTTTCTCCTTTAAAAGAAAAAGAATTCCGGCTGTACATCATTTGCCGCTTTGTTTATATCATGGCGTTGCGTATGGTGGGTACTGTGGTGGCTTACGAGCTTTTTCAGCTTACCAAAAGCTCTTTTGCCATTGGCCTTGTTGGTTTGAGTGAATTTATCCCTGTTTTTTCACTGGCTTTGTATGCCGGCCATGTAATAGACCGCAGTGAAAAACGCACGCTGTTACTCAGGGGTATGTTGTCGTACGCAGTATGTGTGGTTTTGTTAATTGTGTGCACGCTTCCATCCACACAGCAAAAAATAAATAAACACTGGCTGGAGTATTGTTTTTATGCCATCATTTTTTTAACCGGTATTATCAGGGCATTTGCAGGGCCGGTTTCACATGCAATAATAGCCCAACTGGTACCCAGGAATAAATTGCAGTTTGCTGCAAACATCAGCTCATCCACCTGGCTTATTGCATCCATAACAGGCCATGCCAGTGCTGGTTTTTTAATAGCAGGTATTGGGGTAAACAAAACGTTTTTTATCATCCTTGCATATATGTTTATTGCAGCTTTCATTCTTTCCTTAATTAAACGAAAGCCTGTGCTTGTAAGTGCCAAAGATGGAGATGCCTGGGAAAGTGTTAAGCAGGGGCTTCGCTTTGTTTTTAATAACAAAATAATGCTGGGCGCTATTTCGCTTGATTTATTTGCCGTACTGTTTGGAGGAGCAGTTGCATTAATACCTGAGTTCAGTGCTGCGATTTTGAAAACAGGGCCTATTGGTTTTGGATGGTTAAATGCTGCTACAGATATTGGTTCGATAAGTATAATTATTTTGCTAACCATTTTTCCGATGAGGAAAAACCAGGGCCGTAATATGTTGCTTGCGGTTGCCGGCTTTGGTATATGTATTATTGCTTTTGGTTTAAGTTCGGTATATGTGATTTCATTTTTAGCATTGCTTTTTAGTGGTGCTTGCGATGGTATAAGCGTAATGGTACGTGGTACAATTTTGCAGCTGACCACGCCCGATGAAATGCGTGGGCGGGTGAGCGCAGTTAACAGTATGTTTATTAACAGCAGTAATGAATTAGGCCAGTTTGAAAGTGGTTTTGCCCGCCAGGTTTTTGGGCTGGTGCCCTCTGTTATTTTTGGTGGCAGTATGACACTATTGGTAGTGCTGGTAACCTGGTTCAGAGCTCCTGCATTGCGTAAAATGCACTATTAATTTTGTTGCTGCAGTTTTTTAAGATTATAAAGCGTGTTCAAATACATCCGGCGTTATTGCATTATCTACAGTTATATCTCCAATTTTAGTACGGCGCAGGCTGCTTAAATAACCACCACAGCCAAGGGCAGCACCAAAGTCGTTAGCCAGGCTTCGTATGTATGTGCCACTGCTGCAATTAACTTTAAACGCTACAACAGGGAGATTTATAGCTGTAATATCAAAAGTAAAAATGGTTACGTCTCTTGGTTCAGGTTTCACCTCTTCGCCCTTGCGTGCAAGTTCATATAATGCCACACCGTCTTTTTTTATGGCCGAATATATGGGTGGATATTGCTGAATGGCTCCGGTAAATTTTTGCTTTGTTGCTTCGATTAAAGAAGCCGTTACAAAACTGTAATCTTTAAACTGCTCTGGTTCGCTTTCCAAATCGTAAGTGGGTGTTATGGCACCGAGAGTTATACTACCGGTGTACTCTTTTTGCGCCGCCATAAATTCATTTATCCTTTTTGTGAATTTACCCGTGCATACAATTAATAAACCTGTTGCCAGCGGATCTAATGTACCGGCATGTCCAATTTTTTTTATTTGCAGCAAGCCACGCAATTTGCGTACGATATCAAATGAAGTCCAGTGAAAATTGCTTGCCCCTCCAGGTATTTTTGTTGTATGGCAGGGTCGATGGGTTTTCGTTCCTTCCTTTGGCTGGGTATATTTCCTGTTTCCCCGGATATTTTTGCGGCGTGTTTATGACGGTATGTTTGTTTACGTGCCAATGAAATTATATTGCTTGTGGTTCTGGTATTGGTTGCAGTATCCTGCAGTTATTCATGTACAGTTAAATTGCCTGACGTGCTTTTAGCTCCAGGTATTTGTTTACAGCATTTACAGTTAAATGTTCTGGTGCGGTAAGCACAGAAAGAATGCCATGCTTTTGCAGCTCTTTTACAATAAGGCGTTTTTCATACTCAAATTTTTCTGCAATGGTTTTTATATACACCTCTTCAACATTATCTGCATTCAGTTTGCTTAGTTTATACAATTCTGTATTTTCAAAAAACACCACCATTAATAAGTGATGCTTGGCAATACTTCGCAGGTAATTTAACTGCCTTCTTAAGCCAGTCATGGATTCAAAGTTGGTGTACAGCACCAGCAGGCTGCGGTGTTTTATGCGGTTGCGTACCTGCATGTATAACATTTCATAATCGCTCTCCAAAAAAGCGGTATCCTGGTTATACAGCAGCTGCAAAATATTTTCCCGTTGAATGGGTTTACGATCGGCGGCAATTAATGAACCCATTTTATTAGCGAAAGTAAGTACCCCCACCCTGTCCTGTTTTTGCAGGCAAACATTAGCCAATACCAAGGTACTGTTAATAGCATAATCCAGTAAGGTGAGTTTATTAAAAGGCATCTTCATCAGCCGGCCTTTATCAATAATGCAATACACCTGCTGGCTGCGTTCGTCCGTATAATTATTCACCATTAAGCCATTACGGCGTGCGGTGGCTTTCCAGTTAATGGTGCGGATGTCATCTCCTCTTACGTACTCTTTTATATTATCAAACTCCATGCTGTGCCCCAGCTTGCGCATACGTTTATTACCGTATTCTGTTTGTATGGTTGTTTGCGAAAGCAGCTCATACTTACGCATTTGAATAAATGACGGATACACTGGTATCATTTCTTCATTTGGAGCGTTATGTCTGCGTTGTAAAATACCCAGCAGGGATTTTAAGTAAAGAATGGTATTACCAAATTTGTATTCGCCACGCTCCACAGGCCGCAGTGTATATATAATATTCTTTTGTTCGCCTGCTTTTAATGTGTGTTTCAGCTTCCAATCACGTTTTTGAAATTGTACCGGCAATTCATCAATAATTTCCATTTTTACTGTGCCGGGCATTTTGTTTACTACTTGCAGCTCCACTTTGTTTTCGTCTCCATTGCTCATACGGTCGGCCATTAACCGTTTTGCAGTGGGTGGTTTGCCAAATAAAAAGAGGAAACTGTAATCAATTACAATTAAAACGCCAAAAGCAGCAAGGGCCACTTTGGGAATTTCGGCAAATGGTTTATAAAAAAAAGAAACAATAAACAACACTATACAACCACAAAGTGCCACAAAAAAACGGGTGGTCAAATAAAGGTTGCCGATATATTTTTTTACTGGATCCATTTACAAAAAAAATTCTGTGATGCTGAACAGTGAAACAATGCATAAGAGTGCGACGCCAATGAAGCAGATAAGTATTACAACTGCCCGTAACATAATATTACCGTGGCACTTCTATTGATTTTAAAATGTTGTCAATTAAATCGTCAGCAGTTATGCCTTCCATTTCTTTTTCTGGCGTAAGTATAATGCGGTGACGCAGTACATGAGGTGCCACTTCCACAATATCTTCGGGGGTTACAAAATCCCGGCCACGGATGGCGGCAGTTGCTTTTGCACCTTTTAAAATTGAGAGTGAAGCACGGGGAGATGCGCCGAGGTATAACGAAGGATTGTTTCTTGTTTCGTTAACTATTCGTGCAATAAACTCCACCAGTTTTTGTTCGATAATAATGGATTGTACCTGGCTGCGGTAATGCTGTAAATCAGCAGGAGATAAAACCTTTTTGATATTGCTTAGCATTTGCTCCTGGCTGCGGCCCTGCTGGCTGGTGAGTATGGTAATTTCTTCAGCGAGTGTTGGATATTTTACTTCAATCTTAAAAAGGAAACGATCCAGCTGTGCTTCGGGAAGACGGTAAGTTCCTTCCTGTTCAATGGGGTTTTGTGTGGCCAATACCATAAAAGGCTGGCGCATTTGATGCGTAATGCCATCCACAGTAACCTGTCGCTCTTCCATTACTTCAAACAAAGCTGCCTGCGTTTTTGCCGGGGCCCTGTTTATTTCATCAATAAGAATGATATTACTGAATACCGGGCCGGGTTTAAATTTAAATTCACCTTCACGTGGGTTGAATACAGAGGTTCCTACCACATCACTCGGCATTAAATCGGGTGTAAACTGCAGGCGGCTGAAATCGGCATCAATAATTTTTGAAAGCAGTTTTGCAGTGAGTGTTTTTGCCACACCCGGAACGCCTTCAATTAAAATATGCCCGTCGCAAAGAAGCCCGGTAAGCAGAAGGTCAACCATTTTATGCTGGCCTACTATTACCTGTGCAATTTCGTTGCGGATATCGAAAGCTGCACGGCTTAATCCGCTTAAATCAATGCGCTGCTGAAAAATATTTTCTTCCATCCTTATTCTGTTTACTTTTTATAAAATTGCTGTATTTGCTGGTTTAAAGATAACAACTGGTAATCATCCACCGCATCATTATTGTTTACGTGTTGTATGGCACGGTACAGCGACTCCACTTTATCCCTCTCCACCCCGCTTTTACGGCTTAGCGTAGTTATAAAATCGCTGTTAATAATATTGGTGTTTACAAAGTAGGTATTACGGATGTATTCATTGAAATAGGTTATCATTTTTTCTGCAATATTCTTATTGTCCTTTTTTTGCAGGTACAGGCGGCCAATCGTTTCTGTAAATGTTACCGTGGTGTTTTCATTTGGTTTGATAATTTCAATAAGGCGTTGCCTGCGTTTTATACCAAATAAAATATACAGCAGCAATGCCAGCAGGCTTAACCAGAAAGCGGCTTTTAGCGGCGGGTGTTTCATTATTTCGCTTAAAGATGAAAAGCCATTTCCGCTGTCATCCCCCGATTTACGGGACCTGCGCATATTCTGTTTACGGTAATAATCATCCCAATAAATATGATCGGGGTAATTATTAGTAAATGAAAATGCCTGTTCCATGTATTTGTAATTATCATTTTTAAGCAAAAAATAATTACTGAATGCTTTGGGATCACAATGCAAAATCAGTTTTCCTTTGCCATGAAAGAAGAGTATAAAATTCGGGTTGCCCTCTTCATTTACGCCCAATGTTTTTGTAAAAACAGTATCCTTATAAGCAAAAGAGCTTTTGAAAGGGAAATAGTAGTAAGAAAAATACCGGTCTACAACTGTGTTGGTATTACGCACTGAATCGAGCCCGGTAAAAAACAGGTATTGGGCGTAATTCTGGGAGCAGTTTATTTCGGTCAATAAATTTTTATCAATACTGTTGGCTGCAATAAATAACGTGTTACCCGCAGACACATAATTCATCATTGCCTGTACTTCATCTTCATTTAAAAACAAATAAGGTGCAAAACAAACGTACAGGGATGATGTATCTGTAATATCGTTCCAGGTTTTATCAAATGGCACCCGCTTATCTTTAATATTATTGCGGTAATACATGGCATTTAATTGCCGGTAAGCTATATAACAGCCAAACGGGTTACGGTCTGTTTTTGAAAAACTTTCGCCTAAAGACGGCAACCGGCCTTCAGGATTTTGAGAACAGCCCGCAATAAGCGTTACGATGAGAAGATATAGTAGTGCTTTTTTCAGTTTTATATTTTTGAATTAAATGACTGGAAGCCGGTTTTTATTTTTTGGTACAACAACTCATCAATATCAAATTCTCCATACCAAACGTATTCATAATTTAATGTAAGCCCGGCAAACTCATTTTGTTTGTTGTAATCTTTAATTTCCCTTACATAACTGTAATTAGTTTTATCTGCAGCCAATTGTACATACTGCTTATCCGCAAGCAAATGCAAAGTTTGCAGGTAATGGTACCTTGTGGCCAGACGGTAATTTTTTTGTTGCACCGCTTCTCTTATCATCCGTTCAAAATCGCTTTCGGCGGTAATTATTTCCTCTTCGGCTTCTGCCATTGTGCCGGTTACTTTTGTGGTGCTTCGCCTGAATGCCCCACCGGTTACAAACAATTTAAAAACCACAAAAAGTATAAACCCACCGGCAAGAATCCACAAAAAAACCTGTAAGCCTTTTGAGGCAAGTATATTATCCAGCCAACTGGGACTGTTGTCGTATTCTCTTGGTTTCTCTTCAGGCTTCTTCTTTTCTTTTTCTGCTTTAAGTAAACTATCCAGTTTTTTTACATAGGCAAACTGCTTCATGTTCTTCCACTCTTCCACCGAATCTTTCGCCACGGTAAGACTCCAGCGGTAAACGCTGGTATCTATTTCAATTGTATCGTTCGTTTCGGTATTGCTCCCCGTTACAGCTTCTTCTGCTGGTGCCTGCACTATTTGGGTGGCCGAATCGTATACAGGCGATTGCACTACCTGCTCATCTGCCGCAGTATCCACGTAAACAAATTTCTTTGGCTGCTGAGTTTCTTCTTCAGCAGGGGTAACAGTAACATTTTCCCCACTGTCTTTTTTAGCAGTGCAGGAAAAAAATAATGCAATAAATAATATTAAAGCTGGGTTACGCATTATTTTCATTCAGCCGGTTAATAATACCATCGGGCTGGATGTAATATCCTTTTTTATTTAACCGGATGGGCAGGATGATAAAGTACCATACAATAAAGGCGAGAGAGACAGATAATATAAGCACGCTTGCCCAAACAGGAAGCCCTTCGTTGCTTTGTTTATCATAAGTCTGGCTCATTAAATGGGTAACATAGCTTTCAAAAAAAGCGGCCAGGATAAAAATGGGAACCAGGCAAATTAAAACTTTGGTGGCGTCTTTAAACCCCTGTTTAAAGGAATGAAGCCGGTTATATGTTCCCGGAAAAAGAATGCCATTAGCTAAAATAAAACCGGCAGTGGCAGCCAGTACAATGGCAGAAATTTCCAGTGTACCATGTATCCAGATAACGAGTACTGATTTTATACCCAGCCCTTTTGAAAAAAACATGTATTGAAAGCAACCAAGCATTAACCCGTTTTGCCACATTATCAATATTGTAAAAATGCCCAGTGTAAAGCCGAAAATAAAAGCCAGGAAAGATACTTTAATGTTATTAAATGCAATAAACATAAACATCGAAAAGGGATTATCATCCTTATAAACTCCAAAGGGGTCGCCTTTCGAAATATTCTCTTCAGTCATGTCAACATAATTATCTCCTAAAACGCCCCGTATAAAATTCTCATCTTTCATTGATGAAAAAACCCCAATAGCAACAAAAATGAGGAAGCAAACAGCTGTAAATAAAAAAATGCGATGGTACTTTCTGAATAAAAGAGGCAGCTCAAATTTCCAAAAACGGAAAATGCGGCTGTACTTTTCTTTTTTGTTTTGATAAATACTCTGGTAAATGCTTGCGGCTATACCATTTACCCAACGGGTTACTTTACTGCGGGGATAAAACGTTTTGGCATAAGACAGGTCGTCAATTAAAGTTATAAACCGCTCCGCTGTTTCATCAGGGTTGTCGGTAGGTGAATGCTGATACTCTTTCCATTTTTCAGCATTGTTTTTTATAAACATCGCCTCTCTCATAATGCGGATTTACTGTACATTCAGGATACAATTTGATGAATTTTTCATAAATAAAAAAATAGATGTTTACACGCAGCATTTAAAAGCATGTTGTATTTTGCAATAACATGTCGATTATTCAAATAAATACCGCCTTTAATATTGACCTGGAGTTTGAAATTGCAGAGTTTCATAAACGCTTGCTGGCATATATTATCGATTATGTTTTGCTGATAATTTACCTGTGGGCCATGAAAACCATGCTGTATAACGGTTTTGAAATTGACATGGAAACCAATGCAGGCCTTGACATTCTTGTGATTTCGATTCCCATGTTTTTATATTCTTTTTTGTGTGAGTTGTGGATGAACGGGCAAACTATTGGAAAAAAAATTATGGGTATAAGGGTTATAAGCTTAGATGGAGGTGAACCTACATTGGGGCAATATATTTTAAGATGGATTACCAAGTTTTTTGAATGGCCTTTTCTTTTTGGGTATATCGCTTTTTCAAAAGTTGCTTTGTTTGCCTACATATTTTCCACCGGGCTTTTGGGCATTGTCGTGGTAATCATTATTGCCGTTACTACCCGTAACCAGCGGCTGGGCGACTTAGCTGCAGGAACGGTTGTTGTAAATACCAAAACCAAACTGGGTATTGATGATACCATTTTTATGGAGGTTAATAAAACTGACTACAAAGTAATGTTTCCAGATGTAATGAGGTTGAGCGACAGGGATATTAATACTATCAAAAGTGTAGTTACTCAGGCAGCTAAAAGTGGCAATTATGAAATGTGTAACCGGGTGGCGTTGAAAGTAAGAGATGTGCTTAAAATTGAAACCAATCTTTATCCAGAACAGTTTTTGGAAAAGCTTCTGGAAGATTACAACTACCTGGCAACACGGGAATAGAACAACATTTAATGAAATACAAAAGGGCAAGTTTTATATAGCTTGCCCTTTTTGTATCTATCTAAAAGTGGTTGTATTTAAAAGCTTCTTCCACTACCCAATAAAATTCCAAATAAAATTGCCAAAACAAATATTGCCAGTACAATTATGGTTAATACTCCTACAATACGGAAATAAGTAGCCAGCTTGGTAAGACCAACACCAAAAACAGTTTGATCTGTACCTTCAATACCCTTTTTCAAATTGGACGCTGACTGAAGTAATGTGATATTCAGCAATAATGAAATAGCTGCACCAATAATAAGGGAAAATATTCCTCCTCCTGCTGCACCAGAGCTGGAAGCCCCATATTCACTCAGGCGCCCCATGGTAATTATAAATGAAATAATACTTAGACCCAGTGATACAAAGCCCACAATGGCATTAATACTTGCCCAGCGGGAAATATCAGCAAGGTTGCTTTTTATTTCTCCATCAACAGAAAATTCATCAAATATGGTATTATCGTTTAACTGATCCATTGTATTTAAAATTTATAGATAAAAGTGTTGTAAATATTCATAAGCAATCCCAGAATTGCCAAAACAGTTGTTATAATAAAAAATGTTTTCAGTGATTTTAATGCTGTACCCAAATCCTGTTTGTTTTCTGTAACCACTGCCGCTTTTACTTTTACTGAAAATTGATAAAGAAAATAATAAATCAGTGCAATAACAGCTGCTATAAAAACAAATGCAATTATCAGCACCGGTCCTTCAAAACCACCCAGTATATCATAGGCGCCGCCCAATCTTCTGAAAGTACCGGATAAAGCAGCCCCGGCAATGAGCCCGAAAATAATTATAAGCCCGGCAAGAATAAACATTACTATAGCAATAAACTTACCCCATTTAGCCGTTTCGCCCAACTGCATTTTTGCATGGCCATCCACCTGCAAATCTGTATTTCCCAATAAATCCTGCTGGTTATTTTCCATATCAGTTAATATTTTGGTTAAAGTATATGCTAATATGTAAAACTTTTTTTACACTGCAAAAAATAAAAGGTGCCGGGTTACCGGCACCTCATTTGAAAACCACAACTGAAATATTAATAGGCCCTTGCAAACAGCACACGCTGTGTGCTTGGCTGGCCTGTTAAGATACATTTACCGGCCTCTGTGTTATTATTTAAAGGAATGCAACGAATGGTTGCCTTTGTCATTTCCTTTATTTTTTCTTCTGTTTCGCCGGTGCCATCCCAATGCGCTGCAATAAAGCCGGTTTTTTCATCCAGCAGTTTTACAAATTCATCCCAAGAGTCTGCATTGGTAATATGCTCATCCCTGTAAGTAAGTGCCCTGTTAAACATATTTTGCTGTATGTCATCCAGCAAAGCTGATACAGTACTTGCCAGTCCGTCCATACTAACTGTTTTTTTCTCTTTCGTATCCCTCCTGGCCATTTCCACTACGTTGTTATCTATATCTCTTAACCCCATTGCAATACGTACAGGCACTCCTTTCAATTCATATTCTGCAAACTTCCAGCCGGGCCGGTTATCACTATCATCATATTTTACAGAAATTCCTTTTGCCCTTAGTTCTGTCATTATTGCCGCAGCTTTTGCATCAATCACAGGCTTGCTTTCTTCCCCTTTATAAATAGGTACAATTACCACTTGCAAAGGTGCTATTTTGGGCGGCATCACCAATCCGTTATCATCACTGTGGGCCATAATTAGTGCGCCAATTAAGCGTGTGCTTACTCCCCAGCTGGTTGCCCAAACATATTCCTGTTTGTTTTCCTTGCTCAAAAACTGCACATTAAATGCCTTTGCAAAGTTTTGGCCAAGAAAGTGTGAGGTGCCGGCCTGTAAAGCTTTCCCATCCTGCATCAGCGCTTCAATACAATAAGTATCTTCTGCACCTGCAAAACGTTCATTGGGTGTTTTTACCCCTTTAATAACTGGTACGGCCATATACTGCTCAACAAAATCAGCATAAACATTCAGCATTTTTACAGTTTCTTCTACAGCTTCTTCCTTTGTGGCGTGTGCAGTATGTCCCTCCTGCCAAAGAAACTCAGCTGTACGCAAAAACAAACGGGTACGCATTTCCCAACGTACCACGTTGGCCCATTGGTTAATCAGTATTGGTAAATCCCTATAGCTCTGAATCCAGTCTTTATAGGTGTTCCAGATAATTGCTTCACTGGTGGGGCGTACTACCAGTTCTTCTTCCAGCTTTGCTTCAGGGTCTACCATCAACTTACCCTTTTTATCCGGGTCGGTTTTTAACCGGTAATGCGTTACAATAGCACACTCCTTTGCAAAGCCTTCTGCGTTTTTTTCTTCTGCTTCAAATAAACTTTTAGGAACAAACAAAGGGAAATAAGCATTCTGGTGGCCTGTTTCTTTAAACATCCTGTCTAACTGGTCTCTCATGTTTTCCCACAGGGCAAAACCGTAGGGTTTAATTACCATACAGCCCCGAACGGCCGAATAATCGGCTAAGCTGCCTTTAATAACCAAATCATTGTACCATTGCGAATAATCTTCAGCTCTTGATGTAAGTTCCTTGCTCATAATTGTTGCACCATTTAAGGTGCCGGGTTTTAATTTTTTTGTTACGGCTGCACACCGTTGTATGTATTTTTTTTGTTTAGCACATCTTTAACATCAAACAGTTAAACCTTAATGTCTTATGGCAAACAGTTTGTGCGATAAATATAAAGTGCTTTATAAACCAGCACAAAAGTAGTAACTTCAATTATAAATCTTTTAAACGATTCGCCATGAACGCTAAAATTCTACTTATCGGCCTCTCTGCTGCAGCATTTACCAGTTGCAGCACCGCATACAAAAGTGCCCAAACTCCCGATGATGTATACTATTCACCGGCAAGAGTAACAGACGAAAGACAAGATTACAGGGAAGAAACTACCAGGGAAGTTTATACTGCCGACGATTGCCGTACCCGCATGACAATACGTGACCCACGCTGGAGATACCTGGATGATGAATATGATTACAGTTATCGCTACAGCCCATACAGCTACAGTTATAATACCTGTGCCTGTACTAATTACAACTATGGTTATTATTACAATCCTTTTTATTACCCAAGGCCTTTATACCATCCAACAGTTATTGCTTATAAGCCTGCATTAAATACCACACCACGGATGGTTAACCTTAATGGCTACAAAAATTATAATGCTGCGGTTGCATACAATCCTAAAACAGGTTCTTCAATTACATCATCGTCTTACAGCAATAATGGCAATACAAGGCAGGTAAGGCAATACAATAACAGTAATGAAAGCAGGGTTGGAAAAACAGTAAGAGAAATATTTAAACCCAGCAATAACTCAAGCAACTCTAACTCCTCCGGCAGTTCAAGAACTTACACTCCTTCTTCTTCCGGCAGTTCCGGCACCAGCGGAGGTTCATCATCAGGCAGCAGCTCCGGTAGTGTATCAAGGCCAGGCAGAGGAGGTTAAAATAGCAAAAATGCTATTTACGTTTTCTTCAACAGCATCTGATTAACTTATCAGAATGATGAATTATTATGCACACACTAAGCAAATGAAGAAGCCCTTTTCTATAAAACTTGCCGGTAACAATTTTTGCATCCGTTTACTGGCTTACAGCAAAACATTTATTATATGAAACGATATTTACTTTTAATAAGCCTGGCATCCACTGCAACAGCATATGCACAAATACCAGAAGATGCACTCAGGTATTCATTTTATCCTCAAAGCGGCACAGCACGTAACATGGCCATTGGTGGCGCCATGGGCAGCCTGGGTGGAGATATTAATGCCACGTTTGTGAACCCTGCCGGGCTTGGCTTTTATAAAACTGGCGAAGTTGCTTTTACACCCGGTTATTTTTTAAATAATAACAAAGCCGACTTCAGGGGTACAGCCACAAAAGAAAAAAGAAATGTTTTTGGGCTGGGTACAACGGGCTTTGTTGCCGGTTATACGCCAAGATATAATGATAAAAGCAGCAGTGCGTTCAGTTTAGCCTTTACACAAACAGCCAGTTTTAATAACAGTGTAAAATATTCAGGTCTTAATAATTACAGCTCATTTAGCGAGCAGTTTGCCATAGAGTTTGCCCAGGAATTAAATAAGAATGGCTTTGCAGCATTTGACCAAGTGTTGAATCAAAATTCAACTCTCCCGTATACATCAGCCGTGGCGCTTTATACTTATTTAATTGACACCGTAAAAGTGGGTAACTCATACGTTGTAAAAGGTGCCCCAGAATATATTTTAGATGCTGGCCAGGCAATAAAACAAGAAATGACAAAAGATACAAAGGGCGGGCTGTATGAACTGGCGCTGGGTTTTGCACACAATTACAATGATAAATGGTATGTTGGCGGAACCATTTCCTTGCCCATAATCAGTTATAACAGCTATACTACTTTTAAGGAAAGTGATACCTCTGCCAGAACCGACAATTATTTCAACAATTTTGTTTATAAAGATAATTTCAGCACAAAAGGTGTTGGCTTTGCCGGAAGGCTTGGTGTTATATACCGTCCGCAAGATTATTTGCGACTCGGCTTAGCCATACACACGCCCATGTTTATGGGGCTTACGGACAGAAGGACAGTTACATTACATACTGCTTTGGAAAACCCGGTAAACTCTTTTGATGTATCATCAAAAACATTTACCAATAACCAGGAAGGGCAAAGCAAATACATGCAGAGCAACGCATGGAAAGTAATTGGCAGCGCTTCTTATGTTTTTAGAGAAGTGGAAAATGTGAAGCGGCAAAAGGGATTTATAACTGCAGATGTGGAATATGTAAACCATAAAGGCAGCCGTTTCAGCAGTGATAATGAGCAACCGACTGATGAAGAAAAGGCATATTACAAAAGCCTGAACCAGGTTATAAAAAATGAATACAAAGGAGCTTTTAACTTTCGTGTGGGAGGTGAATTGAAGTTCAATATATTGATGACCAGGCTTGGCTTTGCTTATTACTCCAACCCTTACAATAAAGCTGTAGGTTATAAAGGCAACCGCATGCTGCTCAGCGGCGGGCTGGGCTATCGCAATAAGGGGATGTTTTTTGACCTGACTTATGTTTACGGCATAACAAAAGATGCTGATGTGCCCTATCGCCTTAGCGACAGGCTGAACACATATGCCAGTCTTAAACAGCAACGGGGTAATTTACTGGCAACAATCGGCTTTAAATTTTAATTAAATATTACTTTTATTAAGTCCGGTATAAAATTTTAACAGAAAGTGTAACTTTTCTTAAACGGAAAACGTATTTTTATTAAGCAGAAAATTCCCCCGCCATGAAAAAAGTTACACTTTTGCTTTTAGCCCTCATTACTTTTAGCCTTTATTTACGTGCTGCAGATCCATTGCAACAGTACACAGGCAAATACAAGTTTCCTCCCGGCAGTGTGGTATCTGAAGTGAATGTGATTTTTGATAATGGTGTTTTATCCCTTACATCAACAATGGGTAATGCTACTATTGAAAAAACTTGTGCCGATACTTTTAGTATTGCCTCTTATAATGGGAAAGCTGTTTTTACAAGGAATGATCAGAAAAAAATTAACGGCCTTAGAATTGATGTGCTGGGCATAAGCCTTGAAGGAGTTAAAGAAGATAAAGAGACAATTGGAAGCAGTATGACCCCAGTTCTGCCAGTAAATAAATCCACCTTTCCTCTTAAATACCTGCCAGCACTTGTTGGGGATGATATGCTGGAGTAATCCACTTCCAGCCGTTATCGTTTTTAAACCATGTTACCTGGCGCTTGGCATAATGCCGGGTGTTTTGTTTTATCAGCTCCACCGCACGCTGTAAAGAAATGTTACCATTATAATATTCAAACAGCTCCCGGTAGCCAACGGTTTGAAGGGCATTCAAATTTTGAAGGGGCAATAGCTCTTTTACTTCTTCGGCAAGCCCTTCTTTCATCATAACATCTACCCGCCGGTTTATACGCTCATATAATTGTTCACGGGGCATATCCAGCACCAGTTTAATAATAGTAAAGTCACGTTGCTTTTTTTGCTTTCTTTGAAAACTGGTAATGGATTTACCCGTTGAAAGTTTTACTTCCAATGCACGCATTAACCTTTGTGGGTTTTGAATTTCCCCACTGGCATAATACAAAGGATCATTTTCTTTAACCTGCTGTTGCAACCAGTCAATACCATTGACTTTAAAATTACTGATGATGGTATTTCTGACATTTTCATCAATTGCTGGAATCTCGTCCATTCCTTCACATAATGCTTTTATGTAAAGGCCGGTACCGCCTGCAACAACAGCTGTATCATTATGTTCAAAAATGTGCTGAAGTTTTTCCAACGCATATTGTTCAAATACCGCTGCGTTAACTTCCTGCTTTACTGAATGTGAGCTGATAAAATGATGCTTAACAGCGTTCAATTCTTCTGTTGATGGTTTTGCCACACCTATATTTAGTTCTTTAAAACACTGGCGGCTATCGGCTGATATAATTTCGGTGTTAAAATATTTTGCAAACTCAATTGCATATGCAGTTTTACCAATTGCGGTAGGCCCGGCAATAACAATACATGTTTTGGGCATTAAAATTTAAACGGTTTATAAAGAAATTTTTCGGCAGCTACAGCCTTATGCTGCAGCATTAAATTGATTTAATTATTATTTTTTTCTTCGTTAATCTCCCCCTGGCAATTATCTTCGCTAAGAGTACTTATATACTGCCGCCCTGCACTTTCTGTTACTTCAATCATTTCTAATTTTTCCTTTAGCAAATTGGTTTTAATATTGCAGGATAAATAATTCGTTTTTCCAGATGGGGTTACAACGCTAGTAAAAGTTTGCTTTTTTAATATGTCAACGCCTGCTTTTTTTGCTTCAATTTCATGTTTACCGGGTGAAACAGGGTATTTAAGGTATTTACCATTACTAAGTTTGCATATTTTTTTACCATCAACATAAATATTATAATTAGTAAGAGCTGATGCAAACTGCCCGCCTCTGAAAATGACTATATAGCCCCCCTTATTTTTTACTTCCAGGGGTATTGTTTTTTTTGCCGGCTTTGAAGTTTTTGAAGTCTTTACAGGTTTTGTTGTTTTTGCCGGTTGAGAGGGTAAGAACTGGCCAAAACAAAAAGCAGCAGATGTAATAAACAGCATCATCAAAAATATGCGCTTCATATAATTCCTTTAAACTGGTTTACTCTTTAAAGAAGCTGCCCCTTACAGATGTTTTCTACTAAAACCCGTCGTTGCCCTCATCAGTTGTTGCTTCCTCTTCTTCCCCGCCGCCTTCTGTTTCTTCGCCTTCCTCTCCAAAGCCATCTGGTAAAGCCTCGGGCTGCAAATCATATTTTTCTTCCATTTCTGCAAGACGGCTGTCAACCAGGCCTTTTGTTCCGTATTGAGGCGGAGCAATACCTTCTGTACGAATGCAGCAGGGATATTCCAGTTTTTTATTTTCTTCTTTGTCTACGTTTATCAGTTCAACCATGAACTTCCAGAATTTGTTGAAGTCGTATTCATAGATAAACTTCTGGTTGGGGTTGGTTATTTCAGACCTGATAGGCGTATCGGCCATAATTAACGGCTCTGCTTTATAATCCTTATCGTATTTTTCTAAAGAAATTTCACGGCCTCTTACCCAGTTGTCGTTGCTACGGTAAAAAGTGGCTTTGTGCTTGTTGTCAAACTCAAAACTCTTCAATATTGCTGTATGCAAATCATAAAATGACTGTGAATGTTTAATTGCAACATCACGGTAAATGCTGTCATCATCTTCCCAATATATCCTGAAACGTAGAATAGCCATAATGTAAAAATAAGAAAATAATCAGTAACGAAAATGCATGATTGTTTGATGCCAGGTCAGGCCTGCTTCAGCCCAAGTTCTTCACCCTTTTGAAGCATAAAAGTAAAAGCAGAGTTATATTCATTTGGAATTACACCGTCCAATATAGCTTCCCTGATGGCATTTTTAATAATACCCACATGGCGTGAAGGTTCCAGGTTAAATGTTTGCATAATCAGTTCTCCGGAAACAGGCGGTTGCCAGTTTCTCAGGTGGTCCATTGCTTCCACTTCAGCGCAGCGGTTCCGTACAATTTCAAAATTCTGCAGATACCGTTTTACTTTTTGTTTGTTTTTTGAAGTAATATCTGCTTCACACAACAACATCAGCGCATCAAAATCTTCCCCTGCATCAAAAAGCAAACGGCGTATGGCACTGTCGGTAATATTTTCTTTAGTAAGGCTGATGGGGCGCAAATGCATTTCAACCATCTTTCTTACAAACTTCATTTTTTCGTTTTGGGGAAGCTTGAATTGCACAAAGATTTTCGGCACCATCCTGCCTCCCACTACTTCATGGCCATGAAAAGTCCAGCCATGCCCTTCTTCAAATTTTTTGGTTACAGGTTTTGCAATATCATGCAAGACTGCCGCCCAACGCAGCCATAAGTCGGCAGTGGTTTGTGCAATATTATCCAGTACCTGCAGTGTGTGGTAAAAATTATCTTTGTGTCCATATCCGTCCATATATTCTGCACCAGCCAGCTCCACCATTTGAGGGAATATTAATTTTAATAACCCCGTTTTATAAAGCAGATCGAAGCCAACAGAAGGTTTTTTAGCAAGCACGATTTTATTCAGTTCGTCAGCTATCCTTTCCCCGCTTACAATTTTTATTCGCTTTGCGTTTTCGGCTATTGCTGCCAGTGTTTTTTCTTCAATAACAAAGTTCAGCTGTGTGGCAAACCGTATGGCACGCATCATACGCAATGGATCATCGCTAAAGGTTATTCCCGGTTCAAGCGGCGTTTTAATAATTTTATTTTCTATTGCAGAAATGCCATTGAATGGATCCAGAAGCATTCCATAATCGTTTTTATTTAAGCTTATGGCCAGTGCGTTAATTGTAAAGTCACGCCTGTTCTGGTCGTCTTCCAATGTTCCGTTTTCAACCGCAGGTTTACGGCTGTTAAAATCATAGCTTTCTTTCCGGGCACCTACAAACTCTATATCCCAGTCATCAATTTTTATTTGTGCCGTACCAAAATTTTTAAAAAAATGTACTTCAGGCTTTGGGTTAAATTGTTCTGCAACTTTATGGGCCAGCACAATACCATCACCCACACAAACAATATCGATATCTTTTACAGGCCGATTTAAAATTTTATCCCTTACAAAACCACCAATGGCATAACAGGGCACATTCAACACTGCAGCAGCATCGCCGATTTTTTTCAATAGCTCCAGTTCCTTATTTGTGCAGTTTATTTGCATGCTGCAAAAATAAGGGTTGAATAAGTTTGCATAATACGTAACTGATAATATCACTCCTATTAAAAAGTAAATCATAGAAGAACGTTACTTTTTTCGAACATCGGCATTAATATTGCCCTTATACACGTTCTATTAAAAAACGCTGTTTTACTATGCGTTTTGCCATTTTGACTATATATTTAGATTAATATGAATGACAAGTTTTTTTTACAGGGAACAGAGGAGGAAATGGAGTTTATGCCAATTATTCCTTTAAATGAAGAAGAAGACCCAAATGCAGACCAGCAGGCTATTCCAGCGGAATTACCCATATTGCCTTTGCGAAACACCGTTCTTTTTCCAGGAGTGGTAATACCCATTACTGTGGGCCGTGATAAGAGTATTAAAGCCGTAAATGACGCTTATAAGGCTGACAAATTGATAGGTGTAATAGCGCAAAAAGACAGTAATGTGGAAGAGCCGCAAATTAGCGACCTGGAAGAAATTGGTACTATTGCAAAAATTGTAAAACTGATTAAAATGCCCGATGGAGGTACTACCATCATTATACAGGGCCGCAAGCGGTTTAAAATTGAAGAAGTAATAACTGATGACCCATATTTTAAAGCAAAAATTAAAACTCTTTCAGAAGACACACTGAAAGGAGATAAAGATTTTGAAGCGATGGTGGGCAGTATTAAAGACCTGGCAGGACAAATCGTTAGCCTCTCTCCCAACCTTCCCAGCGAAGCGGCGATCATTTTAAAAAATATTGAAAACCCTTCCTTCTTAATTCATTTTGTAAGCAGTAACCTTAATAGTGACATTAAGGAGAAACAACGCTTACTGGTAATAAACGATATTAAGTCACGGGCTGAGCTGCTGATGAATTTAATGCAGACTGAGCTTCAGTATGCTGAATTAAAAAATAAGGTTACCAATAAAACACGTAACGAACTGGATAAACAACAGCGGGAGTATTTTTTGCAACAACAACTCAAGGCCATTAAAGAAGAGCTGGGAGGAGATAATGCTGCTGAAGTTAAAGAAATGCAGAAAAAAGCTGAAACAAAAAAATGGACGGCAGCCGCAAAAGAATTGTTTAATAAAGGTATTGAACGGCTGGAGCGCATGCACCCCAGCACTCCAGATTATTCAGTTACTTACAATCATCTGGATTTAATGCTCGACCTGCCCTGGGGAGAATATACAGATGACCAGTATGATCTTAAAAAAGCAAAAAAGATTCTTGATCATGACCATTATGGTATGGACAAGATTAAAGAGCGAATTTTAGAATACCTGGCGGTATTAAAATTAAAAGGTGATATGAAATCACCCATACTTTGCTTTTTAGGCCCTCCGGGTATTGGTAAAACAAGTTTGGGTAAAAGCATTGCCGCAGCAATCAACCGCAAGTATGTACGGGTAAGCCTGGGTGGGCTTCATGATGAAAGTGAAATACGTGGCCACAGGAAAACGTACATTGGTGCTATGCCCGGCCGCATCGTTCAAAGCATCCGTAAAATAAAAAGCAGTAACCCTGTAATGATACTGGATGAGATTGACAAAGTGGGCAACACTGTACATGGTGACCCTTCTTCTGCCTTACTGGAAGTATTGGATCCTGAACAGAATAATTCGTTTTATGATAACTACCTGGAGCTTGAATATGATTTAAGCAAGGTATTGTTTATTGCCACTGCTAATAACATCAGCCAGATACAACCGGCATTACGTGACCGTTTGGAGATTATTGATTTGAATGGTTATGCAGTAGAAGAAAAAATAGAAATTGCAAAGCGGCATTTGTTACCTAAGCAGAAAGAAATGCACGGGCTTTCTCCCAACGGTTTTAAAATCAGTGACACTGTCCTGGAAAAAGTAGTTGAAGATTACACAAGAGAAAGCGGCGTTAGGGAACTTGACCGCATGCTGGCAAGCATTATGCGCTACCAGGCAAAAGAAATAGTTTTAAAAGGAAAATTAAAACCCACCATTACCAACAGCGATGTTGAAAAAATTTTGGGCAAGCCCCGGTACAGTAATGACCTGTACAAAATTGCCAATATGCCCGGAGTGGCTGTAGGTCTTGCATGGACCTATGTAGGCGGCGACATCCTTTTTATAGAAACTCAATTGAGCGATGGAAAAGGCGAATTAAAACTTACCGGTAACCTCGGTAATGTAATGAAGGAAAGTGCCAGTACTGCTTTAACCTATTTAGAAGCGAATGGAAAAAAAATCGGTGTCGACCCGGCATTATTCGGTAAAAAGGACATTCATATTCACGTGCCCGAGGGTGCAGTGCCCAAGGATGGGCCTAGTGCCGGCATAACCATGCTTACGGCATTGGCAAGTGCATTTACTGGCCGCAAAGTAAAACCCTATCTTGCTATGACGGGTGAAATAACCTTGCGTGGGCAGGTACTGCCCGTGGGAGGCATTAAAGAAAAAGTGCTGGCTGCTAAAAGAGCCGGCCTTAAAGAAATAATTATGTGCTGGCAAAATGAAAAAGATGTAGAGGAAATAAACGGCCAGTTTATAAAAGGCATTCAGTTTCATTACGTAAAAACAATGCAGCAGGTGCTGGATATTGCTTTAACATAATTTTTGTCCCTTACCGGGCAACCCTGTAAAACAAAACATCGTATATATTGTTACATAAGTAATCAACAGTTTTCATGTTGGTTGTTTTAAGGGTTAAAGAAATTCCCTCCGATTCTTCGGCGGGAATTTTAGTTTTACGCAGTTAATAACGCCTGTGGAAAATTTTAACTTCGCCATTAGCACAGCTTTTACGAATTTCAATTTCAATGAAAGAAACCAAAGAAATATCGGCCCTGCTTCATTTAATAGAAGACCCGGACGAATTTGTTTACACCGCTGTTAGTGATAAAATCATATCCCTGGGCAAACAAATCATCCCCAACCTGGAGCATCTTTGGGAAAACACTACTAACGAAGATTTACAGGAAAGAATAGAATTGTTGATACACCGGCTGCACTTTCGTGACCTTACAGAAGCTTTTACAAACTGGGCTAATGGAGATGCAGATCTTCTGCAAGGCGCCCTGCTGGTGGCACGGTATCATTACCCCGATTTAAATACTACCGCGGTAATGCAGGAAATAGAGAAACTGCGCCGGAATATATGGCTGGAGCTGAACAATTATCTTACTGCGCTGGAGCAGGCAAATGTTATCAGCAGTATTATTTATAATTATTACAAACAGCTGGGGGTTGAGTTTGCCTATACAAACCCCGATGATTATCTAATTAACAAAGCACTGGAAAGTAAAAAAGGCAATGCCATCAGTAACGGAATTATTTACTTGGTACTTTGCGAATTGCTGGACATACCGGTGAAAGCTGTTAATATTCCCCGCCAGTTCATCCTTGCTTATTTTCACCCGCAATACGATGTTTTAAACCCTGTAGGCCATGCAAGTGAAAAAATAAATTTTTATGTTGACCCCATGAACGGGCACATGTACACACAGAAAGATGTGGACAATTATTTTAAGCGCATCTCTGTACAACCTGTAGCTTCTTACTTCAGGCAAATGAGCAATAAAAAGATAATCCGCTTTTTACTGGAAGAACTGAGTAAGTGTTTTGATAATGAAAATAACCGCTATAAAATGAATGAGCTGCTTTCACTGGCAGCTTTGCTGGAAGAATGATTTATCACATTGCCACAGAAACAGACTGGGCAGCGGCAGAACAAAATGGATTTTACGTGCCGGCCGCATTCGCCAGGGAAGGCTTTATACATGCCTGCGCTATGCCGCAAATAGAAGGTGTGTTACAACGTCATTTTCAAAATGCAAAAAACTTGCTTGTACTGCATATAGATGAGCGTAAATTAACCGCTCCGCATGCTTATGTTTTTGTGCCGGTTGTTAACGAAGAGTTTCCGCATATATTTGGCAACATTAACCTGGATGCTGTTACAGAAATAACAATAATTAAAGACGAAGAATAGCCATTCAAAAACTCTTTAAAACCAGCAAACTGCATTTACTATGATATCATGGACTGATTTTGAAAAAATAGACATGCGTGCAGGAACCATTATTTCAGTTGATGATTTTGCCAATGCACGCAAACCTGCTTACCAGCTTTCCATAGACTTTGGCGAACTGGGTATTAAAAAATCTTCCGCACAAATAACTGCATTGTATAACAAAGAAGCATTGGTTGGCAAACAGGTAATTGCTGTAGTTAATTTTCCCCCCAAACAAATTGCTAATTTTTTCAGTGAATGCCTAGTGCTGGGCGTTTATAATGAGAATAATGATGTAGTGCTGTTGCAGCCAACATTAGCAGTAAAAAATGGCTGCAAAATCGGGTAGGTAAAAACTATCTTTTTGGTTATATTTATAGTGCTTGAATATTGAAGTTACATACTATAAATGTCCGCTGGGTGTATTGGAAATACGCAGCAGCGGTAATGCCATTAGCCATGTACTTTTTCTTAACTCCTGGAAAGGAATTAAAGTTGAAGAAAGCAGCATTCATTTTAGTGTGCCTCAGTCACCCGTAATAAAAAACTGTATAAAACAGTTAGATGAATATTTTGCAGGCAACCGCACCGAGTTCCACTTACCCCTTATACAGGCAGGCACTTCTTTTCAGCAAACTGTATGGCAGGAATTACTGCACATACCATATGGCAAAACCATTAGTTACCTGGAATTAAGCAAACGCCTGGGCAATGTAAAAGCAATACGAGCCGTGGGTACAGCCAATGGCAATAACAGTATTTCTATTATTGTGCCTTGTCATCGTGTTATAGGCAGTAATGGCGATTTAGTAGGTTATGGAGGTGACTTATGGAGAAAGAAATGGCTGCTGGAGCATGAAGCAAAATATGCTCATGGTGTGCAAACACTTTTTTAGTTTTAAAATTTTTCATGTTACAATTAACCTGCCGGTATGTTACATATTGAGTAATCTCAGTTTATTAGTTTTCATTTTGCTTTACCTTCGCAGAAATTTAATAATTAAGATACCATGTTTCCTGCAACAAACCCAACCGCCACTGCTGCGTGGCAGGCTTTACAGCAACATTACAATAAACTAAATGAAGTGCATATTAAAAACCTGTTTGCCGCAGATGCAAACAGGTTTTCCAAATACTCAGTACGTCTGGATGATATTTTGTTTGATTACTCCAAGAACCGTATTACAGATACTACGCTTAATCTTTTAGTGGACCTTGCAAATCAATGCGGCCTTAAAGAAGGGATTGAGGCCATGTTTACCGGAGAAAAAATAAATGTCACGGAAAACAGGGCTGTGCTGCATACTGCATTAAGGAATTTCAGCGGGCAACCGGTTATTACAGATGGTGCAGATGTAATGCCTGATGTAAAAAAAGTGCTGTCACAAATGGAGCAGTTTTGCGCCAAAGTGCACAGCGGCGAATGGAAAGGCTACACAGGAAAAAAAATTAAATACATAGTTAACATCGGTATTGGTGGAAGTGATCTGGGCCCTGTAATGGTTACGGAAGCCTTAAAACCATATTGGGTGGATGGTATTGAAACCTTTTTTGTGAGTAATGTGGATGGTACTCATATTGCTGAAACACTTAAAAAAGTTACACCAGATGAAACACTGTTTTTAATAGCCAGCAAAACTTTTACCACGCAGGAAACCATGACCAACGCACATACAGCACGGACTTGGTTTTTACAACATGCCAAAGAAGAAGGTTTTGTTGCCATGCATTTTGCAGCATTAAGTACTAACGAAAAGGAAGTGGTTAAATTTGGTATTGCCGCAGAAAATATGTTTGTTTTTTGGGATTGGGTTGGTGGCCGTTACAGTTTATGGAGTGCTATTGGTTTATCAATTGCACTTACAATTGGATACACAAATTTTGAGCAACTGCTTAAAGGTGCCCATGCCGCAGATGTACATTTTCGTAACACTGGTTTCGAAAAAAACATTCCCGTAATTATGGCTTTACTCGGAATTTGGTACTGCAATTTTTTTGGCACTGCTACTGAAGCTATTCTTCCTTATGATCAGTACATGCATCGTTTTGCAGCTTATTTTCAGCAGGGAAATATGGAAAGCAATGGCAAGTATATTGACCGCAACGGCCAAAAAGTTAATTACACTACCGGGCCGGTAATTTGGGGCGAACCGGGCACAAACGGCCAGCATGCTTTTTACCAGTTAATTCACCAGGGCACACAAATAATTCCATGCGATTTTATAGCGCCGGCTATCAGCCATAATCCTGTTGGCGATCATCATCAAAAATTATTAAGCAATTTTTTTGCACAAACAGAAGCATTAATGAACGGGGCAGTGAATGAAAACCCCTATCGTGTGTTTGAAGGTAACCGCCCCACTAATTCGTTCCTGGTAAAGCAAATTACGCCGTTTAGTTTGGGTGAACTGATTGCGCTGTATGAACACAAAATTTTTGTACAGGGTGTTTTATGGAATATTTACAGCTTTGACCAATGGGGAGTGGAATTAGGTAAGGTACTGGCCAATAAAATTTTACCAGAGCTGCCCGGCAATGAAACTATCAGCACCCACGACAGTTCCACAAACGGGTTGATAAACTCTTACAAAAAAATGAGGGGCTGATTGGCAAAACAGCTTCAATAAAAATTTTTAAAGCTTTCTTTAATCAGAAGGCTTTTTTGTTTTAATACGGGCCTTTTTAAGTTTAAGCTTTCCTTCTGCATAAATGTTTCGCCGTTGTGTAAGTTTATTAATAAACCAATGCTCCAAACGGTGGTGAGCAGGTATTAGAAATGCTGCAATGCTTACAAAAATCAACATCTCATAAAATGGTGTATGGTGGGTAAGCTCTGTAACAAACGGATGTAACAGCAGCGTAAGGTATTCAAAAAATATAAGCAGGGAAATTATACCCATAAACTTGATAAGAGCTATAGAAATTCTTATCCTGCTAAGTAATAATGTTACAAGGAAAAAAGCAGGAATAAAAATACCAATAAACAATAATTGCAATTGCTGCTTACGCTCTAGCAGGGCTTTTACTTTTGCCTCTGCTATTTCAATTTGCCGTATATGCTCATTACTGGAGAGTATTTGAGACTGCCGTATCCGCTCCCTGCTGTCAATTGAATCTTTTAATTCCTGTTGAAGCGTAAGGTAGGTTAATGCACTGTCCGCATTATGGTCCTTACGAAAATGTTCCGTCAGGAACCTGGCAGCCTCCAGTTCCCATAAAAGAAACCCGTCTTTTTTTGCAGTAAAAAGCTGCAGCCTCGAAAAATATTTCGCAGAGTCTGCATTTCCGGTAGAGTCATACAGTTTTGCCAGCCCTCCGGCAGCTTCACAAATTACCTCTTCATCGTTGGCAGCATACAAATACGCTAATGCGTCTTTATAGTTTTGTTTTGCTAACTGGTATTGGCGCATTTTTAAATAGGAATGTCCGAGGCCAACCATTGATGTACCTATCAGGTCGCCATCATTCAGTCTTTTTGCTTCAGCAAGCGATTTATTAAAATAGATAAATGCAGAGTCGTTTTTATTAAGGCGGTTATAAACATCCCCGGTATTAAGAGCAATATGATACCGCCACTCCGCCACGTTTCTTACATTAATAATTGAATCTGCCTTAGAATAGTATGTAAGTGCGTTGGCATATTCCTCCTGGTAGGTATACAGAATTCCAATATTCATTGTAACACTGGCAAGGCTTACCGGGTTATCTCTCTGTTCCTCTATTTTAAGCTTTTTGAAATAATGCTCAAGGGCTTTGGGATAATTCCCAATTTTTAAAAAAGTATTGGCCAAAGAGCCATTTGCCATTGATATGCCATCAGTAAATTTATTTTTTTCAGACAGAAACAGCGACTGTTTGGCGAGAGCTAAAGCTGTATCAGGGTTATAAATACTAAAAGCGTTTGCGGCTTTCCATAACAGTGTTGCCCTAACGGTGTCCTTCTTTTCAGTTTCAACCAAACGCATCAGGCTGTCCGCAATGTTTTTTTGCCCGTATAAAACAGAAATAAACAGCTGGAAAACAAAAGTTGCAGTAAACAGTTTCATAAATGGCAAATAAGGTTAAAAGGGTTTCTTCCCGTAAGATAAAATTTATACCCCGTTTAATCTAAAAAACAATCTGTGCGGCCCACTATTGACATTTTCAAGAAATAAGAGTAGATTTAAAAAATTAAAGCACTACCCAGCACATTTTAAGAATATGAAACCAAAACTTTTTCTGTCACTTCTGATTCTTCTGCTAATCGGTTCCACCGCATTAAGCCAGTCCGTGTTTTATATGAATTACCGGTTTACAAATATTCAGGATACTACGCTTTACCATATTTTTTTAGTGAGGTATGACGATGGTACCGGTTTTTACAGGGTACGCTTTTATGATGATGTAAGCAAAACAGATATGCTCGTGGATCTGGATATGGAGGAAAAATATTTTATTGAAAAAGATGGGTCCATTAATTATTCAAAACTATACTTTAAAGGATCGAATCCACAAATAATGGCTGGCGATAAAACATATAAATATTATCCTGAAATATTTTGGTTTAAGCAAGACTCCAAATCGGGTGTTTACGAACCCTGGGCCGTTACTTCACCCGATGAAAAAGGTGTGGCACAGGGTATGTTTATTGACCCACCTGAATTAATAGACCAGAAAGACCTGACTAAAGATTTTGTTTCCATTTTTTTCTTTGAAGATGAAGGGTTTTATCAAAATCTTTTTGATGAGGCCAAACAAAGGGGCCTTACCCCAATGCAAAAAGCATCTACAAAAATTTATCATATTGCCGTGGCGAACACAGAAGATGATGACATTGGTGCTTCTTGCCTTAAAGACCAGGGCAGGAATGTAAAGACCTTTACCACCCTTGCAGAATATATGGGTCTGCAGATAATTACAAAAACGATTGATGGTAAAGAATTCAGCAGGGATAATATTGACAAAGCTGTTAAGGCCTTGAACCCCTCTGCAAATGATATTGTAATTTTCACTTACTCAGGCCATGGTTTTACTATACCAAAGGAAAATAGAAAATTTCCCAATTTGGATTTGCGCTCCTCCCCTTCGCAAAGCTATCTAGATTATTATTTGAACATTGAAGACATTTACAATAACATCAGGAAAAAAGGTGCCCGCTTTAATCTTATCATAAGTGACTGTTGTAATAATGACCCCAATTCAAGCAACGCAGTAGGGAGTGATATAGCGCAAACCAGGAGTTCGGGGCTTGGCTGGAGTATGGAAAACTGCCGCTCGTTATTTATGAATACTAAGCCTATGTCAATATTAATGTCTTCTGCCGATGTTGGCGAAAAAGCATCGGGCAATATTACTTTTGGAGGGTTCTTTTCCTATTATTTTAAAGTGGCTATGGAAAATAATTTTAGCAGTTTTAAAAGCAATGTAACATGGGATGATATCATTGCAGATGCACGCAAGCAAACTACTGAAAAGGCCGAACTGACTTACTGCGATAAGCCATATATACCATCCAATATTTGCAAACAGCACCCCATTTACAAAATTATGTACCAGTAAAATCAAAAGCCCTTACTGGTTACATGGCGTTTTTCGGCGGGTGTCTATAATGTACTGTATTTTCCAGGTTCCATTAAACCTAACCAGTTGAAAGGAATTAACACCGCAGTGGCTGAAATTTCCATTATAGTAAAACTGGTAAGGCGCCCATACAATTGCCAAGGGGCCATCAGTTTTAATAACATCAAAAACAATTCGCTCATCGGCTGCTCCTTTAGGAAGTTTTGAAATAGAAGTCGCAAAATCTGAAATTTCTTCGTTGAGTACAAGAAGCTTTCCTTCTTTGTTACGACTGATGGTTTGCAATATGGCGCTGTCTGCAAAAGCAGATTTTAGCATGTCGGCGTCACTGTTCTTCATTGCTTCAAATAATTTGTTTACAGCAGCCTTAACAGAGTCCTGCGCAGTTTGTGCATAGCTATTTGTATAAAACAGCATTGTGCCCGTTAAAAAAAGTAAAAACAAATAAAGAGAAGTTGATTTTTTCATTATTTGGCAAAATTATTGAGTGGTAAAAGTATTACCCCTGAATCATGAAAAAAATAAAATTACACCAGCGGCTGTCCTTACTTTTTTTATCAGCGGCCTTAGGCTTAGTTACAGGCTGTGCAAAAAGAAGTTTCCCCACAGATAGTGAGAAAGATGACAGGAATGAAGCAGTCAGTTCACTTGCTGTTACTTATAATCCGCCTGCAACAATTCAAATTTCTGACGACAAAGCCAAAACAACAAAAGAGGGTGAATTGTATTATGACGATGAATACGGCTACCGTTATTGGAGATACAATGATGGTAAATATTATTTAGATCAAAAATATAGTAAAGGTTCCTCACCAAAAAGGAAAACTGAGGAGAAAAAGAAAGCTGCTAAAGCCAGCAAGCCTGCAAATGAAGGAGGGTATACCAGTACCCGATAGTATAATAATTTTACAGCCCAGACGTTAAATAAATTAGTGGCTCAAAAATCCACTATTTAAAAAATAGCCCACCTGCAGGAAATAGTCATGTGGGCTTATTTATTTTAATACCCCAGTATCTTAAGCATACTTTGTGCTGTCTGCTCCTTAGCATATACCCAATCAACCAACTTACCATTTTTATCGTAGCCCACAATAATGTGTTTTGGTGATGGGATCAAACAATGCTTAATCCCCCCGTATCCACTAATCTGGTCCTGGTATGCTCCCGTATGAAAAAAGCCAACAAATAGAGGCTCACCTTCTCCAACTTTGGGTAAGAACACTTCATTAATGTGCTCCTCGCTGTCATAATAATCGTGACTGTCGCAGGTAATACCACCCAGGACCACACGGTGATATTCATTATCCCATTTGTTTATAGGGAGCATCAGGAACTTCTCGCCAATCCCCCAGGTATCAGGTAAAGTGGTGATAAAAGATGAATCTATCATGTACCAGGTTTCCCTGTCGTTTTGATTTTTTTGTCCAATCACACTATAAATATGCGCCATGCTTTCGCCAACAGTATAGCTGCCGAATTCGGTAAACAGGTTGGGCATAGGCACTTTATTTTTTTTGCAGGCAACTTTTATATTACGTACAATTTCATTGATCATAAACTGGTAGTCATACTCAAAACCAAGTGAATGTTTAATGGGGAAACCGCCGCCAATATTAATAGAGTCCAGTTCAGGGCATATCTTTTTTAACTGGCAATAAAGATTGATTACTTTATTCAGCTCACTCCAGTAATAAATATCATCTTTAATACCCTTGTTTAAAAAAATATGCAGCATTTTAAGCTGAAAGCGGTGTTCATTTCCCTCAATTTTATCTACATAAAACTCCAGTATATCTTTTGCCCTTATTCCTAAACGGGATGTATAAAAAGGGAAACTCGGCTCTTCTTCTGCAGCTACTCTGATACCCAGGTTGAAAGGAACTTTTACAGACTTGATGTATGCCCTCAATTCGTCTTTATTATCTAAAATGGGTATTACATTTTTAAAACCGCTGTTTAAAAGACCTGCAATACGGCTGGTATATGCTTTTTGCTTGAATCCGTTACAAATAATAAAAGTGTCTTTTGTTATTTTCTTTTTATCATACAGTTTCTTTATTATTTCTATGTCATAAGCAAAAGAAGTTTCCAGATGAATATCATGTTTAAGAGCTTCTTCAACAATAAATGAAAAGTGAGAGCTTTTGGTACAGTAACAATAATTGTATTGCCCTTCGTATTTATGTCTTTTAAAAGCAGCTGCAAACATTTGTTTTGCCTTGTTGATCTGCTTACCGATTTTTGGTAAGTATGTTAGCTTAAGTGGCGTTCCATATTTATCAATCAGCGCTTTTATATCAAGGTCGTTATACTGCAGGTAATCATTCTTTACCTTAAAATCCTCTTGCGGAAAATTGAATGTTTGATTGATAAGATTTTGATAAGTGTTATCCATTTCCAATAGCTTAAGCCGGTTAGTAAAAATTTTTACAAATGTAATTGAATGTAAATATTGTTCAACAAAAAACGGATGTGAAATTCACACCCGTTTAAATGTTTTAATTCGTAACCGAATTATTAATTATTTAACTGAAGCAACCAGCCTTTTAAAAGTCTCTGGTTCGTTCATTGCTAAATCGGCCAGCACTTTACGGTTAAGATCAATATTCTTGGCTGCTAATTTGTGAATAAACTCACTGTATGTAATGCCTTCTTCTCTAACGGCAGCATTGATACGTGCTATCCACAACTGACGATACTCTCTTTTTTTATTTTTACGGCCAACATAAGCATAAGTCTGGCCTTTTTCCAATACGTTTTTAGCTACTGTGTATACATTTTTACGTTTACCGTAAAACCCTTTTGCAGCTTTTAAAATTCTTTTGCGGCGTGCCCTGCTGGCAACTGCATTTACTGAACGTGGCATATATTTTAATTAGTTTAAAGTTATTAATAAAAACAGGTTATTTCATACCCAGTAACCTTTTTACAAAATGCAGGTTTGCATCACTGATAACTCCGTCTTTACGAAGATTACGTTTGCGTTTTGTTGTTTTTTTGGTAAGAATGTGGCGTTTGAAAGCCTTCTGGTAGGTGATTTTACCTGTTGCGGTAACTTTAAAGC
This sequence comes from Ferruginibacter sp., assembly GCA_044225995.1. Lineage (GTDB taxonomy): Bacteria > Bacteroidota > Bacteroidia > Chitinophagales > Chitinophagaceae > Ferruginibacter. The sequence goes on along the minus strand of JBGAHV010000019.1, from coordinate 1,993 downwards.
GCTTTTTTGCGCTGCTGTTGGTTTTAACCTTTGGCATTATATAACTTATTAACAGTTACTCCCTGCTGGCGCCCCGAACAGACGGGAACTTGTTGAGCCTTGTGGGAAATGATTAAAAAAGAGAACTTTCTTTTTTGGTCGGCAAAGGTAAGCTAAAATATTTATTTTAAAGAGGCAATTTTGAAAAAACTATCCTAATAAATAAAAAACCGGGGTAAAATACCCCGGTTTTTACGTTTTAATTTAGCTATTTATATTAATAGTTTCTTGCTTTCATTTCCACTCTGCGATTTTTAGCTCTTCCTGCAGCGGTTTTATTATCAGCTACAGGGTCTTCTTGTCCATGCCCAGTTGCAGTCATTTTGCTTTCATCAACACCTTTACTAGCTAAATAAGCTTTTACTGCAGCTGCACGAGCTTCACTTAATACCTGGTTTTTATCTGCTGTACCAGTATTATCTGTGTAACCATCTATATCCAACATAAGGCTTGCATCTTCACTCATGATTTTGGCAACTTCATTTAAAGATTTAAATGATTTAGGCAATAGTTTGGAACTGCCGGTAGCAAAGAAAATATTCTTGGCTGCAATGTTAATTTTTTCAATCACAGCCTGTTTAATTTCCGGGCATCCATAGTTAGAAGCAGGTCCGGCAACAGATGGACATTTGTCTTCCTCATCATTAACTCCATCCCCGTCAGTATCTGGTATCGGACAACCCTGGTAGCGGGCAACCCCTGGAACAGTTGGGCATTTATCCTGCTCATCATTTACACCATCTTTATCAGTATCTGGTATTGGACATCCATTGTATTTTGCAAGACCTTTTACATCAGGGCACTTATCATCGGCGTCTGTAATACCATCTCCATCCTTGTCAGGGCATCCTTGCAAAGAAGCAAGTCCAGCTACATCAGGACATTTGTCTTCAGAATCAATTACGCCATCACCATCTCTATCCTTTGGTGTTTCAACAACTGGCGGCGGCGGCGGCGGTGGCGGCATTACTTTTTCTTTACCAATATTCTGTGCAAAGCCTACTGAATAAAATAAATTATCACCTAATACTTTGTCAGTTAATGTAAATTTATATTGGGCTTGTAAAAACATATACGTAATGCTATTCATATTCCATTGTAAACCAAGCCCGGCTGGAATATACCCTCCAAATTTATCATTATATAAGCCTCCTCCTATACCTGCAGTAATAAAAGGGGAAATCCTGGCAGCATCAGTATTAGGCCTTATATTTATTGTTGGCTCCAACTCGAGTCCTATTTCCGATTTACCAGTTATCCCTCTGTATATTGCTCCATAGTCACGAAACATTGCATTTGCCTTTACACTTAAATCAATTTTTGAAGTTATTCCACGCCAATAAGAAATAGAAACCCCTTTATTCATATCTCTGATTGGGCTATAAACTTTTCCTGTTATAGGATCTTTAATTCCTAACGGAGCTTTAAAGTCGGCCATGTTAAAATGAATTCCTAATAATGTTCCCTTTTTAGCAGGCAACCAGCTTCTTTGAGCAAAGGCACTGGTAACAAACACAGAAAAAACCAGCAATAACCTTAATTTGTGTTTCATGTTGTTTTAGTTTAAAATTTTTGTGCAATACCAACTGAATAAAACAAATTATCTCCTAATACTTTAGAAGTTAATGTGAACTTGTATTGAGCTTGAATTATTAAATAAGTTAAATTATCGAAATTTGCCTGAAGCCCGCCTCCTGCTGGTAAGTATCCGCCTATTTTATTATTATATAAACCAACTCCGGCACCTACAGTTAAGAAGGGGGCAAATTTTGCAGCATCAGGGAAAGGACGAATATTCAATGCTGGTTCTAACTCCAGACCTATTTCACTTTTACCAGTAACACCTTGATAAATTGCACTGAAATCCCTGAATAATGCATTTGCCTTTACACTTAAATCAATTTTTGAAGTTATTCCACGCCAATAAGAAATAGAAACCCCTTTATTCATATCT
>JBGAHV010000018.1:0-69265 GCA_044225995.1 Ferruginibacter sp. | reverse complement strand
CTGCGCAAATATCAAAAAGCATTAAAAGGCGGAATGGGATTTGAATTATAAAAAAGCACCGCATTGGCGGTGCAGTATATCCCTCAAAGAAAACATTGCCTTTACTGATCGAGCTGTTTTAATTTTTCCTTAAATGCTTCTGGTGTTGTTTCTTCCAGCTTTGTTATTGATACTGCCGAAGCGCTGGTTTTAAATGGCTGTATAAATGACATCACCTTTCCATCTTGTTCTCCCAGGCCCACCAGGCATACCGGCATGTTTACTGGTATATTCCTGAAACCAATTTTATTGCCGTCATACTCACCCGGCATTACAGAGCGTATGTTGGTAAACACCAGTTGTGTAACAAATTTACCTGCATCCGTTCCTGCTGGAAGGTTGACAACAAAATCCGATTTATTATCGTACTTATAAAACCGGTCGCAGTTGATCCACCCCATCCGGTTCACAGAAAAACTATACGACTGCATTACCTGCAACCTTGCAGTATATACCGCTTTTAATGAGTCGGTAAGCTGTATTATTTCTCCTGTAGCTGAATTACGGCTGAGCATACCGAGCTGTAATTGCGCATTCATGGCATTAGCCTGTGTTACTATAAAACGTAAACTGTCGGCCTTTACTTTCAGTACATATTTCATACTGTCCTCCCTGTTTATATAATGCCACCGCACTGCCTGGTCAACAGTCAAACGGGTTGAGTCGCCAATATATTTCCTCCCGAACGTGGCTTTACTGAAGAGGATATTTACAACTGGCTTTACCTTCTTTACTTTTATCACATCATAATAAGTTCCATACTTGTTTAGTAAAATTTCCTTTATTTCATCCTCGGTCATTGGCAGCTGGTTCGTAACATGAAAAGCGGCAATCCGCTTTGTTTTTGTTTCTCTTACACGTACTGGCTCATCTTCCAGTTTTAAAAAATTTGTCATGCCGTCAAAAGTTTGTGGACGAAAAGAATTTACCACCATCCAGTTGATGCGGCGGCCAAACACACCTGTTTCAACAAAACTGGCTGCTGTATCCATTCCCCCGGCATAGTTTTTATTTGACTTGTTGTTTGCTGCTAAAAACAGTTCCATGCCCGGGTCAAAATTTTTCGCCGGCATTTGCAGGCCTACAGCTTTGCCATTGCCCAGCTGCACTTCCTCATTATTTTTAAAGGCAGTAAGTTTTACCATTCCACCTGTTACCAGTTGTTCACCGTTTGAAGCAGTAGTCAGGTTAGCAGCAATGATGTCTGCATAATTATAAAACTCTTCCAGTTTTATCACCACGTTTCCTTCAATTATTCTTCCTGCTGCATCAACAAAAGCTGTTGGGGGAATGATGACCTTTGTACCTTCTGCAGCCTTTATTTCACCACCTTTATCCGCACTAACAGTAAATACCTGTACTGGTTTTTGTATTTGCTCATAAAAAGAGTTTACTGCAGACAGGCCGGGAAGTTTTGTTACAGGCACCAGCTGTTTCAATACGGTATCAACTTTTAAAAATAATGTGTCTTTACGCTGCGGGGGTGCTACCACATTGATAACGGTATTAACCGGGCATGGCGGTGTATTCGCTTTTAATATGATTACATTTTTGTTTTTGCCAGGTGTATCATACGGCAAGACCATTGGTTGTGCCGGAGCTTGCATGTTTTCATTTCCAGCGGTAAGCACAGGCTTTGTCAAATTGCTTTCGCTGTGTTTCATTATATATACCAGTATTGCCACAGCTGCGGTTACAGCAACCAACAATGCATAACGATAACTGCTGCTTATTTTTTTAGCTATGGTTGTACCGGCAACCGGCGTCAAAGCTTTTTTCATTTCCAGCCAATGCTGTTCCATGGCACTCAGGTCGGGCAGCTGCTGGTTTTCCAGCTGCCGCAGTTTATTTTCAATATGGTTATTATCCTGCTGCATTTGTTTTAAATTCTTTTAGGTTTAATTTTTCTAACTCGGGTTTCAGTAATTTTTTTGCTTCGCTTACATGCCATTTGCTGGTGCCTTCGCTTATATTCAATAGTAAAGCAATCTGTTTGTGAGTAAAACCGTCGTATACAAACATGTTGAACACTGTTGCTGTTGCACCTGGCAAACGTTTTAAAAGCTGCTGAATTTCTTTGCCGGAAACCCGGTCCAGTACATCCGGGTCAATGTGAATGTCTTCTACCGCTTCGGGCAATACCTGCCCGAATTTGATTTGTTTCCTGCTGTAATCAATACTACAGTTTATTACAATCGTTTTTATCCATGCCATCAGCTTTCCTTCTTCTTTATAGGCAGCAATATTTTTAAATACTTTCAGCATGGCATCATTAAATATCGTTCCTGCTCCCCCAGTGTCTTTTGCATAGCGGTAGCATATCTTTATCATATCAGGATAACACAGTTCATACAACATACGCTGGCTTTGCAGGTTGTTTTGGCGGCAACCTGCTACGAGTATTTCAAGGTTGGTGTCCAAGTATCGTTTTTTAGGAAATAATGTGTCCATGTAATATATATAACTGGAATTGCGCTTAAAAGGGTTGGGTAATTTTTAAATAAAATTTGGGAACTTACCAATAATCCTTTTTTATTAAATTAGATGCATGAACCGCAAAAACTTCATATCATCCATTTTACCGCTTGCAGCAGCAACGGCAGCAGGTAAGCCTTCATTACTTACAGATGACCCCGAAGCTGCAATAAAAATTCCGCCTTATTTAAAAAAAGGAGATGTTATTGGCATTACCTGCCCTGCAGGTTATATTACTGTTGATGATATAATGCCTGCTGCTGCCAAAATGGAGGAATGGGGTTTTGCCATAAAACTGGGGAATACTGTGGGAAAAAAGGATTTTACGTTTGGTGGTACAGATGAAGAAAGACTCAGCGATTTTCAGCAAATGCTGGATGATAAAGAAGTAAAGGCTATTATGTGTGCAAGGGGTGGTTATGGTGCAGTACGTATCATTGACAAAATTGATTTTAAAAAATTTGCGTTGCATCCTAAGTGGATTATTGGCTTCAGCGACATTACGGTTATTCATTCCCACCTGAATAAAAATTTTTCAGTGGCTTCCATACATTCCAAAATGTGCAATAGTTTTCCTTCGGACTGGAGCAAAGCAGAGCCCATACAGGCGGACACCATTGAATCCATAAAAAAATGTTTACTGGGCGAAACCATGGAATACACTTCTCCGGCTAATGAAAAAAATAAAGCCGGCACCACCATCGGCACACTGGCAGGTGGCAATTTAAAAACACTGGAAACACTGGCTGGCAGTAAAAGTGATATTAATACTGATGGAAAAATTTTGTTTGTAGAAGATACCGGTGAATATCTATATAGTATTGACCGTATGTTCTGGAACTTAAAGCGCAGCGGCAAACTCAGTAAACTGAAAGGACTGATTGTGGGCGGCTTTAAAGTAAAAGCCGATGAAACACCTGAAGATGTTTTTGGAAAAACGCTGTATGATATCGTATTGGAAAAAGTAACTGAATACAATTATCCCGTGTGCTTCGACTTTCCGGTTGGGCACCAAAAAAATAATTATGCCCTTAAATGCGGCGTTAACCACCAGCTTACGGTAACTGCAGCCGGTTCGGTTTTAAAAGAAATAAAACAGCCTGCATAATGCAGGCTGTTTTTATATCCCTTTTTATTAGTTGAGTTTTTCCAGGTGTATATCCAGCTTTTTATCTTTTTTGTAGTAATCCATCACCAGCACTTGTCCTTGTTTTGCCGGCAACACCCATGTACGGGTAGCGCTTGATTTTGTATTGATATGGTCCTGCGTTATTTTGCCGTTGTTATAAGTAATGCTGTTAAAGGTGGCGCCCTTATAATCTTTGCCTCTTACATAATCGCTGTAGCAAACAGTAAAAGAAGATGCATCTTTACTTACCTGTGTATATGAATAGTCAAAGGCACCTAAATTGTATTTGATGATTTTTGCAATAAGCGGCCCGCTTACAACTTCATAGCCTCCCGGCAACTCCACACTGTTGGAGTTCTTATCATAAACGGTGGCGCCGGTAACCGTAAAGTTCTTGTCGAATTTAAGTAACATCATATCAGTTACTTTTATTTTTATGGTGCTTACATTAGAGTTTCTTGATAAAACTGTTGCTGCAATACCCAGCGCACTGGCCACTTTTTTATAGCCTTCCCCAATGGCATAAATGGTGCCATCAGCAGTTTGTACCATGCTGTGCAGGTATAAAAAGCCGAAGTTGTCAATTTTACCATTGGACTTTACATCGAGGTATTTGGACATTTCGTTTTCCCATGAGTTGTATTTCTCAGAAAGTATTTTGCCTTTTTCATCAATGCCCCAAAAAGCAAAACCATTTGATTTATCTTTCATCACATTTTCCCCGGAGTTAAAATACTCTCCATACAAATAAGCTTTTCCGTTATTGGCTATTGTAAGCGATGCCGGCAGTAACAAGTTTTGCGATTCGGTAGAAATTTCAAAAACCTGCTGGCCGTTTTCAATGTTAAGCCCCAATATATAAGCATCTGGCTTTTGATCCATCATACTTTTATACTTCAGCACAGAAAAATATACCACTCCGTTGTAAGTACCCAGGAAATCACCTACAAATTTTTTAGCGCCTTCTGTTGGAGTATAAGTCCATTGGCTGCGCTTTTCGGTGGAAAAATAATCTACCTGGAAAGTATAATCCTTGTCTTCCCTGCTGGGCATATTGGAAATAAAACCTTTTCCTTCCACAGGATAAAGCCCTTTGTAAGTGTCTTCATCATCGCCATTCATTTGCAGGTATGTGGCCTCCAGGTATCGCTTTTCTTTTTTAGTCAGTTCCCTTGTGTAGCTGTAAGGCTTTTTTTGGCCATTGGCTCCGTATACCTGGTATTCAAAAGTTTTTTCTTTTTCATTATAAAAAAGAAAAATCAGGTCGGTGCCGTTAAAAGAAGACTCGAGGATGGTTACATCTTTTGAATCTTCAAACTTGATATCCTTCAGCACTTTCAGGTTATTGTCCATAATCCTCAAAGTGTACTCATTGGTCTTTTTGTCAATTTTATCGCTTACATAAAAAAAGTAGTAGCCCTTTACCTCTGTGCCTTCTTTAATGGCATCTGAAGTACGCAGCGCTGTTTTTCGTATGTTATCGATGGTGGCAGTTTGCGCAACCAGCTTTGTAAGTGTAAGCAGGTATAATACCGCTATCAGCATTTTTTTCATTGGTGTTATTTTAGTTTTAGGTTTTGTTATTGTTGAATAAAATTTTTTTCGGCAGTATCCAGTTCTTTATTAAAAGAAGGATAATCTGCCGCTTCATTTTTATGTAATGATACAAAATTGTAACAAATGGCTGCCACTTCATCCAGCCGGAGCCTATCTATAATGCGCAGCAACAGGTTGTAGTCTGCCGGGTATCCTCTTGTTTCTTTCTCTGTAATGTTGCCCAGCGTATGGTTTCTTTGTGCGGCATAAATTCTATTCAATGCTCTTGTTACAGCATAAACAGCATAAGGAACATTATTGCCATTTTGCAGTAACTGCAGGCTGTAATATAAGTTACGGGTAATTTTTCCCTCAGTAAAAGTTTCTTCATTTATTTCCAGCAGGAAATCATCTTTCAGTTTTTTAAAAGTTTCACTGTTCACAATAAAATCGTTTCCGTCGGGCAGCTGCAACAGCTTATCTTTTAACAGGGCAATCCTCTTTAAACAGTCCGGGTGCGTTTTAATTGAATCTTTTTCGGCTGCCGTAAACCCGTCATCAGATTCTTTCATCTCACTGAAAATAGATGACTCTTTTTGTATCCACGCTTTTTTAAACGGGTAGGAAGTAAAATTGAAAACATCTGCTGTTACCAATGGTTTATAAATGGAAGTGTCATCCACATTGTTCAGCATGTTAAGGCAGTTAACAGCTGCATTACAGTTAAAGCCGGTTTTTTGCATAAACTCCAATGCTTTCTTATCGGCTTCTGCTTCGTTTTCCCTGCTGTGGTGCATGGTGCTGAAAACAAACTGCTTTAGTAATTTATCCAACTCGGCATTTACATTGTATTCCTTTTTCGACAGCTTTTTAATTTCATTTTTAAAATCATCGCTGTTTACCTTTTCAATATATTTTTTTATGGACTTGTTACCGTGGTCAAGGTACAGGTGAGACAGTTCGTGGCAAAGCACAAAAACCAGCTCTGCTTCATTTTTTAAGTAAATCATTAACCCTGCATTTACTGTTAGCGTTCCATCGCCAATACTGTATGCATTGGGCCACCAGTCCCGGTTAAAGAGCAGGCGTATTTTCAATGTTTTTAATTCCGGGTTGGCATTGGTAATTTTTGCAAGCAGCTCCTGCAAATAGGTATGGGCTGTACTGTAGGTGATGCTGCGGCTGCTTTCAAGCAGATCTTTTACTAAATCAAAACGTTCCTTATATACTTCTTCGTATTGCTTTTTATATTCCTTATCCAGTGAGGTTAAAAGAGCCTTGTAACCAGCCTGCGCCTCATTAAGGTATTGCTTTTTTATCAGGCTGTCATCTTTGGGAAATTGATAAACCGGGCTTTGCTGGGCATGAGCGATGCCGGCATTTAACAACAGGAAGGTAAAAACATAAGACAGCAGGTATCGGTTCAAAAGAGTTAATTTTCCTGACAAATATAGATGTAGTTTTGAATACTTAAAAAAAGCATACTTGAAAACACCTCCATATTTAAAAAAAGGCAGCACCATTGGCATTACCTGCCCCGCCGGTTATATGGCTGCAGAAAAAGCGCAAGCCTGTATTTCTGCATTACAGCAATGGGGTTTTACGGTAATGGTTGGCAAAACATTGGGCAGTAACTCTGCTAATTATTTTTCCGGCACCGATGAAGAACGACTGGAAGAGCTGCAGGCCATGCTGGACAGCGATGCTGTTGATGCCATTTTATTTGGCCGTGGCGGTTATGGTGTCAGCCGCATTATTGATAAAATTGATTTTACCCAGTTTAAAAAGAAACCCAAGTGGCTGATCGGTTACAGCGACATTACGATACTTCACACCCACATTCACACAAATTTTAAAATTGCCACCTTACACTCTCCCATGGCTGCAGCATTTAATGATGGTGTGCAGGGAAATGAGTTTATTGAATCATTGCGAAAAGCCATTACCGGTAAAAAGGCAAATTACAAATGTGCAGCACATCCATTCAACAGGAAAGGGACAGCAACCGGGCAATTAGTGGGTGGTAATTTATCGTTGCTGGCGCATGTTACGGGAACGGCATCTGACATTACCACCAGAAACAAAATTTTATTTATTGAAGATATTGGCGAACAGATCTATGCCATTGACCGGATGCTGCATCAATTAAAACGCAGCGGTAAATTAGATAAATTGGCCGGGCTGATTATTGGCAGTTTTACGGATACAAAAGATACTGAGAGGCCTTTTGGCAAAACGGTGTATGAGGTAATTGCTGATATCGTAAAAGAGTATAAATACCCTGTTTGCTTTGGTTTTCCTGCAGGGCATTGTAAAGAGAATTATGCCTTGAAGGAAGGAGTAACTTATCAGTTGAGAATAGATAAGAATAAAACTATCCTTAAGGAGTTATAGCATGCTTGAACAAAAATTAACTGGAACACTTTTATTTATTTTCGGCTGTATCAATATATACAGAATAGCAAAGTACAAAGAGCCTTTCTTCTTCTTTTTCGCTTTTTTTCTCAGAAAAAGAAAATCATCACCTGCAAGTACAATTTTTTTTGCTGTTATCAGCATGCTGATGATTGGCCTGGGGGTTGCATTCTTTTTTTCTGATAAGAGAATATTATTTTAGCAGCAAACTGTCCATCTTCTTCTGGTAAACATCAAAGCCATATAAATTATGATGAGTGCCGTCTTCAATTGTTACAAATTCATCTGCAGCCTTCAATACCGTTTTTAATTTTTTAGCACAACGGTAAGGTATTACCCCATCACTGGTGCCATGAAAAATTGTGACGGGATATTTAACCTGCTGCAAATATTCATTAACGGGGATTTTATAAATACTCATGCGCTGCGTTGGGTAAATGGGTGCATAGCAACTGAACAATGCCGGAATACTGTAATAGGGTGTTTCCAGTATTAATTGCCGGCAGTTTGTTTGTGCCGCCACATAAGATGCTATGCCGGTGCCGAATGATTTTCCATATAAAATAATACTGTCGTTATAATATTTACCGGCTGCCATCTTATACACTTCCATTGCCTGCTGGTACAGTTTTTTTTCTGTCCGGTTACCGGTGCTTTTGCCGTAACCGGGATAATCTTCCATCCATACTTCATACCCATGCCGCAAAAAAACATCTGTAAATTTTGCATAGCGGCCAATGTTTTCCCTGTTGCCATGAAAGTAAAGCACCACTCCTTTCCGCACAGTGTCCTTCGGGAAAAATTTCACCATGTTCATCGTATCCCTTTCATTAAAGGCAATATTCACTTCTTCAAAAGGAGCATCAAATTGGTATGCGTAATCTTTTGCCAGTGGCTCCGGGTGAAACAAAAATTTTTGCTGCAGGTAGTACAATGCAATGCCAATGCTGCAGTAAATAATAATCACTGCTTTTATCCAGCGGAATAATTTTTTCTTACCCGTTTTTTTGGGTTGATTTGTTTCAGCAGTATTGCTCATTGCATCCATATCCATTGTTACTTAGTATTGCAGTATGTCTCTTATAAAATTATGGTATTCATAAAACGACGGAAGATTATTGTGCCCACCGCCCTGTATCCGTATCAATATAATTTTCCGCGGATTTAATGCCTGCAGTTTTTCACTGTTGCTAATGGGGATCAGCCAGTCTTTGGTGCCATGTAAAATATAAACCGGGCAGTTCACTTTTCTTATCCACTTATCAGTACGCAAATGATAACGCAGTATATACTTTACAGGCAGCATGGGTAAAAAACGTTCAATTGTTTTTTTAAAACTGAAGTAAGGTGCATCTAAAATTAAATAGCGGGGGGTATTGTCTGCCGCCAGCTTTGCTGCAAAGCCACTGCCCAGGCTGCGGCCATAAACAATCAAATGATTTTGCGGATAGGTTTTTACCAGTTCGTTATACACAAACTGCATATCGCTCAGCATATCTTTTTCATTTCGCTTGCCGGTACTTTTGCCAAAGCCCCGGTAATCCACCAGCACCACATCGTAATTATAACGGTAAAAATCTTTGGCATACTTGGCCCAGCCTTTAATGCTGCGGCTGTTACCATGAAAATACAATATGAGACCCAACGGTTTCTCACAATGAAAATGCAATCCGTTAATGCGTACACCGGGCTCCACATCAAAAAAAAGTTCACGAAAAGGCGCATCATATTTATACTGAAAATCCTGTTTAAGTTTTTCTGGCTTAAAAATAAATTTTTCCTGCACCAGGTAAGCAATTACAGAAAGCAGCACAATGGCGCCGGTGATATAAAGAATGATTTGAAGCAACGGGAGGAGTTGTTTGTTTGTAGTTTTTGGTTTGTTGTTGTTAAACACCGTTAAATTAGGTCATTCTCTTTGTAACCACAAACTACAAACCATCAACCATAAATTGTTTTTTCCAGGCTTCGGTACCGCCAATAAGATTGATAAGATTGGTGAACGGATATTTTTCCTGCAGCCGCTGAATGGCTATCTGGCTGCGGATGCCCTTACGGCAATAAAAAATAACAGGCTTGTCCCTGTGGATGTTTTCTGTATGCTGTGTTATAAACAGGAGCGGTATTAATTCTCCGCCAATATTAAATGCTTCATGCTCTTCCGGCTCACGCACATCAATTAACTGAAAATCTTCGCCGCTTTCTATTTTATGTTTTAGCTGCTGTGGTGTTATTGAATTCATCTGCGGCCATGTGATTTTTCAAACAGTTATTTTCTTCTACTCTTCCTCATCAATGTACACCCGCTTTAATTTTAGTTTGCTTAATGGTGCCACAATCAGCGGGAATTTTTCCACCTGCACGCTGCTTTGTTCCAGGCCAAAACCTTTTTCTTCGCTCAGTGATAATTCTTTTAACCAGAAATACAGGCGCATTACCATTTTTTCCATAAAGGGCAGTTCATTATCCTGGCTCAGGAATTTTTCCATTACCACAAACTGAAAGTCGCCGGTAACATTATTGCGCTGCTGGCTTTCGTAGCGGCTTACCACGTTTACTTCCCTGTTAATTACCAAATCTTCCACCACTTTTTTAAACATCAGGTTAATACGTGGTGCCATGCGGAAACCCAGGCGGAATTCCACCCGTACAATATCATTAGGAATGATGTGCTCCACTACATATTCGCAGGTATATGGATCATCCAGCGTATCTACATGCACAAACCAGTAAATATCTGCCCGTTTAGGTTTACCGCTTAATATGCTGTAAATAATTTTATGTTCAATTTCTTTAGGATTATTGGCACTGGTTAAATACACCAGGTGTGTTGCATACTTTGGAACTGTAATGTCGTTACTCAGTTCTTCCAGTTTGGGAATATATTCTTCCATCCGTACAAACTCCACGTAACGGTTTTTAATTTTACGTGCCCTGAACCATACATACATTACTGCGAATAAACCGCCACCCACAATTAATGTTACATAACCACCATGCGGAAATTTGTCAAGGTTGGCAATTAAGAAGCTTATTTCAATAGTGATAAATACCGCCAGGAACGTGTAAATAAGTATTGGTTTAACCCGGTGCACCACCAGGTAATTTGAAAATAAAATAGTGGTGGCAAGCATACACAATGTTATGGCCAAACCATAAGCAGCACCCATGGCACCGGAGTTTTGAAAGTAAAGCACTATGCCCACACATCCGCCAAACAACAGGGTGTTAATACCGGGTATAAACAATTGGCCTCTTGCCTCAGTGGGGTAAATGATTTTCATTTTGGGCCACAGGTTAAGGCGTATAGCTTCACTTATTAATGTAAACGATCCGCTTATTAATGCCTGGCTGGCAATGATGGCGGCGGCAGTTGCAATAACAATACCTGTTAGTACAAACCATTGCGGCATTACTTCAAAAAATGGATTTTTTAAAAGTACAGCACCGGGTATGTCTTTCAGGTGTTCGCTGGTAGCAAAAATTTTACCGGTGTTGTGGCTCAATAACCAAGCTCCCTGCCCGAGATAATTTAAGATAAGGCAGGTTTTAACCATTATCCATGTATAGCGGATGTTACCGCGGCCGCAGTGCCCCAGGTCGCTGTACAATGCTTCCGCACCCGTGGTACATAAAAACACCGAGCCCAGTAAATAGAACCCTTTAGGATAAACCGTAAGCAGCTTAATAGCATAATAGGGATTAAATGCCTTTAAAATACTCCAGTCATCAGCAATATGAGAAAGGCCCAGCACAGCCAGCATGCTAAACCAGATAAACATTATGGGGCCAAACATTTTGCCAATACTTGCACTGCCAAATTGCTGCATAAAAAACAAGGCAGCCAAAATACCCAGTACAATTATAATAATAGTGTGGTCGGCAATATCATGTAATTGCGGAATATTGCGCAATCCTTCCACGGCGGCAGCCACAGAAATGGGCGGGGTAATCATACCATCTGCCAGCAATGCTGCACCACCCAGCATGGCAGGTATTACCAGCCATTTTTTTCGCCTGCGCACCAAAGTGTATAAAGAGAAAATACCACCCTCACCCCTGTTATCTGCCTTTAGTGTAAGCACCACATATTTAATGGTGGTTTGCAGTGTCAACGTCCATATAATGCAACTGAGGCCGCCGATAATTAAAAGCGGTTCAATTTTTTTTCCATTGATAATTTCGCTGAAAACATACAACGGCGAAGTACCGATATCTCCATAAATAATACCCAGTGCTACCAGCAGGCCGGCTGCTGTTACTTTGTTTACATTACCATGTGCGGACACTACTTACAAAATTTAATGGTTCAGGTGAGGATTTTTTTGAAATAAGCTGTTGCTTATATTAAAAAATTAGCCACAAATGTAGATTGAAAATACATATCCCTGTTAATATTTTTAACGCAATCGTTTGTGGTTTATAAAAACTACCCTTTTACATCAGCTTTAATTAAAGAGCAAAAACAGAAAAAGCCCCGCAGTTTTGGTGCAGGGCTTTCTTTGTATTGTAAAGCAGAAAATTAGTCTTCTACTTTTATTTTTCCTTTGCTCTTGGCTATTACTTCTTCTGCAATGTTGTTTGGTGCAGGAGAGTAATGGCTGAATTCCATGGTGCTGCTGGCACGTCCGCTTGACAATGAACGCAGCTGCGTTACATAACCAAACATTTCACTCAATGGAACTTTAGCTTTAATTACCTGCAGGTTATTACGGCTGTCCATACCTTCCAGCATACCACGGCGGCGGTTTAAGTCACCGGTAACATCACCCATGTATTGGTCCGGAGTTAAAACTTCCACCTTCATGATTGGTTCCAGCAATGTTGGTTTTGCTTTACGGCCAGCCTCACGGAAACCAGCTTTTGCACACAATTCAAAGCTCATCGCATCACTATCCACATCGTGGTAGCTACCGTCAAACACACGCACTTTCATATCCCGTACAGGGTAACCAGCCAGCACACCGGTAGACATTGCACTGTCAAAACCTTTTTGAATGGGCTGGATGAATTCTTTTGGAATAGATCCACCAAAAATATCATTCACAAACTGGAAGTTTTTGCCTTCGTTCTCTTTCAGCCATTCTGGATCCGCCGGCCCAAATTCAAATACGATATCGGCAAATTTACCACGGCCACCCGTTTGTTTTTTCAGTGTTTCCCTGTGTTCAACAGAAGTACCAAAAGCCTCTTTATACGCTACCTGCGGTGCACCCTGATTTACTTCCACTTTAAACTCACGCTTCATACGGTCAACAATAATTTCCAGGTGCAGCTCACCCATACCACGAAGGATGGTTTGGCCGGTATCTTCATCCGTGTTTACACGTAATGTAGGATCCTCTTCCACCAGCTTGGCAATAGCCATACCCATTTTATCAACGTCAGCCTGTGTTTTTGGTTCTACCGCAATAGCGATCACCGGCTCCGGAATAAACATGTTTTCCAAAGTGATCGGATGATCTTCATGACAAAGGGTATCACCGGTTTTAATTTCTTTAAAACCTACCGCAGCACCAATATCCCCCGCTTCAATAAAGTCAATCGGGTTTTGCTTGTTGGCAAACATCTTCATAATACGGCTGATCCTTTCTTTCTTACCACTTCTTACGTTCAGTACATAACTACCGGCATCCAGGTGGCCAGAGTAACAACGGAAGAACGCCAAACGGCCTACGAACGGATCGGTCATGATCTTAAACGCCAAAGCCGCAAATGGTTCTTTTGGATCGGGCTTACGAATCAGTTCTTCACCTGTATCAGGATCGGTTCCTTTTATCGCTTCAACATCCACCGGAGAAGGCAGGTAACGGCAAACCGCATCCAATGCTGTTTGTACACCTTTATTTTTGAATGAAGAACCGCACATCATTGGCACAATCGATAAATCAATGGTAGCCTTGCGGATCGCTTCATGCATTTCTTCTTCTGTAATTGTATCAGGGTTGTCGAAGAATTTTTCCATCAGTTTATCATCGTATTCAGCAACGGCTTCCACCAGTTTACCCCTCCATTCGTTCGCTTCTTCCACCATATCTTCCGGTACAGGAATTTCATCAAAGGTCATACCTTCTGTTTCCATGTGCCAGATGATGCCTTTCATTTTGATCAAATCAACCACCCCTTTAAAGTTATCTTCTGCACCAATGGGTAATTGCAAAGGCACTGCTTTAGAGCCCAGCATGTCAATTACCTGCTTCACCACCATTAAAAAGTCAGCACCGGCACGGTCCATTTTATTTACAAAACCGATACGGGGTACATTGTAACGGTTCGCCTGGCGCCATACAGTTTCAGATTGTGGCTCCACACCATCCACCGCACTAAACAGGGCGATCAAACCATCCAGCACACGCATAGAACGTTCTACCTCTACGGTAAAGTCCACGTGGCCCGGAGTATCAATAATGTTGAAATTATATTTTTTGGTATCTGGTGTTGCTTTACCCAAAACGGTTGGGAAGTTCCACTGGCAGCTTACCGCAGCAGAAGTGATAGTGATACCACGTTCTTTTTCCTGCTCCATCCAGTCGGTGGTGGCAGCGCCATCATGTACTTCACCAATTTTATGAATCATACCTGTATAACGCAGGATACGTTCAGTAGTAGTGGTTTTACCGGCATCAATGTGGGCGGCAATACCAAAGTTTCTCTGAAATTTTAAATCAGCCATTTTACTAAGTGTTTATAGTTTTTATATTTTATTTATTGTTGTTAGCCCGGCACTGTAACTTATTCAGCTTTAGTAGTGTCGAACTCTTGTACTTTATATCTTTATTGAACTTTTCCAGTGCGGAAATCTCCGCTTAATTCTCCCCGTAGTAAAGCCCCTTCAGGGGTTTGGGGTTTAATATGGTGTGTTAAACTCTCATAGACTGCTAAATAAAGCGCTGCTTTCCCTTCAGCCCTGTATTTCATCAACGACTTTTTAGCGGCGCAAAGGTAAGGGTTTTTATTACAGAAATGAAAGGTTTGGGCAAGTTTTTGGCAAAGCCCGCCATGCCCGGCCAGCCGCCCGCCTGCAAGGTGCCTGCATTTAAAAAACTGTTGATATATTCACTAAAACATTTGCCATGACAACTTTTTTTGCTCCCCAGTTAGCCATACCGCATGGTACCGCCAGCATCGATTTTTATATAAACGCCTTTGATGCCGCCGTTCATTTTTGCCTGCGGAATGATGACGGCAGCATACATGTGGCCGAGCTTTCCATTAACGGGGCTTTATTTCATGTGCATGAGGACATGGAACGCATTAACTGCCTTAACCCCCAAACAGCTAACCATACCGCAGTTATAGTGGGTTTATTTGTACCCGATGTGGATGCTGTAATGGAAAAAGCCATTGCTGCCGGGGCGGTGGTATTATCTGCCGCCACCAGTTATGATTACGGTTACCGCCAGGGCGAAATAAAAGACCCCTTTGGACATGTGTGGATGATTGAAATGAAGATATAAGCCGGGGATAAAACTTCGGATTTAAGATTGTTTTTTGCGTATATTTTTAAAAGCACACTCGTGCGACGGTTTGCAAAAAATTGCAAATGTAAACTTTCGCATATTTACGAGTTAGCTGCCAGTTATTAACCCCAAATGAAAAAAAGCTATTTAAAAAAGAAAAAAATATTTGACATATACTCAAGAAATCTTTCTTGGCTTAAGGAGAATCCAAAAATACGTTTTGAGCCAGATTTTGTTGAAGGTTATATATGTCCCTTATGCTTCGACATATTCTCAGTGGATAGCCTATCCGATCATTCAGAAAATCCGTTAACACTTGATCACAATCCTCCAAAATCATTAGGTGGAAAAAGTCTTATTCTCACATGCAAATCATGCAATTCCATATCTGGACATCAAATAGATAATCATTTGCTAAAACGGTTGAATGAATATGATTTTGCAAATTTTAAACCAAATACGAAAAGGACAGTAACCTTAGTACATGATGAGTTTAAACTTAGTGCAGACTTTGGTGTAAATGAAAATAAGGAAATCATAATTGGTATTGATAAATTTCGTTCGAACCCCAGAGATGCTAGTGCATTTTTTGGAAAACTTAGCGAAGCAACATCGAAAGGCCCCATCGCAAGCTTTCTACATAAAGATTCCCTTGACGTGAAAGAATTCAAATTTAATATGCGGGTTAAATTTGATGCCAAAGGAGACCATGCAGAAATCGGATTATTAAAAATCGCTTATTTGTATGCCTTTCAAGTACTAGGAAATAGTTTTTTATTAAATCCCTATTTAGGATTGATCAGAAAACAAATTCAAACTCCCAATGAAAATATCATTAATGGACCGGTTGGTATTGAATTTTCAGGAACTGAGAAACCTGTTGGTCTATGCATCATTAGTGACCCGCCTGAGTTAAAATGCTTCTTTGTAGGGTTAGAACTATACACAAAAAATTCAAAGTTTTATTACGCTGTTATTCTACCTGGCTTAAGTAACCCGGGAATCGACATATACAAGAATATTGACAAACTAGGGAAAGATGACTCCAAAGCGATGTTCAAAGTTGAAGTAATTAGCGTGTATGATTATGTCAACACCAAGGAACTAACTTTTGCAACACAACATCTTTGGAAAACCTTAACCGGCAGCTAACAAAAAGTTTTGCGTCAGTGGGGCGGACAATTGTTTCCTCAGCAGTTATGCGCAATTCAGCTTTGGTTCCTGGCAGACATTTCAACTTTGGGCTTTTGTTCTTAACTTCATCATAAACAACAAAACTTAGCTTCAGTTCCGGGTGGACAGTTCAACTTTTCCCCACCGAACGCAAAGCTTTGCACGTTAGCGGTAACTTTTAAGAATAACCCGTATTAATATCAAAATTAGCCTAGAATCGTTATTCACTTAATTCAACATGGTATGAACGCTTTAAGAAGCAAATTAAAGACGATCTTTTTAAAGACTAATAAATCAATATTTTTGGACTTGAAATCCACTTTTTTTATTATAGGTTTCTACTATTTACTTAAATTTTCAAATTACTCACCATTATATTTTCCTGAAATATTAGAAAAATTAAATTTCAAAACCTCCACTGACATCTTAGGAAATATCATAAAAGGAATAACCGGTATTTTGGGAATTACAATCTCAGTATTAATCATTTCAATTCAGTTATATAGAAACAAATATGATGATTATGCTATTAAAATTATTTTAAAAAACAAGAAGTTAAAAAGAATAATTTCAGTTTTTATAACAAATTTAATTTTAAGCTATTTATGCCTAATTAGTATTGATGAAATATCATTCGATTCAACTGATATGAATAGAGTATATTTTATGCTACTCCTTTTCATTTTTGCTTTAATTTATTTGTTTTCATCCATTGGTAGCGTAATTTATTCAACAAGTAACATTGAAATTCTTTCTAACTTAAAAAAAGACGCAAGTAATAATTCCTATTTATCGTTAATTAATATATCAAGGGCTGGAAACTCATTTGATTTTTTAAAAGAGAAGGATTCAAATCCTATAATTGAAATCCAAAAATTGACATTTCTGTCAATAAAAAATAATGATGAAATATTTTTTGAGCAATTATGTGAATTTAGAAAAATTTTGATCTGTGACACTTCCCGTTTTTCCATAAAAAACAATATATCTAACCTGCATTCGAGAAATATTATTGAATTGTATAAGCACTATTTAGTACAACCTACTTTTGAAAGTCTTTTAAAAACAAAAAATGAAAGGTTCCTTCAACTTTTAATTAATGAAATCTCTGGGGTGATTTCATATTTTCATGAGAATAAAATAACTAATGAAATCAATATCCTTACAACATATTTGTATAATGATATAATAAAGGAACTATTTATAGAGCCTTACTTTTCATCAATAAATCAGTTGTTTAATAATTCGATTCGCAATTTATACCTAATATTTCAAAAATACAATGAGCCAGTTTCCTTAGATATTGTGCAACAAACAAAATGGACAATTGATGGTAAAGAAATGGACTTACAAAAGTCAGAGGATAAAGAAAGGGTACTAGCAAGCTATATGGAGCACTATTACCGTAGTATTTTAATCTATATCTCACAAATAGAATCTCTTATTGATTTATCAATAGACTTAAAGTCAAAAGTTATGATAAATAAAACTATTGGCAGATTTTTAAACAGAGGTACTTTTCAGGACGTGGTATTTGATTTAGATATAGGACATCCTATGATTAATAATTTCAATGATATTAACTTCATGCAAGTTAAATTTAGTTTAACTGATGAACAGCGAGTGTACTTTATCAAGAGATTCGTTGAAAAACTGATTAACTTCTATCTTAAAGCTTTTAAAAGCAATTTGATACTTCAAAGTGAAATTGAACATGTTGTTGATTCTTGCATTTACCATAATTTCATGAGGGTTGAAAAACGATATGCATTAATTCCTATAAAAGAATATCTAAAAGGACTAAACATTTTATTCGAAACGGATTTCCTAATAAATTCAAATTTCGAATATTCTAACAAAACATGTCCCCTCAAAGATTCTCTTGAATTTGCCTTCGAAAACTTTAATACTTTTAAAAATGATATACTTGAAATAGTATCCCAACTTATTCCATTGACTAGTAAAATAAAACTGAGAAAAAATGTTGCTGAAATCAATATTATTAATATACAATTAGGATTTTTAAATAATTTAATTTCAAAACATAAAATAAATGACACTGAATTGGAGATTGCAATAAAAGAGTTAAACTCGTGAAAGCTACCGCTAACATGAACTGTGTAAAAAACCAAGCAAAAACGTAAGTTTTTTTATGGCTTAGCTGAGCAATAGTTTGGTTGATATAAGCTGTTGTTCTTTACTACCTCCGCCTCGGTTCGTGCCCTCACGAACGGTTCGCTAATATCTTCGCCATGTCATAGTTAGCAGGTTTCCATATTCAGCTTTAGTTCTTAACTTCAACAACATAGTTTCAAATGGGCATTTGTTCCGGGCAGGGCAATCAATGAATTCACTGCCTTCGCAAATACCCGAACGTTAACTCCTGATAATTTCACATGACCGTAAAAGCACAAATCAAAACATACATTGCCAGCCAGCCGGAACCGAAACGCAGTGATATGCAGAAGCTGCACAATTTTATACAGGGTATTTTACCGGGTTGTAAATTATGGTTCCTGGATGGTAAGAACAGTGAGGGCAAAGTTGTTTCCAACCCCAACACCGGTTATGGTTTGTACACCATCAGCTATGCCGATGGAAGCACCAGGGATTTTTATCAAATTGGTTTAAGCGCCAACACCAGCGGCATTTCCGTTTACATCATGGGCCTGAAAGATAAAACCTGGTTAACCAAAACCTATGGCAAAAAAATTGGTAAGGCCACTGTAAGCGGTTATTGCATTAAGTTTAAATCGCTGCAGGATATAAATATGGATGTGCTGGAAGCAGCCATACGGTATGGTGTTGCGAACACATAAACTTTTCGGCAGTTAATATAACTGATAAAAAATTACGGCTATTAAAACTGTATCTTTAAAATACATACCTTTTCAGCTGGTGAGGAAAACAACTGACAGGATAAATTACAGTTTGTACACTTCGTATTAAAACAATAATGGCCAGAAAAAAACTTAAACAGCATTCCTGCGCAAACTGCGGGTTTGAATTCAGCGCAAACAGTGCGCATGCAAACTTTTGCCCCGACTGTGGCCAGGAAAATCATAATCCCAGGTTCCCACTCATACATTATGGTTACGAGTTGCTGGAAGGTTTTTTACACTTTGATACCAAGTTTTTTTATTCTTTTAAGGTGTTACTGTTTAAGCCGGGCAAAATTACCCATGACTACATCAATAACATCCGCGGAAGGTACACACCTCCTTTCCGCCTGTTTATTTTCATTTCAATTTTTGCATTAATCGTAATAGGCATTTTTGAAAAGCAATTGGCCACCTCCGGTTATTTCGGTACCTATTCTGCGGAAGCCATTCATAAGAATTTGACCATCGGCGAAATTTTTGATCAGTCTGCAGACAGTGTAACAGACCAGGTGCTTGTTCCCCCGTTTTCGTGGGTAATGAAAAACCCGGTAGTAACAAATGCAGACTTAAGGGAGTTGAAGAAAATAAGCCGTGACAGTGTTGGCGTATGGCTTAATAAATTTGGCTATGCCAACAACATGCTTACCCGTTTTTATGCGTTAAATAAAAAATTGCGTATCAGCCGCCACATGACCGTTACAGAAGTAACGCTGATGGTTTCCGGTATTTTTAAATGGCTGTTCCTTATCATGATTCCTGTGTGCGCTTTTATACTCTTTTGTGTTTTTTACCGCAAGGGCCTTTTTTACTATGATACGATGCTTTATTCAATTCACTTTACTTCTTTCTTCCTTGTCATTTATTCGCTGTTATTAGGGGAAATGCTTTTGATCTCTAAAGTGAATATGCCTGTATTATTTGCGTTACCAATTATAACCCTGCTGGTACTGGTGGTTTACCTGGCTGTTTCACTTAAAAAAGTATTTGGCCGGCAATGGATAAGCACCCTGCTGCGGATGATTGCTGCTTTCATTATTTCATTTTCCGCATACCAGCTTATTCATTATACCATTTCTTATAATTCCGGCAAGTAAAAATAGAATTGAATACACATTAAAACAATGCTTCCAAAAAAAGACAGATTAATAAAGGCATCGGCTATCGTGGCTGTTAAACAAATTATTTCTGTTTGTTAGTGAAAACACCAGCCAATAAAACAAATGAAATATGACAAACAGAATCTTCACTCCATTTCCCATTTTAAAAACCATGAGGCTTGTATTAAGGCAACTGCTGGATACTGATGCCAATGAAATATTTGCATTGCGTTCTGATCAACGTGTAAACAAATACCTTGACAGGAAGCCTGCCCAATCTCCTGAAGATGCAAAGGCTTTTATACAGGCCATCAATGAAAATGTGAAGAAGAACGACTCTGCCTATTGGGCCATTACTTTGAATGATAAATTAATTGGAACAGTTTGCCTGTTTGATTTTTCCAGCGATAATAGTAAAGCCGAAATGGGCTTTGAATTATTGCCCGCCTGCCAGGGAAAAGGGTTTATGCAGGAAGCTGTAACAGCAGTGCTGGATTATGCTTTTCAACAAATTCAGTTAAACTCAATAGAAGCATGTACTCATGCTGAAAACCTAAACTCAATACGGCTGCTGGAAAAACTACATTTTAAAAAACAACCGCATTCTGAAAACAATCCTGGTGAGAACATGATAGCTTTTAAGTTATCCATCGATACCTCCGCTTACATAAAAGATGAGCAATGATAAATAGTTGAACGGAGCGTCGCCATTGCAGTTCCATCAATGCACAGCAGACCGTTTCAAAAAACTTATTTTACCACAAACGTTTTTTTCATAGGCCCCACGCCAGTTATGGTTAAACTCTTCCAGCTTTTTGGCAAGGAAGATTTTATTTGTGTAATACCCTGCGGTGTAATTTCCAGCCCGCCAAAACCATTTAGCACGGCCTGCAAAATACCACCGGCACCGGTGGAGAAATAAGGATTGGTACCGCCCTTGGTTTCGGCAATTACATTAAACGGCGGGTTTAAATTGGGCACATAGGCATCTTTAAAAAAGTGAAAAGCTTTTTCACTGTCGCCCAGCCTTGCATACAGCAAAGTAAAAATCGCCTGCGTCATGGCAGGTGTGCCTTCGTTGGGCACACGTACGCTGTAATAATCCAAATCTTTTTTTACCTGTTTGGGATCGGTAATTTCTTTTAATGGATAGGCCAGTAAGTTTACATCCGCCTGCTTAATGCCTTCGCCATTGTAAGCGGCATGTTCGCTGGTAACGCCGTCAGGCATTTTTAAAATGGGAATGTTGCCGGCCACATTCATCCAGTCGGCATCGGCAGCAATACCTAAAATTTTTGCAGCCTCGGTGGCGTATTGCAAATTGGCTTTTGCAGCGGCGTTGGTAAAAGCGTTATTGTCTACATTCTCTGCCCACTCATCTGCTGCCACCACATTTTTTATATCGTAATGATTGGGGCCGTTACGCTCCACACGGCTTGCCCAAAAATCTGCGGTGTTTTTTAAAATGGGCCAGCCTTTTTCACGCAGCCAGTTTTTATCCTGTGTTACGCAATAATAATTCCAGGCAGCAATGGCTACGCATGCAGTGATGTGATGCTCAAAAGGACCACTTAATGCCCACACGGGTGTTTCTTCCACACCGGTGCCGGCGCTCTCCCATGGATACATGGCGCCTTTGTAACCCTTACCGTATGCATTGCGTTTGGCTGCTTCCAGTCTTTCAAAACGATATTCCACCATGCTCTTTGCCATCTCAGGATGTAATTGCAGAATGGCGGGAAACATCCACAACTCTGTATCCCAAAACACATGGCCGTTATAACCCAGTCCGCTTAAACCCATTGGGCTGGGGCTGTTGCTGCTGCCTTCCCTTACAAAAGAATACAAATGATACAGCATGCTGTGCACATCCTGCTGGCTTTGTGCATCGCCTTCAATAACAATGTCGCTCTTCCATAATTCGTTCCAGGCATTGTTATGCATTTCAATTAAACGGTCACGGCCCTGCAGTTTTGCAAAAATGGTCAGGCGCTCTGCCTCATTCAGCGGGTCATCATGATGAGCAGATGTTATAGAAGAACCAACAATAGAGTAACGATATGTTTCTCCTGCTTTTAATGTTTTTGCAAACTTCATCAGGTGCATGTTGTTGTCCCACATTTCATGTATCACTCTTGGTTCGTTGCCGTGTGCTTCGCTAAAAATAAATGCATTGCTGGCACACATTAATAATTTACCTGTGGGGCTTTTTGCTGTGGAGGTGAGCAGGCTGATAGTAGTATGAGGCCTGTCAATTTCGTTGTAATAATTCTGTACGTCTTTTAATGCATCGGGCGCTTCCATTACAGAAGCACTGCCGAGTGCCATATCTTTTTTTGCTGTTACCGTTATATCCATCAATACAGAATACGGTAAATGACGTAATGCATAATAGGTGTAACTGACTGTTGCCACATCTTTATAATTAAAGGAAGTGGTAAAGCTGGCTGTTTTCATATCCAGCGTTTGCTGCATATTGCTTACATCGCTGTTGCTTAACCTGCGCCCATTAATTTCCATATACATGTTCAGCAGGTTAAAGCTTTTTAAAAAGTTGCTTACCCTGCCACGACCGTATAAATCGTAGGCGCCTGCCAGCACCACATCTTTTACTTTAAATGCTTCGGGGCTGCTTACAATACCCAGTTGCCCGTTGGCAACGGTAATGCCATAATAATTTTTGGGGTCGATGGCAGTAGCAGAAATTTTCCATGCATCCTGTGCAGTTGCTGTAATAACTGCTGTTGCTAAAAGAACTAAAAAGCCCAATCGTTTATTCATACTAATTCAATTATTTTAAAACTAATAAGGTTACACCATGTGCCGGTATATTTAAATCAACGCTATTGCCCGCAGCCAAATCTTTTTGACGCCATGCATCCCTTATATTGTAGCTGCCATTTAAACCTGCCTGCTGCAATTGAAAAGGCTGCACCATTGATTTATCGCCCAAATTAAAAATGCCCACAGCTTTAGTTCCGTTAGCCAGGTCTTTAATCCAAACCTGCAGCTGTTCATTTATCACTATTTTTTTAGCGCCCTTGCCGGCAATATCCTGGTCAATAGCCAGCACTTCATCATTAGACAAAAGATTGTAAGTAAACGGATCAATTTTAGAAAGATCGCAACCGAGAATTAACGGCGCACTTAACAAACTCCATAAACTAATTTCGGTGTATTGCTCACTGGGTGTTAACCTTGTTTGATGGAGGTGTTCGCCCCAGCCCACCATTCCTACGGTGAGCATATCAGGGTCGCCAAAACCATAATAAGTGCCATTATAAGCTGAAGGCACATCCTGCCTGAAGGCAATATTTTTTAAACTTGTCCATGTATCTTCTATATCACCGGTAGTACGCCATAAATTGCCGCCCACTTTATTACCCCACTCCCATACATTACCCATACCATACTGGCAAAGTGAGAAAACAATATTTCGGTTTGTATTGCGCAATGCCTGGTGCATTTCAATATAGGGCTGCTGTAATTGTTCCAGCGAAGGTTTAGGAGCAATTTCACCATAACTGCACCAGTCGTATTTTAAATAATCAATGCCCCAGTTTGCATATGTATTGGCGTCCTGTTGCACATGTTGGTAACTGCCTAAATAACCGCCGCAGGTAAGTGTACCGGGTGATGAATAAATACCCAGCTTCAGCCCGTTCGCATGCAGGTAGGCCGACAGTGCTTTCATGTCAGGAAATTTTTCGTTCGTAACAATGGCACCATCCGCTGCACGTGCAGCCGCTTCCCAACCATCATCAATATTCATGTAAGTAAACCCATGATTGATTAAACCTGAGTTTATCATTGCATTGGCAGATGACCGCACTTTCGCATCGCTTACAGAAAGGCCCCAGCAGTTCCAGCTGTTCCATCCCATTGGCGGAGTCAATTGTATTTTTTCATTACCTGCCTCAATGGTAATTTTTTTTGATGCCTTTCCTTTTTTATTTTCTGCCTGCAGTGTAACCTCGTAAGCGCCATCCTTTTCAATGGCTCCGGATATAATGCCTGTTGCCGCATTGAATGTTAAACCCTGTGGCAAATTTTGAACTGCGAATTTCATTGGACGCAAACCCGTGGCAGCAATACGCAGTAAAAAGGGTGCACCAGTGCGGTTACCCACCAGCAACGGGTTATTTATTTGAGGTGTTTCTTTTTCTTTGGGTGTAAGAATATAGGGCAGCTCAAAAGAAGCAGTAAGCTGCTCCTTACTTAATGATTCTGTAAAAACATACTGCACCACGGCCCCGTCGTTTTTTATTACCGCAGATGAAACGTTTATTGCTGCATTTGATGGCAACTTAATATTTTGCTGTTGCTGTTGCAGGGTTTTGCCATCTTTCTCTGCTATAATCTGCAGTATACCGCTTACCGGTTTTGCATACGTGTTTTTAAAAACAATGTTTTTCTTTACTGATTTATCATTAATAGTAAATGCAGAAGTGGCATCCATGGTAACATAATCTGCAGGCTGTAAAAAATGAATTGCAGGCTTCATACCAAACATACCGCCGGGGCCGTCTCCATCATATACACGAATGGCCAGCACATTCTCCTTATCCCATAACAATATGGGATCGTTGGCACTCACTTTATACTTTCTTACTGTATTCCATGCAGTGCTGTATCCTTCTTTTGAGCCAGGCATACTTCCGCTGTGGCCAATTTCTTTTCCATTTATATAGGCAACATCTGCATCATCAATTTTGCCCAGCATAAACTCCAGGTCATCTTTTAAAACTGCAGTTGCTTTCATAGAACTGCTGAGTGTAAAATGTATACGGTACCATGCAAATCCATTATATCCTTCATTGCCCTGTGGCTCCCAGTTTTTTGTAAGGTCAATGGTTTGCCAGCCGGCATCATTAAAACCGGGTTGCGACCAGCCGGCATCATCACCTGTTTTAAAAAGCCCTTTTTCCAGTTGAATTTTTTGTGCGTTTACAGTAACTGCGGCAAGGAGCAGTAAAATAAAAATGTATCTCATACAGGAGTATTAAGCAAATGAAATGCGGTATTTGCAATCAATCGTTCAGCGTGTTAAATTACAGCAATTAGCGCTATAAAAAAACTATGGTTTCTTTTTTTAAACATCAATCGTTTGCGGACATTGCTTTGACAGGTATGCAGCACCCTTTACAATGCTTTTTGTTAACTTGACTGCTGAAAAATTGCTTATGAAAAATAACTTGCTTCGCTATTCTGTTGTAGCCGCACTGGCTGGTTTTATTTTTGGTTTTGATACCGTCGTAATCTCGGGCGCTAACCAGCCCATTAAAGAATTGTGGCAAACCACACCGTTGTTTCATGGCTTTTTCATTATGAGCATGGCTTTATGGGGTACAGTAATTGGTTCAGTAACCGGCGGCATTCCCACACAAAAATGGGGCAGAAAAAAAGTATTGTTGTGGATAGGAATTTTATTTGCAGTTTCTGCTTTTGGAACCGCACTGGCACAAGATCCTTATACTTTTTCCTTCTTTCGTTTTGTTGGTGGATATGGTATTGGTGTATCATCGGTGGTGGCACCTACATACATCTCGGAGATATCGACAGCAAAAACACGTGGCCGCCTGGTAGCCATGTACCAGTTTAATATTGTGTTTGGAATTTTAATTGCGTTTTTATCCAATTACTTTTTACAGGGCATTGGCGGCATTAACGACTGGCGGTGGATGCTGGGTGTGCTGGCTGTTCCTTCATTAATCTATACTCTAATGGTTTTAGGTGTACCTGAAAGCCCCCGTTGGTTAATCAGCAAAAAAAATGATCTGGGTGCTGCCAAAAAAGTAATGCAGCAAATCGGCGTGGAAAATATTGATACTGAAATTGAGGCTATCATTGCAAGCAATAAACACGAAGACGCTGGTAACAGCAGTAAAGGTTTTTTCAGTGCAAAGCACAGCAAAATAATCTGGCTTGCATTTTTAATTGCGTTCTTTAATCAATTGTCAGGCATCAATTTTATTTTATACTATGCCCCGGAAATTTTAGAACGCATTGGCCTTGCCACAAAAGAATCCCTGCTCAACTCTATTGCCATAGGCGGCACCAATTTAATTTTTACGTTTGTTGGCCTGTACCTTATTGACCGGCTGGGCAGAAAAACACTGATGATAATCGGGTCGCTTGGATACATTATAAGCCTTGCCATGGTGGCGTATGCTTTTAAAACCGGCGCCAACCCCACATTTTTAATGGCGTTTCTTTTATTATTTATTGCATCGCATGCCATTGGTCAGGGTGCTGTTATCTGGGTATTTTTATCAGAAATATTTCCCAATAAAATCAGGGCGGCGGGGCAATCGTTTGGTGCCAGTGTGCATTGGGTATTTGCAGCCATTATCACATTAATTACACCGGTATTTTTAGATGCTAAGGATGGAATATTAAAGGATGACCCCTGGATAATTTTTGCCTTTCTTGCCGGTATGATGGTACTGCAATTAATTTGGGTACTTACAAAAATGCCGGAAACAAAAGGTGTATCACTGGAAGAGCTGGAGAAAAAATTAAGCAGTTAAAAAGCATAGTATGAAAAAGCTGTTGTTATGTTTTGTTGCAGTAAGCTGTTCCTTTTTTGTTATTGCTCAAACCGCCAGTTATACGGAACAATACCGTCCGCAATTTCACTTTTCGCCAGCAGTTAACTGGTGTAATGATCCTAATGGTTTGGTGTACAACAACGGCACGTATCATTTATTTTACCAGCACAATCCTTTTGGCAATGTTTGGGGACACATGACCTGGGCACATGCCACCAGCACCGATTTAGTTCACTGGAAACATATGCCCATTGCCATACCGGAAGAAAATGGCGTGATGATCTTTTCGGGCTCCTGCGTAGTTGACAAAAACAACACCAGCGGTTTTGGTAAAAACGGAAAAGCACCCATGGTGGCAGTATATACGGGACATATTGAAGGTGTTAACCAGAGCCAGCATATTGCTTATAGCTTGGATGATGGTGTTACCTGGACAAAATACAGCGGCAACCCTGTGCTGGATCTGCACAAAAAAGATTTTCGTGACCCAAAGGTTTTTTGGTACGGGCCAAAGAAGTATTGGGTAATGTGCCTGATGTTTCCGGTAGAGCATATGGTGCAGTTTTATTCATCAACCAATTTAAAAGACTGGAAGCACTTAAGTGATTTTGGCCCTGCCGGTGATACCAGCGGTGTATGGGAATGCCCGGACCTTACACAAGTGCCTGTACAAGGCATGCCGGGAAAAAAGAAATGGTTATTACAAATGAGCATGAATGCCAGCATGCAATATTTTGTGGGGGAGTTTGATGGTGTGCAGTTTAAAAATGAAAACAGCAATAGTGAAATTGTTAGGCCTGATTATGGAACAGATTACTATGCTGCCATTGCTTATAACCAATTACCGGCATCACGTGCACCCGCAGCCATTGGCTGGATCAACAACTGGAATTATGCCAACGACATCCCCACCACACCATGGAAAGGCGCTATGAGTTTACCAAGAACATTGAACGTAAGAAAAGAGAACGGGCAATGGATTTTAATACAGCAGCCTGTTGAAAAGTTAAAACAGCTGCGACAGGCTCCAATTTCAATTGCTGCTAAACAGGTGGATAAAAGTTATGTGCTGCCGGTAAAAAGCCAGCAATTTGAAATGGAACTGGTATTGCAACCCGGCATTTCAACAAACAGTGGCGTTAAAATTGCCGCAGGCAATAATAACTATTTTGAAATTGGTTATGATGCAAAAAATCAGTTGTTGTATACGGACCGGAGTCATACAAACAATTCAGGTTTTAATGAAAACTATAAAAAGATATTCCGCAGCGAAAAAAAACTGGCAGCAAAGAATGGTAAAATAAAGCTGCATATTTATTTTGATAACAGCATTGCTGAAATATTTGTAAATGATGGGGAAGAAGTTTTTACCAGTCAGTTCTTTCCTGCTAAAGAAGATAATGGGGTTATATTATTTAGCGATAGTGGCGAAACTATTTTCAGCAATATACATTTATGGAAAATACAGCCTGCCTGGCATCAATAACCATGCCTTTAGACAATATGCATTAAATTTACGGCTGTGCTTATTTGAAGAAAAAACAGGAAATTAATTTATGAAAAAGAAAATAACGATTGTTGCTTTACTAATTGCTGTGCTTGCCTTATTATG
Organism: Ferruginibacter sp.; assembly: GCA_044225995.1. Lineage (GTDB taxonomy): Bacteria > Bacteroidota > Bacteroidia > Chitinophagales > Chitinophagaceae > Ferruginibacter. Next base: position 40,896 of record JBGAHV010000018.1, on the reverse strand, counting down.
GGTGTTTTTTGTGCCATCAGTTCAAAAGAATGAAGTAGTTATCAATGCTCCTGTAATAAGGGTACAACAGCAACTGGCATCTGTTAAAAGTATATCGAGGTGGTACCTCCCTTTTGCTGGCACTGATACGGCGTCTATAAAAATATCAGGAAATAATAAAATCGAAGCGAATGACCTGTCTTTATTGATTACACACATTACCGGTGTAAGTGCGGCTTACCAGGTAACAGAAAAAGGTGTTTCCAAAGATGTTTTATATACTGTAATTGCTGACAGTGCAGGGCATTCGAGAGTAACTTTGAATTATACTTCCAGTTTATGGAACAGATTAACCGGCGGCAGTGCAATAACTGCCAATGCAGAAAAAAGCCTTCAGCACCTTAAAGAATATTTTGAAGACACTAAAAAAATGTATGGCTTTGAAATGGAAGTAGTGGAACTTACAGACACAGCTTTTTTGTTCACTTCAAAAGTAGTGGCTAATAGTGCCAAAAAAGAAACTTTTCAATCACTTTATGCTGCGCTCATACAATATGCCGGTAAAAAAGACATGGGATATACCGGTACAAAAATATTTTACATGTCACCATTTGGAAATGACAGTATCCATATTTTTACCAGCATTGGCATCAGCAATCCCAAAAATGCCTCGCTGGAAGGGGAGTACAGTTTAAAGAAAATGCCTTATAAAGGAAAATTGCTAACTGCATACTACCAGGGAAGCTTTAAAAACATAAATAGTGTTATTAAAGCAATGGAGCAATTCAAAGCTGATAATAATATGACCAGTATGGCCATCCCATTTATTAAGCCAATTACAGAAGGTATCGATTTTGATGATGCACAAATCGTTCAGGCAAGGGCCTACTACCCGGTGTACTAAATTTTGATGCTGTTATTTTATTATCATCAGCGAATCGTTATTCCTCGCTATGATTAAAGCTTGCTGGTGATTTACCTGCACAGGAAGAATATGCCTTACCTGGTTTTTGATGACAATACCATTAATACGTTCTGCTTTAAAATCTCCGTGACCTGCATTTATGAGCACATCACCAAAATCAGCATCGTTCCTGTTAATTTCCATCGCCTGGTCGTAATAATTACCGCCCATTATAATGTCTGGCAACTGGTCTCCATTGGCATCAAACAGCGATGCGGCTTTTAAACTGGGCAATTGTGTTTGCCAGGGCAATTTTTTCAACTCAAAATTTCCATGGCCATCATTCAGCAATATTGCATTGGAAAAATAATCGGCGCTGAAAACGGCTGCTGTTTTTAGTTTGTCTTCCTGGAAAATATCGCTGATTGATGCTTTTGAATAGTCTGCAGCAAACAGGAATTTCTTTTTTATAAACGGCATTTGTTTTTCTAGATCCATTTTACTTGCCAATGGTATTTCCACTCCCTGTTTATAATAAGTAACTATTGTTTCTTTAGTGCCGTTATTATCAAAATCGTTGTAGTACATTCTTACGGGGTGGTCTGCATCCGGATGCAGTTTGCTGTTTTCTCCCTGGTTACCTGCAATAAAATCAATATCACCATCACCGTCTATATCTGCCGGTAAAATAAAATTCCACCAGCCTTTTTTTCCGGTTAGTTCTTTTTTTACAAAAGTTCCTTTCTGGTTTACAAAAGCTACAATGCCTCCCCATTCTAATGTAAGTACCAGGTCGGTTTGTTTATCGTTATTGATATCTGTCCACACAGCATTTGTAACAAAACCAATTGAGGAAAGATCCTTCATATAAGCAGTAGTTACATCTTTGAAATGCCCTGTTCCATCATTTTGCAAAAGATAAGAAGGAGGAATTTTTCCATAAGCAAATGGTGTGGTGCGTCCGCCTATAAACAGGTCGGTAAATCCATCTTTATTAAAATCAAAAGGCTTTATACAAGACTGAGTAAGATAAATACCCGGAAATGCGTTCCCGAGTTTTTGCATATTACCCTTTCCATCGTTGATATAGGCTCTTGGCTGCCGCCACTGCTCTGCTCCAAAATATTCATTGCCGCCGCTGGCTACCAGCAGGTCCTGAAAGCCATCGTTATTAATATCAGCAAAGCAGGCATCCACATCTTCATAAGTACTGTCGGTTATAAATTGGGGCTGATTTGTTTTAGTAAAACTGCCATTCTTATTTTGCGTATACAAAGCGCTGGTTTTCCATTTGGCACTTCCTATAAATACGTCTTGTAAACCATCGTTATTTACATCACCCACCGCCAGTGCCGGGCCCTCGCTTCCAAACATCCGTGGCAGTAATATTTCCCGGTTGAATTCATTAAATGTATTTTCTTCATGCAGGTAAGTAAGGCCTGTTGCCTTCGTAATATCTGTCATGGGCCGGCCAATGGTTTTATTATATTGCCAGATGCCGGCATAATTAAATTGCGGCAGGTCTTTTTTCCATTCAAGATTGAGTTGCGTAATGGTGCTGTCCCACTTAATATGCTCATAGGTATTATCGGGCCAAACCAGTAACACAGAATCCACACGCCGGTTTCCTATGCCAATATGCAAGGGAATTTCCATGGATGACATGAAGCCGTGAGCAGGATATTTTTCGGCGGCTATAATACCGTCGTTTGTGTATACATAACATTTGGCACCCAGCGCATTAATATTTTGTGCAGCACCTTTCAATTTGATGTTGACATACCTTCCGGCTGAGGCACTGTTGTTTTTATATACAACCACCGGGTCCCATATATTATTCACCACAATGTCCAGCTGACCATCATTATTCAAATCAGCATACACAGCGCCGTTACTAAAGGTGCTGGGGCTGTTAGGTATTTCATCACTCACATCTGTAAAAGAAGTGTTTCCATTATTTTTAAAGAAGCGGTTGGGCAATTTTATTTCAGGAAACTTGTTAATGGTAGCCAGCTCGCTCTCATCTATTTTATTATGCTGCATTTTTTCCTGTATCACATCATTTACCATATAATTGATGTAATCAATATCCGTAAGCCTTTTGGGAATGCCATTACTTATAAACAAGTCTTTATTCCCGTCGTTGTCAAAGTCCATGAATAAACTGCTCCAGCTCCAGTCAGTGGCAGAAGTACCGCTGTAAAAAGCCACTTCTGAAAACATGCCATTACCCCTGTTCAGTTGCAGGTTATTGCGGGCATACTGGTTATTATAACCGTACTGCAATTTTTCAAGGTGTGTCTGGTATTCATCTTCACCCAGCGAACGCTTGGAAATATAAGGATCGTAAGGCAGCATGTCCATTGAAATGATGTCGTTCAGCGCATCGTTGTTTATGTCTGCAATATCCACCCCCATACTAAACTGACTTGTATGCATAATATGATCACTGAGTTCGTCTTTAAAAGTTCCGTTGCGCTGGTTAATATAGAGGTAGTCGTTTTCGTGAAAATCGTTGCCAATATAAATATCCGGGTATCCATCCATGTTAATATCACTGACAGCAATACCGAGGCCATAGCTGATTTTATTACTGTTGATACCGCACAGTTTGGTGATATTGGTATAGTGTCCGTTATCGTTTCGGAAAAACTGGTCGCCGGTAAGTGTGTCGTAGGTATTCAGAAAAGCTGCCCTTGGTGCAAAATTACCATCGTGGTTCACTGAGTGATTAAGCAGGAACATATCAAGGTCCCCGTCTGCATCAAAATCAAAAAACGCCGCCTGTGTACTAAAACCGGAAAAGTCGAGGCCATACTTTGTTGTCTGGTCTTCAAATACCGGCACACCGTTATTAATGGCTGTGCAAACCAAGAGCTGGTTTTTACCCGACAGCACTTTAAATTTACCCACCCTGCAAATGTAGAGGTCAAGCATACCATCATTATTAATGTCAACCACGCTTACGCCCGTACTCCAGGAACTGCTGTCTGCAGGAATTTTAGCAGCAACAGTAGCATCTTTAAAATGCATATTGCCTTCATTCAGGTATAGGCGGTTTTGCGTTTGATTAGCTGCAAAAAAAAGATCGGTCTTGCCATCATTATTAAAATCTCCGGCACCCACTCCGGCCCCGTTGTAATAATACATGTACTTAAGAAGGTTAAAATCGGTTGTTGGTTTCAGGTTGTTTACAAAATCCAAACCAGTTGAATCATTTTTTAAAACTGTAAACAGATTCCCTGTTGCTGTTTTTGTTTTATTACTGCAGGAGTAATTACACAGCACAACAACAATGGCCAGTAACCAAATAAAATATCTTTTATGGATATACATAAAATCTGCGCTCTTTACTTTCTGTTTTAATTATTTCTTTGCAACCCTGTATAATTGAGGCCAGTCATTATTTCTTAAAAACAATATTCTCATTCCCTGTTGCTGTCTTATTAAAACAATGTCCCTTACCTGCCCCTGCACGTCAATGCCCGATTGTTCCCTGTTGCTCATTACAAAATTACCCTTGCCATCATTTAACAATACAGCGCCATCGCTGGCATCCAGCCTGCCCAGCTGGGGTTGAAAACCAAATTCATTGCCGCCCAGCACCAGGTCCGTTTTACCATCGCTATTAATGTCCGCAGGTAAAACAGCTTTTACTGAAGACAGCTGCACAGCAACAGGCAATGCCGTGATTTTAAAATTGCCATTCCCGGAATTATAGGCTATACAGGAACTGCTGTAATTCACCTGTTTTACAAGGGTATTTTCCCGTTGTTCTTTACTGAATAATTCCTGGAAAGATTTTTTAGCATAGTCAGCATGACGCAGGTTTTGTTTCTTGAGTATGGGTAACTGACTTTCCAGTTCTCCCTTCATAAATACAGGTTTATCCTTACCGTCAATTGTACGGGTTATAATTTTATCCTGTTCCCCATTATTATCAAAATCACCCACAAATAATTTTACAGGATTGTCTTTATCAGGTTTGAGGTAAAAATTTTCTCCCAGGTTACCCAGTATCAAATCCTGTTTGCCGTCCCCGTTTAAATCTGCAGCTGCCACTGTTTGCCACCAGCCCATTTTATCAGAAAGCGTATTGGGCATTGCCGTAAAACCGTTAGCGTTGTATTTAAATACCTGTGGCGCCATCCAATCACCCACCACTACCAATTCCTTGTTCTTATCGCCATCCAGGTCCGCCCAAACTGCACCTGTTACCATTCCTGCATTGCAAACAGCGTTGCATTTTTCCTGCGGCATATCTGAGAATTTGCCGCTACCGTCATTAACATAAATATGACTCTGTGGTGTTAGCCCGTAAACACCGGTTACACACCTGGCACCTGTAAAAAGATCCTCGTCACCGTCGTTATCAAAATCACAGGGTATCGCTACAGCTACATTGTCTTTATTAACAGGAAAGGCCTGTATTGCTGCAGTGAAATTTCCTTTGCCATCATTTTTGAACAGGCGGTGCTGTAACTCATTTGACCCGGGTGCTGCAACATTGCCACCAGCACATACCAGTAAATCCATGTCTCCGTCCTTATCACAGTCAAAAAATAATACTGCCCCATCCACAAAACCTGTAAAACGCTTAAAGGCCTCTTCCTCTTTTTTTATGAATGTTCCTGCATTGTTCTGTATATACAAGGCACCAGGTTTTGAAGTGGTGCCACCTATATAAATATCATCCAGCCCATCATTATTAATATCGGCCACTGCCGCTTTGGGTCCGTCATGAGAAAGCATTTGAGGGATGCCCCTTTCCCTGTAAAAATCTGTAAAATCATCATCCACATTTTTTTCAAAGGCAGCAGATTGTGGCTCCAGTAATGGCATTGATCTTATCCCGGGCTGCGGCAAATATTTTGGGCCACCGGCCGGTTGTGTGTATACCAAGCTGCTGTCAATTTGGGGATGATCCACTTTAGTGAAACGCAGGTCGGGCCATATGATAAGCAATGAATCAACCTGGGTTGATTGGCCAATGCCAATGCATTGTTTATAATCCACCGAAGACTGGAAGCCACGGCCCGGCATCACTTCCCGGTTATACACCTGCCCCTTATTGTAAACAATCACCTTACTGCCCACGGCAAAACTGTTGCCGCCCTTACCTTTCAATGTTACTTCAATAAAATTATTTTTATTCAGCTCCCGGCTGTTGTTCTTAAATAAAAAAGCCGTTTCATTTACGTTGTTCACCACAAGGTCAAGATCACCATCATTGTCAAAATCGGCATATGCCGCACCGTTTGAAAAAGAGTTTTCAGTAAAGCCCCAGTTCAATCCTTCATCAGTAAATTTCAGGTTACCCGTATTCCTGAACATCTTGTTGGGTACAGCAATAGAAGGAATTTTATTTACAAGAGCTGAAAGTTCTTTTTTTCCTGTTGCCATCATCTGTCCTTTAACTTCGTTGGCATCAAAGCTTAAAAAATCCTGGTTCGTCAGGTCCCGGTATATACCATTGCACACATACAGGTCGTTCCAGCCATCATTGTCTGCATCAAACATGAGGGCACCCCAGCTCCATTCAGATGCATTAACGCCGCTGTAATTGGCAATATCTTTAAATCTCCCGCTGCCATCATTTAACTGTAATGTATTTTGCAAAAACTGGTGGAAAAAACCGTTGCGTTCTTTTAACCTGAACTGGTCTATATCATCGAAACTTAAAGTGGTTTTTAGCCGGTAGTCATCGGCAGGCAGCATATCGGTGGTAAATATTTCCGGAGCTCCATCGTTATTAATATCCCCCAAGTCTGCACCCATTGATGCGTAGCTGTTATGCTGCATCCGCTGTTCCAGCTCATCTTTAAAAGTGCCGTTTTTCTGGTTGATGTACAGGTAGTCCCTTTCAAAAAAATCGTTGGATACAAAAACATCCGGGTAATTATCGCCGTTTACATCGCCAACAGTAACACCTAATCCAAAGCTCATTAGTGTGCCGTGGATACCAGCCTCCCGGGTAACGTCGGTAAAATGCCCGTTGTCGTTTCTAAATAAATGATCTCCTCCCCCTTTTAAGTAACCGTCCACATTCCATTTATCCGCTTCCACATCCCGTTGTTTCGGGTAGCCCAAACTGTTTACCGGCACAGGGCTGTTATCAATCTTAAACATATCCAGGTCGCCATCCATATCATAATCAAAGAAGCTTACCTGTGTGGTGTAGCCGGAGTCGTTTAACCCGTATTGTGCAGCGCTTTCAGTAAAAGTAAGATTGTGGTTATTGATGAATAACTGGTTGCTGCGCAGGGCGGCATTGTTCATGCTGCCGGCATTGCATACAAAAATATCCAGCCAGCCATCGGCATTAATATCAGCCATTACCACACCAGTGCTGTATTGCAGCTTATTGACAAAGCCGGCCTTTTCAGAAATATCTTCAAAGTGTAATCCGCCTTTATTTAAATAGAGTTTGTTGCTGCCCTGGTTAGCAGTAAAAAAAATATCGGGCAAACCGTCATTGTTTATATCCCCGGCAGCCACTCCTCCACCATTATAAAAATTGCGGTAATTTAAAATATTGATGGTGTCATTATCCTGTACATGATTGATAAAATCTATTCCGGAATTTTTTACCTGTTCAAATAATACCGGGCCATTTTTTTTTGTACTGCAGGAGTGTAATAATTGAACGCTTACAACAGCCATAAGCAGCCATACCAGGTTAAAAATATTTTTCAGCACTTGCAACATTCTTTATCACTTGTTTTTTAAACTGCTGTTGAGTTTAAACATCACCGGGTAATCATTGTTCTGTAAAAACAATACAAATACACCTTTACTGTTCCTGATTGTTTTAATATCCCTTATTTCTCCTCTAAGGTTAAGGCCGCTTGCGCTGTTGTTCTGCCAGCTAAAACCGCCTTTCCCGTTATTGATCAGCACATCACCAAAACTGCCATCCAGTTTTTCAAACTGCGGCAGAAAGCCAAATTGGTTGCCGCCTGTTACCAGGTCCATAAACCCGTCTCCATTTATGTCAACCGGAAGAATAGCGTTGATACAGGAAAGCTGGCTCATTATTGGCAATGGCTGTATGATAAAGTTGCCGTTACCTTCATTAATAGCCACACAGGAAGCTGCATGATTGAACTGCTTCACCTCAGAAGCTGCAATCAAATCTTTAGTAAACAATTCCTGTATGGATTTTTCGGCGTATTCTTTATGTGTAAAGTTTTCTTTTTTTAATACCGGCAACTGATCTTGCACATCCCGCTTTAAAAATACCGGCAGATCTTTTCCATTAATGGTATAGGTCATTAACTTATCAAGGTCACCATTTTTATCATAATCATTCATCCACAATTTTGCCGGGTGAGTGCTGTCGGGATCCAGGTAAAAATTCTCGCCAATATTTCCCAGAATAATATCCTGCCGGCCATCATTATTAACGTCTGCCACAGCCATACTCTGCCACCATCCAAATTTATTACTAAGGCTGGTTTTTATTTCTTTGAAATGATCTTTATCAAATGAAAATACACGGGGCGCCATCCATTCACCTGTAATGATTAATTGCTTTTGCTTGTTGCCACTGATATCCACCCAGGCAGCTGCTGTTACCATACCGATATGTGCAATGTCAGGGTTCTTTGATGCAGCCATATCCGTAAAGTGGCCCTTACCATCATTCACCAATAAATAACTTTGCGGATCTTTTCCATAAATACCCGGGTAACTTCTTGCACCAATAAAAAGATCAGTATAACCGTCATTATTAAAATCATTGGCAACTGCGGTTGCTATATTCATTCCCATTACAGGAAATGCATTGAGTACGGGTGTAAAATCTCCTTTTCCATTATTGCTGTATAATCGTGGTTGCAGTTCTGCACTGTTTACGGGATGGCTGTTTCCCCCTGGGCCAATAAACAAATCGGCATCGCCATCTTTATCATAATCAAAAAACAATACTGCCACATCATCCGCACCGCCTGAAGATTGCTTTAATACATCAATTTCTTTTTTTAAAAAACTGCCATCGGCATTTTGGATATATAGTTGTCCCTTTTTATTTTCAGCTGCCCCAATATAAATATCTGTGCGTCCGTCGGCATTCACATCGGCCGTATCGGCCTTTGGTCCTTCCCGGGAAAATATTCTTGGTGTAAGCCTTTCGTTATAAAAATCAACGAAATCACTTTCGGTGTGTTTTTCAAACCCGCTTGTCACTGCAGAAAAAGTAGTTTGCGTTGCAGCACTTACCGCTGATGCAGCTTTAATTGCAGCTGTGATCTTTTGATCGTATACATGCACTTTATTGATGTCAGGCGTTTTTAAAGTTACGGTTGTTCTGTCGGGCCAAATAATAATAGCTGAATCAATTGCAGCAATTTTTCCTAACCCAAAAAGTAATTTGTAATCAACCGAAGATTGAAACCCCCTGCTGGGAAACAGCTCCCTGGTGAGTACCTGCCCTCCGGCAAACAACTGCACTTTGCTTCCTATGGCGAAAGGGTTTTTATCGTTTCCTTTTAATGAAAAAGCGATATAATTATTTTGGTTATATTCTCTTGAATTGTTTTTATAAACGGCCGCCGGCTGATTTTGATTACAAACAACCAGGTCAAGGTCACCATCATTATCCAGGTCCGCATAGGCAGCGCCATTGCTAAACGTAGGTTGATCCATTCCCCACTCACTGCCAATATCGGTAAATCTTAAATCACCATTATTCCTGTACACTTTATTGGGCAATGGCGTTTGTGGTATTTCATGCAGTATTTTATCAACAGATTCTTTTTTACCCGACAGTACCATTTTCTGGTTTACCTCGTTGGCAAAAAAATCCATAAAGTCAAGGTTAGTAACATCACGGTTAACACCATTACATACGTACAGATCATTCCAGCCGTCGTTATCCATATCAAATATCAGTGCACCCCAGCTCCAGTCTGTAGCCACCACTCCACTATATCTTGCAATATCAATAAATGCATTGTTCTTATTGTTCAGCTGTAAACAGTTTTTTGTATACTGGTAATAAAAGCCAGATTTCAATTTGTCGGTAAACAAACTGATGTTGTCAAATGACCCTGTGGTTTTTAAACGATAATCATTTAAAGGCAGCATATCGGTGGTAAACAGGTCAGGATATCCATCGTTATTGATATCGCCTATATCAGCTCCCATGGATGAAAAGCTGGTATGCTGAAACCATTTTTCCATTTCGTCTTTAAAGGTTCCGTTGTGCTGATTGATGTAGAGGTAATCTCTTTCGTAAGAGTCGTTAGAAACAAATACATCGGGCCAGCCATCGTTGTTGATGTCGGTTACAGAAACACCCAGTCCAAAGCTGATAAGCCCACCGTGTATGCCGGCTGCAGTAGTTACTTCTTTAAAAAAACCGTTATCATTTCGATACAGGTGGTCGCCGCCGCCCATTACCATTTTGGGTATCTTCCACAAACTGTCGGGCATATCTCTCCGGTTGGCAAAGTTGAGCTGGTTAATAGGTATGGGGCTGTTGTTGATCATAAAGCAATCGAGGTCGCCATCCCCGTCGTAATCAAAAAATGAAACCTGTGTGCTGTATGCAGAAATATCCAGCCCGTATTTTGCTGAAGACTCAGTAAAGCTTAGGTTTTGATTATTGATATAAAGTTTGTTTTTCCTGATACCGGTACCCATGTGGCCGGAAGCGCATACATAAATATCCAGCCAGCCATCATTATTCACGTCTGCAAATACCACCCCCGTGTTCCACATCTTATCTACGATTATACCAGCGGTGGCTGAAATATCCTCAAACTTAAAATTGCCTTTATTAAGATATAGTTTGTTGGCTCCTGTATTAGAGGTCATAAAAATATCGGGCAAACCATCATTGTTTATGTCGCCCAGGGCCACGCCATTACCATTATAAAAATTGCGGAATAAAAAACCATTTTCAAGGCTATCATCAACAACCTTGTTGTTAAAATCTATACCGGTACTGTCGGCCAGCTGAAACAATGTTTTACCATTACTTTTTTGTTGCCGGGAACAGGAAAAAAAACAAACTGCAAAAAAAATATACAGCCAATAGCTTTTCATTATTATAAGACTTCCTTTTCTGCCTGATTCATTTTAAAAATGAAAGGCCATTGCGGTTTACAATGGCCTTTCACGAAATTATGCTATAAATCCGGGTAAATGCTTAATTAGTAACCAGGATTTTGTTTTAAGTTAGGATTAGATCCTAATGCCTGACCAGGAATTGGCATTAACAAATACTTAGGATCATCAGTTGGTTTATACTGCCATGGTTTTAAGAATACACCAAAGCGGATAAGGTCAGTCCTCCTTACAGTTTCCCAATATAATTCCCTTCCTCTTTCTGCAAGTAATGTAACGGGATCTTCAGGATTAGATGTGTTAACCAATGGTAAAGTAGCCATTGCAGCCGCACCCCTTGCAGCCCTTAAAGTATTCACTAAAGTTCTTGCACCAGTTGGGTCAGGAGCAGCAGCACGCAATTTAGCTTCTGCCACCATTAATACTACATCAGAATACCTGAAGATAACAATATCATTACCGGCATTGCTTTGATAGTATTTAGAACCATTCGTAAAATCAGGACCATATTTTAAAACACGGATACCAGTAACTTCAAGGTTGGCACCAGTTTCTTTTTGGTCAGCAGCAATTACAGGGTTAAAGGCCAATGGTGCACCTTTCCTGTCTTTTAATGCAACACCGTTTTCGTTATACTGTTGACCGATCATAAAGCCAGGTCTTTGACCAGAAGCATCAGTTACACCAGGATAGTATCTTCCACCAACCCTGCTGTCTACAGCGGTATCTGCATACCTTCCTGAAATGTTGCCAGCAGCAAACTGGGTTACACCAACCATTGGAGTAACTGCACCAAAGCTGTTATAGAAATCACTAATAGTAGAAAAACCATTCCATCCTGCGTTAGGGTTGGTACTGGTTTCTTGATTGTAGTGAAGCGTTCTGCACCATTCAGACTGTGGACCACTGTTATTAGCACTTACACCAGAGTTATTGATATAAGTGAAAATATTTTCAGTGGAAGAACTGTTATTTGCATCGAAGTTTTTGAAATACTCACTCATATAAGAGTAGTGGCCGCTGGTCATAATGCTTGTACCCAAAGTAATTACCTGTTGCATATCGGCATCAGCAAAAGTTGGTGCCGCTCTGTTTGTCCATGCGCCCCTGTTTAAGTAACATTTCATCAACAGGGTTTTACATGCATCCTGGGTAGCTTTGCCGGGACTAACTGTATTGGGCAAATCATTCAAAGATGCAGTCAATTCATCAATGATAAACTGAGCACCTGCTGCACCAGACTTAACTTCAGGAGCGTTCAATAAATTATCTCCAGGATTTCTTACAGGATATTGCCCGTAAAGATCCATCAGGTAATATAAAGACAAAGCTCTTAAGAACCTTGCTTCTGCAGCTTGTTGCTTTGAAGGGCTGAAACCTAACACATTTGTAGCGTCAAAGTTGATTTTGTTCAAACTGTTAAACACGTTTAGAACATAGGCATGGTCTGCGTTCCAGGTATGGTTGTGTAATACACGCCATACACCGTTATCATCCCAGTCACCACCTCTTGTAGGTACAAGAGCTTCGTCTGTCGTATTTTCTTCCAAACAGAATAATAAATCCTGTGCAGTAAAAGTGCCACCTAAATCTGAATAAGCACCATTTAATAATAAACCAACACCAGAAGAGCCTAATGCCCCTGACACCTGGTCGTTAGTTAATGAGCCGGTTAAGCTCTGATCTAATTTAGTACACCCAACTATTGATACCATCAGCAGGGGAAGTACTTTAATGTATTTTTTCATAAATGTTTTTTTATGTTTACGTACTATAAAGAAAATTTAAATCCAAAAGTGATTGTCCTGGCAGTTGGATATGGAATATATTCAATTGACCTTGAAGGATAAGCACCCTGGGCTTTATCAATATTAACTTCCGGATCGAAACCTGAGAACTTAGTTATTACAAACAGGTTGCTTGCATTAACAAAAGCGTTCAGTGATTTAATGTATTTACCTGCGTTACCAATATTGTAGTTGAATGCAACGTTCCTCAATTTGAAGAAATTACCTTTTTCAAGGAATCTTGTAGAAGCACCTACCGGGCTGGTCAATTTTTCAGCAGAATTGTAGGCATTTTTATCAATGTTCCTTCCATTGCTGATACCAGCAATATTTGTTACACTGGTAGCAGTATTATTATAAATTGAGAATCCACCGGCACCACCGCCATTGATCACTAAGGTTGCTTTTTTGTATTTAACTGTTGTACTTACCCCATAAATTCCAGTGGGATTGGGATTACCTGCAATTTGAGGATTGGCACCAATAAGCTGGTTTCCTGAAGCATCAAATCCATCAAAAGATTTCAGGTAGTACGCATCAACAGTTTGATTATTTGTGATGATTTGACCCAAAGTACCTGATACACCCTGACCGTTGATTTGACCGGTTAGAATTTTGATATCCTGGCCATTGCTGGTGAAGTTTTTCAACAAGTTTTTGTTGTATGCATAATTGAAACTCACGTCCCAGGTAAAGTCTTTTTTATCCACTACTGTAGCACCGATCATAAATTCCACACCTGTGTTCATCAGGTTAGCTGGCAGGTTCACGTAAGTGTTTGCAGGAGGAGCTGGCTGAATGGGGGAACTTTGATAAATAATATTGGTGGTATTCTTATTATAGTAATCTACACTACCATAAATCTTTCCGTTTTTGCTGCTTGCATCCAAACCAATGTTGAATGACTGAGTTTGTTCCCATTTCAAATCAGGGTTTTTAACCACAGTCTGGCTGAAGGTATTGTATGAAGAGAAAGCAAATTGTTCTGTTGCAGCACCGGAAGGGAATTCCTGGTTACCGGTAATACCCCATGATGCCCTTAAAGCCATGTTAGAAAAAATATTGCTGTTCTTCATGAAGTCTTCGTTGCTGATAGCCCATCTTGCAGATACTGAAGGAAAGTAACCGTACCTGTTATTAGAACCGAATTTACTGGAACCATCAGCCCTGATAGTAGCACTTACAAGGTATTTATCTAAGTAATTAAATCCTACCCTTCCGAAGTATGATTGCAGTTCGACAGTAGGATCTACATAAACTGAAGGAAGGTTTTGTGTGTTACCATCATTTAACATAGATGTATAAGGAATGTTGATCCTTGTAGCCTGTGTTAAGTTGGTATTGAAACCAGAAGCTGAGAAAGAATTGTTAGAGAAGTTAGATTTCCAGTATTCAAAACCAGCAACCGCATCTAAGTGTAAAGACTGGGTAAGGTCTTTTTTATAAGACAAAGTATGTGTGATGGTTTGAGAACTTAATTTTTGTCCCGAAATGGCACCAAACCCTAAGCCGGATAAACCTGCATAACCTTGTAAAAATCCATAAATGTTTGTATTTCTGTCACCAACACTGTTGTTTACAGAATATAAGAATTTATATTCCAGGTTATCCATGATTTTGTAACTGGCAGTAATATTACCTAAAACCGTATTTACCCTAGCCACATCATCATAACCATCCAGCAATGCAAGGGGGTTACCAGAACCATTGGTTGGATAAACCCAGTTACCGCTGCCATCTTTAAAATTAGTAGTTGGGTTCCATTGTAAAGCAGAGCTTATAATATTACCCTGGCTACCTGCAGTATTAGAAACTGCAATTATATTTTCAGTTGTATGGCCTGCAGTTAAATTAAAACCTAATGTCAATTTTTTATCTAAAAATTTATATTGACCGGCAAAGTTGCCGATATATTTATCCAGGGTTGAATTTTTAAAGGCACCATTAGACCTTGAACCCAGGAATGAAGCCCTGAATTTTCCATTTTCATTACCACCACTTAAAGCCAGGTTATAATTTTGAGATAATTTTTTATTCATTAACTCTTTAAATACATCCACATCTGCCCCATTATTACCACTAGTTAAACCATATTTACTCAAAGCAGATTTGAATTCTGAAGCATCTAATACACTGTATCTTTTCATCAATCCAGCATTTAAGCCCCAACTTGTACCAAATTCAATTTTAGATGCGCCGGAACTACCTGTTTTGGTAGTAATTACAATTACACCATTAGCACCACGAGAACCATAAATAGCGGCAGAAGAGGCATCTTTTAAAACATCAATACTTTGAATGTCGTTTGGATTGATAAAAGTTAAAGGGTTACCATCGGGAGTAGAACCGAAAGTACCTGTACCGGGATTAGGTCTTGCAGACCTGCCATCCAAAGGCACTCCATCTACAACATATAATGGGTTACCACCAGAACGGATAGAGTTGTTACCCCTGATTCTTACAGTAGTGGCAGCACCCGGCTGACCAGAAGTATTGGTTACTTCCAAACCCGCCACCTTGTTTTGCAACAATTGATCGGGAGATGTGATAACGCCCTGGTTAAAATCTTTGGCCTGTACCGAAGCAACTGCGCCGGTCAGGTCCTTTTTACGGGCAGTACCGTAACCAATTACTACAATTTCATTCAGGTTGGAAACAGTGGCCTGCATAATTACACTATAACTGCCCCCGTTGCCCACTTTCACAGATTGACTGGCAAAGCCAGTTCCTGTAAATTGCAGTGTGGCACCAGCTGCAACATCATTTAATGTGTAAACGCCCTGTGCATTGGTGGAAGTACCTTTTGTTGTTCCCTTTACAGTTACAGAGATACCAGAGATGGGATCTCCTTTTGAATCGGTTACTGTACCAGTTACGCTTTGGGCTTTCGTAAAGGCCGTAAACCCGATTACCGCCAGCAATAGCATGGCAGTCTTTCTCATAATAGCAAGAAGCATAATCGTTTGGTTTTTTTGGAATGAAAAATTAAATACTGAAATAGAATGTTCAGATCCGTACCTAAGTAAAGCAATCTTATTACGCAAAGCAATCAATCTTTCTCAATAACAAACAGACCACTGTTTGGTTCATAATGCTGCAAACGTTAATAGAATCCTAAAATCCTGAATCTAAAAGTACATTTAAAATAATGTACAAAATACACGTTACAAAGCAAATTGACCGCAAACGTTTGCGAAATTGTTTGCGAAAACGGTTGTTGTGTAAATATTCTTTTATTACCTTGAGTACCAATTGACTGCTTATGAATAATACCACCTTAAAGAAAATCTCTGAGATTTTAGGACTCAGTATATCCACAATTTCGAGGGCGTTAAAAGACCATCCGGACATTTCGGAAAAAACAAAAAAAAGGGTGGTGGAATTAGCTACTACTTTGGATTATGAACCTAACGCCAATGCCATAAACCTTCGTACCAGTAACAGTAAATTATTTGGGCTCATCATTCCAACTGTCAGCAATACCTTTTATAACTCTTTTATTGCTGCTGTTGAAGAAGAATCCAGGAAAGCCGGTTATTCCCTGATGATTTTGCAAAGTGGCGATGACCCTGCCATGGAACTGATGAACTTAAAATTATGCCGCCAAAACAGGGTAAGCGGTTTATTTGTATGCATCTCCCCCGAAACAACCAATATAGATGCTTTTTTAAAACTTCGGGAAGTGGAAATGCCGGTAATTTTTTTTGATAAAGTGCCGGAAGACCCTACCTGTAATAAAGTGTGCGTTGCCGATGCAGCATCGGCAACAACAGCAGCAATGACTATTATAAACAAGAAAAAAAAGAAAGTACTTGCACTGTTTGGTAACCCCAATTTATTAATTACAAAAAAAAGACGGGAAGCCTTTAAACAAACAATTGAAGATAATGGCAATAAAATAAAAATTATTGCAGAAACGGCGCTAAGTACTGGCCAGGCAGAAGAGTGTACACTTGAAAACTTAAAAAGTAAACCAGATACAATTTTTTGCATGAGCGATGAAATATTAATGGGGGTAATGAAGGCACTGCAAATAAAAAAACTAAAGGTACCAGAGGAAATCAGCATAATTGCAATAAGCAATGGCGAAATACCTAAGCTTTACTATCCCGAAATTACCTATGTGGAAACGAGCGGAAGCAAATTGGGAAAATTAGCCTTTTCAAGAATGATGGTTTGCCTTGCAGGAAGTACCTTTATACAAAATCTTACCATCGACTCTGTTTTGGTGGAGGGAGGATCGTTGTAACATCTTAAATACTCATAAACACATGTCTTTAAACTGGAATGGTGTAATACCTGCTTTAACAACAAAATTCACTGCAGACGACAAGCTTGACTTACCACTTTTTGAAAAAAATCTTAATGCACAAATTGCAGCTGGAGTTACCGGTATTATTGTTGGCGGCACTTTAGGCGAGGCAAGTACCCTAACAACACCTGAAAAAGAAACGCTGATAAAATTTGCTGTTGAAAAATGCAAGGGCAAAACGCCAGTAATACTCAACATTGCAGAAGGTAGTACGAGTGCTGCATTAGAGCAGGCAGCATTGGCAAAAAAATGGGGCGCAGAAGGATTAATGGCACTGCCACCCATGCGTTACAAAACAGACCACAGGGAAACTGTTACTTACTTTAAAACAATTGCAGACTCCACAGACCTGCCCGTAATGATTTATAACAACCCGGTAGATTATAAAACAGACGTTACTCTTGATATGTTTGCAGAAATGGCTGAATGTAAAAACATTGAAGCTATAAAAGAGAGTACCCGTGATATTACAAATGTTACACGCCTTAAAAACCGTTTTGGCAACCGGTTTAAAATTTTATGTGGTGTGGATACTTTATCGATGGAAGAGTTGTTACTGGGTGCCGATGGCTTAGTGGCTGGATTGGTTTGCGCTTTTCCTGCAGAAACTGTTACACTTTTTAAATTGGTAAAAGCTGGCAGAATTGAGGAAGCAATAACTATTTACCGCTGGTTTATGCCTTTGCTGGAGCTGGACATTCATACCAAACTGGTACAATACATAAAATTGGCAGAGGCGCAAACAGGTATTGGCTCAGAGTATGTAAGAGCGCCCCGTCTTACATTAGTAGGCGAAGAGAGAGAACGGATTTTGAAAATTATTAATGAGGGTATTGCTGCAAGACCCAAGTTACCTCAATTATAAAGTAATGTTTCTTTGATCTTCTCAGGCCGGCTGTGCAATTGCAGCCGGTTTTTTATTTTTTACAACCAGCCATACTGTTACAAAAAATGAAATAACAAAATACTCAAGCAGAATATAATTAATAACAGGTGAGTAGCGATCCACACCAAACCAGTCCTCAAAGAAAAAAATAAATCCAGCGCCAATTATACATTTTAGTAGCTCCCACCATATAGTATTTCTGTTTCCATCCATCAGTTCGGTAAGAGCATATACAAATAAAAAAATAAAACCTCCATAAAGAAAAAATGCAGGGTTACCAATAAACCCTATATTACCAAACAGGTAGCTTACAAAAAGCAACAATACTATTAATTGTATCCAGCACCAAATAAGCATTGGCCGGGTTTCAGGTGTGCTGTACTTAGTAAAGTGATACACATCTTCAATTTTATATACCGGGTATTTTGCTTCCACATCAGCCGGCCGCCATCCGGTAGGCATAAACCATATTCGTATTTTATCAGTAAATTTTTTTGTACGCCAGGCATCTTTTGTTAGCAACCATAAATGCTGAAAATTAATTTTAACAGGGTTCCAGGTTTGTGCAGGCCTTGTTATACCATACACAGGTGGTACTTCTTTTAACTCCTCCTGGAAGGTGCCAAATAGCTTATCCCAGATAATAAGTATTTGCCCCAGGTTTTTATCAATGTATTCTTTATTAATAGCGTGATGCACCCTGTGATGCGATGGTGTTACAATTATTTTTTCCAAAAAACCCATTTTGCCAATATGCCTGGTATGATACCAGAACTGTGCAAATAAATGCAGCGGTGCCACAATGGCTATTACTTCTGCAGGCACTCCCAAAAGTGCCGCAGGCAGCAACAGGATAACAAACATTTTTACAAAAACAGAAACACTTTGCCGCAGAGCACAAGCAAGGTTAAACTCCTCACTACTGTGATGAATAATGTGCGAATTCCAGAAAAAATTGAATTTATGATCAATTAAATGCACCACATAACCGACAAAATCCAATACAATAAATGTAACCAGGTAAACAAGCCATGTTGCTTTTATATGAGTAACTGCCAGGTGCTGCAGCAACCAGGCGTAGGTAATAATGGAAAAACCAATTCCCAATACATCTTTGGTTACGTTGGTAACGCCAGAAGTAAGGCTGGATATCATATCAAAATTCCGGACGGTGTCAAAACCTTTTTTCCACCCGTACCATTTTTCAAAAAGTACCAGCAGCAGAAAAGCCGGCATAGCTATTAATAAAATTTTACCGTATTGTTCCATATAAGCAAGAAAGTTATTTAAGTTGCATATCAAATTTAGTAATTGTAATGCAGAAAACATTTGTTTGTACCGATGCCCACACTTGTGGCAACCCGGTACGCCTGGTTAAAGAAGGCGGCCCGCCATTGAACGGAAGCAGCATGAGCGAAAAAAGGCAGCATTTTATAAATGAGTTTGACTGGATAAGAAAGGGCCTGATGTTTGAACCCCGTGGCCACGACATGATGAGTGGCAGCATTCTTTATCCTCCTCATAATAACGAGAACGATGTGGCGGTATTGTTTATAGAAACCAGCGGTTGCCTGCCCATGTGTGGCCATGGTACCATTGGAACCATTACTATTGCTATTGAGGAAGGATTGATACAACCTAAAACACCAGGAGTGGTAAAAATGGAAGCCCCGGCCGGGCTGGTGCATATTGAATACAGGCAGGAAGGCAATAAAGTAAAGAGTGTAAAACTTACAAACGTTCCTTCCTTTCTTCATTCAGAAGCATTAACAGCTGAATGTCCGGAGCTGGGGGAACTGGTTGTTGATGTAAGCTATGGCGGAAATTTTTATGCCATTGTAGATGTACAAAAAAACTTTAAAGGGCTGGAACATTACTCTGCAGATAAGTTAATAAGCTGGGCAAGAGAACTGCGGAAAAATATTAACCGCCACTATGAATTCATTCACCCGGAAAATGCAACCATAAAAGGATGCAGCCATATTTTATGGACGGGTGCCGTACTGGATAAAACATCCACAGCACGTAATGCGGTTTTTTATGGGGATAAGGCAATTGACCGCAGCCCCTGTGGCACCGGCACCAGTGCACGTATGGCTCAATGGTATGCAAAAGGCAAGCTTAAAAAAGGTGATGAATTTATTCATGAAAGCATTATTGGCAGTAAGTTTACAGGAAGGATTGAAGAGGAGACTCTGGTAAACGGTATTCCTGCAATAAGACCTTCGATAGAGGGATGGGCAAAAATTTATGGGCATAATACCATCACCATCGATACTGACGATGACCCTTATGCGTTAGGCTTTCAGGTTATTTAGCATTTGGGTTGTATATTAGCACTCTCAAGTGTTCGAGCCTCCTGAAAAATCACATTTTCTGAATTAACTGTTTTTTTAGAATGGATGTACATATTATTGGAGGTGGTGTAATTGGCCTGTCCTGTGCTTACTACCTTAACAAGGCTGGTATAAAAGTTACAGTAATTGATAATGGTGATATCACCGATAATTGCTCTTTTGGTAATATGGGCTATATTTCGCCCAGCCATTTTACACCGTTGGCAAGCCCGGGAATAATTTCACAGGGCTTAAAATGGATGCTCAGCCCCTCTTCTCCCTTTTATATAAAACCACGCCTTAGCGTTGACCTGCTTGAGTGGGGTGTGAAATTCTGGAAAAGCAGCAATGCTGCCACTGTTGAAAAAAACACACCGCATCTTAATAATCTTTTGCAATTAAGCCGCAGGCTGGTAAATGATTTAAGAAATGATTTGGGTGACACCTTTGATATGGAAACCATCGGTTGCCTGATGTTGTGCAAACAGCAAAAAACATTGGACCATGAATTTCATATGGCAGATGAAGCAGAAATGCTCGGCCTTAAAGTAAGCCGGCTTTTAAAAGATGATGTGCAGCAACTGGAGCCAGATGTGCAACTGGATGTTGCAGGCGCCGTTCTTTTTAAGGACGATTGTCATTTTCATCCTGGAAAAATGATGCTGGCGTTAAAAAGTTATTTGGAAAATAATGGCGTTTCATTTTTGCTTAACACTTCAGTAACAGGATTTGAAAAAACTGGTGCAGAAGTAACTGCAATCATTACAGATAAAGGTAAAATTAACTGCAGCCAGCTGGTTTTAGCTACAGGAAGCTGGCTGCCTGTTGTTTCAAAAAAACTGGGCATTAAATTATTGCTGCAGCCGGGTAAAGGATACAGCTATACTTACCCCTCTGTAGAAAAAAATATTAAGTACCCTGCAATACTTGTTGATGGACGTTGTGCCATTACACCCTGGAGCAATGCGCTGCGTATTGGCGGCACCATGGAGTTAAGCGGCATTAATAATAAAATACTGGTAAAAAGAATGGAAGGCATTTACCAGTCCGTTAAAGATTTTTATCCCGGTTTAAAAATAGATTTTCCCCCAACTGATAAAATATGGAGCGGCCTGAGGCCGGTAACGCCTGATGGCCTGCCTTATATTGGCAAACACAGTGCTTTTGATAATTTAGTAATTGCCGGCGGCCATGCCATGCTGGGCATTAGCATGGGCACCGGCACTGGAAAAATTGTAAGCGAAATATTGCAACGCAAAACCACTTCAATTGACATAAGCGCATTCAGGGTGGAAAGGTTTTAATTACTTCTCTTTGCGAAACACATATTGCTCATTCAAAAACGAAAACAATTTTTTATAAAACTCCCTGAATTCTGGGTACTCATCTTTTGAAAAAAATGCCTTCCTGAATTCGAGTTTGTAACGAATATTAAGAATGCCTGAATTATATGTGGATTGCCTTAAAAACGAAATGCTGGTATCCGGCATTATCATTCTAACACTTTTGGGCAGCTCCTCCATTGTATATCCATCAGGAATAAAAACCAGTCCGTTTAGTTCGTAATCCTGGTTGGCGCTGTAAAAAATATCTGTTGCTCTTTCTTCTGCTAAAAAAGGGTTTTTTTCAAGGCTTGTAAAAAGGTTTACAGAAAAGTACTTATAATCACCAGAGCTGTTACCGGTACTATGGAAATAAATATTTTCTGTTAGCGGCAAGGAGTCAATCTCTGCATTTTCTGTGCTGATGCTGTCTATGCTTACCCCATTTGCTTCATCAAAAAAATTTTTAAGTTTGCCAATACTCTTTTTCCCTTCAGGTAACAAACGGCATCTTTCATAGTCGTTTGCAGTAAGCTTTGCAGCACCTTTTAAATTACCATTTGTGTCTGCTTCCGCATTAAGCGAAACAACTCTTTTAAATGTGTGAGTACCATCCCAAATTGTTTTCCAGCCCCATTCATAACTGTCCGGCTTTGCAATAAGCAACCCTTCAGACAGCATTACTTCAAGCGGAATTAAATTTGAAGGAGTGCTTTTTTCGGTAGCATCCAGCACATAGTAATTATCGCCAATGGTTACATGTGCCAATACTTTATCAAACTGATCATACCCGGCCACACCAGTATTAACAAGCCCGTTGCTTTTAGTACTTACCAGCAAAGCGTTGGTGGTAAGGCCGGCATCTTTAAGCAGGTTAATTAGTATAAGATTTATCTCACCTGTAGTTCCCTTCTTATCTTTCCAGGCGCTTTTTACTCCATTTATGGCCCAAATATTAAAACGACCATCCCATTCCATATTATTACGCACATAATTATGAATGATGGTCATTTTCTTAAAAGGGTCATTTACTCCTTTAAGCATAGCATCTAAGTCAGCAGTACGTGGAATATCCTTTTTAAGCTGCCGTCCAAAATCTTCATCATCCACCAACTCTTTAATAATACCCGGCCAAGTTCTTAAAAGGTTTTTTCGGGGCACACCAGGAAAATCAAGTGCTGCAAGTATTACTCTTATTTTTTGCAGGTAATCTTCCCGGCAGCTCATGAAAGGTTCGTTTACAAGGCCAGGAATATTTTCCATTGCATACCAGTTATAATTACCTGCACCTTTCTTTACACTTGACGAGTGCTGAAGAGGTAATGAACACTGTGGCGTAACATTAACCACCAATTCTGGAGGAAAGTTTACAATAAACCGGCTAAACTCAACGGGGATTGACTTTTGAAAATACCATTCGCCCATAGATGCATTATCAAGTGTGTATTTATATTCAATTATACTACCTGCTTTAACATCAGGAAAAGCAAATGATTTTTCAGAAAAGCGTTTATCAATTCTTTTATCATAAACCGAAGCTTTGTCAACTTTTGTAATTACAATATTACCTGAAGCATCAAGATTATAGGTTTGTGCCGCAAATTTGATGACGGAAATAGATTTGTCGTATGACGGATAACGGATCTTGATATCAGCATTGTCAAATCCTTTCTGGTTGAAAATTTTTATCCTTACCCGGAAATCTGTTTGTTCAAAAAAAGGGTTTGTAACTGAGATTTCATTGATGCGAAAATAAGACTCCCCCTCATTGAATATAACCATGGCTGCAGCTCCTTTATCAAAGCTGCATTCAGTCATTTGCAGTTCTTCTTTTGTTACATCTCCAAAGGCGGGTAATTTTTTAAACTCCTGTGCATTGGCTAAAAGTACTATGAGGGTACATAGCAGGGTTAGGGCGGGGTATTTCATAAAGTTTTTTTTGTAAATATATAAAACTTACTTTATCCCAAACCTACCTCATAATGCATCTCAGGAATTTCCACTTCGTATCCTTTTTTCATCAACCGTTGTTTAAAATCCTGCTGCACATTGTATTCGCCATGCACCAAAAATAAACGCTGCACTTCCTTCGGGTTTTGGCAAGCCAAAAACTGGCAAAGATCATCATAATCTCCATGTGCACTCATACTGCGGATGCTGCCAATTTCTGCATTTACTTCATGCTCCACGCCAAAAATCTTCACTTCTTTAATACCACTTTGTAACCTTGCACCCAATGAATTTGGTTCGCAATAACCAGTTAACAAAATAGTGTTGCGGCTGTTTTCAATATTGTTACTAATGTGGTGCTTCACCCTTCCTGCTTCTGCCATGCCGCTTGCAGAAATAATTACACAGGGACCATTTTTAAAATTCAGCATCTTTGATTCATCCACAGACTTAATAAATTTCAATCCTTTAAAACCAAACGGATCACTGTCACTTTCTAAAATCTTTTGAATGGTTTTATTGAAATACTGCGGATAATTTTTTACAATTTCTGTTGCTTTTACACTCAGCGGGCTATCTACATAATAAGGCAGGTCCGGTAACCGGCGTTCCAGCTCCAGCTGGTTTAGTGCATACAATATTTCCTGCGTGCGGCCTACGCTAAATGCAGCAATAATTAATTTTCCTTTTTTCTGTATACAGGCTTTTTCCACCCATTGTAAAATTTGGTCGGGTGTGGTAACAGCATTATCATGCAGGCTGTTGCCATAAGTACTTTCCAATAAAATATAATCTGCCTGCGGAAATTCTGATGGCGATTTTAAAATCACATCCCTGTACCTTCCTACATCTCCGCTAAAAGTTAACCGGGTTGTTTTTCCGTTCTCCTTAATTTTTAAATGCACAGCAGCGCTGCCAATAATATGGCCTGCATCCGTAAACAATACTTCAATATTTTCATCAACCGTAAACCATGTATCATAATCCACTTTTACAAAACTATCCTGTGCTTTTAGTGCGTCATCGGTTGTATACAATGGTTTTAAGTAAGGCAGCCCTTCCTGCGCCCTGCGTTTGTTTTCGTATTTAATATCATTTTCCTGTATGCCGGCGCTGTCTTCCATCAGTACCGCAGCCAGTTCTTTAGTGGCAGGAGTGCAATAAATTTTTCCTTTGTAGCCATCTGCCACCAGCTTGGGTACCAAACCACAGTGGTCAATATGCGCATGCGATAAAATCATGGCAGTAACCTGTGTTACATCAAAACCAAAATTGCGGTTCAGCGCATCGGTTTCCCTGCCCATGCCCTGGAACATGCCACAATCCAGTAAATATTTTTTTCCGTTGGCAAGTGTTATAAGGTGTTTGCTGCCGGTTACAGTACGTGCAGCTCCGTGGAAAGCAATCTTCATTTTTTAAAATTTTTATGTTACTAACAGTTGTGGATAGCCCAGATGCATGGGCAACGGCCGCTTGTTAATTTTTATTCTTTTAGTAAAAGAGTAAAATTAATCACTCTTGTACTGAATTAAATTATTCAGCTTTTATCTAAGCATATTATCAAACACAGATTTAAATGAAGAAACTTATCATCACTTATTTTATCAGTGTTTATCACTTCAATCCGTGTCATCAGTGTTCCATCCCTGCTCCCAGCCACGCCATCATTCCCATGCCCACTTCAATAGCACTCTCATCAATATTAAAGGTAGGTGTATGCACACCGCTTGTAATACCTTTTGCTTTATTTCCTGCACCCAGGCGGAAAAAGCAAGCAGGAATTTTATGAGAGTAATAAGCAAAATCTTCCGCACCCATACGCAACTCTGTTTCGCTTACATTTTCATCACCCATATATTCTTTTGCTTTTGCCATGGCAACCGGATGCAGCTTTTCATCATTCAGTACAAAGGGGTAACCCACATCAATTTTTATTTCCGCCTCCGCTCCCATTGTCTTAACTAATTCAATAGTGTGCTTAGTTATCAATTCGTGTGCTTTAAAACGCCACTCTTCATTCATGGCCCTGAAAGTGCCCATCAGTTTTACTTCACTCGGAATTACGTTGGTTGTATTGCCGCCCTGGAATGAAGTGATGGATAATACCGAGGGATTAAACGGGTTATTATTGCGGCTGATAATTTGCTGCAGGCTGATGATTAACTGCGATGCAATTAAAATAGTATCGGCTGTTAAATGCGGTGATGCAGCATGGCCGCCTTTTCCTTTAATGGTAATATACAATTCATCGGCACTTGCCATTACCATGCCTCCCCTAAAACTCAGCTGCCCTGCTTCCATTGCCGGGTTTACATGCAGGGCAAATATTTTTTCGGGTTTGGGGTTTTCCAAAACACCCTCTGCTATCATATAACTGGCGCCGCCCGGGTTTTTTTCTTCGCCTGGTTGAAAAATTAGTTTTACAGTTCCTTCCCATTCATCTTTCAGTTCATTCAAAATTTTTGCAGCTCCTAATAAACAGGTAGTGTGCACATCATGCCCGCAGGCATGCATTACTCCGTCGTTTTTTGATTTATAAGGAACATTATTTTCTTCCAGTATCGGCAGTGCATCCATGTCCGCACGCAGTGCAATTACCTTCTTATCCGGGTTTTTGCCTTTTATTAAGCCCACCACACCCGTGGTGGCCATTACGGTGAAAGGTATATTCCAGCCCTGCAGTTTTTGCTGTACAAATTTGGAGGTTTCAAATTCTTTATAGCTTAATTCCGGGTTGGCATGCAGGTGATGGCGCACTTCAATAAACTCAGCCGCATATTTCTTTGCCAGTTGTTGTATTTTTTCTTTCAGCATAACACTGTTTCAGTATGTAAACTTAAAACAAAAAGAGTTCCGTTGCCGAAACTCTTTTCAATTATGTATAACAAAACACATTACTCCTCATCGCCTTCTTTCATCTTATCCCCTTTTACTTCAATTATTTCAGGTACCACATATACATTGTTGGTGACGATTTTTTTAGCCACTATTTGCTTTTTCATTTTCTCTGCTTCATCCTTATCCAAAAAATTGCCAAGTTTCAGTTTTATAAACGGTGCCTGGAAACTCATATACACTTTTTGGTCAGGAAAATTTTGTAAAAGCTGGCCTCTCACTTTCATGGCAAAGTTACGGTCGTTGCTGTTCAGCACCATTAAGCGGTAGCCCTTAGCAGCCCTTGGCCCCAATGCAGCAATCGCATTAAATTCTGCTTCTTTTTTTGCCAATATATCCAGCCTCGGGTCTTTTTGAATGGTTACTTTACCGGTTAAAGCTGTATCGGCAGGTACTACCGCAGGTTTAACCGGTGGCTTTACTACAGATGTTGTCTGTGCATTTAATACCGTACACACTGCTATAAAGATTAAAGTGATAAACTGTTTCATCTGTTTTACCTGTTGTTATTTGTTGGTCAGAAATTTTTATGATGTATTTTCTTTTATACGCAAAAATTATTCCATCAACCGGCTGTTGCAGCTTCTTTAACAATCTGTATACTGCTGCTGCAGCCAATCCGATTCGCCCCCGCAGCCACCAGTTCGGCGGCAAATGTATAGGTTTTAATACCGCCACTGGCTTTAATTTGTATGGAATCCGGCAAATGCGTGCGCATCAGTTGCACTGCATGCACACTGGCGCCTTTTTCTGCATAACCCGTACTCGTTTTCATAAAATCAACTCCTGCGGCTCCATAAATATCGCAGCAGCGGATAATTTCCTCATCCGTTAAAATACCACTCTCAATAATTATTTTAATTACTTTTTCCTTTTTACGCACCAGTGGCATAATAGTATTTATCTCAGTGGCTAAAAACTGCCAGTCGTTATTTTTAATGGCACTGATGTTTATTACCAGGTCCAGTTCGTCGGCACCATCTACTATTGCCAAAACAATCTCGGCCACTTTTGCCTCAATGGCACTGTATCCAAATGGAAAACCAATTACCGTGGCAACTTTTACGTTGGTACCGGCAGTCAATTCTTTTGCCTTTTTTACAAACAATGGCGGCACACAAACTGCTGCAAAGCTGTATTCTTTTGCTTCGGTGCACAGCTTTTCTATATCTGCAGTAAGGGTGGTTGGTTTTAATACCGTATGGTCTATATAAGATGCAATATTCATAACTATTATTAAGACGGCAAAAATACACCATCATTCTTACTTATTCCACCAGTGGCTGCTCTTTAATCAAAATCATTCATTAAATTAGCCCTCAATCTTTTTACCAAAACCTCCATCATGCACAAACTAAAACTATGGGCACTGTTATTTTTTTTACCTGTGGCAACAACTTTACAGGTAAAAGCACAGGCTACATTTCCGGCAAATGATGTTGCCAGCCCTAAAAGCGGGTATTATGCATTTACCAATGCAACCATTGTAAAAGACCCCGCCACCACACTGCGAAATGCCACGCTGGTTATTAAGCAGGGAAAAATTGAAAGTGTGGGCACGGCAGTTACCCTTCCTAAAGATGCTGTAGTGATAGATTGTAAAGGCAAATACATTTATCCTTCTTTTATTGATTTGTTCAGCGATTACGGAATTACTGCCGCTGCTGTACCGGTAAGGGATGGCAATTTTTTTGCCCGTCAGCAGCTAACCTCCGGCACCAAAGGTGCTTATGGCTGGAACCAGGCCATTAAAAGCGAAGTGGAAGGCGGTAAGCTTTTTAGTGGTGATGACGCCAAAGCAAAACCATTACGTGATGCTGGCTTTGGCACGGTACTTACACACCAGAAAGATGGTATTGCAAGAGGTACCGGTGCTGTGGTAAGTTTAGCACCGCAGGCGGATAATTTAGCCATGATAAAAGACAAAGCAGCTGCTTTTTATTCTTTCAGCAAAGGCTCTTCCACACAAAGTTACCCCGGCAGTATGATGGGCATGATAGCCCTGCTGCGTCAAAGTTATTTAGATGCACAATGGTATAAAACAAACCCTGCCAAAGAAGGGGTGAACCTTTCTTTAAAAGCATGGAATGATAACCAGTCCCTGCCACAAATTTTTGATGCAGGGGATAAATGGAATGATCTGCGTGCCGATAAAATAGGCGATGAATTTGGCGTGCAGTATATTATTAAAGCCGGTGGCAACGAGTACCAGCGTATAAAAGATATTGCTGCCACTAAAGCACCCTACATTGTAACATTAAATTATCCTGCACCCATGGATGCGGATGACCCCAACGACTTACGTTTTGTAGGCCTGGATGATTTAAAACATTGGGAAATGGCACCGGGCAATGCCGCTGCGTTTGAAAAAGAAGGCATCACATTTTGTTTATCTGCTTCAGACTTAGGCAGCCCTGCTGAATTTTTACCCAACCTGCGCAAAGCCATTGAATATGGTTTAACAGAAACAAAAGCACTGGAAGCTTTAACTAAAACTCCAGCTACATTAGCCGGTGTGTATGATAAAGTGGGCAGCATCGATAATGGAAAAATTGCCAGCTTCATTATTACCAGCGGCCCCGTGTTTGCAGATAAAACAGTGATTCTTCAAAACTGGACACAGGGTATTAAAAATGCAGTAAAGGAAGAAGGATGGTACGATGTAAAAGGCAGTTATAAATTTACTGCCAGCAATGCCCAAAGCTTTACATTGGATTTAAAAGATGCAGGCGCTGCCAGCTTCATCAGCACTGATACATTAAGCGGTAAATATTCTTACGATGGCAAACAGGTGAAATTAAGTTACACCAAAGGCCGTGGACCTAATGCCAAAGAAACCAGCATGAGCGGTATAGCCAGCGGCAATACCTGGAATGGTATGGGTATGGATGCCGATGGAAAAACATTTACATGGACTGCACTATTTGACCATGCCTTAGAAGCAAAGTCAGACAGCGTAAAAGCCAAAACACCTCCCACACAGGGCAAAGTAATTTACCCCTTTGTAAGTTTTGGATGGGAAGAAGCACCAAAACAGGAAAACCTTTTAATTAAAAATGCCACTGTATGGACCAGCGATGCTGCAGGCAAACTGGAAGGAACAGATATATTGGTGAAGAATGGAAAAATTGCTGCCGTTGGTAAAAACTTAACCGACGCTACTGCAAAAGTGATTGACGCCACCGGTAAACACGTAAGCCCCGGTATTATTGATGAACACTCACACATTGCTGCAGCTTCTATTAATGAAGGTGGGCAAAGCGTAACCAGTGAAGTGCGTATTGGCGATAACCTGAACCCGGAAGACATCAACATTTACAGGCAGCTGAGCGGCGGTGTTACTACTTCTCATATTTTACACGGCAGTGCCAACACCATTGGCGGGCAAACACAATTAATAAAACTGCGCTGGGGTGCCAATGCAGAAGAAATGAAATTTGCCGGTGCCGATCCGTTTATAAAATTTGCCTTGGGCGAAAATGTAAAACGCAGTGCCAGCACACAGGGCAACACCCGTTTTCCTGATACAAGAATGGGTGTTGAACAAGTATTGACAGATGCTTTTCAGCGTGCCAGCGATTACCAAAAAGCAATGAAGGCAAACCCAACCACAACAAGAAGGGATCTGGAACTGGATGCACTGGTGGAGATCATGAATAAAAAACGCTTCATTACCTGCCATAGTTATGTGCAGAGTGAAATTAATGCCACCATGAAAGTGGCAGAGAAATTTGGTTTCACTTTAAACACCTTCACTCATATTTTGGAAGGATATAAAGTGGCTGATAAAATGAAAGCACACGGCGCCAATGCCAGTACTTTCAGCGACTGGTGGAATTATAAAATGGAAGTAGTGGACGCCATTGCATACAATGCATACATCATGACCAAAGTGGGACTGAATGTTGCTGTTAATTCTGATGATGCAGAAATGGCACGCCGCTTAAACCAGGAAGCTGCCAAAAGCATTAAATACGGCGGGTTAACTGAAGAAGAAGCATTGAAAATGGTTACCATTAACCCGGCAAAAATGCTGCATGTAGACAGTAAAGTGGGCAGCATTAAAGTAGGTAAAGATGCAGACCTTGTTATTTGGAGCGATGACCCGTTAAGCATTTATGCAAAAGCATTAACCACCATTGTTGATGGTACTGTTTATTTTGACCGTGATAAAGACATGCAATTGCGCCAGCGCAACGCTGCAGAAAAAACAAGGCTGATTGCAAAACTGGCAGCAGCTAAAAAAACTGCAGGCGACACTCCCGGTGGTGCCCGCAACTTCCAGCGTGCAAGGCCACGGTTTGAAATTATACATACCTGTATGGACCATTACCACAGCCATGGCCTGTTAACCATTGATGCGGATGATGTAAACACAGATGGCACCGATGGAAATTAACAATGAAAAATTAACAATGAAAAATTTTGTAATGAACAAGATAACAATACTAACAGCAGCCATTTGCTTTACAGCAGCAATAGCAACTGCACAGGAAACGGTTTATCCTGCCCCACCGCAAAGCCAAACCATTACCCTTACCAATGCCACCATACATGTGGGCAACGGGCAGGTGATAGAAAACGGCAGCGTGGTGTTTACTAACGGCAAAATAACCGAAGTAGGCACCGGTGTTACAGCCAATGGTAAATCCATCGACTGTAAAGGCAAGCACGTGTACCCCGGCCTTATTTTAAGCAGCACGCAACTGGGTTTAATTGAAGTACCTGCCGTACGTGCCACTATTGATGCAAGTGAACTCGGGGATATCAGTGCCAGCATACGCAGCATTGTGGCCTACAATACCGACAGTAAAGTAATAAACACATTGCGCCCCAACGGGATTTTATTGGCCAATGTTTATCCTGATGGCGGTATTATTTCTGGTCTTTCATCTGTAGTGCAGTTAGATGCATGGAACTGGGAAGATGCCGCATACAAAACAGATAACGGTGTGCATTTTAATATGCCCTCTTTATTAAGCCGCCAGCGCCGCGGCGGATTTGGTGGCTTTGGTGGCGGGCAGCAAAATAATGAAGACCCTGTTAAACGGGGTCTTGATCAAATTGAAAAAGTAAAAGCATTTTTCCGTGAGGCAAAAGCTTACCAGGCAGAAGCCACTCATGAAAGTGTGAACCTGAAATACGAAGCAGTAAAAGGCCTGTTTACCAAACAGCAAAAACTGTTTATCCATTGCAATATTGTAAAAGAAATGCTGGTGGCCGTTGACTTTGTAAAAGAGTTTGGTTTTGATGTGGTGATTGTGGGTGGGGTGGACAGCTGGCAGATTGCCGATATTTTAAAACAAAATAACATTGCTGTTATTTTAGACCAGTTGCACAGTTTACCCGTAATGGCGGATGATGATGTGGACCAGCCATTTAAAACACCAGCCTTGCTGCAAAAAGCAGGTGTGCTGTTTGCATTAAATGATGATGATGGCAACAGCCGCAACCGCAACCTGCCTTTTAATGCAGGCACTGCTGTGGCGTATGGTTTAAGCAAAGAAGAAGCCCTTAGCGCCATTACCTTAAATGCTGCCAAAATTTTAGGCATTGATGATAAAACCGGCAGCATTGAAAAAGGCAAAGACGCCAACATTGTAATAAGTGATGGCGATATTTTAGACATGAAAGGCAACCTGGTTACTGCTGCTTTTATACAAGGAAGACAGGTGAGTTTGGATAACAAACAAAAGCAACTGTTTGAAAAGTATAAGTACAAGTATGGTATAAAATAGCCGTCGGGTAGTTTCGCATTGGAAGAATGTCAGGTTGAGCTTGTCGAAACCGGTTTTTCTTTAGCATACAACCCGCCTTCGACAAGCTCAGGCTGACAGCTTTTTAAATTGAAATTTTTATCCCGGCTTTGCGCCGGGATTTTTTTATCTGCAGTAGCCTTGGCGAAGGAAGATTTTGTTACAGGCATTTGTGCTGTTATGTTGCTGCGGTGGCGTCGCATTACGTTCAGCAAGTGAATTACTAATGCACTTTTATTGAAGCGTGGATTTTACGCATAGTTTTTACTTAACTTAGTTATACTAATTCTTGTTCAACTAAATATTGAAAATCAATTGGCGTTTGAACAAAAGTATTCGCAGATCCCGATTGTTACACGCTATTTAACACAATCTCCATGAAATACAAAGAGTTTATAACAAAGTTCAACAAACAAGTTTTCTCACTCGACTACGACAAACAGTTGACTTTGGCAATTGACGTTTGCAAAAGACTCTACTTTGACTATGCTGATTTTTCAGAAAAATATCAATGGGGCGACAAAGACGTTTTGCTTGACGCAATAACTCTTGTTGAGCAATCAAGAACTCATGTCGTAGGGCAAAACATAATCGACAAAACGCTAAACCAGTTAGACACAATCACACCAGACATGGATGACTTTGGAAGCGACGAATTAGGTTCATATGCTTTGAATGCTTGCGTTGCTGTTTATAATTCTATTCAATTTATCGCTGACAAACAGCCAAATCATATTTACGACATAGGAATTTGTTTAACAGACACTATTGACTTTAGGGTTCAAGAAGAACAAACCTTGACTGAAGAAGAAATTGACGATAACCCGTTAATAATTGAGACAAGAAAATATTTAATAGACAAATCAAAATAAACGGCGTGCAACATTGGGTTTTATGCAAGTTAGGCCTCCGCCTCGGTTCGTGTCTTCACGAACCGTTCGCTAATATCTTCACCATGCCAAGGTTAGCAGGTTTCCATTGTTCAGCTTTAGTTCTTAACTTCAACAAAATATTTTCAATCAGCAGCGGCCCAGGCAGACGGAATTCTATTTTCCAACCTGCACAAAGCCCTGGTCGTTGTGCGTCACCTTATTTAACCATTCTGCAAACTTTGAAAATAAAAAAAAAGCAGGACTCTGAAAAGAACCCTGCATTAAAATCAAATGGGGTATTCTATTGCGACTATTAATGTTTAACTCAAATTAACAAACTACCATTTTTCTAAGCCCAATAGTTTTTTTCCAAGTTCATTAAGTTCTGCCCTTCCATATTTTGTTTGTTCCCATTTGCGGGGGTCGCCAGGAAAAGCATAGCCTTCAGGAGCAACACTATTTTTCCATGAATTAATTCGCCATTGACACAACGCTTCGTTATTTTCTTCTGCGGGCATCATGGATATGTATTGAGCAATACGAACTTTGTCCTTACTCATGTTAGGACGAATACCATGTGGTTGCAGGCTGTTAAAAATAAGTAAGTCGCCAGCTTCCATTTTTACTTTTACAAATTCAAAACCTGTAGTGTCAGGTTTGAAATGGTCACGGGCTTCGGGCTGTGTCAGTTTCCATGTATCGTAGGTGCGAAACAATTCAGGAATACATTGAAAGCCACCCATATTTTCATCCGTTTGGTCTGCCAGTGCCAGCACGCCCTGCACATTAACAGGTTTTGTTTCGGGGTCATAATCCCAATGAATAAAACCTTTTTGCTCAAAGCCCGGCTTTATAGGGAAATTAAGATTTGCCCTGTCAATGGTTACCCATAATTTTTCGGTACCCCAAATATCTCTAAATGCATCATACACTCTTTGCGTCATGCGATTATTCCATAAATGTTGATTGTTATACACTTCTACCATTCCTGTATTGGTCAATTCTTTCATTTTCATTTCTGCCCGTGGCGGTGCATACCATGTGTCAGGATTATTGGGGTCTTTCTCTTCAAATTCCCATAGAAAATTGGCAGTGGCTAAAGCCTGCTCCCGTGGAACAGCATTTTTAATTACAATGTATCCATTTGTAATCCAAAAATTCCAGTCGGCTTCACTTAATACACAAAGCGGTTCGCCGTTGCTGCGGTCGTTCAACTTAGTAGCACTGCTTTTTGCAGTTGAGGGATTGCCCGGTATGTCTTTGTGAGCATTATCGGGAAGCATCGTGGGTGCCATTGTCGGCGCCATTGTTTGTTGTTCCATATCGCAATATTTAATGTTTGAAAAATAAATCAGTTAATAACTGACAATGCCTTTGGCTTTTGCTGCACCAGCCATTTTCATTTCTATGTTTGCAACTTTTAACTTTACTATCAATTCGTTTTAAAAGCGGATAGCTCTTAACAGTTAGTGGCGGTTGTGTAATTTTTACAGGTGATTGATATGAAATGAAGTTTGGTTGTAGCATCGCAATTTGCTTTTGATAACACAAAAATAGCTTGGAGAGTAAGGGGTAATCAACATCTGTAATGGCAGGTATTTGTGCTGCATTGATATATTTTGCTACTTTTAAGGATAAAGCTGCAAAAAAAGCACAATGAAGGCAAAATTAGAACCGATAACAAGTGATAGCGATAGCTCTTTCAGGATATTGCTTACCCCAAAATTGAATGAAATATTTTATTGGCATTTTCACCCGGAGTATGAGATTGTTTATGTTGAAGCAGCAAGCGGCTTTCGTCATATTGGCGACCACATTTCAAAATATGAGGGTAGCGACCTGGCTTTAATAGGACCCAATATACCGCACTTGAATTTTGATTATGGCGTAAAGGCAACGGTGGACACTGTTGTAATTCAAATGAAAGAAAACTTTTTAGGGCAAGACTTTTTTTCGTTACCAGAAACAGCAGCCATCAAAAGTCTGCTTGAAAAAGCAAAGAATGGGGTTGTATTTTATGGCACAACAAAAAAGTTAGCAGGCGAAAAACTAAAGCAATTAACAGGATTACCACATTTTGAACAACTCATTGCTTTATTACAGGTTTTTAATTTGTTGGCAAACAGCAACGAAATAGAAATGCTAAATGCTAAACCAATTGCAAGTGCATCGGTATTAAAAGAACAGCAGCGGTTACAAAAGGTGTATCATTTTATTGAAGCCAATTATCAAAATGAAATTGACGTAACCACTGTTGCAAAATTGTGCAACCTGACAACTGCTGCATTTTGCAGGTATTTTAAAAAATCAACTCGTTATACTTTTACAGACTTTTTAAATCAGTTCCGGATAACTCAATCAAAAAAAATATTATTACAAGACAAAAATGTTACAGAAGCCTGTTACGAAAGCGGCTTTTCAAACATTTCGCACTTTAATAAAACATTCAAAAAAATTACAGGGGAAAACCCTTCTGCATTTAAGAAGAAACATTTTGTTGCGTAAACAATTGGTAAAAGCATTTAACTTAAAGCGACAAGGCGAACGCACAACATTAGTATTCCTGCAAGTGGGGCTTGACGTTGAAACTTCGGCTATTTGCATCGCTGTACTTTTGTTCCGGCAGACGAATATCTGTTTAGCTTTTTGTTGT
Source organism: Ferruginibacter sp. (assembly GCA_044225995.1). Lineage (GTDB taxonomy): Bacteria > Bacteroidota > Bacteroidia > Chitinophagales > Chitinophagaceae > Ferruginibacter. The sequence continues at coordinate 5,173 of JBGAHV010000018.1, read as the reverse complement.
TAACTTCAATTTTATATTTTTAATTGGGCAGTGGTTCCGGGCTGGACAATCAATGAATTCCCTGCCTTCGCAGATACTCGAATGTTAGCTGCAACCTTCGCCTCGGTTCGTGCCCTCACGAACCGTTCGCTAATATCTTCACCATGTCATGGTTAGCAGGTTTCCATATTCAGCTTTAGTTCTTAACTTGAACAACATATTTTCAAATGAGCATTGTACCGGGCAGGGCAATCAATGAATTCGCTGCCTTCGCAAATACCCGAACGTTAGCGGATATTTTAAAATACCCCAATTACTAATGATGTCTATTCAATTACTATCAATTGTGTTGTTTCTATTATTTTTCGCTTTGAATATGGGTTGGAGTCAGCGCCTTTATTTAAGTCGTCATCTTGCCAAAATTTCGATTCCATTAATTATAATTATTCCTTTATGCTCTTTTTTGATTTCAAAACAAGAAAGTCGTTTTGATGGTTTAAACTTTGGATTTCTTATTCCTTATTACTTTCTACTGCTGCTTGCAATTCGAAAATGGTATAATACTCTAAATGATTTTCTTATAAAAAGACGCCTTGTTCAATTAAAATTCAAAGGAAAAGTATTCACTTATGTAAACTGGGGTGGGGGAACAATCGGAGCATACTGGGATGAAAAAAGGGTTACGGCTCCATCTCTGTTGGATCATGCTTTGACCTTTATTTTGTTTTTTTTACCAATTCTTTTGACTCTGCCATACATCTACTTGATAAAAAACATCCGCTAACATTGCATTGCCAAAAATGAGGCTTGAACAATATTTCTTCAACTATGTTTTGTCTCGTCCTGAAATAGGTTGGCTTCAAAAACCTTACACTAAAGCCATTTTACTTTCTTTATTGTATTTCAATTTATAATCAAAGGGAGACATACCGGTTACACGGCTAAAAACATCCCTGAACGCTTTTGTGTCGTTATAACCCACTTCATACATTACTTCAGTTACTGTTTTACGGGTGGTTTCAAACAGTTTCTTTGCCGCTTCAATTTTTACCCGCTGCAAATAATCAAGCGGCGTAAGCCCGGTGGCTTTAATAAACCGGCGGTCAAAATTTCTACGGCCTATATTTAAACCCGCCGACAGTTTCTCTATTGAAATTTTATCCCTGTAATTTTCTTCTATAAATTTTTGTGCTGTTAAAATTTCGTTGTCGTTATGGTTTTTATGCCCGTTAAAAATTGAAAATTCAGCCTGCAGGTTCCTGTCTAAATCTATTTGAAAATATTTGGAGCAATGGATGGCGGCATGCCTGTCGTAAAATTTTTCAACCAGGTACAGCAGTAAATGTAAAAATGAGTAAGCGCCCCCATTGGTATAAATTCCTTTTTCGTCAGTAATTAATTTATCTGTTTGCAGGTTTACCCCGGGAAACAACCCCCGGAATTTTTCTGACAAAGCCCAGTGAGTGGAACAGGTTTTTCCTGCCAGTAACCCTGCAGCTGCCAGCATAAAACTTCCGGCACACATACTGGCAATTTCTGCACCCTGCTTATATTGTTCAGCTATCCAGTCAATCAACTGCCTGTTATTTTTCGAGGCAGTATCATAGCTTCTAATTAAAGAGGCAGGAACAATGATAAGATCCGTAGCATTTATTTCATCAATGGAAAATTGGTGCTTAATAGAAAGCAGGTTGTTATCCAAAAAATCAGTTTTGGTGGCGCCCACCAAAGCAATTTCAAAAACTGCTTTTTCTCCCTTTTTTATCACATAATTATTTGCTTCACTAAAAACCTGGTAAGCCCCCACTATACAGGCAATGGTGCTCATATTTGTTTGTTCTGCCGGAACCAGTACAGACAGGTGTTTCATTCTTTTTTTAAGCAAAGGTAGCTGAAAGGCTTGTCCAAATCAACCACTCATATTGTCTGTATTACACCTTTATTGCCGATATTTTGGACATTACATTTGTAAAAACAATTTTAAACCATAATGGCAAAAATGATTGCGGTGTATAAAACACCCAAAGACAAGGCGGCTTTTGAAGAGCATTATAACAATGTTCATATTCCCCTGGCAAAACAATTACCGGGTTTGCTGCGGTATGAAATTAATGAGGGCGGCATTATGTCCACCACAGGCCATACCGGTGTTTACAAAATTGCCACGTTGTATTTTGAGTCTGTGGAAAAGATGATGGCAGCCTTTACATCGGACATTGGAAAAAAATGTGCTGAAGACAGGAAAATTCTGGCTTCGGACGAAGACGTACAGATTTATGTATTTGACACAAAGGATGCTTATTAATAAAACAAACACTTAACCTTTTTAAAAATAAAAAAAATGACACAGACAGAAACAGCCGTAAAAATGGTGCTTGATCGATGGAATGGCTCCATCGCAAATTTGAACAAAATTTTAGGCACACTTACCGATGAGCAACTGCAAACAGAAGTTGCACCGGGTAAAAACCGGGGCGTTTATCTTTTGGGGCATCTTATTGCTGTACATGATGATATGCTTATATTATTAGGCATGGGCGAAAAATTATTTCCCCAGCTGCAGGAGCCTTTTATAAAACAGGCTGACAAAATAGCTGCAGAAATTCCATCCATTTCTGAGTTAAGAACTATGTGGGCCAGGCAAAATGAAGTGCTGCAGGAAAAATTTGGAAAAATGACAACGGACCAATGGTTTGAAAAACATACCGCAGTTTCAGCAGAAGATTTTTTGAAAGAACCGCACCGCAACAAGCTGAACATTATTATAACCCGAACTTCTCATTTGCAATATCACAGCGGGCAAATTGTATTACTGAGTAAATAAACAATAATGACAACGAAAAATTTTCAATACAGTTTTATTACTTCAATAAAACAGGCAGATGTATTTACTTACCTCATCAATCCGCAAAACTGGTGGGTGGGTTTATTTGGAGAAACAATAGAAGGAAAAAGCAGCGCAGTGAATGATTCATTTTCGTTCAGTGCCGGCGATGGCGTACATTACTCCAACCAGCGGTTAACAGAACTTATTGCAGGCAAAAAAATTGTATGGCTGGTTACTGAAAGTAATTTATCGTTTTTAAAAAACACCAATGAATGGGCGGGAACAAAAATTTGTTTTGATATTGAACAGGAAAACAACAAAACAAAAGTAACCTTTACTCATGAGGGCTTAGTTCCGCAAATTGAATGCTATAACGGATGCTCCGGCGCCTGGACGATGTATCTTCAAAACCTGGAAAAGCATTTCAAGTAAAAACGAATCTGCACAAGTTGGTAATACATAAAACCTTTTCAGCAATACCTGTAACCGGGTGAATGGCCTGCCTGCAAAAGTTATACGTAAAGGAGGCGCAACTTAGCACTGTAAAAATACAAAGCCGGCACTAATACTACTTATATTTTGCCACTCACTAAACAACAAGTAGTTTTAGTAAAACATTACAGTATGAAACGGTTTTTGTTTTTTACCGGCGCATTATTTTTTGCAGCTTTTATTATTAACAGCTGCAGTACCACAAAGAAAAGCAGCGGCAGCAATGAATGGGTTACCTTGTTTAACGGTAAAGACATCAACGACTGGGTGGTAAAAATTCAGCATCATGATGTGGGCGTAAATTTTGGCAACACGTTTAGAGTAAAAGATAACACCATACAGGTTCGCTACGATGAATACGGCCCCAACTTTAATGAGCAGTTTGGGCATTTGTATTATAAAACCCCGTACTCGTATTACCATTTAAAATTTGAATACCGTTTTGTGGGCGAGTGGGTTAAAACTGCGCCATCATACACCCTGCGAAACAGCGGTGTTATGTTTCATTCGCAAAGCCCGTACACCATGCCTAAGGAACAGGACTGGCCGATTTCTGTAGAGTTTCAATTGCTGGGCGGATTGAGTGATGGCAAGCCACGGCCCACAGGCAATATGTGTTCTCCCGGAACAGAAGTGGTGCAAAAAGGCAGTATTGTTCCTTCGCATTGCATTAACTCCAGCAGCAAAACCTATGATGGTGAACAATGGGTAAGCGGCGAATTAATTGTACTGGGTGATTCGCTGATTATGCATATTATTAACGGCGACACAGTGCTGCAATACAGCAAACCGCAAATTGGCGGCGGCGTGGTAAACCGTTATGACCCTGCTGTTAAAAAAGACGGTCAACTGCTCAGCAGCGGCTATATTGCTTTGCAAAGCGAAGGAAACCCGGTAGACTTCCGGAATATCCGGATTAAGGATTTATCGGCGCAGTATAAAAAGTAATACTTACTGGAAAACTGTACGAAACCATTGTAAAATTAAACAGCAGCAGTTTTTTTCGCTTATAACTCTGTTCATGACTCAAGAAAGCTAAATTTTTAACCAGTAATATTGTATTCGAGTGCCACAAGTGCAGGCTTAGCCTTTCTAATTGTATCCAATTTACTCTAATAATTTCTTTTCGTTAATAATTTTATATAATTACCAGAAAAATGTAATTTTATGCTCTTAAAGCTAATACTGATGAAAAAAAATCTAATCTTATTTTTTGCAACTCTGTTATCTGTCTATTCTTCTTTTGGTCAAACACACATTTACAAATTTGAAGGAACATTGAGTGAGTTTGGGGGAGTAGGTCCGACTCTAACAGAAGTACTGGATGCAACTTGTACGCCAGCGGGTGTAAATGGAACTTTGGGCAGTGAAACTATTGTAACTTCAGGAGGTACTTCGCCAGTACTAAGGCCTGTTTTTCAGTTTAGTGAAAATGGTGGGCTCTCTTATGCTAATACTTTAGGTATCACAGGCACATATACTGTTCACATTATGTTTCGAAAAACTAATTTAGCCGCCGGGAGTTTTGGTTTCCAAAAAATAGTTGATTTCTCAAACGGAACAAATGACAACGGGCTTCATTCAAATTACAATGGATTAGGAGCAGGTTCCCCATCTCTTGATAATGTTTATGGCGTATCGCCTCACCCAATTGCAGGCACACCATTAGTAAATAATCAATATTATTTGGTTTCAATTGTAAGAGACGGGGTAACAAAGCTTGTGGATATATACCTTGATGGGGCACCTGTTTTGACAGGTTACAATGATTCACCTGATGATTATGCTTCTGATGGAACATCTCCGATTATTTTTTTCAGAGATGATGTTGCACCACCAGCTACATTTCATTGCGAAAGCGGCGAAGGTGCTGTG
>JBGAHV010000017.1:0-69297 GCA_044225995.1 Ferruginibacter sp. | reverse complement strand
CTCCATTGGACTGGAAGTGGAAAGTATGGAACCTTTTGAAGCGGTTAAAGGCGGCCTTAAAGGTTTGGTTATTGGAGAAGTGCTGGAATGTTCCAAACATCCTGATGCAGATAAATTATCGCTTACCAAAGTTAACATTGACAACGGCGAGCCTTTACAAATTGTTTGTGGTGCGCCCAATGTGGCCACGGGGCAAAAAGTAGTGGTGGCAACCATTGGCACCACCATCTATCCAACCACAGGTGAACCGCTGACCATGAAGAAAGCAAAGATCCGTGGTCTGGAAAGCCATGGAATGATTTGTGCCGAAGATGAAATAGGTATGGGCCAAAGCCATGCCGGTATTATGGTATTACCTGCAACTGCAAAAGTGGGCACACCTGCTGCTGAATATTTTAATACTTACACAGATATTATTTATGAAATTGGCCTGACCCCTAACCGCATGGATGCCATGAGCCATTTGGGTGTGGCAAAAGATGTATGTGCATACCTGTCGCATCACAATAAAAAAGACACTACGATAAAAAGCCCTTTTAAAAATAATTTTAAGGTAGATAACCAGGGCTTGCAGTTTGAAGTGGTAATTGAAAATGCAGCAGCCTGCCAGCGTTTTAGTGGTGTAAGTATTGAAAATATTACTGTGGGTGAAAGCCCTGAATGGTTAAAGCAACGTCTTAACAGCATTGGAGTACGCAGCATTAATAATATTGTTGACATCACCAATTTTATACTGCACGAAACAGGCCAGCCTTTGCATACAACGTCTTAACAGCATTGGAGTACGCAGCATTAATAATATTGTTGACATCACCAATTTTATACTGCACGAAACAGGCCAGCCTTTGCATGCGTATGATGCTGCCAAAATTAAAGGCAAGAAAATAATCGCTAAAAATTTGCCAGAAGGAACAACCTTTTTATCGCTTGATGAGAAAGAAAGGAAATTAAGCAGCGAAGATTTAATGATTTGCGATGGTGAAAGTAATGGCATGTGTATTGGTGGTGTTTTTGGCGGCTTAAACAGCGGAGTAAAAGCAAACACTACTTCCATATTTTTAGAAAGTGCCTGGTTTAATCCAACCACTATTCGCAAAACATCTTTTAAACATGGCCTGCGTACTGATGCTGCCACCCGTTTTGAAAAAGGTGTGGATATTGGCAACACGGTAAATGTTTTAAAACGTGCCGCTGCATTAATCAAAGAAATTGCAGGAGGAGAAATTGCCAGCGATGTTGTTGATGTGTATCCCTCACCAAAAGAAAAAACAGAAGTGGCGCTTAAATACCACTACCTGAAAAAACTGAGTGGTAAAAATTATCATCCCGATACGGTTAAAAACATTTTAACCAGTCTTGGATTTGAATTAATTAAAGAAGGCATAGATGAAATGTGGGTTAAAGTTCCTTTCAGCAAACCAGACATTAGCATTCCGGCAGATTTAGTGGAAGAGATAATGCGTATAGACGGTTTGGATAATGTTGAGATACCTCAAATAATTTCTATTGCACCAGCAACTGAAACGATGGCGCATGAAGCTGCATACAAAGAAAAGGTGGCGGAATACCTCGTGGGTCTGGGGTTCAATGAAATATTCACCAACAGTATTACCAACAGTAATTATTATACAGAAGAAACGTTACAGCAAACGGTTAAAATGATTAATAACCTGAGCGAAGAACTAAACGTTATGCGGCCTTCTATGCTGCAAACCGGTTTGGAATCTGTGGCTCATAATCTAAACCGTAAAAACAGTAACCTGCAGTTTTTTGAGTTTGGTAAAACGTACTCCGTTTTAGAAACTGGCAAGTATAATGAAACAAACCACTTGTGTTTATTTATAACTGGTAATAAAACACAACAGGCATGGAACAGCAAAGCGGCAAAAACAGATTTCTATTTTATAAAGGGAGTAATTGAAAAAATTGCTGCTGTTACTGGTTTATCAATCCAGGAATTTGCTGTAGCAGCCAACGAAAAGTTAGACAATGCAGCTGAAATAAAAATCAGAAACGAAGTAGTGGCAGTGGCAGGAACGGTAAATAAAAAAACACTGAGCCGGTTCGACTGCAAGCAACCGGTTTTATATGCTGATATTGACTGGGATAGAATTATGCAGTTAAATAAAAAGAACAGCATCAGCTTTAAGGAAATATCAAAGTTCCCGGCTGTACAGCGTGACCTTGCATTGGTGGTGGATAAATCAATCGCTTACCAGCAAATAGAAAAAGCAACACAAACGGTTAAAATAAACAAATTAAAAGCAGTACATTTATTTGATGTGTTTGAAAGTGAAAAGCTGGGTGCTAACAAAAAATCTATGGCGGTTAATTTTACTTTTTTAGATGAAGAGAAAACAATGACTGACAGTGAAATTGACGCTATGATGAATAAATTGATTGGTACTTACGAAAGGGAACTGGGTGCTGAGATAAGGAAATAACTTACGGTTTGTAATAATTTCAAAGGTTTTCTTTGAGATATCAGGAGTATGAACGATTGGCAACAAAATATTAAAAACGTAACCGATAAACTGCAAAAGTTGTTGCGCAACTATACGCAGCTGCAAAAAGACAATGAGCGGCAAAGCAAACTAATTAAAGAATTACAGGAGGAAAAAGCCAGGAATACAGAACAGGCAGCATTATTACAGCAGCAATTAGATATTTTAAAAGCATCAGCAGGTCAAATGAATGCCACAGATAAAAAAGCATTTGATAAAAATATCAGCCAGTATATTAAGGAAATTGACAAATGCATTGGCCTGTTAAGCGAATAGCTTACACCCTTTTCACCAGTTTTACGCTTTGATCGCCATCCGTATTGCTCAGTTCAAGTATATACCGGCCATAAGGCAGATCATTAAGCCCATTCCAGTTAAAGTATTTTTGATTTTGCGGCTGGAGTGTTTCTAAGGTGGTACATACTTCTCCCTTTTCATTTTTTAATACAAATTTTAAAGGGGCAGTAGTTGCCTTATTCCATTCAATCGTAAGCGAATCTGTAAAGAAAGCTTGCTTAATTTTTGCAAACATGCCTGAGATTTTTGCTGTTTATGTTTTATTACAATCGTTTAAACAGGGTGGTAACACCAATACATATCTTTCCCAAAAAAGGAAAAAATGAATACCAAAGTCTCTTAATTGTTTTAGGGAATTTGGCAGTTTCTTTGGTAAGGAGTATAAAAATAATATCTTAATTTTAAATATGCAAGACCTGATACCTATAAATATTGTAATTGGCGACCGCACCTACAGGATAAAAATTAACCCTGCAGATGAAGAAGCAATAAGAAACACACTTAAGCAGATTAATGATAAAATTGTGGAATTTAAAACCCAGTTTGCCGGAAAAGATATGCAGGACTATGTGGCAATGGTACTCATATGGTACGCCACCCAGTCTAAAGAGTCCCATAGTAACCTCAGCTTGGAAAAGGAATTTTCAGAAGTCCTATCCAGGATTGAGCAACAACTGGATAAAGTTTCCTGAGATTTTTACTTACATATTATTCCCTTAAAGCATTCAATCTCCGCACAAATTTCTTATCTTCGCCCACTAACTATCTCATTTATTATTATGGGTTTAGAGAGGACATATACGATTGTGAACCGTTTTAAAACAAAAAAAATCAATGGAACCAACCATAATTTACATCATCATTGGTGCAGCGGCCCTTATTTTGGGCATTGTACTGGGTAAATTCATATTTGCCAAAAACACCAAAAAACAAATAGAAGAGGCTGAACAGCAATCACAAAAAATCATTTCAGAGGCTAATTTACAGGCAGAAACCACCAAAAAAGAAAAACTTTTAGAAGCCAAGGAAAGGTTTGTTCAATTAAAAGCGGAACATGATAAGGAAGTGATGCAGCGCAATCAAAAATTGATTGAAGCTGAAAGCCGTATTAAACAAAAAGAGCAATCACTGAACCAAAAAGACCAAAATGTTGAAAAACAGATTAAGGAAAATGAGGGTATAAAAGAAGCACTAAACAGGCAGATTGAAGTTGTAAATACCAAGCGTACCGAACTGGAAAAACACCAGGAAGAGCATATACGCAGGCTGGAAAAAGTAGCCGGTCTTTCTGCAGAAGATGCAAAAGCACAGCTAATAGAAAGCCTGAAGCAGGAAGCACAAACAAAAGCAGTGGCCCTGCAGCAGGAAATAATTGAAGACGCTAAGCAAAAAGCCAATAAAGAAGCCCGTAAAATTGTTATACAAACCATACAGAGAACTGCAGCGGAACAAGCTATTGAAAACGCAATTACAGTTTTTAACCTCGAAAGCGATGAAATTAAAGGATCAATTATCGGGCGTGAAGGCCGCAACATCAGGGCAATTGAAGCTGCCACCGGTGTAGATTTGATTGTGGATGATACTCCTGAAGCGATTGTTCTTTCTTCATTTGATCCTCTCAGAAGAGAAATTGCCCGTCTTTCATTACAACGTTTGGTAGCAGATGGCCGCATTCACCCAGCCCGTATTGAGGAAGTAGTGGAAAAAACCAAAAAGCAACTGGAAGATCAGGTAATGGAAATAGGTGAGCGTACGGCAATGGAACTAGGAGTTCACGGTTTACATAAAGAGTTAATCCGTATGGTAGGCCGCATGCGTTTCCGTTCTTCTTATGGCCAAAACCTGTTAATGCACAGCCGGGAAACAGCCAATCTTTGTGCGATAATGGCCAGTGAATTGGGCTTAAACCCCAAACTTGCAAAGCGTGCCGGGTTACTGCATGATATTGGTAAAGTACCTGACGAAGAGACCGAATTAAGCCATGCATTACTTGGTGCAAAACTGGCCGAAAAATATGGTGAAAATCCCGCCGTGGTTAATGCCATTGGGGCCCACCACGATGAAATGGAAATGCAATATGTTATTTCACCCATTATTCAGGCTTGTGATGCAATAAGCGGTGCCCGCCCTGGTGCAAGGAGGGAAATTATGCAGCAGTACATTCAGCGCATTAAAGACCTGGAAAACCTAGCCATGGGTTACACAGGCGTTGAAAAGGCTTATGCAATTCAGGCTGGCCGTGAATTAAGGGTAATTGTTGAGGCGGATAAAGTTACAGATGCTGACAGCGATAAGCTGAGTTTCGAAATAGCACAAAAAATTCAAACAGAAATGACTTTCCCCGGCCAGATAAAAGTAACAGTAATACGTGAAAAAAGGTCGGTAAATGTGGCGAGGTAGTAAAAAATAATCATTATTCATTGCAGAATATTCAAGATTAAACCATACCTTTGCCGTCCGTTAAAAAATACAAGTATGAACGCAGTTAATTTTGTTCATGAGCAGCTTACTAATAAAGCTTCTCACCCAAATTTTAAAGCTGGTGATAATGTAACCGTTAATTATAAAATTATTGAAGGTACAAAAGAGCGTATCCAAAGCTTTAAAGGAGATGTTATAAAGCGTCAGGGCACTGGTGCCACCGCCTCATTTACAGTTCGTAAAATAAGCGATGGCGTAGGTGTTGAACGTTTGTTCCCGGTTTTTTCTCCTAATATTGAGAGTATTGTATTAAACAAAGCCGGTAAAGTAAGCCGTGCAAAGTTGTACTACCTTCGTGAAAGGAGCGGTAAAAGTGCACGTATTAAAGAAAAGCGCATGGCAATTACCAAATAATATTGATTATATTTTTTATAAAACGCAAAAATTGGTTTCAATTTTTGCGTTTTTTTTAATATCAATTATACTTTGGTATGATGATTGCAACATTAAACGAAAATTACAATCTCCTCTGACATAACCTTTACCCTGAAGATTACTTCAAATTTTATTATTTAATCTAAACCTGTAACCATGAGAGCTATTATTCTTTCTGTTGTAATTCTTTTTTCTGCTTCTGTATTAATTTCATCATGTGCCCGTGGCATAACTGTTGAGCAAGCAGCTAATGGTAAAGCCCGGTGTGGTAAAAATTACCTGAGATAGTTTTTCGTTCTCTTTCCTGTTAACTGGGGGTTAATTAGTCATTGACATTAGTGGCAATCAATAAATATTTAGTTTATCTTTGCCCTCTAAACATTTATTATGACAATATCTTTTTTAAATGCCATTCTGCTTTTTTCACTTCCGGGTGGTGGCGAGTGGATATTAATTATCCTTGTGGTTTTGCTGTTATTTGGTGGTAAAAAAATTCCTGAACTGATGAGAGGTGTTGGCCGTGGAATGAGGGAGTTTAATGATGCTAAAAACAATGTGAAGAATGAGATAGAAGAAGGAATGAAAGAAAAGGATAAAGATGAAGAAATCCGTCAGTTAAGGCAGCAATTAGAACAGCAAAAGCAATCGTAGTAAAAAACTTATTACCAATAAGGTAACTTCGGCTGAAGTAGCTGACCCTTTTGAGTCAGTGCTTCAGCCGATTGCATAATCAGGCTTAAGAGTCATGTTTGATTTTACTTCCATAAAAAATTATCATACCGCATTATTACAAAACAGCACCACCTGTACAGAAGCGGTGGCATATTATATCGCCTCTATAGAAAAGAGAAAGGATTTAAACGCTTTTGTAGAAGTGTACGAGGAAGAGGCAATACACCAAGCAAAGCTTTTGGATGAGAAGAGAAAAGCAGGTTTACCGCTAAAAAAATTACACGGCGTTATTATTGCCATTAAAGATGTCCTTTGTTTAAAAGGACATAAGGTAACGGCAGCATCAAAAATTTTGGAAGGGTTTACCAGTATTTATACATCTACTGCTGTGCAAAGGCTGCTGGATGAAGATGCGATTATTATTGGCAGTTGTAACTGTGATGAATTTGCCATGGGCAGCACAAACGAAAACTCTGTTTATGGAAACGTTTTAAATGCTGCAGACACAACAAAAGTACCGGGTGGGTCATCAGGCGGCAGTGCTGTTGCAGTTCAGGCTGGTTTGTGTATGGCTTCCTTAGGAAGTGATACAGGCGGTTCAGTAAGGCAACCGGCAGACTTTTGCGGTATTGTAGGCTTTAAGCCAACTTACGGAGCAATATCAAGATATGGCTTAATAGCTTATGCATCTTCCTTTGACCAGGTTGGCATTTTTAGTAACACCGTAGAAGACACTTCATTGCTTTTTGATGTAATGGCAGGCCCCGATGAGTTTGACAGCACTGCCATTCAAAATAAAGAAGATATTATTTCTCAAAACCCTGATGCCGGCAAAAAATATAAAATCGCTTATTTTAAACAGGCACTGTTTCACCCATCGCTGGATGAGGAAATAAAAAATGCAATACTTGGTTTAATTGAAGAATTGAAAGCAGATGGCCACACAGTTACTGCTGTTGATTTTGATCTGCTGGATTATGTAGTACCGGCTTACTATGTATTAACTACTGCAGAAGCAAGCAGTAATTTAAGCCGCTTTGACGGGATAAGATTCGGATACAGTACAAAAAAAACCGTATCGGACTTAAATGATTTTTACAAGCTAACAAGAAGTGAAGGTTTTGGCAAAGAAGTGCAGCGAAGGATCATGCTGGGTACTTTTGTATTAAGTGCAGGATATTACGATGCCTATTTTAGTAAAGCACAGCAGGTACGCCGCCTGCTAGTTAATAAAACTAAAAATGTTTTTGCTGATTATGATGCATTGATATTGCCTACAAGCCCTACCACGGCATTTAGTTTTGGAGATAAATCAGACGACCCGGTGGCGATGTACCTTGCAGATATCTATACAGTGTTTGCGAATCTTACCGGCATTCCAGGAATTTCATTACCCTTATTTAAACACAGTAACGGCATGCCTTTCGGTTTGCAGGCGATGGCTGCAAAATCAAGTGAAGCAACTTTACTGGCATTATCAAATATGCTGATGCAGCAGTATAAAGTAACTATCAGTCTTTAAAACATGATGCGTTTTATAACCATACTACTGTTATTTTTTGGCTTTCTTCCTGCTGTTAAAGCTGGTGCTTTTGAACAGTACCCCTACCAGCAAGACTCGGTAATTACAGATACTACGATTAATATAGATGAGAAACAGGAGGACGAAGCGATCGAAGAAGTAATTAAAAACCGTACGCTTCCCTCAAAAGATAAGGTTCAATACTTTAGCCAGGTAACTAAATATGGTTTCAAAAACCTCTTTAATAAATTCAGTTACAATACATCAATGGCATACCAGTCTCAAATAAACCCTAATGCAGTAGGCTTTATTCAGGACTATATGGATTCGCATGGTAAATATCTTACAAAAATGAAAGGCTGGGGCCAGCCGTATTTTAATTTGATAGAAAGCATACTGATGCAATATGGCCTGCCAAGGGAGTTAAAGTATATAGCCGTAATTGAATCAAACTTAAGCACAGCTGCTACCAGCTATAAAGGTGCTGGCGGCCCCTGGCAGTTTATGCCCGGTACTGCCCGGCAATTTGGTTTAACTGTAAATGGCTATTATGATGAAAGAAGAGATTATACAAAAAGCACTCACGCTGCTGCCAGATACCTGCTTACATTATACCGTCAGTTGCACGACTGGTTGCTTGTGATGGCAGCATACAATGGCGGCGCTGGAAGGGTTTACAGCGCTATTAAAAAAAGTGGCAGCAGGAATTTCTGGAGCCTCCAGTACTACCTTCCTGCTGAATCCAGAACTTATGTTAAACGTTTTATAGCCACCCACTATATTATGGAGGGTTCCGGGGGTGTAACCACTACTGTAAATACAAACCCACAAGTACAAGTGATAGGTGAAGGCGCCAACCCTTTTGATATAAAACCAAATCTTACTCCTGAAGAGCTGGAAAACACCTCTACGCAAACCATATCCGGAAAATTTAATTCGCTGGTTATTGCTAAAAACCTGGCAATGGATATTACTCAGTTCAACCGGTTTAATCCGCAGTTTGATGATATGATTGCCAATAATGGCAATTACGATCTGCGCCTTCCTGATGAAAAGATGCAGCTGTTTTTAGCCAACAAATACAGTATTCTGAATGAGTGTGTGCAAATACTGCTGGCGGATAATACAATAAACAGCAATCAAACATTTTATCCTGTACCGCCCAAAGCAAAGCCACTTACAAAAAAGAAAAAAGCTTAGCACTCAAAATTAGCGTCAACGAAAAATAAGTAATAGAGTCTATTCTCCCTGGATTTAAAGATTGGCTATAAATCTTGTTGCCCTGTTGCTCTAAGTATAGCAGCAGCTTTAAGCAGGCATTCTTCGTATTCCTTTTCTGCATCACTGTAAAAAGTGATAGCACTGCCCGTTTGAAAGGAAAGGTAGTTTGAAGTACTGTTATAAAAGATACTTCTTATCACCACATTAAAATCAAAATCACCCGAAGGATGAATGTAGCCAATTGCACCCGAGAACAAACCCCGTTTTGTTTGCTCGTATCGTTCAATCAGTTCCATTACTCTTTTTTTGGGTGCCCCTGTCATAGATCCCATTGGAAAAGTTTCTTTTACTGCATCCACCCATGTTTTATTGTCTGCAATTTCACCACTTATTGTGCTTATCATCTGGTGCACCTGCGGAAAACTATACACCCCAAATAATTCATCCACTTTTACAGAACCTTCTTTGCATATTTTGCTTAAATCGTTGCGGACTAAATCAACCACCATTACATTTTCGCTCCTCTCTTTATTATTAAGCCGAAGGTAATTTTTATTTGCCTGGTCATTCTGAACATCCTGCAAATCTCTTTTACTGGTACCTTTTATTGGCTGAGAAATCAGTTTTGTTCCTTCTTTTTTCAGGTAGCGCTCCGGGCTTGCACAAATACACCAGCAATTATTTACTTTATATAAAGCTGCAAAAGGATTGGGCGAAATTGTGGTAAGCTCCTGATAAACTTTCAATGGGTTTATATCAGCATGTGATGCAAAAAATTCCTGGCAGAAGTTTATTTCGTAACAATCACCTGCAAGAATATGCTGCTGCAATTTTTTTACAGTTGAAATGTAATCCTGTTTTGCTATCCGGACATTTATTTTAACCGGAGGCTGTTCATCCAGCTGATGCAGCTCTGTCTTTTCAATAGCATCGTAAACCAGGGCTGCATCTCCATCATAAAAAATCTCTGCACCTGTACTGCTAAGTTTTATTATAATTTCCGGCACAAAAAAATGAGCATCTGCAAAACCGATATTGTCATTATTCCCGGATGATAATTTCTCTATATCATTCTTTAAATCGTAGCCAAGGTGCCCAAACAACCACTGCCCTGGCTGGTTTTTATAAAAGTCATCTATTTGCTCAAAAGCATTTTTATAATTAACGGAAATATTTGTTTTACACCCGGCAGCCAGCAGGCATTCAAATGCAGGCTCCTGATGGTTGTATTGGTGATTATCCAGCAAACAAAAAATGCTGAATTGGTTTGCCCAGTTCAGCATTTTACTTTTAAACTCAGTAATATTATTAAGCAAAAACTTTTGGCCTGTATAACTCACTGCCCAAAGTTAAGCACTAAAAATCATCATCATCATCAAAGCCGCCTCCACCCATATCGTCAAAGCCAAGGTCTTTAAAATCATCGTCCATTTTAAAGTCATCCTCCTCGTCCTCTCCTTTGCCTTTTTTGCCTGCGGTTTTTTTAGACTTTGATTTAGGAATATCAAATTCGTCAAAATCGGGATCCCACTCTTCTTCCTCCTCTGGTTTATCCCAGTCGTCATCTACTTCTACATCGTCGTCATCATCATCGTCATCACTTGCTTTCTTTTTAGATGCGCCTTTCCCTTTTGCAGGTTTTTCATCCTCCACATCATCATCGTCATCCAAATCATCATCATCTTCTTCCGCCTTTTTCTTGGGCGCAGCTTTTTTTGCAGCTTTTACTTCAGGCACTGCAGTCTTTTTTGCAGCAGTCTTTTTTTCGGATTTTATTGCCATAAATAAAACAGGTTGTTACTGTAAAATTTCAACGGGATTTTTAAATTGCCAAAAAAAACTAAAAAATTTTTTTAAAAAGATTATGCACTTACAATCTGCTCCCTGCCCGGGCCATTACTGATATATTTTACCGGTACACCCAAAAAGCCGTTCAGGTAATTAATATAAGTCTTCATTTGTTCCGGCATGGAAGCATAATCAGTAACACCAGTGATATCTTTTTTCCAGCCTTCAAATGCTTTATAAACAGGTTCTATGCGCACTTTGTTCATTTGGAAAGGAACAATACTGTTTTCCTTTCCGTTTACATTGTAAGCGTTACATACTTTCAGTTCGTCCAGGTTATCCAGTATATCTGCTTTCGTCATTATAATCTGCGTAACCCCATTTACCATGCAGGCAAACTGTAGTGCCACTAAATCAATCCATCCACAACGCCTTGGCCGGCCAGTGGTACTACCAAACTCATTACCGGTTTTACGCAGTTGTTCGCCTGTTTCATCCAGCAACTCTGTAGGAAAAGGCCCACTTCCCACCCTGGTGCAATATGCCTTTGATACACCAAATACGTCTTTTATTTTTTGTGGTGCAACACCTAAACCAGTACAGACACCGGCCGATATGGTATTGCTGCTTGTTACAAAAGGAAAGGTTCCAAAGTCCACATCCAGCATACTTCCCTGCGCACCTTCTGCCAGTACCTTACTGCCCTTTTGAATTTTTTCATTCAGGAAATATTCGCCATTTACAATTTTAAACTGGCGTAAGAAATCCAAGGCCTCAAAAAACTCCTCTTCCCAGGCGCCAATGTCTTCATGAAAGTTTAAGCTGTCCAGTATTTTCTGATGTTTCAGACGCAGTTTAATGTATTCTGTGGTAAAGCTCTTGTCTAATAAATTACCCACACGTAAACCATTGCGGCCGGTTTTATCCATATAAGCCGGGCCAATACCCTTCAATGTACTGCCAATTTTTTCATTGCCCTTGGCCAGCTCGCTGGCTTTATCTATAGCACGGTGAGTTGGTAAAATAAGATGAGTACGTTCGCTTATGTACATATTCTTGCGGTAATCAACACCAAAAGCGGCCACGTTTTCACACTCTTTTTTTAATGTTACTGCATCCAGTACTACACCACCGCCAATAAGGTTGGTTTTTTCTTCATGAAAAATACCGCTGGGTATTTGGTGCAGCACAATTTTTTTATCGCCTACATACAAAGTGTGTCCTGCGTTAGGGCCGCCCTGGAAACGGGCAATCACATCATAACCGGGTGCAAAGTAATCAACAATTTTACCCTTTCCTTCATCGCCCCATTGAAGGCCTAATATTACATCAACCATTGTTTATTCTTAATTTTTTATTTTGGTACTTACAGATGTACTGTATTCAGCATCGTTGTGTCACTCACTTATACGGCATACCATAATTGAGCTTTTACCGGTGCGTAATAAAACATCGCCGCAAAAGTAATTTGAAATAAAACAATCACCTAAAATGATGGGGTAATGTTTGAAAGTTGGGGAGAAAGATAAAAAAACATCGTTTATTCTGCTGTTTTTTCGAATCTTTCAAAATCTATAACAGAAAAGCCGGAAGTTTTGGCTTCCGGCATATAATTTTTTATTTTACTCAAATCATCTTATGCTACTTTCAGCATACTTAATTTACTGCTGCTGAATTTGCGTTGCGCATATTCCAGCGTAACATCAAATG
Source organism: Ferruginibacter sp. (assembly GCA_044225995.1). Taxonomy (GTDB): domain Bacteria; phylum Bacteroidota; class Bacteroidia; order Chitinophagales; family Chitinophagaceae; genus Ferruginibacter. The sequence continues at coordinate 56,727 of JBGAHV010000017.1, read as the reverse complement.
TTTTTATTTTTTGTGAGGGCAGTTCATACATGGCATCAGTTAAAATACTTTCGCAAATACTGCGCAGGCCACGGGCTCCCAACTTATACTCCATTGCTTTCTCCACCATAAAGTCATATACTTCAGGTTCAAACTTCAGTTCTATTCCTTCAATTTCAAACAGGCGGATAAATTGTTTCACCAATGCATTTTTAGGCTCGGTTAATATGCTGCGTAAAGTAGCTGCATCTAAAGGATTTAAATAAGTAACCACCGGCAAACGGCCCAGTAATTCGGGTATTAAACCAAAGTGTTTTAAATCCACAGCATTTACAAAATGCAGCAGGTTGTCATGCTGGTATTCCTGCAGTTCTTTATTTACATTAAACCCAATAGAGTTGGTGTTAACACGACGTGCAATAATTTTATCAATGCCATCAAAAGCACCGCCGCATATAAAAAGTATATTTTGTGTGTTAACCTTTATCAGTTTTTGTTCCGGGTGTTTGCGCCCCCCCTGGGGTGGCACCAAAACTTCTGTTCCTTCCAGCAATTTTAATAATCCCTGCTGTACACCCTCACCACTTACATCACGGGTTATAGAAGGGTTATCGCTTTTACGTGCTATTTTATCAATTTCATCAATAAACACAATTCCTTTTTCTGCAGCTACAACATCATAGTTGCAGGCCTGTAACAGGCGGCTCAGCATACTCTCCACATCTTCCCCTACATAACCAGCTTCAGTAAATACAGTAGCATCCACAATAGCAAAAGGCACATTCAGCATACGTGCTATTGAACGTGCCAGTAAAGTTTTACCTGTACCTGTTTCACCCACCATTATAATGTTGCTCTTTTCAATCTCCACGTCGTTCTCCACCTTTTGATTAAGGCGCTTATAATGGTTGTATACCGCAACAGACAGGATTTTTTTTGCATCATCCTGTCCTATAACATAATCATCCAGGAACTGTTTTATTTCAATCGGCTTTTTTACAACAAGCTTACTGTTTGCAGCATGAGGGTGTTTATAATCATTTTGGTTACCCAGCTCCTGTTCTATAATTTCTTCGGCATGCTCCACGCAGTTTTCACAAATATGACCATCCTGCCCGGCTATTAGTATTTTAACCTCGTCGCGGCTGCGGCCGCAAAAGGAGCAATGTAAGGTTTGTTGTTTTGCCATTGTAGTGGTTTTTTGCCGGGTGCTTTTAAAGTACAAATATAAAAAGCATAATATTAAAACGGTAATATTAAGACAATATTATAGCTCAAATTGTTGCACAGCAGCCCTTTTGTTACAGATGAAGGTGGCTTTAAAATAGATGGCTGACTTGTGTTAAAAATTATAAGGGGTAATTAAATTTTTGGAGACTGTTTCAGATGCTCCTGCAGCATTTGCTTTAACTGTCTTTTTACAAGCGCCCCCATGGTTTTGCAACGGGAGAAATAAGTATTTCCAAAATGCAAATTCAGCTCCTCCCGAAGCATTTTAATTTTATAGCCTTCGCTCAGTTCATCTTTCATCATAATATTTATTAACTCCATCAGCTGCCTTTGCCCGGCAATAACCCTATAGGCCATAGCACGGCGTTCTTCTGTTTGGTATTGCTCTATTACATCTTGGCTAAGGTTTTTAAGCACCAAGTCAACATATTCATAATTTTCTTTGTAAAACTGTGGCAAGTAAAGATTTTTGCGGCCTTCGTAGCATTGCTGGTCAAAATCAATGGCACGAAGCCGGTATTGATAATCTTCAATATCAGGAGTTATATCCACTACAAAATTATAGCTGCGCATGTCGCCCAATAATCGGGCAAAGCAGCGTTCATTAAACTTTACAAACTCTTTAGCTATACGTATTTTATTTGTTTCAGGGCGCTCAAGGTATTCCTGCAAAAAAACATCACCGGGTATACCAGGAATATGCTCTTCCACCAATGTATTTTTATGCGTAAAGAAAGTAATGCGGTTGGGAGAAAGCAAATGTTCCAGCTCCAGCCCGTAAATTCGGGATGCGTCAGCTACTTTTATGTAATAATGATCACAGTTATCATTAATGGTATTTTTTATCCTGATGCGGAAGGGCACACTGTTTCCAAACTCACAAAAGTCAATCCGCTCCACATCAAGATGTTTAATAAAACTCATATTACCTTCTGTTTTAAGGATCGCATAAGTTTTAATAAGCCCTTCACGCAGGTATTCCATTTCTTTTAAGTCGTACACTGCGGTTTCCCAATGAGTAAATTTTCCGTTTTTATCTTTTAGCGAAGTAGCGTAGCGGTAATTGAGGAGGTCTTTGTAGGCAACAGGCAGGTTAATATCACGGCCATAATTGTGCAGGTATTTTCTCAGGCCATCGCTTAATGGAAAAATATCTTTTTTCATTTGCGGCCGGTCAATCTCCCTGCTTACTTTGGCATTTATGATTTCGTTAAACTGCATATTGTAAAGGTACGCTTACAAATAAAAACTGCCCCGGTACCGGGGCAGTTATGTTTATTTTACTAAAGTTTATTTAAGACCTTATCTACGATGCCGTATTTAACTGACTCATCGGCATCCATCCAATAATCCCTGTCAAAATCCTTCATTACTTTTTCAAAGGATTGCCCGCAATTATCTGCAAGCAGTTTTGCCCCCATTTCTTTTGTTTTGCGTATTTGTTCTGCCATAATTTCAAGGTCTGCACTGGTACCTTGTCCACCTCCGCTGGGCTGGTGTATCATAACTTCGCCATGTGGGAAAATGAATCGTCGCCCTTTGGTGCCTCCGCTCAGTAATATACTTCCCATACTTGCAGCCATACCCATACAAACTGTACTTACAGGAGAACTTATCATTTGCATAGTGTCATAAATAACCATACCGCTTGTTACAATACCCCCGGGGCTGTTAATATAAAAAGTAATTTCTTTACCGGGATCAATAGCTTCAAGGTAAAGCAATCTTGCAGCAATATCTTTGGCACTTTTATCATCTACCACACCCCATAAAAAAATCTTGCGTTGTTCAATAAATTTTTTGTCAAACTGCCATCCGCTCATCATTTTTTCCATTGGGTTTTCGGGCAGTTCTTTTGGGTTTTCTTCCTCGTCAAAACGTATGCGGTTGTTGTAAAAATTCATGTTGTTCTTTTTTCCTGTTGGATTATTAATTGTTATTTGTCTTTTTTCTGTTTGCGTGGATTCATAACCAGCACCTCATCCACCATACCGTATTCCTTAGCTTCGGTACTTGTCATCCAGTAGTCCCTGTTGCTGTCTATCGCAACTTTCTCAACAGGCTGGCCAGTATGAAAAGCAGTTATCTCGTATAATTCCTGCTTTATTTTTTTTACTTCATTCACAGTAATTTCAATATCGGTTGCCTGTCCTCCGGCTCCTGCACTAGGCTGATGCATCATAATGCGGCTGTGCTTTAAAGCAGTTCTTTTTCCTTTAGCACCGGCGCACAATAATACCTGTCCCATACTTGCAGCCATGCCTGTACAAATTGTTGCAATGTCAGGGGTAATAAACTGCATGGTATCATACATGCCCAATCCTGCGTATACACTGCCACCAGGACTGTTAATATACATTTGTATATCCCTGCTTCTGTCTGTACTTTCTAAAAATAACAATTGTGCAGTTACAATATTTGCCACCTCATCACTTATTGGATAACCAAGAAAAATAATTCTGTCCATCATCAATCTGCTGTACACATCCATAACAGCAATATTCATTGGCCTCTCCTCAATAATATTTGGGGTAAGATTGGTTACATTATGTTTTATATAAGCATCAAGGGTATTACTGCTGATGCCTTTATGCTTTACTGCATATTTTTCAAACTCTTTTCCAAAATTCATAATTATAGATTACCTTTTTTAAAAATTGTTTTACAAATATAATTGATAGTTGTATGGTAAATATTTAAAATTATACTGCTTTACCCATTTCCAGTTTCATCCACTTTATAAAGCTATAAATGCTGGAGAAACAATTAAAGCTTCAAGTGTGACAACTACGGTTTAAAAGTTGTCAAAAAGCATTCCTTTTTCTAAAACTGTCAAAATAGCAACAAATGCTGCTATTTTATTTAGTTAATGCATGTACTGTCATTTGTCGTTTCATAAAAGATTTAAAACAAAAAAGTCCCCCGGTTATAACCGGGGGACTTTTATTTAGATATGAGTAATCTTTACCTTAAAACTTCTGCTCTTCCCATAGCGAGCCTGCTTCCGTTTGCATCCACTACTTCTACCCAATAAACACCACTTCCATGGTTTCTCAGGTCAACATCCATTCTTGCATAAGGAGTCCCTATAGAATACGTATTGGTAAGCACTCGTTTACCCCTGGCATCGTAAATATTGATACCCCTTGGTAAACCTGAGTTATTAACAATACTGTAATACCTAACCTGGAACTGGCCATTATTCGGATTGGGATAAATAAACACCTTACCGCTTACTGAATCTTTAATAGAAAGCAGGTTAGATGTATTAGTGCAACCATTCACATCGGTAACTCTTAAAGTATAATCGCCAACTCCATCTACATCTATTGTTAATGTAGCTCCTGTTGCACCGCCTACAGCCGTTCCGTTTTTAAGCCATGTATATGTTTGGGCTATTGGAGATACTGTTGAAGACAGCGTGGTTTTTAATCCTGGCATCAGGCGCTGGAAGGGCGCTGCCGTAATTACAACTGTTGGTAAAGGATTAACAGTTAATCTTGCATTGTTAGATGGTACTGATGCACAAGGTGCGGCACCGGAAACAACGCAACGATAAATATATCCGTTCATTGAAACAGGAGGAGCTGTAACTGTAAGTGTTGCGGCTGTCGCTCCTGAATAAACACCTCCGTTAGCTATGTTGCTGAACGTATTACCAACATCGGTACTTACCTGCCATTGATAGCTTGGTGTTGTACCCGCTGCTGCTACTGTAAAGCTGGTTACTTTATCCGTACAAACAGCTGCATTAGCCGGTTGTGCTGTAATGCTTATCGGCTGGTTAACTGTTACAGTAACAGTCCTTGCAGGTGATGTACAAGTAGCCACGCTGCCCGGTACAAATCCTACACTTCCGATAAATCCTCTTGGCGTATTACCCGGAACACCTGGAATTTGAGGTCCTCCATATCCAATATTATCTCCTGTAATTATTGAACATCCATTTGCTGAGAATGTAGATACACCAGCTCCAAGAGTGCTGTATCCCATATTAAATCCACCTCCGGTTGTTTCGCAACTTACCAATAAACGGTAAGTAGTGTTTGCCGGAACAACCAATGATAAGCCAGACATAAATGGATCTACTGTTGTACCACCAGTTGCATTGATAGTGGCAGATCCAAACTGTATCCAGCCATTAGCTGCGGTAATTGCACCCGGAGAACCGGCAATATTAGTTGCATTATAGTATGCAGATACATTGCTTGGGCCGGCTGCAAATGCAAGGCTGGCAATATTTGTAATGGTTACAGGATAGTTATTGCCATTTTTGAAGTTAAATGTAATAACATAGTTACCATTACCTGGTGTAAAGTTGGTGCCTATTGATGTTGGCGCCGGAGGCAAGCTGTTTACTGTTGCCTGGTAAGTGTAGGTACCTGCTGGTGTTGGTTTAGCCCATACACTGTCAACTGCTGTACCAGCAACATAAGCCTGACTGGCATTGGCATCTTTAAATAATCCCGCCGCCGGGCTCCATACTGCCGGAGAAGCTGGTACCCCCTGAATATAAGTAATGTTTAGTGTCCAGTTTTCTATAAAGCCAACATCTCCGGCTCCGTCATCGGCTCCTGCCAATGTCCAGGTACCATTCGGTATTGAATACAACTGGTTCCAGTTAGTTGCGGTTGCAACATAACCGGTAGGATCACCATAAGTGTATCCCGGAGTTACAGTACCATTGATGAGATCTGCTTTAAAGGTTGCTGTATATGGCTGTGTTCCGCCGCTTAATGATGCGGTTCCTGCTGAACTAATCACTGTGTTAGTGAAGTTAGCTCCGGGGTTACCCGTTGCTCCCATATTTCTGTCCAGGTTCAGTATCACGCCATTGGGTGCTTTTAAGTTAAAGCTCATATCCGCAATGTATGTATGTGTAACATTCAGCGTTACGGATACTGATGCAATTGTTGCATTGGCCGGTATACCACTTACTGTTATATTGCTTGGAGCGGTTCCTGCCGGATTTGCATCCCCAATGGGTATATGTACGGTTCCTGATGGGAAGCTCGCAGTTGTTGATGTTGAAGATGAACTCTTCAGTTTAACAGCAGCATCACCCAAGCACATAGCTACAGGGTTTGGTGTAACTGTTGGTGCTGGTGGTGTATAGTTAATTAGTGCTGTTGCTGTATTTGAACAACCAGATGTATTGTTAGTTCCTGTTACTGTGTATGCTGTAAACGCTGTTGGCGCCGCATAAACAGTTGCCAGGTTAGTACCTGTATAAGCTGTTGTAGTACCTGTATTGGTATATAAGCCTGTAACAGGTGACCAAACATAGGTGTCACCGCCTGCAGCTGTTAATGCAAGTCCATTAGTGCCAGCTACACCACCACAACCAGAAACTGGTGTTACAGTAACATTCGGTAATGCTTTAACTGTTAACACAGCGCCTCTTGAATTAGCTGCCGGAGAACAAACACCACTTACTACGCAACGGTAACGGTAGTTATTCATTGCGAACGCTGTTGGGTTAATTGTAAGTGTTGGAGTTGTTACACCAGAGTAAGGAGTGGCATTGGATAATGTAGTCCATGTAGTACCTCCGTTTGTGCTTTCCTGCCACTGATAGGTTACACCTGTACCAGTTGCTGCTACGTTAAAGGTTACTGCATTTCCACTACATACTGCCGTATCAGAAGGTTGCGAAGTTACAGCAGGTCGTTGGTTAACAGTTAATGTTATAGATGCCGTACCCGTACAACCACTGCTGTTTGTAGCTACAACCGTGTATGTTGTGGTAGTAGCAGGTGATGCCGCTACAGGGTTGGTATTGGTTGCATTAAGACCCGCTGCAGGGCTCCATAAATATGTTAAGCCTGGGTTGATTGATAATGAATTGTAGTTTAGCGTCAATGACCAGCTGGTAATTGTTCCAACATCACCACCAGCATTATCTCTTGCACCAAATGACCATGTACCATTTAACTGGCCTGCTGTACTATACAGAGGGGCAAATGTAGTGGCCGTTGGTGTAAAGCCTGTTGGTGCTGGTGCTGAAGTGCTTCCGTCTGGCAGGAAGGTTCCGGTAAACGGTGCTGCACCTGAAGCAATTGGAGTTGTTGCTGTTGAGCTGATTACGGTATTTACAAAGTTATCAGCTGAACCACCCCTAGCATTTACCAGGTTTAATACCTGGTTATTCGGAGATTTTAAGAACAGTGTTAAATCGCCGTCCCATGTATGCGTAATATTGAAGAGAACACTGGCGCTGCTGCCTACTGCATTTGCTGGTATACCAGAAACTGTAAGAGGTGTGCTTACACCTGTTGCATTTGCATCTGGTATGGCAACACTTATTGGTCCTGAGCTAACTGTTGCGGTTCCCGAAACTGCAGATAGTGCAGTAAGCAATGCAGGGTCTCCTGCACACAGTGTTGTTGGTACATCAGATGTAATAACCATATTACCCACACCTGCTGCTACAAAAGTGATGGTTGCTACTGATGAGTAAGAAGCCGTACAACCTGCGCTCTGAACCAGAACCCGATATTGAGTTGTTTGAGTAAGGTTGGTAACAGTTAAGGTGTTCGTCGTATTGGCTATTATAGACCAGGAAGCACCACCATTTATTGAAGATTCCCATTGGATAATATTTCCAACATAACCATTCAATGTTAAAGTGTTACTGTTTGGTCCGGCACAAGCTGTAGAACCTGAAGAAGACAATGTACCACCCTGAGACAAGGTTGTGATTGTCAATGTGGCTGCATTACTTGTTCCAGATCCACAAGAACTGGTAGCTATGCAACGGAATTTTTTACCATTATCACCAGCAACTGCTGTGAATGAATAAGTAGATGCTGTAGCCCCGGTAATATCGTTATATGTAATACCACCATCGGTACTTACCTGCCATTGATAGGTAATTGGAGGGTTACCAGCAGCAGTAGCACTGAATGATGCTGTAGTTCCAGCACATACAGTAGTGCTGGATGGTTGTGAAGTAAATGTTGCAGCACCGCCGCTAACACTAATATTGAAAACACGGGTTGCATTACCAGAAGTAAAGCCTGATATTGCTCCACCATACTCAGCTGTTCCCCAGAAAGACCCTAAAACAGAAGGATCTGCAATGAGGGTGTTATAGTCACCCCAGCGGCTTGCAATAGTATGAGGAACCGTTCCGTTCACAATAGTTTGTTCCGGAAGGGTCATTTGTCCTAATGGGTCGCACTCATTCCTGGCGGTATATTTAATCGAAGGGAATAATGTAGATCCTGAGGCATTGTACATTAATCCAATATTACCATTTGCATCCATGGAAATTCCTGGCATCAACCTGCTGTTGCCGTCAGAACCAGTAATGGTTCCTTGTTGATATAATCCCCAGGTTCCCGCAGTTCTCCTGAATTCATACCATCGTACTGCTGAAAGACCAGCTGAAGTACCAGCAACTGTATGACCAATTAAAATAGATTCAGTACCACTTCTGTTACGGTAGCTCAATCTGTACATCAGGCGCTGACCTAATGTTTGAATTGTTTGTCCTGACCCTTGCTGCGACACCGCTGCAGGAGGAAGTGAATAAGAGGCTACCGGAATTGATGTGAGTGGGCCAACAACTGAGTTAGCAGGTGTTGCAAAGTCTGGTGTAAATTCAAAAATATTGATTGTTGAATTAGACTGGTTAGGAACAGCAAACAAACCATTTTGAGAAGAGGTTGTTGTACCATCTAAACCAATTGTGTTCATATTATAATATGATAAAGCACCGTTGTCTGGGAGCCTTACACGAACCATAGCTGCGGTTGCAGCACCTGCCAGCATAGCATTCCTGTCAAAGGCGTAAATGGAACCACCCAGGAAAGCTGTACCAGCGGCATTAAAATCACTCGTACGGCCGTAATAAGCGTTGTGCCATACCGAAAATTTTGGATAGTCAGGGAAAAAGCTAGGATCGGTATATTGATAAACCTTATAACTTCCTGTTGGGTCTCCAGTAACAGAAACTGCAATAATCAGGCTGTTACAGCATGCACTTGGGCCGAACTCGGTAAGAACCCAGCGGTCCGCCAGCTGATCGTACATCACTACAGGGTCACCTGCTCCTGATACACCAGTAATTGTTGAGAGAATTGTACCAGCAGCATTTCCCACAACGGCGCCAGTGGCTTTATTCCAGATTTTAAATCTAGAACCAGAGACATCATTAATAATTTGAATTACGTGGTTAGGACCCACTGCCAGGTTATTATCTGAAGGGTCGAAACTGCTCCACCCTAAACCATCGTAGTTTTGATTGATAGAAGTGATAGGAACATTAGTTGTAACAGGAGAGTTTGTTCCAAAAGAGCTTTGAACAGCACCATCCTTGTATTTTTTTCCCATGCGTTCGAGCTTACGCTCCAATTTTTCTTCGCCTTCCTCACTGATTCCTATAATTCCTTTCATGTTACGGGTAATTTTTAGAGGCTCCCCGTACATAGTAGTTTGGTCAATGTCAGCTAGCTTAGGAGTAACCCTTATCAGCTTACCAACGACCGAAGTAATTTGCGAACTTTGGCTCTGCTGTGCCCAACCCGTAAGGGAGCACAGTAAAAGAACCAGCCCGCCGAACAGTAGTTTTGTAAATTTGTTCATAATGGACCTTTTAGTTTAGATATTTATGTTTGGTGGTGGAGAAACTATTTTTGAATAACCTTCTATTGCTCGTTCACTATAATCAATATTATTTTTTTCTTTTTTTGAAATAACTGCTGATGCAGACTCAATCAACTTTTCTTCAAATAGCCAGTCTTTAAAACTAATTTTTATAGCGGTTTTTCCTGAATTTGAGTTGCTACAATTATCGTCTGCATTTTTCTTTACACTATTTGCAAAAGAAGCAATTATGCCATCCTCCTTTTCATCACTTATACAAACAACAAATGTCTTGCCCTGCTCTTTTTTAAAGCGCACTACATCATACATTTTCCCATCCATTTTAAACTCCGTATTGTCATCTTCCCATACAATAGCATCTGCACGCTCCTGCACATCCACTACATTCAGAAATTTCTCGGGAATATTTTGAAGCATCCGGGTTTTAGCTTCTTTCTTTGCTTCGTACAATTGAAATGAATAAAAGCAATAGTACCCCCATTGGCTGAGGATAAAAATAGTTAGAATTGATATTGCAGTCAATTTTTTCAAAACGGAGAAAGCGAAGATATAAAAAATAAGTCTTTAAAAACAAGTTTGATTTTAAAAGGATTTAAATTGCAATTAAATATCACGCCTTAGAAATCTCTTTCAGTTTTTTGAGCTCATTTTTTGACATTCCAGCCCCCAACCCCTACCTTTGCAGCCTGAAAAAATAAAGATTTTTAATAAATTCTTCAATTACTTTTTATGGTAGAAATTAAACCGGATGAGATTTCTGCGATACTTCGCCAGCAACTCAGCAACTTCAATGCCTCAGCAAGCCTTGAAGAAGTAGGTACTGTTTTACAGGTGGGTGACGGTATTGCCCGTATTTATGGCTTAAACAATGTTCGTTCAGGTGAACTGGTTGAGTTTGATAATGGTGTAAAAGCTATTGCTCTTAACCTGGAAGAAGACAATGTGGGTGTGGTACTAATGGGTGACAGCAGTGAAATTAAAGAAGGAGATAAAGTAAAGCGTACCGGGCAAATCGCTTCTATTAAAGTGGGTGAAGGTATGAGTGGCAGGGTTATTAACACACTGGGTGAGCCTATAGATGGAAAAGGGCCAATTGCTGGTGAATTATATGAAATGCCACTGGAGCGTAAAGCACCGGGTGTTATTTACAGGGAACCGGTAAAAGAACCCCTTCAAACTGGTATTAAAGCTATCGATGCAATGATTCCTATTGGCCGTGGACAACGGGAATTGGTTATTGGTGACCGTCAAACCGGTAAAACAGCCATTTGTATTGACACCATCATTAATCAAAAAGAATTTTACGCAGCGGGTAAGCCCGTTTATTGTATATATGTGGCAGTAGGTCAAAAAGCAAGTACCATTGCCGGTATAATGAAAACACTGGAAGAGAATGGTGCTATGGCTTATACCACTATTGTTGCGGCTTCTGCTTCTGATCCTGCTCCATTACAATTCTATGCTCCTTTCGCAGGTGCTGCTATCGGCGAATTTTTCCGTGATACCGGCCGTCCTGCATTGATTATTTATGATGATCTTTCAAAACAAGCTGTGGCTTATCGTGAGGTGTCGTTGTTATTGCGTCGTCCGCCTGGCCGTGAAGCTTATCCGGGTGATGTATTCTATCTTCACAGCCGTTTATTAGAAAGAGCTGCAAAAGTTATTAGCAGGGACGATATTGCTAAACAAATGAACGACTTACCAGATTCAATTAAGCACTTAGTAAAAGGTGGTGGTTCGTTAACAGCTTTACCTGTTATTGAAACACAGGCCGGTGACGTTTCTGCTTATATCCCTACCAATGTGATTTCAATTACTGATGGACAGATATTCCTGGAAGGTAACTTGTTTAACGCAGGTATCCGGCCAGCTATTAACGTGGGTATATCTGTTAGCCGGGTAGGTGGTAATGCACAAATCAAATCAATGAAAAAAGTAGCTGGTACATTAAAACTGGATCAGGCACTTTACCGTGAGCTGGAGGCCTTCTCTAAATTTGGTGGAGACCTTGATGCTGCTACAAAAAACGTAATTGATAAGGGTGCCCGTAACGTGGAAGTATTAAAGCAGGCACAATACTCCCCTTATTCTGTAGAAAAACAAGTGGCAATCATTTACCTGGGTACACAAGGTTTATTAAAAGATGTGGCTGTTAAAAATGTGAAAGCGTTCGAAGAGCATTTTTTAATGGAACTGGAAAACAAACATCCTGAAGTTTTAGCCGAATTTAAAAAAGGTAATTTACCTGAAGATGGATTGAAGAAAGTGTCCGATCTGGCCGCTGGTTTGGTAGGTCAGTATAAATAAAATACGCTATTATCTTCAAAAGGTATTTTTGTAAAACATAATTAGATTTAAAATAAGAAAGCCTGAATGTTAACATTCAGGCTTTCTTATTTTCATAACTGGTCTTAAACCTCGACTACTATTTACATATTTATTTAGTGAACTTATTCGTTACCGACTCCCCGGTTTTAACATCCTGTACCTTTACATAATACAACCCCTTAGGAATTGAAGAAATATCGACTGTTATATCCTGGAATAAATGAGTTGCTGACTGCAGTACCCTTCCCTGCTGGTCATATATAGTAACATTTATCTTCTTTATATCAGGCCTGTATCCCGTGCGTATTGCCAGGTTGTTGCCAGTTGTGGAAACAAATAATATCATTTTACCAACCTGGTCACGTTTTACAGAAACCAGATCGGAATATTTATAATTACCATTGATATCAATTTGCTTTAAACGATAAATAGCCATTCGTTTTACAAGGTCTATTGCATTGTCATCAAAGGAATAATTAGCATCACCCGATATACCAGCTTGAGATGCAACAAAACCAATTTTAGAAAACTGGGCGTCCCCTTCATATCTGCGTTGTATTTCAAACCCAGAATTATTTCCCAGTTCATTCACTTTCCATAATAGCCTGTTTGCATTGTCCAGGGGCATTCCTTTAAATGAAATGAAGCTAACAGGTAATACAATATTTAACTGTGCCGTAAATAAACCTCTGCCGTGTGTTGCAACAGCTATTGTTTTATCAGACCCCCTCATTTTTATCATATCAACACGAACATTACCCATTCCAGTAGCATTTTGAGCAAATGGAGTAGTGTTGCCTGAAATAGTGTTGGTACCCCAAACACCCAGTTCTGTTCCAAGCAAAATTCCTCCTACGGCATTTACAGATTGGGTATAGCCGCTGGGAATGAACATACCCCATCTTACGGGAACATCGGGGAGATTTACCCCATTATTATCCAAAGCCGTCCAGGAAGCTCCTAAATCAGTAGACTCATATACGCTGGTAATACCATAATTGGAAAGTGTAATTAGAATATGGTTTGCATTGCCATTTTCAACATCAATACTTGAAATATATTGGCCCGAAGTAATAGTACCTGGTAAAGTAATTGCAGTTGCTGTTGGAGCAGCATTAGCATTATCTAAATAGTATAATGCAGGAACTACAGATGCGCCGGCACCATCAGCAGTGGAAAAGGCAGCCCATACACGATTTGTAGTATTAGGGTCTACTTTAAGAGCTGAAACAGAATAATTAGTGGAGGGAGCCACAGTAAAACTATTAGATACTACAGCCAGTGTGCTAAAATTAATAGTTACCCTCCTGAAGCTTCTGGCAGCACCTCCACAATAATAAAATGCTGAGGTAGACAAGGCAGGGGTAGTACTGGATGCTGTATCAAAATCACCAGGGTTAATAAACCGGTCTGTACTGAATGAACCAGTATATGTAAATGATGTACCCCCGTTATTTGAAATGTTCAGCGAAGTTCCCGTATAATTTGTTATTTGTTGTAAAGGGTTTTTCTGGTCAATAATACAATTACCACCATCACCGCCAGTAGGAGTAGTAACTGTGTTTAAACCTGAGGTAGTGAATTTATGTGTACCATTGTCTTGCGCACCAGCCAGCATATAATTTGAAGCTGCGGTTGGATGAATTGCGCAACTGTAATATTGTGTTATATTATATCCTGTATTTTTTGTTGTAAATGTAGCCCCTCCATCAGTAGTATAATATAAACCGCCATCGCAGGCTACTATAAAGGAGGTTGTTGAGCCTGGCAGATATTGTATATTATGAATATCTGCATGCACATTGGGTAACGAGGCGCAACCTGATGCCCATTGAGTTGCCTGCGCCCAGTTACTGGCGGGTGTACCTGCTGTGGTTGTTTTCATAATATCCACCCCTCCGGCAAAAACAGTATTATCATCATCAGGTTTAATGGCCAGGGTCAAATCATACCATGCCTGCCCTCGTGAAAAATCTACTGAACTTGATGTTCCCTGATCACACCATAAAGCGGTATTTGTTATATCTGTCCAGGAAGTGGCAGGGGTTGCGGCACCATCATCGGTACGACGAATTCCTCCTACTCCGTTACCAGATCCTTGCAATAATGCATATATCCTGTTATTATTAGTGGGTGAGCAAGCCAATTCTATTCTGTTCCATGTGCCGGTAGGAGTTTTGTCAACCCATGTACCGGAATTACCAACAGTCGCCCCTGCAGGAGACATCCATATTTTGCCTGAACTTGCTGTAGCTTCAGTTAAAGAGGAAACCCACAAATCTCCACTAACAGACTTTTCAATATCATATACTCTAAAATCTGTTGCACAAGTACAGTTGCCGCAACCAGAATACGTTCCCAATACCCTGGACCAGCTTGTACCTCCGTTTGTTGAACGCATCAAACCACCTGCATTACAAAATACAGCACTTCTGCAGGCTGCATACACATCATGAGTGCCATTATTATATACCAGTATCTTCTGTACATAGGAAAAATCATTTACGTTTGCTCCTCCTGTGGTTGTGGCCGCCAGCAATGACCATGTAAGGCCACCATCCGTACTTTTATAAACACCCAATCCTCTAATGGCGTCACCATTGCCTACCCCTTCACCAGTACCTGCATAAAATGTTGTAAGAGTTTGCGGATCTTGTGCAATGCAGGTTACAGCCAGGTTTGAGCCTATGGTACTAATTTGTGTCCATGTGGCGCCGGTTTTAAAGTTTGTAGTCCGCCACAAACCACCTCCTACACCCCCAGCTAGTGCTGTATTTCCCGTAGCATCACTTTGGTCAAATAAAAAGCCTCTTGTACGGCCACCAATATTATTGGGCCCTCTTTCCGTCCATGTCAAAGATGAAATAGATGAAGGAGAATTCCCAAGGGTTTGCATTATTTCGGTTGCTCGTTTTTCTCCCTGCACCAGTCGCTCTGTTGGCACATATCCCAATGCAGGATCTACAGTCATTAAGAACTCATGATGCGCTCTTTGCTCAATTTCTTCCTGCTTGTTTACGCTTTCTATATCATTTTCTGTAACAACATCTCTTTGGCCTTTTAATAAAGCATGTTCAATTAGAGAGGTTTTACCAAAATAAGAAAAACATAACACTGTAACAGCTACAACAGGTAACACAAAAAGGAGTTTTTTCATAACAATTTTTTTGGGGCGATAATGTAAGTTTGAAGTTGCTAAAAGTAGATGTTTTTTATATTTTTTCAAACAACTTTTTATTCACTATAACCACTAATATGATAAGAATTATAATGCTAATAATGTCAATAGTCTTGTTTATTTCGTTTTCAAAAGCGTAAATAACCAGACTTTACTTTTTTGAGCAGGAGGTTGCGGGAGGTGCTTCTAAACAAACATCCAATACTGATGGAATAGAAATACCTGAAGCAGGCAAAACGGAAAGGTTTTTTCTTTTTACCGAAACAAAAAAAACGCTGCCATTAAATTTAATCATTCATGGATAAAAGGAGCACTATATTCCTTTAAAGTATATACAGGGAGTCACTTCCCAATGATATTATCTTCTTCAAATGGCCGGGAAATGACATTTGCTGACACCCTCATAAGAAATACCGGGGGATTGTTTTACAACTTATCAGCCTCATAAAAAATTTAAATCAATCAGGAAAAAAGCAATACCAAAAGCCGCTTTAACAAACAATGTTGTATTGTGTTATTCATTTAAAAAAAGAAAGTTTGTCTACAAAACGACTATAATCCAAAAGCTCCACCCATTATTTACACAATAAAAAAGGAGCTTTTTTATAAGCTCCTTTTTTTAAAACCAAATAAGTTATTTTCATATTCCACGCCGCAACTTAGGCCCTTGTTGCTGTAGTCGCTGCTTTCTTATTCTTTCAAGCAGCTTGCGTTTAAATTCTCCATCCATTTTAAAAAAATGCTCACAACGTTTTGGCCCGAGTATCCGGTTAAAGTTATCCTGGTATTTCTTCTTAATGTTAAGTATTGCCTGTTGTTTTTCCAGCTCCGGCAAATCTTGTTTTACCCCTTTTATTTCAGTTTCAAACTGGGCATGCAGCGGCCAGAATTTCTGTGCTTCATCAGCGGTGAGATTTAGCTCCTGGGTTATATAAGCAACGTATAGTGCTTTTATCCTTTCCTGTGCCTTTGTTTGATCGCCATCTTGGTTTTCCTGTGCGTATGCAGCAAAGAAACTGCTCAACAGCACAGTTACCATTAATAAAACTTTTTTCATATCCCCTCCTAGTTTTTTAAATCAGTTAAATCAATATTGTCAAGATATTTGTCCAAAGCCTTGTCATCAGTTAAATAATCTTCTTTTGAAGGCAGTTCGTTTTCATCCACCACATTAGCTACTAAAGCGGCGTCCACATCAGTATTGTTTTTCTGCAAATACTTTATTATATCATCATCTGTTACTTTTGAAAGTTCTTCATCAAACTTGTTTTCTTTTGCAATTTGAATACCTGCAGCAGTAGTAGCATCTGGTGTATAAGCCGTAATGGTATCTGTATTCATGTATTTGTAAACACCAAGGCTGATAATACCTGTAAATACAGCTGCAGCTGCATATTTAAACCAACCGGTACGCTTTTTTATGCTTACAACTATTGCAACAGGCTGGCGCAGTTTTTCATTTACCTCATTGCTGATTGAATCAAAATAGCCTTCAGGTACTGTGTAAACATTTTGTTTAGATATTTTAGCAAGCACAGGATATTCCTCAGCGGCTTCCTGTGCTTTTATTTTGTTTAAAATTGTTTCTGCCAGTGAATCAAAATATCCTTCAGGTACACTACCAGTTTTTTGCATTTTACTGCCAGCCAGGAAACTGCTTTGTTCATGTTTTACAAGATGCAGCAGATTATCAGCCACGCCATCAAAATAGCCTTTCGGCACCGTAAACAGGTTACGTTTTTCCAGGTTGGCCAGTAACGGGCTTATTTCCCTCAATTCATTCAATATGTCATTGCTGTTATCCATTACAGTTTTGAGACGCTTTTTTTAACATTAAGTTTAATGGTTCAGAATAAATTCTTCTATTTTTTTTGCGGCATGATGATAGCTTGCTTTCAGTGCTCCTTCACTTGTTTCCAGTACCCGGCTCATTTCTTCGTAAGGCATTTCATCATAGTATCGCAAATTAAATACAACACGTTGTTTTTCAGGCAACTGCTGTATTGCCAGTTGCAATTTCCACTCTAATTTATTGGCATCAAAATGTTCGCTTGCTTTTACCCTGTTACTTAAACCACCTTCCTCATCACTTAAAGAAACGGCAGCTCTTTTTTTCTGCTGTTCCAAAAAAGTAAGCGATTCATTGGTGGCTATACGGTAAAGCCATGTATACAGCTGGCTGTCTTCCCTGAAATTTTCCAATCCACGCCAAACTTTTATAAACATGTTTTGCAACACATCGTTTGCATCTTCATGCTCAATAACCATACGACGGATATGCCAGTAGAGTTTTTCCTGGTATTTTTTAATAATAGCTGTATATGCCCTTTCTTTTGTTGCAGGGTTATTAAACTGCAACAAAAGCTCTTTATCATCTGTTTGTATTGCCATATAAGGAGATAAAAATAAAAAAACCAATCGTAAGATTGATTTTTTTGATAAAAGTTTAAGCCGTTACCCATTTTTAAGGGCATTTGCCATCAGTGTAGGTCGTAATGCCGGCACAGATAGCGCTACAGGCATTGTCATACGTTATTTTATCACATCCGCAAACAGGTTTATAGTATGTTGGGCAAACACAATTCGGATCTGGTTTACCCGGAGGGCATGTGGCTGTATTTGTTTCCTTTTTACAGGCTATAAAAAAAACAGCTGTTACTGCAAAAAGAAAAATGGTCTTTATCTTTTTCATATTTAACAAAAAACAAAAACCAAGCCAGCTGAATGCATACTCTGTTAAACTTTGCGTTTAATGGCATTTTCAGCAGCCGTCACAATATTCGGAGTGTCTAACCCATACTTTGTAAGTAGTTCAGTTGGCTTACCACTTTCGCCAAACGTATCATTTGTTCCTACATACTCAATGGGAATGGGGAAGTTCTTAGCAGCAACCTGTGCAATACTGTCACCAAGGCCTCCCAATACATTATGCTCTTCTGCAGTTACAGCACATTTTGTTTTCCTGATGGAGTTTAATACAGCCTCAGTATCCAGCGGTTTAATGGTGTGAATATTTATTATTTCTGCACTAATGCCTTTTTCAGCAAGGGCTTTACCAGCTTCAATTGCTTTCCACACCAAATGGCCGCAGGCAAAAATGCTTACATCAGTGCCTTGAGAAAAGTATTGCGCTTTGCCAATTACAAAATCCTCTGGCTTTGTGAAAATAGGCCATACGGGCCTGCCAAAACGAAGGTAAACGGGGCCTTCATAATCAGCAATGGCCATTGTGGCTGCTTTAGTTTGATTATAATCTGCAGGTACAATTACCGTCATACCTGGAAGCATTTTCATCAAACCTATATCTTCCAAAATCTGGTGTGTAGCACCGTCTTCACCCAAAGTAAGACCAGCGTGAGAGGCGCAGATTTTTACATTCTTACCACTGTATGCCACACTCTGGCGAATTTGATCATACACACGGCCAGTAGAAAAATTAGCAAATGTTGTTGTGTATGGAATTTTACCTCCAATTGTAAGGCCTGCAGCAATACCGATCATGTTTGCTTCTGCAATACCACATTGTATGAAACGCTCAGGAAATTCTTTTATAAATCCATTTAATTTCATTGAACCCAGCAAGTCGGCTGTAAGGGCAACAATATTGGGATTATTACGGGCAGCTTCAAGGATACCATCGCCAAAACCACTGCGTGTGTCTTTATTACCCGTAACTGTTATTTCGCTAAGCATAACTATTTTATTTGCTGTTTAAATAATGGCGCAAAGTAACTGAAAGATTTAATGAGAAAATAAAAAAAATGCCCACAGGATTTGCAGGCAGTTTTATCAACTATATTATATACAACATCAGTCAGAAATTTCTGCAACTTTATAAAATTTAAGATTGTTGTTTTTCACAAACTGAACTATTTTTTTAAGCCTGTCCAGTGAAACACTGTATTTGTTGCTGCTATTAATATCATGTGCAACAAAAATAGCACAGGTATTATTATCCCTTGCAGACCCCAATATCGCATCAATATCACCATCACTCCTGTGGCTGCTTTGATCAATGCCTAAGCCAAATAATACATCATTTTTTTCAGTAGGCACCACGCTTTTTGAATAATCCTGTGTTCCATTAAGTGCCCGTACACTTTTAAAATACTTCATCAGCAATTTATCAAACAAACCATTATGTGCCCCGTAAGGATAAGCAAATGTGGCAGGGTAAAAACCATCCTGGTTCATCATCTTCAGGCCCGCTTCAATTTCACAGCGCATCAAATCATCAACAGTGTGTTTAGCCTTATAAACATAATCGTTCATGTTATAATGGTTAGTACTGTGGAAAGCAATTTCATGACCATGCTGCTGTATAACGGAAAGTTTATGGCGCTGTTCCGGCTTAAGCCTGTTATAATTGCTGATATAAAATGTAGCTTTTACCCCGGCTGAATCAAAAAGAGGTAAATATTTATACCAGTTATCAACCCGGTTATCATCAAAAGTTAGTGCCACTCCGGGCAGCCGCAGTTGTCCTTCTTTTTTAAATTTTTTACATCCAGAAAACACAACAAAAGTTGCGCCCAGGACACAAAGTGTTCTGACGAATAGCTTTGCCATAAAGGTGTTTTATTATGGTTATTTGCGAAGGATAATGGCGGGTTAAAGCCTATTGGGAGATGCCGAAGATAATTTAAAAACCAATTAAAAAAACATTTTAGCCACCCGAAAAAGGTTTTTCATTTTTTAATTTCAATTCCCATTGCCATGCCGTATGCATCATTTCGTTAATGCCATTTTGAGGAATCCATCCAAGAACAGTTTTTGCCTTGTTATTATTGGCGTAAATGGCCACAACATCGCCGGGGCGGCGGGGGCCCAGATTATAATTTAACTTAACGCCACTCACCTTTTCAAAAGCAGCAATTACTTCTAATACAGTATAGCCATCACCTGTCCCCAAATTAAACACTTCACAATTATCTGTATTCTTTCCTGCATCAAGGTAATCGAGTGCAAGGGTGTGCGCATGGGCTATATCGCTTACGTGAATAAAATCACGAAGGCAGCTGCCATCCCGGGTATCATAATCAGTACCGAATACCTGCATGGTGGGCAGCTTGCCAATGGCAGTTTGCGTAATAGCAGGAACCAAGTTGGCAGGCCGGCCAATAGGCAATTCACCTATTTCTATGGATGCATGTGCACCTACAGGGTTGAAATACCGCAACAATATTGCTTTTAAAGAAGTTCCTTTTACAGTGTCTTCCACAATGCGTTCGCCCATTTGCTTGGTAGCACCATAAGGAGATTCAGCAGGTTTTTGAGGAGTCTCTTCTGTTACAGGTATTGAATCAGGATTGCCATATACTGTGCAGGAAGAAGAAAAAACAAAATGTGGTACTTTAAACTCTTCCGCACATTTTAAAATGTTCACCAGTGAGGTAAGGTTATTTTCAAAATACATCAATGGTTTTTCAACCGACTCCCCCACAGCTTTGTATGCCGCAAAATGTATAATACCGGTTATCCCCGGGTTCTCCTGGAATACAGCGTGGGTATCGTCAAAATCACAAAGGTCAACTTTGTAGTTTTTTATTTTTTTTCCAATAATCTTTTCAACCCCCTGCAGCATGGCAGCATTACTGCGTGAGTTATTATCAACACAAATTACATCATACCCGTTTTCAACCAAATCAACTATTGTATGAGAGCCTATAAAACCGGAGCCACCGGTAACCAGTATTTTTTTCATGTTACAAAGAAAATAAAAAAAAATCACTCAGCTTTTCTGAGTGATTTTTATATTAATAAAATTTTTTTCAGGATAAGTGTGAAATAAGCCAATAAACACCTGCGGCAAGCAGCCCGCTTACAGGTATCGTAAGCAACCATGCCCAAATAAGGTTAACGGTAACCCCCCATCTTACAGCGCTTAAACGTTTAGTGGCACCCACGCCAATTATGGAGCCCGTTATAGTATGTGTAGTACTTACAGGTGCGCCTAAATTAGCTGCTGTAAATAATGTGATTGCACCGGCTGTTTCTGCGCAAACACCTTCCAGCGGGGTAACTTTAGTAATTTTAGTACCCATTGTTTTTACAATTTTCCAACCACCACTCATTGTACCCACTGCGATGGCTGAATAGCAAGTAAGTGGTACCCAGCTTGGCATATCATTCAGGCTGGCAATATTGCCATTGGCAACAAGCGCAGCTGAAATTATACCCATTACTTTTTGAGCATCGGAGCCCCCATGGCCAATACTAAAAGCAGCAGAAGATACCAGCTGCAAACGCTTAAACATATTAGCGGTTCGATAAGCATTTTCGCCACGCTTGTAATTATATAAATAAGCTGCTATAAAAACCAGTCCCAGGCATAATAAGCCCCATCTTTCAAACTCCTTTTTAAAAGGGACAAACACAACACAGAAGCCGACAATAGCAACTATTATAGCTATTTTAAGCCAAAAGTTTTTTTGAATTGTTACCAGGGTTATAAAAATTGAAATCACCATACCAACCAGTGGCGCCAGTACAATAAAGATGAGTGTTTTGTAAATGCTTTGTGCATCTATACTTTCAAAGCCTGCATGGGCAATAGCTGCACCGGCAAAACCACCAATCAGTGTATGTGATGACGAGGAAGGAATGCCATACCACCATGTAAGCAGATTCCAGAATATGGCTGCAATAACACCTGACACAATTACAATAAGGGTAATATTTTCTTTGTGCACTGTTTTAGCAACTGTATTTGCAACACCATGATCATGAAAAATAAAAAAGGCAACAAAGTTGAAAAATGCAGCCCATACTACCGCCTGGAAAGGTGTAAGTACTTTGGTGGAAACAATGGTTGCGATTGAGTTTGCAGCATCATGAAAACCATTGATAAAATCAAACGCCACACAAAGGAATATAATTACAAATAAAAGTGTTGTCATAAAAAGTAATGATGTTGAATAAGGAAACTTGCAGTTTTATCAGGCATACTTAACAATGATGCTTTCAATTACATTTGCCGCATCTTCACATTTGTCAGTAACAATTTCCATTACCTGGTAAATTTCCCTTTTTTTAATTACTTCTTTTGCATCAGGTTCTTCTGCAAACAGTTTTTCAATACTCATATCAAAAATATCATCACCCTGGTTTTCTATACTATTGATTTGTACCAAAGCATCTGTAATCTGGCGCATGTTTTTCATATTGCGCAGTTCTTTTACGGCATCATGAACCGCAACGCAACCCTGTGAAATAATATCAGCCATTTTGTGAATGCCCGTATCGTTTGGATTAACCCTGTAAAAATTTATTTTTTTTGCTGAGGCCTGTATATAGTCTGCTATATCATCCAGTGCTGTAGCCAGGTAATGAATGTCTTCCCTGTCAAACGGTGTAATAAAGTTTTTGCCCAGCTCCGTAAATATCTGGTGAGTATAATCGTCATTTACATGCTCCATGTCCTCTATTTCTTTGATAAGAGCTGCCCTTTTATCAAAGTCTGATTCACTTACTACCTCTTTAAGTTTTTCCCCCATTTTAACCAGCACATCCACCACGTTCTCAAACAACTGAAAAAACACCCTGTCCTTGGGTAAAAAGATTTTCATAATTGAATTTAATCCTGCCATAATTTAAATTTTGCGGCAAAGGTTCACTATTGTACCAACATACAAAAGTGCTTTCCAATTGGTAATAATTTCTTAACACAGGGGTAACATTAAATTGTTATTCCTTTGCGCAAAATTTGCCAAATGCTTAAGAAAAAGCTACCCTTGCTGGTGGCAGCAGCTTTGTTATGCCAGCTCTCTAAAGCCCAATACCTGATGGATATGGTTGATACAACAAAGGATATGGGTAAAGGCATTCTTGGGCTATATAACCGGTTAGATAAAATAAGGCTTACCGGTTACATTCAACCTCAGTTTCAGGCAGCTGAAAGTAAAGGATCGAAAAATTTTTCCGGGGGCGATTTTGCAACTACCAGCAGCAGCAGGTTTATGTTGCGGAGAGCAAGGGTGCGTTTTGATTATATTCATTTTCCAAAAACACCTCATTTACCTTCACTGCAATTCGTATTCCAGTTTGATGCTACAGAAAGGGGTGTAAATGTAAGAGACGTTTGGGGCAGGATATTTGAAAACAAATGGCAGTTATTTTCATTTACCACCGGGCTCTTTGCTAGGCCGTTCAGTTATGAACTTAATTTATCAAGCGGTGACAGGGAAAGCCCTGAGCGTGGCCGAATGAGCCAAATATTGATGAAGACTGAACGGGACCTGGGTGCCATGATATCATTTGACCCAAGAAAAAAAGACAACAGATTTAAGTTCTTAAAAATTGATCTGGGCGTTTTTAACGGTCCGGGGCTTTCTGCCACCACTGACTACGACAGCCATAAAGATCTTATTGGCAGAATAGCGGTAAAGCCTCAATATCTTACCGCCAACAAAATGATAACATTGAGTGCAGCAGCATCCATTTTATATGGCGGGCTTAACCAAAATACAAAATATGTTTACGCCTTACAATCTACCGGAGGAGTTAAAAATTTTGTTGTAGACTCTTCTGCATCTAATATTAATCAAATAGCACCCCGTTATTATTACGGAGCCGATGCTCAACTTAAAATTAAAAACAAAGTTGGTTTTACAGAATTAAGGGCCGAATATATAACTGGCAAACAAACAGCATCAGCAACCAGTAGTGAAACCCCTGGCAATTTATTCACTTCAACCGATGGGTATTATATCCGCAAATTCAACGGCGCCTATTTTTATTTCCTACAGCACCTGGGAAGCACCCATCATCAAATTGGGATAAAGTACGACTGGTACGACCCCAATACAGATGTAAGCGGCGACGAAATAGGAAAGGCAACCAGCAATATTAATGCAGCCAACATTAAATACAGCACGTTGGGTTTTGGATATATTTATTATGTTACCGACAACCTGAAGCTGGTACTGTGGTACGATAAGATAACTAATGAAAAAACACGGCTGACGGGTTATACATCCGACATAAAAGATAATGTGTTTACCTGCCGCATTCAGTTTCGTTTTTAGTACGTAACATTCTGGTAACATTGCCATAATAATTGCATAACCTTCCATTCATTTTGAGGTAACGTTAAGGTAATCTCTTTGCATAAAATTTAATTGCATGAGATTATTGTTATGTGCGCTGATTTGTTTGAGTAGTTTAACCCTCTTTGCTCAAAAAGGAAAAATCGAGGGCAAGGTTACTGATTCCAAAACCGGGACACCTGTGCCCGGAATAACCGTTACCCTTAAAGAAACCGGCAAATCTGTAAGTACCGACCTGGAAGGACGGTTTGTATTTAATGCAGAACCCCGTAAAAAATATACCATCACCATTAACTCTGCCAACTACGAAGCAAAAGAAATTACAGATATTGAAACAGGTGCAGATGGTTTAGCCAGCCTTGATATTTCAGTTACCCCAAAAACAAAAACCGGCGAAGAAGTAGTGGTGCGTTCCACCTCTACTGCAAGAAAAGAAAGTGTGAATGCGCTCATTACTTTTCAAAGAACCACCAATACAGTGGCTTCAGTAATTTCAGCCGAAGCCATACGCAGAAGCCCGGATAAAAATACCGGCGAAGTTTTAAAACGTACTCCTGGTGCCAGTTTACAAGAAGGAAAATTTATTGTGATAAGAGGCCTGCAGGACAGGTACAACCAGGCAATGCTGAATGGCATTTTGCTTACCAGCACAGAGCCAGACAGAAAAACGTTCTCTTTTGATCTGATTCCTGCTTCGATGATTGACAATATTGTTATTAACAAAGCATTTGTACCTGAATATCCCGGAGAGTGGGCCGGTGGTTTAATTCAGGTTAACACAAAAGATATTCCCTCAAAAAACTTTTTTAATGTTCAGGTGGGTACCGGTTTTAATGGGCAAACAATTGGTAACGATTTTTACAAAGACCCATCGAAAGGAAAATACGACTGGCTGGGCATTGATGATGGCTCAAGAGCTTTACCGTCCTCTTATACCCGTAAAGCAGAGTTTGATATTTTAAGCGCCGCAGAAAAAACAGCTATCGGAAAACAATTGAAGAATGTATGGTTACCAACTTCAACCAACGGGCAATTGAATTTTTCGTTTCAAACAAACGGCGGCTTTACAACCACGTTGTTTGGTAAAAAACTCGGTGGTATTTTCGGCATCAACTATAATAAAAGCAACAAATACGTTAAGCTCTTAAACAGAACAAATGTTATTGATAACATTACAAATGCTGTAAGTATCGTATCCGATTATAACGACGATAAATATGTGCAGGAAGTAACCGCAGGGGCTTTAGGAAGCTTGAGCCTGCTGCTGAACCAGCGTAATAAAATTTCAGTAAAAACAATTTTAAATGTTACCAATCCACAATCGGTTACCCAGCGTTTGGGTGAGGATTTTTCAAGGGGGGATCAGTTAAAAGGTTCTGAAATGGCATTTAAAGAAAACACATTTTTTACAGTTCAGCTTGCAGGCGAACACAATATTGTAAAACCATTAAAACTTAAATGGTACGGGGCATTTAATATTCTGGATGGATATATACCAGACCAAAGAAGGATATTGTATTCAAGAGCCTCTGGCAGCAGCAGCCCTTACAGTTTAGTGTTGGCCAACTCACTTTCACAACAAAGCGGCAGCCGCATTTATCAAAGCCTGAGCGATTATATTTATACTGGTGGGGGCGATTTAGCCTACACATTTAACTGGCTGGGCTCTGCGCAAACCATAAAAGGCGGTTATATGCTGCAGATAAAGGATCGTTTATACGATGCACAACTTTTTGCCAACTACCTGCCAATAGATAATCCTTCATTAAGACTATTATCTGCCGACAAGGTTTTTGCCCCAGAAAATTTTGGAAACGGAACAGATAACAAAATTGCATTTGATGCTATTAAAGGAAATACATTCCGCTATTTGGCCAATACAATTTTGAATGCAGGCTTTATACAGTTTGATAACCAGTTTAGCAAATCACTTCGTGTAGTGTGGGGTTTGCGTGTTGAAAACTATGACCAGCTGGTGGGTAGTGTAAAAAAATGGGATCCTCGTCACACATATTCTAAACTTACAGACTTTTTACCCGGCATAAACGCTACTTATAAAGTAAATAATAAAACCAACATCAGGCTTTCAGGATCACAAACTGTTATCCGTCCTGAGTTGAGAGAACTGGCTTCATTAAACTTGTACGATTTTGAATTGAATGCTTCTGTACAGGGTAATCCATTATTGAAAAGAACAAAAGTTACCAATATTGATTTGCGGTATGAGATGTATCCAAAATCAGGCGAAGTATTTACCGTAGGTGCTTTTTATAAAAACTTTCAAAACCCGATTGAACAATATTTTAATGGTGGTGGCGGTGGTGCAAGCACCGTTAATTACCTGAATGCTGCCGAAGCAAATGCGTATGGTGCCGAGCTTGAAGTAAGAAAGAAACTGGATTTTGCACAGGCGCTTAAAAACTTCACCTTCCAGGGCAATGTATCCTATATCTACAGCCGCGTAAAAGACAAAAACCTGAAATTAGACCGTGCCATGCAGGGCCAGTCTCCTTATGTACTCAACTTTGGTTTGTTATACGACCTGGAGAAACAAGGAATTACTGCCACCGTATTACTTAATCAAATTGGCGAACGCATCTACTTTGTAAGGGATGTTGCCAATGCCGACCCGGATATTTACGAAGCACCAAGGCCTGTGCTTGATTTTCAGCTAGCCAAAAAAGTACTGGCACGCAAAGGAGAGATAAGGCTGAACATAGCTGACATTATCAATCAAAAACAATATTTCTATCAAAACGTTGGCACAGGCACCACCTTCCAAAAAGGTACCGATGCTTACCGTTTTACAAGGCTTAACGGCACTAACTACAGCATTATATTTAATTATTCATTCTAAACCTGATTATAAACTTTTTAAAATAAAAAAAACAGACAAATGAAAAAGTACATTTTATACGCAACCGCTTTAATGGCTATTACGGTTACCAGTTGCAGAAAGATTGAAACAGACGGGGAAATACAAGTAGTAGTGGTTAATGGCGGCGGCGGTGGCGGAACCACAACAGGCCAAACGATTACGTTGCAAGGCCGTATTAATGCAGATACAATTTTGCGTAAGGCCAATACGTATATTTTAAAAGGGCTTGTTTACATGGTGGGCAACCACACAATGACTGTTGAGGCAGGCACTACCATTAAAGGTTCTTTCAGTGGTTCAGATGTGGCAGCGCTGATTATTACGAGAGGTTCTAAAATTGTTGCTCAGGGTTCTCCTACAGAGCCAATAGTTTTCACATCAGCATCTCCCAATCCACAATCGGGAGACTGGGGTGGAATTGTATTATGTGGTAAAGCAGGATACAACTTAAGTTATAATGGCATCAACGGTTTGCTCCAGGTAGAAGGTGGTATTGACAATGCTAACGGTGATGGCCTTGCTGGTTCTGGCGATGCAGTGGCTCCAACCCCTGTTGATACTGACAGCTCAGGTGTGTTAAGTTATGTACGTATTGAATATGCTGGTTATGCTTACCAACCCGACAAAGAAATTAACAGCTTAACACTGGCATGTGTGGGCAGCAAAACGGTTATTGATCACGTACAAACCATTTACGCAAAAGACGATGCGTTTGAATGGTTTGGTGGCAGTGTAAATTGCAAATACCTGATTGCTTATAAAACTCAGGATGATGATTTTGATACAGATAATGGTTTTAGCGGTAAAGTACAGTTCGGTTTGATCATACGTGATTCACTAATTGCAGATATTTCAAAATCAGAAGCATTTGAAAGCGACAACAATGCAACAGGAACTACTTCCACACCTAAAACAAAAGCTATATTCAGTAACATTACTGCCATTGGCCCCAAGGCTACATTGGTAAACACTGGTAACTCATTGTTTTTAGCAGGTGCTCAAATCAGAAGAAATTCAGGTATTTCAATTTTCAATTCAATCATTGTTGGATGGCCACTGGGTATTTATATTGATGCCACCACAGGTACTTCTACTGCATTGAATATTGAAGACAGTACGCTGCGTTTAAGAAATGTTACGCTTGCTGGTAATGCAGTGAATTTGAAATTTGCAGGAACTGCTGGTGCAACGGTTAACTCTGACGCCACACTGACTTCATGGTTTACCAACAGTTATTACAACAATGATGTTTTAACCAATGTATCTGATGCTAAATTGATACAACCTTACAACTACAGCGCACCAGATCCTACACCATTTGCAGGCAGCAATGGTAATGCAAAAATTAATACTGGTGGCGATTTCAATGATGCAAAATTCACCGGTGATACTTTCTTTGATAAAACGGCTACATTCCGTGGTGGTATTGCACCTGCAGGTGTATTAGCCAGCTGGTGGAAAGGATGGTCAAGGTTTTAATTATGTCTGTTATTTTATACAATATCCCGGTTAACAGCCGGGATGTTTGTTTATCTTTTGCTTAAGAATTTTACAAAATGAGAATGATTGTTTTAAGTGCCTGCATTTTTTTAGCTGCCTGCAGCAGTAAACAAACTACAAAGCAGCACACCACAAAACTTGATATTAACTGGCTCGATTCAATAATCAAAAACAGTGATACCAGTTATACCAAACCTTATTTCCGCACTGATTTTGTTACTGCTTCATACTATTTCAGTAAAAAAGATTCTTCCTTATGCCAGGTAATGAAAGACAGTATGGGAACCATCAGACAAATTAGTATTGCGGCAAAAAACATACGCACTTTTTACGGGCAATATTATAATAACGGGCAACTGGTAGCCTGGCTGCCATTTGATGCTGCAGGGATGTATGATGGCGATGCAGTGTATTATTATGAAAACGGTGCGGTAAAAAGCAGTGGCGCTTACACACATGGTTTAAAAACCGGGAAATGGAAAAATTTTGATGATAAAGGAAAGCTGGTAAATACCGAAGAGTTTGATAAAAACGGGCAGTTTATAAAATAACCGGCCGGCAATTTCATTTAATAACATTCAAATGATTTTCCGGTAATATTTTTATAACAGCATTAATACATCTTACACCGGGTTAGTAATAAAACGCAAAACTTTCTTAAGCAAACAGCAAGTTTTTCTCATGCTTGTTACCACCTGGTAGTCTTATCGGGTGGTTTTTTTATTTTTGGTAAATGAAATACTTATTTTTTATTCTTATACCTGCAGCATTTGTTTCCTGCAAACAATCAGCAACACAATTATCTGCCAAAATAACCGACAGCGATAGTATGGCCATAAATTGGTTTAAAGGAGATGGCACAATGGATTCTGTTGTTGCAGTAAAAATCATTAAAGACAAGGGCATCATTGGTACCATTGCAAAAATGGCCGGGGGACATATTACAGAAAAGAAGAATTGTGGCTATGACGGCTCGTTGCACTTTTTTAAAGCAAACCAAGTTGTGCAGGATATCCGTTTCCGGATGAATGATGCCCAATGCACTCATTTTGAGTTTTTACTGGATGGTAAAATTTATGTAACTGAGCTGAAACCCGAAAGCAAAACCCTTTTGCAATCACTGCGCCAGTAAAAACCGGCAATGTTAATTTAACGTTACGGAATTGTTACTATGCACATTTAAATCACATTCTTGCGCACAGGTTGTATTTACCCTTTTTGCATTCTATTTTCATACCCGCTAAAAAGTTCACTTATGCAATGGGTTAAAGTAAATACGAACACACCGCTTGAAACTTTTGAATTATGGAACGGCGATAAAAAAGTTGCCAGCACCTCATTTAACAATAACAGCCATATTGTACGCATGGCAAGCAATGCAGGCAAACGCCTGTTTTTTTATGGAAAAAAAGGATGGTTTGCACAAAAACCTGTTATTCAGAATGAATATGGTATTACACTCGGGAAAATGCAAACCGAAACAGAAACGGGGGAAAAAGGAATGGTGGAACTGGATGGAAAAATATATCACTACCAGCTAAGTGCTGATGAGAGCATCAGCCTCGAGTTGTTTGATGATGAATTAAATAAAAAAGTAGCATCCTGCAGTTTCGGAAATGTGCTTTCCAAAGGATTTATGAAAACAAAATCACTGATGACCACCCGCTTTCCGCAATTGCTTTTATTACTTTGCTGGTACAGTCTTAACCTTCACCACCACAGCGGCACACAACAGCCTGCTGCCCTCTCTTACTGAAAGTACACAGATAACATAACTTAAAAAACGCCTGAAATATTTCAGGCGTTTTTTTTATTCCTCCATGCTGGGTAACATTTTTCTTACAATGCGGTAATGCTGTGCTAACCTTTTAGTAAGCCTTTGGTAATTTTTGCTTCATGCTGTGGTTAAACGGTTAAGTGAATTTCGTGCCTTCTTTCCAAAGCACTTTCACTAAAAACCGAAACTATATGTTCTACAAAAAAATCAGGCAATCAAAAGTAAAAGCATTGCTGCTATTAATGCTTTTACCCGCTTTCAGTTTTGCCCAGCAGCTTATTACTGGCCGGGTAATTAAAAAATCAGGCTTACAGGGGATAGCAGGTGTTACTGTTACCGTAGAAAATAATGGAACAGCCAGCTCTACCAATGCAGAAGGTATTTTCTCTATTAAAGCAAAAAAAGGTGATGTACTTGTCTTTACATTTAGCGGACTTGTTACAGTAAAAAAAACCATTGAAAATGATGCTGCCCTTATTATTGAAATGGATACTGACACTAAATCGCTGGATGAAGTAGTAGTAACAGCACTGGGTGTAAAAAAAGAAGTGAAGCGGCTTGGATATGCTGTACAGGAAATAAAAGGTGCCGACCTGGTTAAGGCACGTGAACCCAACCCGGTAAACAGCCTTGTTGGTAAAGTGGCCGGTTTAGATGTTGCCATTAACAGGGAGATGCTGGCAGCCCCGGCTATATCATTACGTGGCGGTAACATCTCTTTGTATGTGGTGGATGGTATGCCGATAACATCAGACACATGGAACATAAGCCCGGATGATATTGAAAGTTACACAGTATTAAAAGGCCTTGCTGCTACTGCACTTTATGGAAGCCGTGCACAAAATGGCGCCATACTTATTACTACTAAAAAAGGTAAAAGAAATGGTAAAGGCTATTCCATAGAAATTAACTCAAGCACACAAATTGATAAAGGTTTTATTGCATTGCCTAAAGTACAATCAATGTATGGTGGTGGTGATTATTCGCAATATGCATTTGGCGATGGAAAAGGTGGTGGTATTAATGACGGGGACTATGATGTATGGGGGCCAAAGTTTGATGGACAGTTAATTCCACAATACGACAGCCCAATTGATCCTGTTACCGGTTTAAGAAAAGCCACACCATATATTCAGCGTGGCAAGGATAATCTTAAGAATTTTATACAGGCTGGTATTTTAACCACCAACAATATCAGTTTTAGCGGTGCCAACGACCGTGCCAGTGTAAGAATGTCGTTAAGCAACAGTTACCAGCGGGGTATTGTTCCCAACACAAAATTGAATATTTACAACTTCAACATCAGCAGCACTTATGATTTAAGCAGCCGTTTAAAATTAGAAGGTGGTTTAAATTATAACCGTCAGTCAACACCAAATATTCCAGATGTACAATATGGCCCTAACAGTGTTATTTACAATCTTACTATATGGACAGGCGCTGACTGGAGTGTAAATGCACCAGACATTCGTAACTATTGGCAGCCTGGAAAAGAAGGCATACAATCCAACTTTGCAGAATACCAGCGTTATCACAATCCATGGTTTATGAGTTATGAGTGGCTGCGTGGCCATTACAAAACAGATGTTTACGGCAACCTTGGTTTGAATTATAAAATCAATAAAAACCTGGATGCTTCTGTAAGAGGCAATATCAGTACCTATGATGTTTTGCGAAATGAAAAATTGCCTTACTCTGCACACCCTTACGGGCGTGAAGGAAACCGTGGTGATTACAGGGAAGACAGGCGTTCTTTAATTGACAACAACATTGAAGGAATTGTAAAATACAATGGTAAAGTAAGTGACTTCGCATTTAATGCACTTGCCGGTGTTAACGCAAGAAACATGAGTTATAACTCAAGCTACACTACTACTGACTATTTAAATGTTCCGGGATTATATTCTTTCTCTAATTCATTAAATCCTGTAAAGGCATACAGCTACAACGCAAAAATGCTGGTGTTAAGTGCTTATTATTCTGCCACTGTTGATTATAAAAATTATATATCGCTTACTGCAACTGGCCGTATTGATAAACACTCCAGCCTGCGTTCGGACAACAACAGTTATTTTTATCCATCTTTCTCTGCAGCCACTGCTGTATCAGACTATGCCAAGCTGCCAACAGCTATAAGCTTCCTTAAATTCAGGGCAAGCTATGCATCAGCTAAATCTCCAAACACAACTACCTATATTGGCCCGGCAGCGTACCCATTAGGGTATGGCGCTCCTTATGTAACTGTTTATGGAGGCCCCTCTTATTCATTATCAGATCCTGCTTACACCATTGGTACCGTTTATAACAACCAAACAGGAGCTTATGCACCGGGTAATAAAATTGACCCGGGTGTTAAATCTTCGGAGCTTACCAGTAAGGAAGTGGGTATGGATATTAAATTCCTGAAAAACAGGTTAGGTTTCAGCGCAACTTATTATTCAAACATAAAAGGCCCGGGTATAGTTAACCTGCCGGTTTCTCAAACAACAGGTATAACGGGCATTACCACCAATGCTATTAAAACAAAACTGAGTGGTGTTGAATTATCATTAAGCGGTTCTCCTATACAAAAAAATAATTTGCGCTGGGATGTGCTGGTAAACTGGAGCACTTATAAAGAAGTATACAAAGAGTTACCATCACAATTTGAAACTTACCAGTTTCGCCAGGGCGACAGAGTAGATAAATTATTTGCCACGCTGGTTGCACGCACTTCTGATGGACAGGTAATAAACAACAGCGCAGGCTATCCCGTTTATTTACCAAAACAACAGTATGTAGGTAATGGTGATGTTGACTGGAGCTGGGCGGTGAATAATAAAATCACTTACAAAACATTCAGCCTCTCTTTCCAGTTTGATGGTAAAGTAGGTGGCATTGTGCAGGACTATGTAAGAAGAAAAGGCACAGAAGGCGGCAGCAATGCAGAAACCGCAGAAGGTGCTGTTGGTGCAGCAAGGGAATATGAATTCTATCATTACAAGGATGCCGGTTTTGCAGGAAGCTATATTGGCGAAGGTGTACAAATATCAAACGGTGCAGTAATACAGTACGACCCTGTTACCGGTGTAATCACAAACATGTCTGCCCTGCAGTTTAAACCCAATGCATCCAAAGTAAAATGGATACAGGATTATGTAAGCAGCTATTTCAACAATTTTGAACATACCTCAGTTGCAAAAACATATGCCAAGCTGAGAGAAGTGGTGCTTACCTACTCTGTACCGGTTAAAATCCTGGGCAAACAAAAATTCATCAGCAAAATTGATGTATCAGTTGTTGGCCGTAACCTGCTGTATTTCTTCCCTGATAAATTCAAAGATATTGATGTGGATCAATACAGCGGCAGGGACATATACAATAACAACAGCCGTGAACCCAACCTGCAAACACCTACCACACGCAGTGTGGGCTTTAACCTGAACATTGTTTTTTAATTCTTTTAAAATTAAATCAACAACCATGAAATTTTTAAATAACAAAATAATCGCTGCAGTACTTATTGTGGGTGTTGCTGCTACGGGCTGCAAAAAGCAGTTTGATGAATATGCCAGCAACCCAAACCTGCCAACATCTGTACCAGCTTATTTATTGCTGCGCCAGGTAGAAAATGATATACCTGTATTACCGGGTGGAGATGCAGATAAATTTTGCCAGTTCACTTTATCATCTTACACTTATTATGGCACCAACGAATACTGGACAGGTGCAGCCGGCTTAAACTACGGCACACTCCGCAACGTGGTGGCAATGGAAAAAGAAGCAGAAAAATCTTCTGGTGCAAATAACCCTTACAGCGCACTGGCTAAATTTTTTAAGGCATATTTATTTGTGGATATGAGCCTTAAAGTGGGTGACCTGCCCATGAGTGAAGCTTTAAAAGGACTGGATAACCAGACACCGAAATACGATACACAAAAGGATATTTTCAAACAGGCATTACAGTTGCTGGAAGATGCCAACACACAAATGGCTTCGCTAATAAGCAGCTCCAATAGTGCTATACTGGGGGATTTCTTTTACAAGGAAAATATCAGTAACCCAAAAGACGGTTTGCAATCATTAAAGCAATGGCAGAAAGTGGTAAACACTTATAAACTGAGGCTGTTAATCCACCTGAGCAAAAAAGAAGCAGATGCGGACCTGAACATTAAGCAAAAGTTCAATGAAACAGTTTCCAACCCAACAAAGTACCCGGTTATGGAAAGTATGAGTGATAACCTGGAGTATGTTTATAATACAGCCTATAATAAATACCCAAACAACAAAGAGAACTTTGGTTTTGATGCATTGCGTTTGTGTGTGGCGGCCACATGGCTGAACAATCTTTCAGCATTGAATGACCTGCGTGCCATGAAAGTGGCTGACCCCGCAAGAGGTTTAGGGTTTTCAGATACTTCCTTTAAATCGTTTGTGGGCGCAAGCAATGGCGAAGATGTGAGTACCATGGGTGGTAAAGTGGTGGCAGGTTTATATTCTCCCATTGGCCGTAAAAGATATTACGACGGGCTTACAGGAGAAAATACTTTTATCATTGGTTATCCTGAAATGTGCTTCAATATTGCAGAAGCCATTAACAGGGGCTGGACAACGGGCAATGCGGAAGACTGGTATCAAAAAGGTGTTAAGGCAATGTTTGGTTTTTACGGAATTACTGATGGAAATAATACTGTAAGCTTTTTAAGGCCCGGTGCTCTCGGCCCTGGTGATTACGTAAACTATACCGTAAACTTCAGCTTCAGCAATTATTTCAACCAGCCTGCTGTTAAATACGCAGGCAACAATGCAACCGGCTTAAGCCAGATACTGTTGCAAAAGTATTTAGCCTTTGGCCGCAACTCGGGTTTTGAAGCGTATTACCAATGGCGCAGAACGGGTGTTCCGGCATTTTTAACAGGCCCCGGCATTGGCAACAGCGGCGTAATTCCTTTAAGGTGGCAATACCCTTCATCGGAACTGTCAACTAATAAAACAAATTACCAGGCAGCCGTACAAAGCCAGTACAGTGGTAATGATAATATCAACGCAAAAATGTGGATCATTCAATAAGCGCCATATAGCAAGCAAGCGATAATACGGCAAAGCTTTTCTAAGCTATGCCTCTTTTAAAAGCATTGAGCAACTTTAGTTTTAATGTGCAGTTTTTATTGCGTTAGTTTGTAGCGGGCCTGTTTACAGGTCCGCTTTTTAAATCATTTAAAACACCGATAACTTTATAAACAACAATTCAACTTACATGAAAAAGATATTTTTTTACTTCTTAATAGCGGCGCCTCTTTTCATCAGCGCACAGCAAAAAAGGCAAACAGAAAACCTGGTAATTGTTACATTAGATGGTATGCGCTGGCAGGAAATATTTAATGGAGCAGATAAAGAGCTGCTCACCAGTAAAAAGTTTACAAGAGACAGTGCAGAGATGGCAGAAAAATACTGGACGGAAAATAATGAGGAACGAAGGAAAAAATTATTTCCTTTTTTATGGTCAGAAGTGGCAGCTAAAGGGCAGTTGCATGGTAACCGGCAGTACAACAACTTTGTAAATGTTGCCAACCCTTACTGGTTTTCATATCCTGGTTATAACGAAATTTTCACCGGCTTTCCTGATGACAGCGTAAATACCAATAACAAAGTATGGAACCCTAATACTAACGTACTTGAATTCATTAACAACCAAAAAAATTACAAAGGGAAAGTAGCAGCTTTCAGTACCTGGGATGTGTTTTCTTATATACTCAATACAAAACGAAGTGGCATTTACGTAAATGCTGATGTGGATACGCTTCATTTTAAAGAAGAAAAATTTCAGCTGATAAACGACTGGCAATTTTTAACCACCAAACCTATTGGCGTACGCCCCGATGTAATTACATACATAGCCGCAAGGGAATACATGAAAACCTATAAACCCAAAGTGCTGTACATTGCTTTTGACGAAACTGATGATTTTGCACATGGCGGCATGTATGACCAATACCTGCAAAGCGCCCATGCTGAAGATAAAATGATTGCCGACCTCTGGAGCTACATTCAATCCATGCCGCAATACAAAGACAAAACCACTTTGTTTATTACCTGCGACCATGGCCGTGGCGATAAAATAAAAGAAGAATGGCAGCATCATGGCAGTAAAATTGAAGGTGCTGACCAGATATGGTTTGCTGTAATTGGTCCCGATACAAAGGCTGGTGGTGAAATAAAACAGCCACAGCAGTTTTATCAAAAACAGTTTGCTGCCTCTTTTGCTGCCATGCTGGGCATGGAATTTAAACCGGCACACACTGCAGCTCCGCCAATTGACTTAACTTTAACGTACTAATATCAATATCAATCATGAAACGTTTTGTTTTTTTCATTTTAGCCACAGCCTCACTACAAATTACCGTTGCACAACAAAAAGTGGTATTACCCAATGGCTGGTCATTATCGCCGGCAGGTCATTCATTGCAGTTAGGCGATTTGCCATTGAACATGGCGGTATCACCATCAAAAAAATATATAGCAGTTACCAACAACGGGCAAAGTGTGCAAAGCCTGAATTTGATTGATGTGGCCAAGGGTGAAGTGATAGATATAGTTGAAATACCAAAAGCATGGTACGGTTTAAAATTCAGCAGCGATGAAAAATTTTTATATGCAAGCGGCGGCAATGACAACTGGATTTTAAAATATGAGTTGGTAAAAAATTATACCATTGTTAGTGAAAATCCAATAAAATTTTCTCCGGGGTTAAGGCTTGCAGACAGTTTTAAATTAGGTAAAAAATGGCCGGAAAAAATTTCTCCTGCAGGTATTGATATTGATGATGCAGCAGGTAAAATGTATGTGGTTACCAAAGAAAATAATTCGTTGTATGTGGTTGACCTGGCTTCAAAAAAAGTGCTGTTTAAAGACACGCTGAATGACCCGGCTTATTCCTGCCTCCTATCTAAGGACAAAAAAGAACTGTATATCTCTTTATGGGGTGGTAAAAAAGTACTGGTGTTTGATGTGGCATCAAAAAAATTCACTGCATCCATTGCTGTTGGCGAAAACCCCAATGAACTGCTGCTTTCTAAAAACGGCAAATGGTTGTTTGTTGCTAATGCCGGCGATAACGCTGTTTCCGTAATTGATATTAAACAAAGAAAAGTAGTTGAAGTACTAAATGCCGCATTATATTCCAATGCACCTACCGGCTCTGCAAGTAACGGGCTTGCGTTAAGTGAAGATCAAAAAACCTTGTATGTTGCCAATGCCGACAATAATTCGCTGGCGGTATTTGATATAAGTAAACCTGGCTTTAGCAAATCAAAAGGTTTTATTCCTGTGGGCTGGTATCCCACCAACGTAAAAGTAATTGGTAAGAAAATATTTGTAAGCAACGGAAAAGGGTTTACTTCCAGGCCAAATGCAAAAGGTCCCGATCCGACAAAACACGACCAGGAAGTGAATTACCAGCATGGTGATTTTAAAAACAAGCAAAGCCAGATGGAATATATTGGTGGTTTGTTTAAAGGCACCATGAGTATTATTGATGAACCGGCAGCAGCACAGCTGGCTTTTTATTCAAAACAGGTTTATGCAAATACGCCTTATACAAAAGAAAGAGAAACAGTTTCAAAAGGAGAAGAGGGAAATCCAATTCCAATGAAAGTGGGTGAACCCTCACCAATAAAATATGTGTTTTACGTAATTAAAGAAAACCGAACCTACGACCAGGTGCTGGGAGATATCCCCGAAGGAAATGGTGATACTAGCCTTGTTTTGTTTGGAAAAAAAATTACCCCCAACCAG
Source organism: Ferruginibacter sp. (assembly GCA_044225995.1). Lineage (GTDB taxonomy): Bacteria > Bacteroidota > Bacteroidia > Chitinophagales > Chitinophagaceae > Ferruginibacter. The sequence continues at coordinate 18,427 of JBGAHV010000017.1, read as the reverse complement.
CACAAGCTTACAAGTGAATTTGTATTGCTGGATAATTTTTATGTAGATGGTGAGGTAAGTGCCGATGGGCATAACTGGAGCCTGGCAGCCAATGCAAACGATTACCTGGAAAAAACATGGCCCACTTCTTATGGTGGCCGTGGTGGCGAATATGATGCTGAAGGTAACCGAGACGTAGCAAGCCCTGACCGTGGTTTTATTTGGGACTACTGCAAACGTGCAGGTGTAACCTACAGAACTTATGGAGAATTTGCCGATGACTACAAAGCCAATATTAAAATACTGGAAAATCACTTTTGCCCTTATTACACCAGCTGGGACCAGCATGTACGTGACACCACACGTTTTTTTCAGTGGAAAAGAGAGTTCGATTCCATGCTGGTTGTAAATGCTGTACCCCGTTTTAACTCCATGCGTATTATTAACGACCATACTGAAGGGCAGAGCCTTGGGCGCCCCACTCCATTTGCACATGTGGCTGATAACGATTTAGCGGTAGGCATGCTGGTTGAGTATTTATCAAAAAGCCCTATTTGGAAAGAGACGGCTATTTTTATTGTGGAAGACGATGCACAAAACGGCCCCGACCATGTGGATGCACATCGGAGCACAGCTTATGTGGCAGGTGGTTTTGTAAAACGAAAACTGGTGGATCATACCATGTATTCAACGTCATCTGTGCTGCGCACCATTGAACTGATTTTAGGCTTATCACCCATGAGCCAGTACGATGCTGCTGCCGAGCCTATGTGGCGATGTTTTAGCAGCACTGCAGACATGACGCCATTTCAGTCAGTACCTGCACAGGTTGATCTTACAGAAAAAAATACAAAGAAAACTGCAAGCGCTAAACTGAGTGCCACTTTCGATTTTAGCAAAGAAGACCGCATACCCGACCTGGTGTTTAGTGAAGTGATATGGAAAGCCGTAAAAGGCGAAGAGAGTGTAATGCCGGCACCAAGAAGGAGTGCTTTTGTGAAAATGGTGGAGAAGAAAGATGATGATGATTAATTAAGTGCTTTAGTAAAATTTTAAAAGCCGTGGCGATTTTTAAAATCACCGCGGCTTTTTTATTATCGTAAATAACGATTCCGTAATAATTACTTAAGCTGCAGTTTAAATTGGTAAGGGTACTTTGCTAAACCTGTTTACCACCATGAAATTGTTAACCGCCCTGTTTTGCCTTTTTACAGTGGTTTGTACAAAGGCACAGCAGTTACCCACTGCTGAAAACATTTTTATCATTACTGCCGATGGTTTTCGATGGCAGGAAGTTTTTAACGGTGCTGATTCTGCCTTAATAACAAACACTGACTATACTGCAGATACTTTGCTTACAAAGCTGCAATACTGGGATGAAGACCTTGCAGGAAGAAGAAAAAAACTGATGCCGTTTTTCTGGAACGTAATTGCAAAACAGGGGCAGCTGTTGGGAAACCGCAATTACAATAACAAAGTAAATGCGGCTAACCTGTACAAGTTTTCTTACCCGGGATATAATGAAATGCTGACAGGTTACAGTGACCCTTTGATCTATTCCAATAAAGCTGTGGTAAATGGCAACACCAATATCCTGGAATACCTGGATGAAAACAAAACATACAAGGGGAAAGTGGTGGCATTCAGTTCCTGGTCGTTGTTTCCCTTTATCCTGGGTAAAGAAAGAAATGATTTGCCTGTGTACAGCGGTTATGAAACACTGCCCGACACCGGCACTAATGAAACAATGAAAACAATCAATGATTTGCAGGAAAATATCATCACCACAAAAAAAGCAACACGGTATGATGCAGTTACTTTTCTTGCCGCAAAAGAATACATCAAAACGCATGAGCCAAAAGTGGTGCTGATATCTTTAGGCGAAACAGACGAATGGGCACACAGCCGCCGCTACGACCAGTACCTGCTGCATGCTGCCGAAGCAGATAAAATGATTGGCGACCTCTGGTACTTTATACAAACCAACCCGGCCTATAAAAATAAAACAGCAATGCTTATCACAACTGATCATGGCCGTGGCAGCAAAAGCAACCAGTGGAATAAGCATGGTTTTCTTACAGCCGGCTCAGGTCAAACATGGCTGGCAGCACTTGGCCCCGGTATAGAGGCAAGGGGTGAAATTAAAGAGCCGCAGCAGGTATATCAAAAACAAATTGCAGCCACTATTGCAGCACTGCTGGGCCTAGATCTTTCACTGCCGCATACCGTAGCAGCTGAAGTAAATTTTAATACAACCAAATAAAAAAGTTATGACAGCAGCAAGGGCACAAAAAATTGCAGACGATATAATCGTTTTGTATAAAAATCATGGCAGCAATGAATATGCCGGTGAAAAAGTTACGCAGCTGGAACATATGGTACAGGCGGCTGCACTGGCAAAGCAGGGTGGTTATGATGATGAAATGATACTGGCAGCATTTCTGCACGACATTGGTCACATTTGTGCGTCTGCCTATGCCGGCAACACTATGAACGGTTACGGCATCGTAAACCATGAAAAAATTGGTGCACAGTATTTGCGTAACCGTGGTTTTAGCGAGCGTATTTCAAAACTGGTGGAGAACCATGTTTCTGCAAAACGCTATCTCACATTTAAGTATCCTGAATATTATGAAGGCTTGTCTGAAGCCAGTAAAAAAACACTGGAGTACCAGGGCGGAAGAATGAACCCGGACGAAGCAGCCTTTTTTGAAAACGATCCTTTATGTGAAGATTTTATTGAAATGCGCCGCTGGGATGAGCTGGCAAAAGAGGAGCACCTGCCGCTATCCCTCCCCTATGAATATTTTCATGGCCTTATCTGCGATCATTTAGTTCAGCAAAAAACAAATCTTGTAATAGTATAACCCAGTATGAGCAACCAGCAAATTAAACTGGCAGTATTTGATATTGCCGGCACCACGGTAAAAGATAAAGGTGATGTGGCAGATGCTTTTATGCATGCTTTTAACAAATTTAACTACAGCATTCCCGAAAGTGAAGTGCATACATTAATGGGCTATAAAAAACCGGAAGCCATTAAAATGATGCTGGAAAAATATTATCCCGGCGCCATCAGCAGTACAAGAAACCTGGTGGCCAAAATTCATGATGTTTTCATTTCTGAAATGATAAGCTTTTATGAAAGCGATCATTCATTAGAACCCATGAACGATGCTGAATATGTTTTTTCGCAGGTGCAGGCCATGGATATTAAAGTGGCATTAAATACCGGCTTTGGAAGTGTGATTACTGATGTTATTCTAAAACAGCTGGGATGGAACCGTACAGAACTTATCAATTTTGTTATTTCAAGTGATGAAGTGAAGTATGGAAGGCCGCACCCTTTTATGATACAGGCAGCCATGAAAGCACTGAACATAGCAGAGGCTGCACAAGTGGCAAAAATTGGCGATACCGAAGTAGACATTGCAGAAGGAAGAAACGCAGGCTGCGGATTGGTGGTGGCAGTTACCACTGGTGCTTATACCAAAGAGCTGCTGCTTCAGCATAAGCCAGATGCAATTATAAGCCGCTTACAGGATTTATTGCCCATGCTAAAAAACGCTGCAATTGCCCGCTGATAATTATTCTGCCACCACACCCGGTAATAACAAACTGCTGGTAACACTGTACGCTGCAGCAGTAAGTTTTTTAACGTATGCAGTGGTGTATGCTTTTCGCAAACCATTTACTGCTGCAACTTTTGATGGAATGCAATTTGCCGGCATCAGTTATAAAGTATGCCTCGTTATCAGCCAGGCCGTTGGTTATACACTCAGTAAATTTTACGGTATTACATTTATTTCCGGCTTAAAAAGGCTGGGCCGGTGGAAGATGATATTGCTGCTGGTGGGTATTGCATGGATGGCTTTACTGTTGTTTGCAATTGTTCCTGCTCCTTACAATATTATTTTTCTTTTCATCAATGGTTTTCCGCTGGGTATGATATGGGGTATTGTTTTTTCTTACATCGAAGGCCGGAGGGCCACTGATTTTATTGGTGCCGTGCTGGCAGTGAGTTTTATTTTTTCCTCTGGCTTTGTAAAATCGGTTGCCAGTTATATAATGCTGCACTGGGCAGTAAGTGAATTCTGGTCTCCGTTCATCACCGGCCTTGTTTTTATCATTCCACTGGCATTGCTGTTGTACCTACTCGAAAAAATTCCGCCACCTTCCGCTACTGACCTTGCTGCAAGAAAGAAAAGAGAACCCATAACAAAAACCGAAAGGCAAAAACTGATAATTACTTTTCTTCCAGGCCTTACAGTGCTTATCATTATTTATGTATTCCTTACCATCTTCAGGGATGTAAGAGATAATTTTGCTGCAGACATCTGGAAGGAGCTGGGCTTCTCATCGCAATCAGCCGTTTTTACCAGTACAGAAATTCCTGTTACGCTGGCCGTGCTGGGTTTTGTGGCATTGCTCGTATTCATCAAAAATAATTTTTCAGCTTTTTTAGCTGCTCATTTCCTTGTTGCAGCAGGCTTTTTAATAAGCGGGGCATCCACTTATTTTTTTCTCCGTTACCAGCTATCATCTTTTAACTGGATGCTGCTGGTGGGGCTTGGGTTATACACTGCCTATATTCCCTTTAACTGCATTCTTTTTGAACGGATGTTTGCTGCGTTTAAGCTCAATGGCAATGTTGGGTTTTTCATGTACCTGGCCGATTCGTTTGGTTACCTCGGCAGCATTGCTGTTTTATTTGGTAAAGAAATTTTTAAAGTAAAACTGCAGTGGGTGCCATTTTATTCACAAAGTGTGTTGGTTTTATCTGTAATTGGTATTGCAGGCACCTGCATTTCCTGCATGTATTTCATTGGAAAATATAAAAAATCTGCAAGTATATGGAGCAACGTTCAGCCATCGTTATAGGTGCTGGTATTGTGGGGCTTGCCATGGCAAGGGCATTGGCCGCAAAGGGCTTTAGGGTAAAAGTGATTGAACGCAATCATAAAGCAGTCGGCGCTTCCATACGCAATTTCGGAATGGTGTGGCCCATCGGGCAGCCAGCTGGTTATTTGTATGAAAGAGCATTGCGGAGTAAAAGCATCTGGAAAACTATATGCGATGACAGCGGCATATGGTATGATGAAAGCGGCAGTGTACACTTGGCGCATTATGAAGATGAGTGGGTGGTATTAAAAGAATTATATGAAGCATTTCATAAAGACAGGCCGGTGCAACTGCTGTCAAAAAACGAAACAGAAACAGTGTGTGCTGCTGCAGAAACCAATGGGTTACTGGGTGCATTATACAGCAAAGACGAAATAATCATCAATTCGGTAAGTGCCATTGCCACGCTTCCGGAATACCTTACTGAAAAATATGGCGTGGAATTTTTATGGGGCAAATGTGCAAGTTATATAAGTGAAGCGACAGTTTTTATAGGTACCCGTGAGTCTTACGAAGCAGACATTATTTTTGTTTGCAGTGGCGCAGATTTTGAAACATTATACCCGGAAGAATTTTCATCACTCCCCTTTACCAAATGCAAACTGCAAATGATGCGCCTTGCAGCACAACCTGGTAACTGGCGCATGGGGGCTGCACTATGCGGTGGCCTTTCACTTATTCATTATAAAAGTTTTACTGCTGCTGCTTCCTTGCCTTTGCTTAAAGAAAGGTATGAGAATGAAATGGCATCATATATTGACCACGGCATTCATGTAATGGCCAGCCAGAATGATGCAGGACAGGTTACCATTGGCGATTCACATGAATATGGTTTAACACACGACCCGTTTGACAGGGATAAAATAAATTCACTAATTGTTTCTTACCTCAAAAAAATTGCCCGTTTTAAAGACTGGCAGGTTGCCGAAAGCTGGAACGGAGTTTATCCCAGGCTAACCAATGGTGATACAGATATTTTATACTCACCGGAACCGGCAGTGTATATCGTAAATGGTTTGGGTGGTGCCGGCATGACGTTGTCTTTTGGCCTTGCAAACGAAATAGTAAACAATCTTTGATAGGGTTCATTCGCAATTATAAAAATCAACTGCTTGCTGCAATTGCTTGCAGTATGAGTTATATTTTTCAAATCATGAGTTTTTTTTGCCATTGAATTGATACGTATCCTGTCGTGCCCCGGGCCTGCAGTTTTGCAGGCTCTTTTTACGTTATGGTAACACATCCGTAACAATTTGGTAGTGCTGCCTGAGTAGTTTTGGCAAACATTCTTTATGAAGCAACTTTCTTCCACCCTTTATACCAACAGGCTGTTTTATTATTGCAGCCTTTTTTTTATTGCCTGTGCGGCTGTTATCGTAGTATTGTTTTCAAAACGGGAAGGATTTATACTCCTCAACAATTATCACAATGTTGCACTCAATATTTTTTTTGTAAACTATACTTTTTTGGGCGACGGTATTTTTGCACTGGCATTAGCAGCTTTTTTGTTTTACCGCAAACAAAAGAAACTGGCCTTACTTATTCTTATAGCTTATGCATCTTCTGGTTTAACAGCGCAGGTAATGAAGAACATTATTTATGCACCCCGGCCAAGGATTTATTTTGAGGCCAGTCAGTATATTTATCATTTAGACAATTTTGGTAACAGCGGCGGTGGTGCCAGCAGTTTTCCATCAGGCCATACTACTTCTGCTTTTGCCCTGGCAACCATAGCTGCTTTGTGGTTCAGGAAAAACTGGCTAAGCTTTTTATTGGCAACAGCCGCTGCGCTGGTGGGCTATTCCCGCATTTATCTTGCACAGCATTTTCTTGTTGATGTGCTTTCCGGCGCAGGCATTGGCGTAGTGTCTGGAACGATTACTTTTATCATGTTATATAATAATCGCCTGCCCGCTCTCTTTAAGTCCGTAAAAAGATACAGAAGGAAGATATGGGAGAACACGTTACAACAGTCTGTTCTGCGGTAATACTAATCTGCCATTTGAATAAATAATAGCAAAAATAAAACCGCAGGAATGCGGCTTTATCAACATAATTAAACTAAAACGCATGTACTGTATTCAGAGGCAGTACAAAAGTACCAGGGCTTTGTTACTGCAATCTTATGCAGTTGTTATGTAAACATTATTGTTGGGCTGCGTTTTAAAAAGTTGCTGTACCAGGCACCTGAAGATTTAATAAACCGCTGCTGTGTTTTAAAATCAACATATACCAACCCAAAGCGGGGGCGGTAACCTTCAGCCCACTCAAAATTATCCATCAGCGTCCATACAAAATATCCATTCACATTTACACCTTCTTCCTTTGCCTGCAGCACTTTATAAATATGATCCTGCAAATAATACTTACGTTGTTCGTCGTTTACCTCATTGTTCAAAAACTCATCGTTAAAAGCAGCGCCGTTTTCTGTAATGATGATCTCTTTTATATCCTTATAAGAGTGCAACCGTTTCAGTGCCTCATAAATACTGGAGGGATATACTTCCCAGTTCATAAGCGTGTGCATCGCATTTCGTTTGTTGGCGCTTACAATCTTTGCATTTACAAATGGAATAAAAGGTGTGTAACGCACCAATTCCCTTGTATAGTTTTGTAACCCGATAAAATCCATATCAAATTTCAGTTTGCCCATATCCCCCGGGTAAACAAATCGTTCAATCCGTTCCAGCACCTTTACATCTTTTACAGGGTATCCCATTCCAAGCAGGGGTTCTAAAAAAAGACGGTTCAGTAATGCATCCACTTTATTTGCTGCTGCAATATCACGGCTGCTGCTGGTAAAAGGTTCAATATGTGAATAAGAAAAAGTGGTGCCTACATTATAGCTGCTGCGGTGCGACTTAATTATTCTTCCACCTTCGGCCTGGCATAAAGCGGCATGATGCGCCGCTGCCAAAAAACTGGCCAGCCCTTTTTTACCGGGTGCATGCACACCTAAAAAATAACCAGCACCGGTAAAAACCATCGGTTCATTCAGCACCATCCAGTTTTGAACACGGTCGCCAAAATGTTTTACACAGCAGTCGGCAAAATAACCAAACCAATGAATGATATCACGGTTAGCCCAACCACCTTTCTTTTGCAATTCGTTCGGAAGATCCCAATGATACAAAGTTACCCATGGTTCAATACCCAGCTCCAGGCAAAAATCAATAACACGGTTGTAAAAGTCAATACCCTTATAATTAAGCGGGCCAATGCCCTGCGGCAATATACGGCTCCATGCAATGGAAAAACGGTAATTGGGAATGCCCATCTTGTACATCAGGGCAATATCATCAGCATAATGATTATAAAAGTTGCAGGCAATATCGCCATGCTCACCATTGGCAATTTTTCTGCGCTGTTTTACAAACACATCCCAGATAGAAGGCCCTTTGCCATCAGCATTATGTGCGCCCTCAATTTGATAGGCTGCCGTGGAAACACCCCATTTAAAATCTGCGCCAAAATCATCTTTTGTAAATAACATAATTACCCTCCAATTTGCTGCAATATTTTGCCAAGGCTTACCTTTTTCAGTTTTTTAACGGAGTATACTGCATCCCCCAGTTCGTGTTTTACATTGTCCGCTGGTACAGCATGTTTTTTTACCAGCTGGTTAATGATCTTTGTCGTGATATTTGGATAATTAACAGAGATGTAGTTTTTCCCTTTCACCCACTTTTCAATTTTCTCCACATGTTTAAGTTTCAGGCTTTTTAAAACAGGGATGCTCATGGTTTCCAGTGCAGCAGCGTTACATTGTTGTTCGTACTGCCCTTTCATGGGTATTACCATTAATTTCTTTTTCAAGAATAAAGCTTCAGCAGGTGTTTCAAAACCGGCACCGCATAAAATGCCGGCGCAGCTGATCATACTTTTAATAAAAGCATCGTTGTTTACCGGGCGGATGTGTACGTTCTTTTCGGTGTATTCTTTTTTGCTGTGCTTGCTGAATACCTGCCAATTGATATTTTTTACCATGCTTAATACTTTAATGATACGGGCATCATCATAAGCTGGTAAATACACTGTAAAATGTCCTTCATTCACCGGTTCCGCTTCTCTTACCTGGCTGCGGATGACTGGTGTAAAAATATCTTTATCGTAAGCACCAAAATGAAAACCATAAGCAGCCGTTACAGGTGCGTAGTTATGGAGGATAGCTTTCCCAAGCGGATCTTTCTTTTTTGGTTTGGGGCTTTTTTTATTGATAACTGCAGCCTGGTGGCTGAGACCAATGCAGGGTTTATGTTTCATTTTACAGGCCCATGCACTCACCGGTTCAAAATCGTTTATAACAATATCATAATCCTCCACCGGCAGACTCTTAATTTCTTTATACAGTCTTTTTAAATTCCCCTTTTGATATGTGGCCAGCAGGTCAATGCCGCCTTTCTTTCCAAAAATAAAACTCAGCCCTTTGAATTTATATTTAACAGGATAAGGCAGGTCCACATCTGCCTGTATGCCACTTACCAAAATATCCAGTTCGCCCTTTTGCTGCAGCAATGGAATAATATCTCTTGCACGGCTTAAGTGGCCATTTCCCGTTCCCTGTATGGCGTATAATATTTTCATCAGTTGCGCAGTAAGTTAAATTCTTCCACCATATTATTAAACAGGCGGCCGTTATCCAGTTCTTCGTCCTCTTCAATATTTTTTGTTTCCTGCTGCCAGGCTGTTTCATCAAACTTATATAATTCCCATTTCCCTGCTGCATATTCCAGTGCAGTAAGGTTTTCAATCCAGTCGCCGCTGTTCAGGTACATGATCTTCCCTTCGTTTGTTGAAATCTCCCTCATTTCGGGCTGGTGAATATGGCCGCACACCACGTAATGGTATTGATTGCTGATGCCGATCTCTGCTGCGGTTACTTCAAAATCATTGATAAACTTAACAGCGCTTTTTACACTGTTCTTTATTTTTTTGGAAAGCGAGAGTTTGCCACGTTTGAATATTTTTTCAGAAATGAAATTGGCAAAGCGGTTGATCAGTATCAAAGTGTCATAACCCACAGCTCCCAGTTTTGCCAGCCACTTGCTGTGCTGCATGGTAACATCAAATACATCACCATGAAAGAACCAGGCTTTTTCATCATTGTCCAGCTCCAGCACCACTTTGTTCACAATTTTAAAACTTCCCATTTTAAAACCGGTGAACTTGCGCAGCATTTCATCGTGGTTGCCGGTAACATAATAAATTTTCACACCCTTGCTCATCCAGCCCATCAGGTGCTTCACCACTTTCATATGGCTTTTGGGCCAGTAGCGTTTGCTGAACTGCCAGATGTCGATGATATCGCCGTTGAGGACAACTGTTTTTGGTTTTATGCCTTTGAGATAGTGAAGCAGCTCCTTTGCATGGCAGCCATAGGTACCCAGGTGCACATCGGAAAGCACCAGTATGTCAAGCTTCCTTTTGGGGGCTTTCTCCATTAATGCAGTTTCAGTAAAGTAAGCGGCCCCCTGAATAATGAAACATGCAGCAGGTAGATGCGTACCAATAAATCAGAAAAGAAAAATTGTATGTCCTTCATAGCATTAATTTTTCAGGGTTAATAATTATACCCTGTAAAGAAACCAATTCTGTGTAACCAAATTGTTACACAATGTTTACGGGTTTGTTAAGCAATGGTTGCATAATGGTTAAGTTTTGCATTGTGTGCACAGGCATTAAAACTGCACCGCATTTTTACGCCACAAAAGAACTGCTTATGCAATATTTATTCAGGAGGTGGGTATATGCCTCTGCTATTATTCTCGTTTGCTGCATTTCGTCCGCAGCTTACTCCCAGTCAATAAAAGGAAAAGTTACCGATGCCACCACCGGTGAACCACTGGCAGGTGCTACCATCAGCATTGAACATACCAAAATACAAGCAGTTGTAAATCTGGATGGGTCATACGTGCTGAAGAATATTCCTGACGGAACCTATGAAATAAAAGTAAAGTACAGCGGTTATGAAAAAGCTGAGCAGGAAAATGTATCTGTAAAAAAAGGGGCAACAGTCATCATCAATTTCAAACTGCAGCCTGAATCAAAAGAGCTGGGCGGTATTACGGTGGTTTCTTCCAAAAATGCTGAATCGGATAAATATGCCCGCAGCCTGGAAAGAAGATCGGAAGTGGTGCAGAATATTTTATCTGCCCGTGCCATTGAAATTTCCCCGGATGTTACCGTAGCCAATTCCCTGCAACGGGTAAGCGGTGTAACGGTGCAACGCAGCAGCAGCGGCGAAGGCCGGTATGCCATTATAAGAGGGATGGATCAGCGTTACAACAGCACACTGGTAAATGGTATTAAAATTCCCAGCCCGGATGACAAATTCCGTTATGTGCCGCTGGATATTTTTCCCAGCGATATTTTAGAACGGCTGGAAGTAATAAAGGCATTAACACCCAGTATGGAAGGCGATGCCATTGGTGGTGTGATGAATTTAGTAATGAAGAACGCCCCTAATAAAAGGACCTTTCACATTTTTGCTGCCGGTGGTGAAAACACGTTGTTCAGCAACCGACCCTTTGCAACGTTTAATCATAACGTAATTAATAAAAAAGATCCTGCCGAAATCAACGGCAGTTCATACATCGCAACCGACAATGATTTTCCGAGGGCCAACCTGGATCAGCAATCAAAATCCAACCCTGTGAATTTCCAGTCGGGATTTTCCTATGGCGACCGTTTTTTTCACAAAAAACTGGGACTGATGCTGGCCGTAAGTTTTCAAAACAACTACCGTGGTTCAGATGCTATTTTTAATGTGCAGGATGCGCAGGCCACCTACCGCCGCAACCTTACTGTAAATGGCGTGCCAGGTCAGAATTATGATAACAGTGCCAAGTTTGGCGACGCCAACATACGCCAGTATTCCACGCAAAATAAACGGGTGGCTATTAATAACAAGTGGGACTATGTGATTAACAATAAAAACAAAATATCCCTGTTCAACCTGTTTGTAAAGATGGATGAATTTCAGGCACGTTATACCGTTGACACCAACGTGGCCACCAACCCCGGGCAAATAACTTACAATACCAGGAGCAGGTGGCAAATACAGAGTATTTACAATTCAACTTTACAGGGTGAGCATAATATCAGCAACAAATTAAAAGCCAACTGGAGTGCTGTATATTCTTATGCAAAACAGCAAATACCCGACCAGGCCGATTTTAACACCACTAACCTGGTTGTAAACGGCGCATTGCAACAGCCAAAAAATTACTTAAAAGGAATGAACAGGGTGTGGACGCATAATACAGATAAAGATTATGCAGGCTATCTCAATTTTGTGTACAACACATCAGTGTCAGGCAAAAAAACTGAAATCAGCGCCGGCGGGTTATACAGGCATAAGAACCGGGATAATTATTACAACTCGTATTCCCTTTCTGCATCGGGTGCCACCCAGGAGTATAATGATATTTACAGTGCAGATTATAAATTTAATCCTGCGCCAGCCGGTGCAGCCAACATAAGTAATCCTAATAATTATTCGCTGACAGAAGCAATAACTGCAGGTTACCTGCAGGCGAAGCTGATGGCTTCAACTAAACTGCAGCTGCTCGGCGGCGTAAGGGTAGAATACACCAACCAGCATTATAATACTGCTGCTCCCAAAACTTATAACCTTAAAGACGGTAAAATATGGTATACCGATTGGTTACCATCACTGCATTTGAAATATGAAGTAAATGCAAAACAAAGTGTACGTGTCTCTTATTTCAAAAGCCTGGTTCGCCCGGGATACTTTGAAATAACACCGTATTACTTAGATGCTACGGAAGATCAGTACGCGGCACAGGGCAACCCAACTTTAAAACATACCACAGCCGATAATTTTGATTTGCGCTACGAATTTTTTCCAACAGGTGCCGACCAGTTGTTAGCGGGTGTGTTTTATAAAACCATTCACAACCCCATTGAAACAGCATTTTACAATAAACTCATTACCGGTGGCAACTCCGGTACCAGCACCGCCATTCTTACCCCTCAAAATTTTGGCGATGCCACCAATTACGGATTTGAAGCAGTGGTAACAAAGTATTTTGGCAAACTGGGTATTAATGCCAACTATACCTACACACATTCTGCCATTACCACCAGCAAAAACTACTTTTTTTACGACACTACACTGGTACCCAGCAGGGGCAATACAAAAACCCTTAACCAAACAAGGCCTATGCAGGGCCAGGCCAATCACGTAGCCAATGTTTCTCTGCTGTTTAAACATCCCAAACTCGGGTTAGATATGCAGCTGGCTTATGTATACACAGGCGAAAGAATTGCACTGGTATCGAGTTACTATGAGCTGGACACATGGCAGTCGCCATACAGCCAGCTGGATTTTTCATTTGAAAAGAAGATTGTAAAACATCTGTCGCTCTATGGTAAAGTAAATAACCTTACCAATTCAAAAACAAGGTTCTTTATAAAGCAGCCATATGTGCTTGAAAACACATTAAACCGTATCCCCGGCCAGGATGATGCGGCTAACTCAATATTTGTTCAAAGGGATATATACAAAACTGCGTTCCTGTTGGGGCTGCGTTTTAAACTTTAAAAATTATTCAGCAATAAATTTTTCCGGATGAAAAAAGCATACATATTAATCAGCGTACTGGCAGCATTTGCCCTGTTGCTGAACGGCTGTAAAAAAAACCATGTGGATCAATATGATCTTTACCAGTACACTCCGCCTCCACCAAAACCTATAAGTGATGCCACCCCATTGTGCGGCAGTATTTCCGGCACCATGCTGTCAGGAAAAACGTACACAGTTAGCTGTGATATTTATGTAAACCCCGGCGACAGCCTGGTGATTGAACCGGGTGTGAAAGTCATTTTTCAAAACCAGGCAGGGCTCATTGTACAGGGTAATCTTTTTTCATTAGGCACACAGGACGCTCCCATTTATCTAACGGTAGCCGGTCAAACAAAAACAGATGTGCCGTCAGTTAACTATACGGCTTCCAAAGATTCGGCATTTAAAGGTTTCTGGAAAGGTGTAATTGGCGATAAAACCTGCAAATACCTTATTATGAAATGGACGCATATTGAATATGCCGGGGCATTATTGGGAAACAGTGTGGCGCCGCTTTTAGGGCTTGCTGCCACCGATAACTCCTACGGAGCATTTTTCTCAAACGGAGATGGTTATTTTGTGTTTGAAGATTCTTGGATGTATGGTACAGTGGATGATGCCATACGGGTGGCCGGATCCGGAGGTAAGTTTGCTATTTTGCGCAGCACTTTTGAAAAATGCGGCAAAACCGGTGGTGATGTGCTGAATGTAAAAGCGGGTGCACTGGGTGATATGGCCTATAATTTTTTTATTGGCAACGCCACCAACGGCCTTAAAGCATCCAATGCAGGCAGCGGGCCTGGTATTGCCAACTGCGAAGTACGTGTGTACAATAACACGTTAATAAACGGAGGATGGCGGCAAATAAAATCAGGCCGTGGCGGTTCTATCAATTTTGAAAAACTGGCTTATGGTAAAATATTCAACAACCTGATTGTAAACTGCCGTTGGGGGCTTCGATTGAGTTCTGATATACCGGATACCAATTATTTATACAACCATAATTACGGCAATAATTTTTATTGGGCAGATTCACTGGTGGTGGCCAACCAGATCTTCCCCTATACCCCCGGTGCTGTTACAAAACCGGTATCAACTGATATTCCTAACCCCCTTAGCTATTTACCTGCCAATTACAAGTATGCTCCCTGCGTGGCTTATAATGGTGCCGCAGCAGTACAGGCGGTTGATCCGCAGTTTTATAATTATCCTTTACCGGTAACAGGTGGTTACCGAATGCAGGATATTACCGCTATCAATAATTTTAAATTTACTTTAAAAGCAACCTCTCCCTGCATTGGTAAAGGCTTTACCAATTTCTCGCCGATGATGGTGGTACCGGCAGACCAGAAATATGGTGTAACTTCCTACCCGTTCCCTGGCAAAGACATCGGATGCTACCAGTTTGACGGAACAGGTAACCAGCATTATTAAGATGAAAAAAATATTCCCGGCAGTTGTGCTGCTTTTATTTGTTCCTTTTTTTGCAGCGGCTCAAAACTGTAAAGAGCCCTTCCTGGGTTCAAAAACATTATATAAACCGCAGCAACAGCAATACAAACCGGCACCAGCTGGATACCGGCCTGTATTTATTAACCATGCCGGAAGGCACGGGGCAAGGCATCTGACAAAAGAAGTAAATACTTATTTTCTTTACCAGATGCTACTTAAAGCCGACAGCAGTAACGGACTGACAGAAAAAGGAAAACTGCTTAAAAAGAAGGTATTGAACCTCGAAAAAACAGAGCAGGGTGCTGTTAAATCCATTTCTGAACAGGGAAAAACCGAACAGCAGGGTATTGCAAAAAGAATGTACTCCAATTATGCTACTGTGTTTAAGGGTACAAAAACTCTTTCCATTAAAGTTGATTACACAAAAGAGATACGTACCCTGCAAACCAGTGAGGCTTTTTTAAGCAGCCTGCGGACGCAGGTTAAAGAACCGTCTGTTTCAAAGAAAGTTAATGATAGTGCACTCCGCTTTTACGATATGTCTGCCGCATACGATGCGTACAAAGAGAATGGGAGCTGGAAAGATTCAGTAAAGCTGTTAAAAAAAACATTGCATTACAATGATGTTGCCAAAGACATAACAGCGCTTTTCTTTACTGCCTCCTTTTTAGAGAAGCTGGACAAAAAGAATATAGCTAAAATAACAGAAGATCTATACAGCTTTATCACTATTTCCTTTTCATTGCAAAAAGAAATAACTGCCGCCGGGCTTCATTTTGATGATGCGAATATGCAGTCCTTTTTAACGTGCAGCCAGCTGGCGGTTTTAAGCAGAATTGATAATACAACCGATTATTTTGAAAAAGGGCCGGGAGAAGATTTGAATGGCATACAGGTTACGGTTGCCGCACCGCTGCTGAAAGACTTTATCCGCACCAGCGATGATTACATTGAAAAGAAACAGCTGAATGCCTGCCTGCGTTTTTGCCATGCTGAAACTATTGCTCCTTTTGCGTCATTGCTGGGGCTGAATACGGCCGCCGAAAAGTCAAAAAACATCAACAATATTGCTGCTGTATGGAATGCTGCCGGAATAATACCGCTGAGTGCAAATATCCAGTGGGTGTTTTATAAAAAAGGCAAAGAGGAAAAATACCTGGTGAAGTTTTTGCTGAATGAGAAAGAAGCAGCAGTGAACGGTTTGACCACCCGTACATTTCCTTTTTATGACTGGGATGTTGTAAAGGCCTTTTATATTCGTAAACTGCACAGCCTCCACATTGATCTGTAGAATCCTGTAAGTAGCATTTGTGTAATTTGATCTTGTATAACCGGTTTACCAAACCTCCTTCCTGTGTGTTTGATATATTAAAGAAAATGACCTATACCGTTATCATTGGTGGAAAATCGGATGCTGTTGTGTTTGACCCAATACAAAATTATTGCAGGTCAAATAGAAAAGAAAATGTAACTCAAACTGCAACACCACATAACTATACCCTGCAGAAAACAGTAATAACTCAAAAAGTTATCTTGATTATGAAACCACATAATATGATTCAGCGTTCAAAATCATTTGTAATTTTGTAATAAATTGTTTTGTATGAAAAAAGATAAGCCCGTTCAAAAAAAGAAGCCAGGTTTTAAAGATATTCTCGCCAAAGATATTTCTGAACTGATGCATACAGTTGTAAAATCACTTAAGCCGCATCTCAGTGAAAAGAAACTGGAAAAACGGGTACATAAGGCCGTAAAGCTCCTTACAGCCGGTATTAAATCTTCTGTCCCGGCTAAAAAAGCAGTTAAAAAAGCTAAACTGGTTAAAAAGAAATAATTCCTGCAGCAAGGTCATTTTCCAAACCTTCTTCCTAAAATCAATTTAAAAATTTGATGATTGCTGCCCGGTGTAAGGCCGAATAAAAAACCGGTTTGTAATTCCCATTGCGGACTGGAGTATAAATCGAACATAGGCCCCAGCAAATGCTCCTGTTCTTTTACAGGAGATAATTTTGAGAAAGTACCGAGCGAAGAATAATATTCCAGTCCTACACCAAATTTATTCTGCACGGTATATACTGTTTTAAACTGCGGGCCAATACCAAAAAATTTATCATCGCCGGTTAGGTTAAAGGCTACATTGGGATTGAGTGAGCAATAGAAATTGCCCCACTTTTTATCAATGATGGGACGTAATTCTCCATCCATTACATAAGGGCTGTTTACATCTGCACGGATATAGCCCAGTTCCAGCGAAACACTGGCGCCAAAATGCAAACCCCATGATTCAGG
Source organism: Ferruginibacter sp. (assembly GCA_044225995.1). Taxonomy (GTDB): domain Bacteria; phylum Bacteroidota; class Bacteroidia; order Chitinophagales; family Chitinophagaceae; genus Ferruginibacter. The sequence continues at coordinate 1,218 of JBGAHV010000017.1, read as the reverse complement.
AAAAGTAAAACGAGGCCGGATATGATTGCCGAGAAACTGGAATTTTCCATCGGGGGATAAACCGGTGAAAGTATAAAAGCCCAGTTCAAAATTACCACCAAAGCCATGAGTAATTTCCAGTGTTTCTTCCAGCCAGTGTGCATCTTTTGGCCGGGGCATTCCATCCATTCCTTTAAACGTGTAATTCTGGTGCAGTTCTGCAAGCGTAATTTTTTTTGGTGTAATGGCAGATGCGTACACCTGTATTTCATTATCGGCCTGCGCAACAGCAGTAATACCTGTGCCGGTTAAACATAAAAAAATTACTGCAGTATGGAGCAACTGCAAAAAAATGTTCTTCTTCATGATAATAAAACAGGTTAATTATGGTTGTTTCTGCCCCGAAAAATTATTGTTCCTTTTTACTCTGCAACGTAAATCCAAATGTACTGCCTACATCTATCTTGCTGCGTACATGAATATTTTGTCCATGGGCTTCAATAATATGTTTGCAAATAGATAAACCCAGGCCGCTGCCACCCACTTTGCGGCTGCGGGCAAGGTCGGTACGGTAGAAGCGTTCAAATATCCGGTTCAAATGTTCTTCGGCGATACCGGAGCCATCATCACTTATTTCAATCAGTACCCGGCGGCCATCCACTTTATAAAAACTGCTTTCAATTATGCCGTTTTGTTTACCGTATTTAATGGCATTCTCCACCAGGTTAATAAACACCTGCCGCATTTTTTCTTTATCAGCATATACACTCAGCGGCACTTCACAACCTTTTTTAATTACCAGCTGGATATTTTTTTCTTCGGCAGTCATCTCTAAAGAATCATATACTTCTTTCAGCAAATCCTGTATCACAAAGTTTTCCTGTATCAGTAGCTGCTCACCACTTTCTAATTTAGATATTTCATCCAGGTCGCTTACAAGATTTACCAGGCGGTCGATATTACGGCTGGTGCTGGCTAAAAATTTTTTGTTTACTTCAGGATTTTCCAAAGCGCCGTTCAGCAATGTATCCACATATCCCTGTATGGCAAAAATGGGCGTCTTTAATTCGTGACTCAGGTTTTGTAAAAATTCCTTCCGGTAACTTTCATTTTGCTGCAGCACTTCAATTTCTGCCTTCCGTTGTTCGGCCCATTCTTCCACATCCTGCCTTACTTCATCAATGCCTTTTTGTGGTAAAATGTTTTTGTAATAAAACTCCTCTCTTTTGCTGGCCTTGG
>JBGAHV010000016.1:0-69585 GCA_044225995.1 Ferruginibacter sp. | reverse complement strand
ACAGCCTGCTTCCAGTTGGTGGCATTATCCCTTTTTAAAATCAGCAGCGAGCCTTTTCTTATATTTTTCCCGTTATACAAAATGTCTTTCTCGTTAATCCGCACTCCAATATTATTTTTTAAAAGCTGTGCCAACGTAACAGCGCTGGCAGTTGAGTTATAAGATAATGCTGCCCCATAAGCATTTTCCTGCAAAGCAGGCATATCAGGTGCTGCTGTTGCAACAGTTGGTAAATAATTATTGAATGCGTATGCACTAATGCCAAATGCATAAGGAATGCTCCATGCGGTAATATCGTAAGTAGCACTGTCGCCCAGTTTGCTCACAGGTTCCAGCAGCACTTTTGCCAGCATGCTTTTGGGCTGGTTGGCATTAATAGCAATGGCAAAAGCCTGCTTTTGCGCCAGCTCCATTTTACCCGTGTAATAATTATAGCCCTGCAGCTTTGTTACATCCATTACAGTGCCGTATTTAATATCATTCGCCTCCAGCAGTTTTATTACACTGTTTATTCTGCTTTTATCGTTTGATGTTAACAGGTATGATTTATACTGGCTGCCCACTCCTGCTTTTGCATTATCAAAATATTTTTTAAACTCCTGCGTAAGCTTGCCGGCAAATTCACTGGCCATTTCAATAGTGCTTAATCCTGTAATGGTATGATGCTGCAACCGGTCTTTCAATGTAAGAGTATCTCCTTCATCTGTTACAACGCCGAGTCCACCGCGGCTATGCCCACCTTGTTCATACGTCATTCCAATGGAGCCGTTGTAAGTGGGGTATGTATCGCCGTAACTCGGATAGAATAAATCAAACCGTTCTTTAGTAAAATACAACCACCCGTTTTTATCAAAATAACGGGCATGATTTTTACCAATGGCTGTTTGAAATTCTTTTTGCCATGGTGTTATCACTTCATGAAAAGGTGCAGCAGCAGGTGCAAAATAATACGGCTGGTTATACCCCTGTTCATGAAAATCCACATGCACCTGCGGCAACCAGTTGTTGTATACTTTTAAGCGCTGCTGTGTTTCCTGTTGTGTTTGCCATGCCCAGTCACGGTTTAAGTCAAAGTTATAATGGTTTACCCTGCCGCCGGGCCATGGTTCTTCATGCTCTCTTGCCGCCGGGTCAGCATTATAGTCAACACCCACCATACTGTTAAACCAGTTTACATAACGGTCCCTCCCATCAGGGTTCAGGCAAGGGTCTATAATAACCACTGTGTTGGCCAACCACTTTTGTGTATGCGCTTTTGTAAGCTCAAACAATGTATTCATAGCGGCCTCGCTGCTGCTGGCTTCATTGCCATGTACATTATAACTTAACCAGACAATTGCGGTGGAAGTATTGCTAACTGTGCCCTGTTCTATTCCAGCCAGCTGCAGGTTATTCTTCCGTATGCTTTCTAAATTGGCAATATTGGTTGCGGAAGAAACAAAGGCCAGGTAAAGAGGTCTTCCTTCATATGTTTCCCCATATTGAAGCAGTTTTACCTGCTGCGGTAAAGCAAAGGCCACCTGCTGAAAATAATTTACAATTTTATAGTGTGGTGTAAATTTTGTTCCTAATTCATAACCTAAAAATTCGGCAGGTGATTTTACCTGTGCTGTAATAAACATCGAAGGAGCCATCAACAGCACAAACAAATATTTCTTCATAAATTGGGCATTAAAAAAAACAAATGAGGTTTATACCGGCAGTTCTATTTTTTTGCTTTTCGGTACTGCAATGTACTGCGCAAATTAACCCTTATAGTTACCACTCACAAAAAAATATAACCTGCAGCAAAGGGGCTGTTGTATCGGCACACCCGCTGGCAAGTAAAGTGGGTGTGGAAGTTTTAAAAAAAGGGGGCAATGCTGTTGATGCTGCAATTGCCACGCAACTGGCGCTGGCAGTTGTTTACCCCGGCGCCGGTAATATTGGTGGTGGTGGTTTTATGGTAGCACATTTAAAAAATGGTAAAAACATTGCATTGGATTACCGGGAAAAAGCGCCTGGCAAATCTTCCAGGGATATGTATCTGGATGCTGCCGGTAATCCGCAACTCGATTTATCACAAAGCGGGCATTTAGCATGCGGTGTACCCGGAACCATTGCCGGGTTGTTTGCATCGCACAAATATGCAAGGCTTTCCTTTAAAGATTTAATACAACCTGCAATAGATTTAGCAGAAAAAGGATTTGTTATCACCGCAGCAGAAGCATCATCTCTAAACAACCATAAAAAAGATTTTGAAGAATATAATGATAGGCCTGTTGCATTTGAAAAGGCTGACGCCTGGAAAGAAGGCGACACTTTAATACAAACAGACCTGGCCAATACTTTAAAGCGCATACGTGACAATGGTGAAAAAGGGTTTTACGAAGGTGAGACGGCGAAGTTAATTATGGAAGAAATGCAGCGGGGCAGCGGTATCATCAGCTATGATGATTTAAAAGCTTACAAGGCAAAAGAAAGAACGGCACTCACATTTAATTACAAGGGCAACACGGTTGTATCAATGCCTTTGCCCAGCAGCGGCGGCATTATTTTACAGCAGATGATGAAGATGATTGAGAAGAGAAATATCAGCAGTATGAAATTTCTTTCGTCAAAAGCAGTGCATTTAATGGTGGAAGTGGAACGGCGTGCCTTTGCTGACAGGGCTGAGTTTTTAGGTGACCCGGATTTTGTAAAAGTGCCCGTGAAAACCCTTACCAATGATGCGTATTTAAGTGAGCGCATGAAAGACTATGACCCACAAAAAGCCGGCAGCAGTAAAACAACAAAGGCCGGTATTATTAAAGAAAGTGAAGAAACCACACACCTTAGTGTGGTGGATGGAGATGGCAACGCCGTTGCTGTTACTACTACTTTAAATGGTGGCTATGGCAGCCGGACCGTTGTGGGTGGTGCCGGCTTTTTACTCAATAACGAAATGGATGATTTTAGTGTAAAGCCCGGCGTGCCTAATATGTATGGCGCAGTGGGCAATGAAAAAAATGCCATTGCTCCCGGCAAACGAATGCTGAGCAGTATGACTCCTACTATAGTACTGAAAAACAATAAACCGTATATCGTTACCGGCACACCCGGCGGCACTACCATACCCACCAGCGTTTTTCAAACATTGGTAAATGTGCTGGAGTTTGGTATGACGGCCGAGGATGCTGTGAACAAACCAAAATTCCATCATCAATGGCTGCCTGATGTGGTGTATGCAGAACGTGATTTTTACCTTGATACCAAAAAAGAACTGGAAGCAATGGGGTATAAAGTAGAGGTACGTGGAAACATTGGCAGAACAGAATTGATTCTTATTAAAGGAAAGCAGATTATTGCAGTAGGTGATAAACGTGGCGATGACAGTGCGGAAGGATATTAATTATAAAATAGAGAGTAAAGCAAAACACAATGGTTTTAGAAAATGAGTTTTTAAAAAGCGCTATTAAACGCCTCTCCTATTACAAAGAGTTAGGCGATAAAACATTTACACAATTACCAGAAGCTGCTTTTCATTATCAACCAAATGAAACCAGTAACAGCATTGCCTTAATTATTCAGCATATGGCAGGCAATATGCTTAGCCGGTGGACGGATTTTTTAACCAGCGACGGCGAAAAGGACTGGCGCAACCGGGATACTGAATTTGAAGAACAGCACATGAATAAAGAACAGCTAATTGCCTTTTGGGAAAAAGGCTGGGCTTGCTGTTTGAATGCCATTAAAGCCCTTACAGAAGACGATCTGCTGAAAACTATTTACATCCGCACAGAAGGGCTAACCGTTGTTGATGCCATCAACCGGCAGTTAGCACATTACCCTTATCATGTGGGGCAAATAATTTTTCTTGGCAAAATAATTGCAGGCAATAACTGGCAAAATCTATCCATACCAAAAGGAAGTTCTGCTGCCTATAACCAATCTGTAAACAAAGGCTCAAAAAAGCAACCATAATCAAAAAAAAAATCAACTGGCTTAAATACGTAGCTTTAACCGCAATTTCAATACAATGACAAAACAGAAATGGTTTACCGGGATGTTTATGCTTTGCACAGTTGCCCTGAATGCGCAGGTAAAAATTGGAGTTAAGAGTGCATATAATTACGGTTCAGCAAAAGCAGTTTATAACGGGGTTAAGCAATCGGCTGGCTATACCAGCGGGTTTGGCATTGGCGGCGTTGTAAAAATCCCATTCGACGGACCACTTCATTTTTCACCATCAGTAATGATTAACCGGCGTGGGTTCATCATTAATAATCCAGCCGGCAGCACTAATAAAAAAGAAGAGTACGGTATCACCTATCTTGATCTTATCCCTGCATTAAGCGCCGATTTTGAAAAGGGAGACAATGCCTTTTCTGTTGCAGCAGGGCCGGTTTTTGGATTTACCAATTTTGGCAAGTTGAAAATTACAGATAACAGTGGTGTTACAGGTTCTCAAAAAATAAAATTTGGCTATAACAACTATGGCTGGTTTGACCTTGGCCTTAATGGTAGTATAGCCTATCGTTTTAATAAAACTATGATAGAAGCCGGGTATTATATGGGCCTTGCCAATATTAACAACAATGAAGAACACGATGCCCGCAATATGCAGCATCGTGTGGCCAGTTTGGGGATTGTTTATTTTTTTAAAGAAACTGCTCACTAAACCTGCAAGCACCTCCCCGTTAGTCTAATAATATTGTAAAGTTTGGTATTGAATTTGCCCATAGCAGGCGAACCGTTATTTTTGTATCAATACTATATACCCTGAGCAAAAGCCTTAACATATTAAAATGGGCAGCCTTATCATTGCTGTTTTGTGCTGTTTTGGGCACCTTGTTCTTTTATGTATTTGCTGCAAACAAGTGGGTATTCTTTATTTTACTGGCCGCCTGGCTGGTGGCATGGTGGTATGTGTTTAAAACAATACGCCGCAGGGTGGCTTTTGTTATTGGACTGGTATTATTGTTAGCCGGTTTTTGGGGGCTCATCAATTTTCCTCCCTTTCAAAACTTTCTCATTAAAAAAGTTACCGGGGTTTTGTCTGATGAGCTGCACACCAAAGTAGAAATAAAGCATATTGATTTTTCTCTTTTTAATAAAATGGAAATTGAAGGTGTACTGGTACAGGACCTGCAAAAGGATACATTGCTTTATGCAGGCGCAGCAAACGTAAATATTACCGACTGGTTTTTTTTGAAAGACAAAGCCACACTAAAATATCTGGGCCTTAAAAACACGGTTGTAAATTTAACCCGTACCGATTCGGTTTGGAATTACCAGTTTTTAGCAGATTATTTTTCTTCTCCCAAAAAATCATCCTCCTCATCAAAAAAAGGGCTCGACTTTGATTTTAAAAAGCTGGAGCTGGAAAACATTCGTTTTAATAAAACAGATAAATGGATTGGGCAGGATATGATTATTGCAGCAGGTAAAGGAACCATTGAGGCAGACAGTATTGACTTTACCAATAAGCTTTTTGTAATTAATAACATAAACCTTAATAGTCCATTTTTTTTCCAGAGCAATTATACCGGCAACCGCACAAAGCTGGGTATTGCGAAAAAGAAGGCAGTGGCAGACACCACCCATCCTGAATACAAATGGAATAACAGTGGCTGGGTATTTAATCTTAAAAACCTTACCATAACCAATGGTGTTTTTAAAAATGAAAAAGAAACTGAAAGGCTTCCCTATGATTATTTTGACGGGCAGCATTTGCTGTTCAGTGCCATTAACGGATATATAAAAAATATCAACTTCAGCAAAGACACTTTATGGGCTGACATTAACCTGGCCACAAAAGAAAGAAGTGGTTTTGAAGTAAAAAAAATTCAGAGCCGGGTAAAATTTACCCCGGACATGATGGAATTTAATAACCTGGATATTGTTACCGGCAAAAGCCGGCTGGGTAATTATTATGCCATGAAGTACGATTCGTTTGAAGACGACATGAGCGATTTTATACACAGTGTAAAACTTGATGGAAAGTTTGAAAACAGCAAAGTAGCCAGTGACGATATTGCTTTTTTTGCTCCTGCTCTTAAAACATGGAACAGGGTGTTTGAGCTTAGCGGATCTGCTAAAGGAACCATCGATAACCTTGTTACGAGGAATATGATAATTAAAAGCGGCAATACCATGGTGGATGGTGATATTGCCTTACGTGGCTTACCGGATATCAACAACACATTCATCGACTTTAAATCGAATAACCTTGTTACCAACTACAATGATTTAATAACCATTATACCCACTTTAAAAAATGTAACCCAGCCTAAACTTTACAAGCTGGGCAACATTTACTTTAAAGGAAACTTTACTGGTTTTATAAATGATTTTGTTACATACGGCAACATCAACACCAGCCTGGGCAGCCTGGTTGCCGACCTTAATATGAAATTACCAGAAGGAAAAACACCTACCTATTCCGGTAAAATTTCTTCTGCCGGTTTTAACCTGGGCCAGTTTATCAACAATAAAGATATTGGCGCCATTACCCTTAACGGTAATGTTATTGGCAGCGGTTTTACATTAAAGGATCTAAACGCTTCCTTCAGGGGCGATGTAAAACAACTTTATTTCTCCGGCTATAACTACAGCAACATTGTTGTAGATGGCACCTTTGATAAAAAATTATTCAGCGGCCATGGCAGTATTGACGACCCCAATTTAAAAGTGGACAATTTTAACGGTTCTATAGATTTTACAGGTAAAACTCCTGCTTTTAATTTTGACGCCTTGCTTAAAAAGTCGAACCTGAAAAAAATCGGGTTAACACTGGATGACTTTTCACTAACAGGCAAGCTGAACCTGGATTTTGCCGGCAATAACATCGACAACTTTTCCGGTACAGCAAGAATTAATGATGCCATTTTTATACACGACAGTACCCGGCTCTCTTTTGACTCACTGTTATTGAAATCTTACTCAACAGACGTTGTAAAACATCTGACATTTGAAACAAATGAGCTGGAAGGCAACCTGACCGGCGAGTTTAACATTGTGCAATTACCCGATGCATTCAGTGTGTTTTTAAACAGGTATTACCCGGCATACATTAAAAAACCAAAAAGCAATAATATCAGCAATGAAAATTTCAGTTTTTATGTAAAAACAAAAACTGTGGATGAATTTGTGCAGTTGCTGGATAAACGACTGAAAGGTTTTAATGATGCTGAATTCCGGGGCAATATAAACCTTGCCAAAAACGAACTGAATGTGAGTGGTTCTATCCCTTATTTTGAATACGATAAAAAAACATTTAATAATGTTGTGCTGGAAAGCCATGGAAATTTTGATACACTTACCACTAAAATTACCACAGGAGATATTGCGATAAACGACAGCTTGCATTTCCCCGGCACCGACCTGCTTATAAAATCACACAATGATGTATCAACCGTTCAAATAAAAACAAGTGCCAGCAAAACACTTAATGAAGCAGAATTAAATGCAACCGTTACCACGTTAAGCGATGGGGTAAGAATACATTTCTCTCCTTCCTCCTTTATCATTAATGATAAAAAATGGGAGCTTGAAAAAGATGGTGAACTTACCATCCGTAAATCTATAGAAGCAAGTGAAGTAAAATTTATACAGGGAGAACAGGAAATAACCATAGCCACCGAAGAAGCACAGGATGGAACAGATAATGTCAACCTGGTGGCACATCTTAAAAAAGTAAACATCAGCGACTTTGCCCCGCTGTTTTTAAACAAGCCGCGGCTTGAAGGCCAGATTACCGGCAAAGTAACTCTTAGCGATCCGTTTGGAAAACCGTTTATTGATATTAATACCAATACTATCGGTTTAAGAATGGATGATAAGCTTATTGGCGACGTACCCATTGAAGGAACCGTAAATACAGCAACAGGCTTAATTACCGGAAAAGCAAGCGCCAACAGTGAGCTGTATAAATTTAATATAAATGGAACTTACAACTATAAAGACACTACAGGCAACCGGATGAATGTTGACTTGCTGGCTGACCGTTTTGATTTAAGTATGCTGGATAATTACCTTGGTTCTATTTTCAGCGAAATAAAAGGGAATGCCAGCAGCACTTTAAGCCTTAAAGGAGATAACAACCATAATTATTTTACAGGCACGGTGAATGTTGACAGTTGTTCTTTAAAAGTTAATTACACACAATGCAGGTATAAGTTTGGTAACAAAACCATCATTTTTAATCCTGATGAAATTGACCTTGGCCTGCTGCAGTTAAAAGATGAGTTGGGCAATACCGGAACTGTAAGAGGTAAAATGAAGCATAACCTCTTTGATGAGTTTGATTTTAAAAACCTGGCTTTTGAAACTGGAAAAATGCTTTTGCTGAATACCACCAAAAAAGATAACAACCAGTTTTACGGTAAAGCCATAGGCTCTGCAAAAATGACTTTGAATGGACCTGTTACCGATATGCGGATGAAAATAACAGGAAAGACATCTGCAACAGACAGCAGCCACATTTTTCTCCCAACCGGCGACAGTAAAGAAAACGGCGGTGTAGACTATATAGAGTTTGTAAAATTTGGCCGTGAAATGGATGTACTGCATACAAAGGCCGGCACCAATCTTTTTATTGATATGGATTTGGATGCTACCCCAACCTGCAAAATAGATGTGATACTGGATGAAACCACCGGTGACATTATTAAAGGTCAGGGCAATGGCAGTTTGAATATTAAAGTAGGTACAAGAGAGCCCATCTCTATGAGAGGCCAATATAATATTACGCAGGGAGAATACCGGTTTAATTTCCAAACTGTGTTCAACAGGTACTTTAGCCTGAAGCAGGGCTCCACAATCAGGTGGAACGGAGATCCTTATCTTGCCAATATCAACATTACTGCCGAATATGTAGCGTCTAGTGTTGATTTAAGCAGTCTTTCCTCCAGTTCAGGCAGGGCAATAAAACAAAAATCAGATTTAAGCATCATCGCTCATCTTACCAATACACTCAAAGAACCGAAGATAAATTTTGAATTCGTTTTACCGCCCGACAAGGATATATCCAAAGACCCGATTGTGCTGGCCAATCTGAAAAAATTTACACAGGATGACAATGAAATGAACCGGCAGGTGGCGTCGCTGCTCTTGTTTAATACTTTTGTAAATGAAAATGGCGGTGGCTTAAGTAACTCTACTTCCGCATTTTTGGCAGGTACTGTGGGCCAGGTAATTTCCGGCTACCTGAACAACCAGTTAACACGTTTTTTTCAGCGGGTGTTTAAAGATCCAAGCATCACTCCATACCTTTCGTTTAATTCAAACTATGACATTACCAACCCAGAGTTAATAAAGGCCTTGCAGGCGTCTGGCAATTTCGGGTTTAAAAAAGAATATTTTCAGGGAAGGCTGATTGTATCATTAGGCGGGAATATTGACTATAACAATCCGTATATTTTACAGGCACGAAACACCAACGTTCTACTGACGCCTGATATAACCATTGAATATCTTTTAAGAAAAGATGGCAAGCTTCGCATTGTTGGTTTTCAAAAAAGCAGTGTGGATGCCACGCTGGGCCAGCGGAACAGAACTGGTGTTCGCCTGGCTTATCAAAAAGAATGGGATAAAAAAAGGTATCGTACCCCTGCCGCTGCTACAGATGCAGACAAACCTAAACCTAAGCCTGAAGTAAAAGGTAATCCTGATAAATAAAAGGGCTAGCTATTTAAAATAGTATGCCCCATTTTCTCCTTCTTGGTTTTTAAATATTTCTCGTTGTGCGGATTGGGCTTTATTTCAATGGCCACATTTTCCACCACTTCCAACCCATAACCTAACAGTCCTGCACGTTTGCGTGGGTTATTGCTTAACAATTTCATTTTAGTAATACCCATATGCCTTAAAATTTGCGCCCCCACACCATAGTCCCGTTCATCCATACCAAAACCCAGTTCAAGGTTAGCTTCCACAGTATCTCTTCCCTGCTCCTGCAGTTTGTAGGCTTTTAATTTGTTAAGCAAGCCAATTCCTCTTCCTTCCTGGTTCATGTAAAGTAAAAGGCCCCGCCCTTCCTGTTCAATCATCTTCATAGCCTGGTGAAGCTGGTCACCACAATCGCACCGCAATGAGCCAAGAATGTCGCCAGTCATGCAACTGCTGTGCACACGAACCAAAACCGGTTCATCTTTTTGCCACTCACCTTTTTTCAGGGCCATATGTATATCACCGGTGTTTATTTGTTTAAAAGCCACCAGCTCAAAACTGCCGTATTTTGTCGGCATTTGCACACGCACCTCTTCTGTAATCAATGTTTCAGTCCGCAGGCGGTATTCAATCAAATCTTTTATTGAAACCAGCTTCAGATCAAATTTCTTTGCAATTTCTTCCAGTTGCGGCACACGTGCCATACTGCCGTCTTCATTCATAATTTCAACCAATACTCCTGCTGGGTAAAAGCCTGCTAATTGCGCCAAATCAATAGTAGCTTCCGTATGGCCTGTGCGTCTTAATACACCACCCCTTTTTGCACGCAGAGGAAATATGTGCCCGGGACGCCCAAGGTCTTCAGGTTTTGTAGCAGGGTTTATTAAGGCTTGTACTGTTTTTGAACGATCATGAGCCGAAATACCGGTGGTACAGTCATTTCCTAACAGGTCAACACTAACTGTAAAAGCTGTTTCATGTAACGATGTATTGTCGCTCACCATGGGGGGCAGGTGCAGTTCATCGCATCTTTCTTCTACCAGGGGCACACATATCAGTCCCCGGCCATGGGTGCTCATAAAGTTTATCATTTCAGGGGTAACACATTCTGCGGCTCCTATGAAATCACCTTCATTTTCACGGTCTTCGTCGTCCACCACAATTACCAATTTTCCCTTTTTTATATCTGCAATGGCACTTTCAATGCTGTCTAACATAATAAAATATATTTTCGGATACAAAGTTAACAAGCTTTGCCTGTATAGTTTTTTTTGAGATTGGGAATTATTGGCTAAACAAATGCCATTAAAATAAAATAAGTCCTTTTCAAGGCAGGATTCGGCAGCTTTTGTTAACAAATTATTGCCTGTTTTTTTTGTGCATAAAATTTATCCGAATACGGTTGTTATTTAGTTTCTTTGCAGCTGATTAAAACAAAACTATCTAATATGAGAATTACGAAGATTGTACGTCTCCTGACTGTACTCCTGGTGTTTCCGTTTGCGCTTAGTGCACAGATTACTACAAGTGGTATAAGCGGTACGGTAAAAAACACTAAAAACGAAGCTCTTGTTGGTGCAACTATTACTGCAACCCACACGCCTACGGGCACAGTTTATAAAACTGCTGCACGTGCCAACGGAAGGTTTGATATTTCAAACATGAACAATGGCGGCCCTTACATCATTGAAGTTTCGTATGTAAACAGTGAAACAGAAAAAAAAGAAGATATTTACCTGAACCTTGGTGAAACGTTCCGGGTTGATTTTTACCTGAAACCTAAAGCCACTTCATTGTCTGAGGTTGTTGTAACATCTACTGCAAGAAATGATGCCGGAGCCAAAGGTGGTACATCACTCTCCATCAGCAGGGAACGTTTGGAAAATACCGCAGCTGTTGGACGTAACCTGCAGGACTACATTAAAAACATTCCTTTTGCCAAAACAATTGGTGGTAACGAAGGTGCTGTAACTATTGCCGGTCAAAACAACCGTTATAACTCATTTTATGTTGATGGTGCTATTAATAATGATGTGTTTGGTTTGGCTAACTCCGGAACAAATGGTGGTCAAACAGGTGCCTCTCCCATCTCAATCGATGCGGTTGATCAATTCCAGGTGGTTATATCGCCTTACAATGCTTCTATTGGTAACTTTACTGGTGGCGGTATCAATGCCGTAACCAGGAGCGGTACTAATAATATTGAAGGATCGGCTTACATTTTTTACCGCAATGAAAAATTAGCTGGTAAAAACCCGTTACAGGGAAAGGATATAGCTCAGCGCTTCCCATCCTTTAAAAATAAAACATATGGATTCCGTATCGGCGGGCCATTCATTAAAAATAAACTGTTTTACTTTGTGAGTGTTGAACAACAAAGGGACCAGACTCCTCAGCCTTATGATTTTTCTACTTATCGTGGAAACACAAACACAGTTGCAGGTGTCCAAAATATTATTGATTTTGTAAAAAATACTTACAAATATGATATGGGTGACTGGCAGTCAACAACCCGTAAACTGGATGTTGACAGGGTAAGTGCCAAGGTTGACTGGAATATAACTGATAAGCACCGTGTTTCATTAAGCTACCGTTTGAATAAAGCAGTGTCAAATAACCCAAGCTTAAGCTCCTCCACATCTATCAACTTTAGCAATGGCGGGGTTTATTTCCCAAGCACTACCAATACGTTCACTGGTGAGTTAAAAAGCCGTTTTGCAGCTAATATCAATAACAGGTTGTTATTTACTTACTCCAATGTACTTGACGACAGGGGCATTGTAGGTGATCCTTTCCCACGTGTTACATTGAATGATGGAAGTGGTTCTATCATTTTTGGCTCGGATAACAGTTCTACTCAAAATCTCTTAAAACAAAAGAACTTCAGTGTGGTTGATAACCTGAGGTGGGATATTAAAAACCACTCTTTTACCACTGGTTTTGATTTTGAAAATTTCAGCGACCTGAACGTATTTATTCAAAACACTTACGGAAACTATAACTATGGTGCCACAGGCAGCACAACTGGTGTTACAAAATTCCTTGCTAATAATGTAAGCCCAACAAGCTATACTTTGGGTTTCCCTAATACTGATAAGGAATTAAACGACAATACAGGTGCAGGTGCCATTTTTAAAGCGCAAAAACTGGCATTCTTCCTGAATGATGAAATAAAAGTGAGTACAAACCTGACCGTAAATATTGGTGTAAGGGCAGATAAATGGAGTTTCCCCACTACACCTTATACTGATAATTTTACCAATGACAGTGCGCTGGTGCAATTTGCTAAATATTATGATTTAAAAGGTGCCCGTTCTGGTCAAAAACCAAACTTCCCAATTGCACTTTCACCACGTGTTGGTTTTACTTACAAAGTACCGGATGAGGGTGTAACAATACGTGGAGGTATTGGCTTATTTACCGGCCGTATGCCATTAGTATGGCCAGGTGGTACATACAATAACAATGGTTATTATGTTGGTGGTTTTTCTGCCAACGCAACTGCACTTAGTGCAATACGCTTCAGGTGGAACCCTTCCGATGTTGTAGGCAGTGTTTGGACACCACAGGCAGTAGGTCAGGGTTTTACAAAAGGCCCGCTTAACCTGATTTCAAAAGACTTTAAAATGCCTAAACTATTAAGAACTTCTATAGGTTTTGATAAGAATTTTGGTCATGGCTGGACAGGTACACTGGAAGGCTTATATAGCAAAAACATCAATGAAGTTTATTACACTAACTTAAACCTGTTACCTGCTATCGGTACATCAGTTGGGCCAGGTTCACGTAAAGTATATGGTGTTAACGGAAGTTCAGCCGCCGGTGTTCCAATTACAAACAATGGTACTGGCACTAATCCTTATGATAATGCCATCCTTGTGTCAAACAACGACGGAGACAAAGGATTTGCCTATAACTTCAATATAGGTATTGAAAAAAGAACCCGTAATGGTTTTTACTTCAGCAGTACTTATACTTATGGCAACTCTGTAGTTGTAAACGAAGGAACAAGTTCTGTAAACCTGAGCCAATGGCGTTTTATGGAAACAGTTAATGGAAGAAATTATATTGACCGCAGCACATCTGACTTTGATCAGGCTCACAGAATTGTTGGTTTCATCAGTAAAAAATTCAAGTACCTGGATGGTAAATTAGCTACTACCATAGCTCTTACTTATACAGGCCAAAGCGGTACTCCATTAAGTTATGTATATGGTAGTGCCAGTATGGTTCGTGATGATGGTACCAGTGGTGGTAATGACCTGATTTATATTCCAACAGCTTCTGAATTACAATCTCAGACTTTCCTTAGTAACACAGTTTCAGGTGTAACTTACACTCCGCAACAACAAAAAGATGCTTTGGAATCATACATTCAAAAGGACAAATACCTGAGCAACCATCGTGGTGAATTTGCTGAAAGAAACGGGGCAAGATTACCATTTACTAATAACCTTGATTTAAAGGTTGCGCAGGACTTTAATGTAAAAGTTAATAAACACACATATCAATTACAGTTTACGTGGGACATTTACAATTTGGGGAATCTGATTAACAGGGACTGGGGCCGTTCATATTTTGCAAGCAACGACCAGTTTAGTTTAATTAATTTTGCAGGTTATGTAAGCGCAAGTAACCTTACCCCACAATACCGTTTTAATCCAACTATTAACACACCTTACAACTTTAATAACTCTGCAACGCCGGGTTATGCAAACAGGTGGATAAGCCAAGTTGGTTTAAGGCTTAATTTCAGGTAAACAAAACAGCTAACTACTCCAAAGTATATAAAAAAAGGCTGCCCTAATCAGGCAGCCTTTTCATTTAATTTATACGTTATTCTCAACTCATATTTTTATTACTGTAGTTAGGTAAAGTTTTTATGAGCCAATACATTAAGAGTAAACCATGAGGTAACAATATCTTAATAGTACAACCCTTACTCAAGAGGCAAACTGACGTAATTTTGCAAAAAACTAACTTTTTATGTCCAAAATGTACCGGATTTTTGCAAGTTTGCTTACATTATTATTAATAGCAAACTATTCATTCTCTCAGCAAACTACTGGTGAAATCGCTGGTAATATCCTTTCTGGTAATAAGCCAGTTTCAGGAGCATCGATTTTAGCAGTACACGTACCCAGTGGTACAAAATATACCACTGTAAGTAACAACAAGGGGCTGTACCGTTTACCCAATATGCGTGTGGGTGGACCGTATACCATCACTGTTTCCAGTGTTGGCTTCAAATCTCAAACGGTTGAAGGTATTTATGTAAGCCTTGCGAATGCTTCAAATGCTGATTTTGATTTACAATCAAACGTTGGCAACCTGCAGGAAGTAATTGTTACATCGCAGGCACGGGGTGGTCTTATAAACAACAAAAGAACGGGTGCTGCCAGCAACTTCAATAACGAAGCCATTGTAAGAACACCAACTATTGGCAGAACAATAACCGACATTACCAAATACAACCCTTATAGTAACGGGCAATCCTTTGGTGGTTTGGATCCAAGGTTAAATAACTTTACTATTGATGGTTCTGTATTCAATAATGGTTTTGGTTTGGGAAGCTCTGCTATTGCAGGTGGACGAACTGGTTCAACAGCTATTTCTTTAGATGCTATTGAACAATTACAGGTAAACGTAGCGCCATTTGATGTAAGACAATCCGGCTTTGCAGGTGCTGATATCAATGCTGTTACTAAATCTGGTACCAACCAGTTTTCTGGCTCTGTATTTAAGTTCAATACTAACCAGGGAATGGTAGGGGAAAAAGCAGCAGGCACTTATCTTTCAAAATATGATTTTGGAACAAAAACGTGGGGTTTCCGTTTAGGCGGGCCAATTTTAAAAGACAAACTTTTCTTTTTTGTTAATGGAGAATTTGTTGATTCTAAAACACCCGCCTTGTCATGGCAGGCCAACCGGCCCGGTGCTACAGGAAACGTTTCCAGAACTTCGTATGACTCTCTGGTTGAGCTGAAAAACTTCATGCTTACCAATTTTGGCTGGGACATGGGTTCAATTGACAATTACAGCCAAACAACCAGCAGTAAAAAATACCTGGCAAGGGTTGATTACAATATCAACGACAACCACAAATTAACACTGCGTTATTCACATCACGATTCAAAATCTTACCAGCTTATAAGCAACAGCAACAGTGGTAACACTGCCGGAAACGGAAACAGGAACAACTCTGCAAATGCTATTTCCGGGCAAAATACAGGATATGAAATAGAAGATAATACACGTTCTTTTGTTGCCGAGCTTAACTCAAATTTCAGAGGCAAGTTTTCAAATAAATTAATTGGCACATATAACAAACAAATTGAAGACCGTGCTTATTTGCAGTCCCTTTTCCCTACAATTGATATTCTTGCCAACGGTGGTGTAGGTTCATCTACTTATACCAGTGTTGGTTTTGACCCCTTTACACCTGACAACAGGCTGAATTATTCCACAACCAACATCACGGATAACTTCACTATTTATAAAGGAAAACACACCATTACAGTGGGAGCTTCTTATGAGCACTTTATTTCAAACAACCTGTTTTTCTATGCATCTAACGGAGTATGGGTTTATAACAGTATTAAAGATTTTGAAACAGCTGCTTTAGCTTATAAAGCTAATCCTAATTTAGCCACTTCGCCTGTTGCCATTGCACGCTTTAATTACAGGTATACTTTGTTACCAGCTGGTCAAAAACCATGGCAGCAATTAAAAGTTAATACTATTAGCTGGTATGCTCAGGACGAATACCAGGTTAAACGCAACTTTAAGGCAACAGCAGGTATCCGTTTTGATTATATCAGTGTACCGGGCAGTGCTGCCGCTCAATATTTTAATCCTGTGGTAGATTCTTTCACATTCAAAAAACCTGATGGCAGTACCATGAAGATTAATACTTCACAAATGCCTGATGCAAAAGTTTATGTTTCTCCAAGGGCAGGATTTAACTGGGATGTATTCAGCAACAGAACCCTGCAGGTTCGTGGTGGTACAGGTATCTTCCTTTCCCGTGTGCCCTATGTGTTAATATCAAACCAGTTGGGTAATAACGGTGTAAATATCGGGCTTGTAAATGTTACCGGCTCTGCGGCTGCTAATTATCCATTTACATTAGATCCGTCTAAATACACTCCAGCATCTACTAACCTTAGTGCAATTACAGGATATAATCTAAACGTAAATGATCCTTCTTTAAAATTCCCTTCAGTTTGGAAAACTGACCTTGCAGTTGATTATAAAATTCCAAAAACAGATGGCATTATTGCATCCATGGAATTTATTTACAGTAAAAACATTAACGCATTATATTATTATGACGCTAACCTGAAAAATTCTGCTGCCAATTTTGGCGGGGTGGATTCAAGGCCTTACTACCCGGCTTTAGGTTTATCTGGCAGTGCAGCCACAACTGCAAGGTTTGTTAACCCAAGAATTAATAATGCTTATGTTCTTTCAAACAAAAGCGAAGGCTTTGGCAGAACATTAACCCTGAAATTGGAAAAGACCATTACTAAAAACTGGGGAGGTATGGTTGCTTATACTGCAGGACGTGCCAAAGACTTAAGCTTTGTTGCCAGTACAGTAAATGCCAACGTGCCATCAGTTAATGGCGTTAACTATCTTTTACAAGGATTTTCTGATAATAACCTTGCTGCAAGATTTGTTGCATCGGGCAGTTACAGGTTTATGTTTAAAGGCAAAAAAGTTGACAGGGCTACTACCATTTCTGCAGGTATAAGTGCATTACCGCAGTTTGGCAACAACATTTCTTATGTTTATTCTGGTGATATGAACGGTGATGGTTTGACTGGTAACGATTTGATTTATGTTCCCAAGCAAGCAAGCGACCTGATGTTTGATCCGTTAACAGTAGGAAGCGTTACCTATACTGCTGCGCAACAACAGGCAGCATTTGACACTTACATTAACAACAATAAATACCTGTCAAAAAGAAAAGGCAGCTATGCAGAAAGAAATGGCGGTGCCTATCCCTGGTTGACAAGGGTTGATTTAAGTGCAACTGAAGACTTTATTTTTAAAACCGGAAAACAGAAGCACACCATTCAGTTACGTGCCGACATTTTCAACTTTGGCAACCTGCTGAATAATTCATGGGGATTATCAAAACAATTAACCGGTTCAACAAGCAGTTCAGTTTCTAATCCGTTAGTGTATGTGCGTAAAGATGCAGCCACTAACCAGCCTGTTTACAAACTGGCAACCCAGGTTGACCCGGCAAACAACCAAACTATTTTATTAAGAGATAACTTCATTACATCAAAAACTTTAAATGATGTATTCCAAATTCAATTTGGAGTTCGTTACATTTTTAATTAATAAAGAAGTTAACATCAAAGCCCATTCTATTAATTTTAGAATGGGCTTTTTTATTCTTTCTCTTTTGTAAACTAAAAGCTTGTATTTTTCTCTGTACCAATCCCCTCCTTAAGTATTTTACAAAACAAATTTCTGCTGATCATACGTGCGCCCAAACTTTCAAGGTGTGGTGTGTACACCTGGCAATCTATAAGCAACACCCCTTCTTTCCGCAGTTGCTCAACATAATTTATAAAAGCAAACTTGCTTGCATTACTTTCATTGCTAAACATACTTTCGCCAAAAAAAATGTTTCCTATACGTATACCATATAACCCTCCAACCAATTTGTCATTTTTCCATGCTTCGGCGCTTACGGCATATCCCCGCCTGTGCAGTAATGTGTAGGCTTCTGCTACTTCTGTCTGAATCCATGTCCCCTTTTGTCCCTCACGAAAAACTGTTCTGCAGTTTTCAATTACACTTTCAAAAGCAGTATTAAAGCGGAAGGTAAAAACCTGTTGTTGTATTATCCTTCTCATACTCTTGCTTACCCTCAATTCTGCAGGATAAAGAACAAACCTTGGATCGGGACACCACCACTGAATCATTTCTCCATCATTATACCAGGGAAAAATTCCATTATGATAGGCCAGCAACAGCCGCTCCTCACTCAGGTCGCCACCAATTGCGAGCAGGCCGTCTGCATCGGCATTTATAACGGGGGGAAAGCATATTTGATTACCCAATAGATACATAATTCATCTTTAGTCAGTAAATATACATCGTACTTATTTTACCTTATATCGCAGTAATCCTACACAGCAATTCCTTAGCTAATTACATTTTAGTTTCCTTAGCTCCTGCACCTTTGTGTTGAAGTCATGTGTATACATGTAATCGCTCTGAAACCAATCCGTGAAAAGCCATATGAAGCCACTATTTAGCCGGGGAATACCTTCTTCTGATTTTTAAAAATGAAAAGGGTACTCCCTGTTTTAATTTTAAGCACAATAGTATGCCTGCATTTTTAAGCTTTCGGATTATTTCTTCTGCGTTTATCATAAACGTTGCTATTAAAAAATCAATCTGCTGATTTTTTAATAGCCAAAAAATGTTCAAGCATGTTTAATAACCAAAGCAGTGCTCAGGCACTGCTTTTGGTATGTAGCTATATTTCTACATCATTTCCTCTGATTTACTGACAGCTCCCCGTAAAAGATTTTTAGCCATCTTCCGTTTGTTTAAAAGTGAATCAATATCCTTACAAAACCCAGCATCATGAAAGAGCCGCATACCCGCCGCATAAGTATTTTTTTATCGGTAGATGATACTAATGTGTACTCATACTTTAATCCGCATGACCCTGCCCCCCTTGGCAGAAGGCAGTTAAGCCATGCTTTTCAGGATTATTTAAATGCCTGTATCGCAGATGCAGGCCGTTACAGCACTATTGAATTTAAAGTGTTTTGCAACGGATCGGGTAATATGCGTTTTATTGTTGATCCCCTTATTCATACTATTCGCAGGCATTTTCAAATTCAAAAGAAAATGAAAGAAAATGAATTCAGGAAATTCAAAAAAAGAAACTACATACTCCTCCTTTTCAGCATAATTATAGTAATGATATGCCAGGGGCTTTTACCAGCTTTGTTTGGGCAAGATCACCGTATACATTCCATGTTCAGCAATGCGGTGGATGTATTTAGCTGGGTAATACTTTGGAAACCTATTGAAAGGCTGATATTTTACTGGAACCCTTTCTTAAAAGAAATATTACTGTTTAACAAAGTTATAAACGCAAATGTAAATATTGTAGAAAGTGAAGAGGAGCTTATTAATTATCACCTGGAGCATTTTGATGCTGCATAAACTGCCGGCACAATTAAAACACGGGGTTGAAAACTACAACGTAATCAACCCTGGCAATAGCTATGCATGGGTTCCTGTAATTCATTACAAAGGCAATAATAATTTTTATGCAGAAGCAAGATATAATTACGAAGATTTAAATACAGTTTCTCTTTATGGTGGAAGATGTTTTACGGGAGGTAAAAATATAAGTTACAGTGTAACGCCTATGACAGGGCTGGTGTTTGGAAAGTTTAACGGTATTTCATTTGCAGCAAATGCAACAGCAGACTACAGACGTTTTAATTTTTCCGGCCAGCTTCAATACACTATAAACAGCAAAGAAAAGAAAGAAAGTTTTTTTTATAACTGGTCTGAAATATCGTACCAGGTTTTTGAAAAAATTTACAGCGGAATAAGTGTTCAACAAACAATGCAGGTGAACACTAAAATGAAAACAGAAAAAGGGCTGTTGATAGGTTACTGTTCCGGGAAGGTTACAATTCCTGTTTACATATTCAGTCCGCTTAAAAACAGAAGCATTATTACAGGATTAATTTTTGAATGGAACTGAAACATGGCTAAAAAATAAAACAGAAAATCCAAATCATAAAAACCACACAATGAGAACACTTAAACTGAAATTTATTTTCCTGTTACTGCCTGCTGTCACGGCACTCGTAACGCATGCACAAATGGGTATTGGTACCACAACCCCAAACTCCACACTGGATGTGAGAGGATCGGTTGCTACTAATTACAGATCCTTTACAGGAAATACCACAGCAGCATCTACTGATAACCTTCTGGTATTTACTGGTACGAGTGATGCCACAGTCACATTGCCTACGGCAGTTGGGTGTGCAGGCCGCAATTATGTAATAAAAAACGCAAGTACAACCGGTCCTACTCCTGTAATTACAATTGCCACTACATCTTCACAAACCATTGACGGGATTGCTACATGGTTGCTTGATGATGCCAATGAAAGTGTAACGATTATAAGTGACGGGGCTAACTGGAGTATTAGCGGGCAAACATTGCCAACAGGTTCTGGCACTAATTGGACTCAAGGTGGTAATAGTGTGGCCTCTATTAAAAAGATTGGTACAATCAACAATTACTCTTTACCGTTTATAACAAACAACACAGAAAGAATGCGGCTTAGCAATACCGGTAACCTGGGTATTGGCACCTCAACATTTGATGGCACAAACCCGGAAAAATTATTGGTAGATGCTGGCACTACATCATCATACAACGTTATCAGCGGTAAAGGCACAATTAATAATTACCTGCAGTTAAATATTCAAAACAAATCAAGTGGTACCAGTGCCAGCTCCGATGTGGTCGCAACTTCCGATAATGGAAATGAATCGGTGAATTATATTGACATGGGCATCAACTCCAGCACGTACAACGCAGCTTCATTTAATGTTACTGCAGCCAATGATGCGTATTTATACAGTACTGGTAATGACCTTGCCATTGGTAATGCCACCACCAGTAAGGCTCTTAAATTTTTTACTGGAGGCACATTAAGCAGTAATGAGCGCATGCGGATAGATGGCAGTGGCAATGTGGGTATAGGCACTACCACCATACCTAAATCTGGTGTAGGGATTGCAAAATTTGCAATTAACGGAACAAACGGTTCAGTAAACGGGCCGCACATGCAGTTTACTACATCTGCAGATAACTACCCTCAATTGCAAATATTACCCTGGATGCATGATAACAGCTTTATAATGTTTGATTCTTACTGGGACGGCAGCAGCTGGAAAAGCAGTACGTCAAGCGGAGGTAATTTTATGATGGCCAAATCATCAGGGTTACTTCAGCTGAATTATGCAAATACAAATACACAAGGAGGTACAATTTCAGGCTTTAATTACGGTTTGGTAATGAACCCAACAGGTAATACCGGTATTGGCAGCGCTTCGTTTGATGGCACTAATCCCGAAAAGTTATTAGTAGATGCAGGTACAACATCTTCATATAATGTTATTAGCGGTAAAGGCACTATTGACAATTACCTGCAGTTGAATATTCAGAATAAATCAAACACAGCTAACGCCAGTTCTGACGTTGTGGCTACTGCGGCCAATGGTAATGAAACAAGTAATTTCATAGACATGGGCATTAATTCCGGTAACTATTCAAATTCTGCATCCCCTATATTAAATGGTGCCAACAATGCTTATCTGTACAGCACCGGTAACGATTTTATAATCGGCAACGGTTCCTCTTCTAAAAACCTGATTTTTTTTAACGGCGGTTATGCAACCACCAATGAGAAATTTCGAATTCATAGTTCTGGCAATGTCGGTGTGGCTACTTCCTCCCCTACATCTTCTTTCCAGGTAACAGGCTCTGTAGCTATGAGCACTGTTACAAAAACGGCAAACTATACTGCTACAGCCAGCGACCACACTATTATATGCAATAATACAGGTGCAGCTATCACAATCAGTTTGCCTACAGCTTCAGGTTGCAGCGGCAGGATATACTGCATCAAAAAAATATCCGGTGCTTTACTAAATGTAACAATTGACCCTAATGGGGCAGAAACTATTGACGGTTCTGCTACGAGGATACTCACTTTGCAATATGAAGGTGTGATGATACAAAGCGATGGCAGTAACTGGGTGGTGTTATCAAAAATATAAAAGTGCTAAATCCATATCCAATGAAAAAGCTTCTTTTTGTGCTATTCCTCATATGCTTCTTTGTTATAATTGTGCTGGGCAATCTTTTTGCACAGGTTAATACACAAAATACAGGTGTGCTTTATATTGGTGCATCTACCGACACTGTGTATGTGGCAGGCTCATTTACAAATGCAGCGGGTGCTGCACTTACCAATAATGCTGTTTTAAATGTAAAAGGAGATGTTACCAATAATCAATCCGGTATGGCCGCCGGCACAGGTACTTTGTATCTAAATGGAGGTGCGGTTCAAGCCGTAACAGGAAGCCAGGTATTTAACACATATCATTTAAATACTGACAATCCTTCCGGCATCACACTTAACAACAACTTAAGTGTAAGTGGAATGCATACTTACAGTAATGGCTTAATTACAACATCTGCAACTCCAAATTATCTTATTTACGAAGCTGGCTCATCTTATACAGGCGATAATGACAGCAGGCATGTGAATGGCTGGGTAAAAAAACTGGGCACAACCGATTTTACATTCCCTGTTGGAAATACGCAGTATGAGCGCCCCATAGCTTTAAGCAGCCTGGGCACTTCATCTGAATTTGCCGTAAAACATAACCGGGCACTTACTCCTAATTATTTAAGCTTATATGCAGGGCTTGTAATTGTAGACACAAGTGAATACTGGACAATAAACCGCATAAGCGGTACAAGTGCCGTTGTTACCATGAACTGGGATGCAGCCAAAGTTCCTGTTCCGCCGGTTTTAATTACCGGGGTAAAAGCTACCTATTACGACGGCACATTTTGGCACAGCATCGGCGGTACTGCAACAGGTTCTACTTTTACAACAGGTTCTGTAACATCTAATGCCACCAGTATATTTAATACCAATTTCACAATCGGCAGCATAACTGCTGTTTTACCTGTACAATTAATAAGCTTTACTGCTTCTACTTCAAATACAGTTAATAGCATTAACTGGTCAGTAAATAATGAAGCCGGGGTAAAAAATTACGAACTGCAGCGCTCTGATGATGGCATTAATTTTTACACCATCTCAACAAAAGCTGCTATCAACAGCGGAGGCAATGTTAGTTACCAGTACAATGATGCTGTTATGATGGTTGCCAAAACTTACTACCGGTTGAAATATGCTGACCTTTTTGGATTTACTAAATATTCAGGGGTAGTAACACTTTTACCTGCGCAAACCGGTGTTAATGATTTTTACATCGTTCAAAACCCTGTTACAGATAAAATTGATTTTTACGCTTCCTCAGTATATAAAGGCAAATATATTTACACTGTTTCCGGCACTTCTGGTCAAACAGTACAAAGTGGAACGGTGGATATTACCGCATCAGGGGTTTTTAGCCTGCCGTTACGTACTGTATTGACAAGCGGTATATATATATTACACCTGCAAAGTAACAACAGGGCCATTCAAAAAACTATTCTAAAGCAATAACACAAAGCAGATGCAGGCACAAAAGCCGGTAAAAATTTTTACCGGCTTTTGTATGCGTCAATGTGTAAAATTTTATTTGCCCGTTCTCCTCATATTTTGCTTTCTTTGCAAAACTTTTATAAAAATGGCCCACACTCCCGCTGTTTTAGTGTTACAGGATGGCACTGTTTTTCATGGTACTGCATTTGGTAAAATTGGTACCACCACCGGCGAAATTTGTTTTAATACCGGAATGACGGGTTACCAGGAAGTATTTACAGACCCCAGCTATTATGGCCAGGTTTTAATAATGAATACGGTACACATTGGTAACTATGGCGTAAAAACCACCGATGTGGAAAGTGACAGTGTAAAAGTAAAAGGTGTAATTGGCCGCAACCTGGAAGAAAAATTCAGCCGCTTTATGGCCGATGACTCTTTGCAACAGTATTTTGAAGCACAAAACATAGTTGCCATAGATGGAATAGATACAAGGGCCTTGGTAGCGCATATACGTGTGCAAGGCGCTATGAACTGCATCATTTCTTCTGAAAAAACTAATGTGAATGAATTAAAAGCGGCTTTAAATATGGTGCCAAATATGGATGGCCTCGAACTGGCGAGCACTGTTAGTACGAAGGAGCCCTATTATCTCGGCGATGAAAAGAGCAATATCCGTGTGGCTGTACTTGATTTTGGTATAAAGAAAAACATTTTAAACTGTCTGGTAGAAAGAGGAGCTTATGTAAAAGTGCATCCTGCAAAAACAAGTTTTGAAGAACTGCAGCAGTTTAAACCCAATGGTTATTTCATCAGCAACGGCCCCGGCGATCCTGCCCCAATGGATTATGCCATTACAACCGTAAAACAAATTTTAGATCAGAACAAGCCACTATTCGGCATTTGCTTAGGGCACCAGTTACTGGCACTGGCAAATGATATTCCTACTTTTAAAATGCATCACGGCCACCGCGGTTTAAATCATCCTGTAAAAAATATTATTACAGGTCTTAGTGAAATAACTACCCAAAACCACGGCTTCGGTGTTGACCCTAAAGCTGTAAAAGAAAATACAGCCATAGAAATAACACACGTAAACTTAAATGATGACAGTATTGAGGGCATCCGCATTAAAAATAAATCTGCCTTCTCTGTACAATATCATCCGGAGGCAACTCCCGGCCCTCACGACAGCCGCTACCTGTTTGATGATTTTATGGCAATGATGGGAAAGAACTAAATAAAAGACTGTTAAAATATTTTTTTGATGAGCGGTTCCATTTCTGGAAACGTTTTTGTTTTTAAACTATATTATCCATTTACAGTCTGAATAATGCTGTAAACACAGCAACTGCACACGACCAATATTCGCCTTTCTATTTTACCAGTAACTACATATGAGGATATTGCAAACCTTAAAATTTTAAACAATGAAAAGGACATTATTTTCAACAGCAATTACATTTGCAATAGTGCTTTTGGCATCCTGCAACAGTACAAAATTAACATCATCGTGGAAGGCGCCTGGCGCAGGAAGCACCCATTATAATAAAATATTGGTGATAGGCATTACCGGCAATAAAGAACGTGAGCTGCGAAGCGCCATTGAAAATGCACTTGTAAAAAGATTAAATGACGAAGGCATTACAGCCGCATCTTCTATGAATGAGTTTGGACCAAAATCCTTCCGCAGTATGAGTGATGAACAAGCGGTGAAAATGGTAAATGATAACGGGTTTGATGGTGTTATGGTGGTGGCATTGCTGGATAAACAAAAAGACCGGAATTATACACCCGGTTATGTTTCCAGTACGCCTTATGCAGTAGTAAGGAACCGCTGGCATGGCAATTATTCTGTTTTATATGACAGGGTGTATACCCCGGGTTATTACAGCACCACTACTGATTATACACTTGAAGCTTCATTTTATAAAACCCGTGGTGATAAATTACTGTATTCTGCAGAAGCCAAGTCTTATGACCCCAACTCTTCAAAAGACCTTAGCGGCAATTTTAGCAAAAAAGTGGTAAAGGACATGGTAAGCAAAGGTATTATCAGCAAATAATGGCAACATATACAGTTTATAAGCGGCGCTGAAAAGGGCCGCTTATTTTGTTGGCCTATTTATTTATTTTCGTGCAATGAAAAAAATAGCAATCATCAACGGCCCCAATCTTAACCTGCTTGGCACACGTGAAGTGGATATTTATGGTAACGAAAATTTTGAATCATTTTTTGCAAAACTGCAGCAGCAGTTTCCGGGCGTTGAACTAAGCTATTTTCAAAGCAATGTGGAGGGTGAATTGATAAACGAAATACAACGGGTGGGTTTTACGGCAGATGGCATTGTTTTAAATCCTGCAGGTTATTCACACACATCAGTTGCTATTGGAGACGCTGTTGCCGCCGTAAAAGCACCGCTGGTGGAAGTACATATCTCCAACATTTTTGCAAGAGAAGAATTCCGCAAACATTCTTACGTGTCTGCAAAGGCCAAAGGCGTAATCAGCGGGCTGGGTTTAAAAGGTTATGCACTGGCTATTGAATGGCTGGTTGCTAATTAGCTTTTAACTCGTTCTTAAAAAAAAGGCTATAGCAGCTACAATTACTACAAGCACTACAGAATAAATAATAATGCCGGTTGTGTTTGACTTCCTCGTTTTACTGTTTCTCGCTACGAAGAAACATTTATGGAATACGATGAAAGCGCTTTGTTATTCGCTACTACCGGGATAGAAACAATACCGTCTGAGAGTTTCTGTTATTAGTTTTTCAGATAAAGATGGCAAGCCAGGAAATGGAGCCGATTATGTGACAAAAGAAGCGCTTGCCAATGATTACAGCTATGAAATCGACTCTGACAAGATTGCTTATATGGAAATCCCACCCAAAAAATCAATTGAAAATGGGGTAAATCTGATTATGCAATTTTGGTATATTGGCAGGGAAAACAGCCTGATTATTTTTTCTGCAGCAACAATTGTTCTTGCTCAAAACGACAAAACAGTTAGTGAGATGAAAAGTGATTTAGCTCAAATTCTCAAGTCAGTAAAAAAAAGGTGAAGACACCTTACTCTGTTTATGACAATACCTTCTTTTAACTCGTTCTTAAAAAAAAGGCTATAGCAGCTACAATTATTACAAGCACTACAGAATAAATAATAATACCGGTTGTGTTTGACTTCCTCGTTTTACTGTTGTACCGGTAGCCGCATACTTCACATTTGGTATGATGAAGCAATTTGGGGCCTATCAGCCCACCCCACCAGGTATATTTAACCGGGCTTACAATACCACTGCCGCATTTGGGGCAGCCTGTTTCATTGGCAAATTCATTTAGCTGGTCGCTCATGTGTTTACTAATTTGATGTGATGAAAATACAGCCAAATTTAATGCTTCTTATAAAATTAAGGCAATTAGCAAGCACTCAGCTTTGCTGATTTTTTATTTTAAGTACAAGTGTGCGACGCCACTGCTGCCCGGCATTGTTACTGCAGCCCGTTACCAAAAGCCATTCATACAATTTACCCTGCTATTTCAGTATAGTGATGTACATTTGATGTATGAGTGCTTCGCTCAATATTATTTTCAATTCGCTCAGGTTAACCTTCCAGGAGCTTCGTGTAAATAAGCTTCGCACAGCGTTAAGCTTAACCGGTGTTGCCTTCGGTATTTTTTGCATTATTGGTGTGCTTGCAACTGTAAACAGTTTGGAAAGGAATATACAAAACGAAGTTAAAAGCCTTGGCAGTAATACAATTTATATTGACAAATGGGAGTACAGCGGCGGCCCGGATAAACCCTGGTGGAAATACCGGGCAAGACCGGTAATGAAATACAATGAGGCAGGAATGATAAAACAATTGAGCAGCCTGCTGGACGATAATGCTTTCTTAATGCGGGCCGGTGGCAATGTCTCTTATGGCAGCAGTGTGCTAAACAGCATTTCTGTATATGGTATTGTTGAATCGCAGATAAAAATTCAGCCGCTTTTTTTCAGCAATGGCCGTTACCTTTCTTCTGTTGAATTTGCAAATGGAACCAACAACTGCATTATTGGCAACACCATTGCCGAAGAATTGTTTGGAACTCCAGAAAGAGCCATAGGAAAGCAGCTGGAATTAAACGGCAAACGGATAAATGTTGTAGGCACCATTAAAAAAGAAGGTAAAAATTTTATAAGCTGGGATTATGATAACTGTGTAATGCTGCCCTACAATTTTTGCCGTACCATGTACAATGAACAAAATGCCAATCCCGTAATAATTGCAAAAGGCAAGGAAGGTGTTTCGGCAGATGCACTGAGCGATGAACTGAAAGGAATTATGCGGCAGCTACGCCGCCTGTCTCCTACACAGGAAGATAATTTTTCATTGAACAGTGTGGAGGCATTTAGTAAAGCCATATCGGCTTCTTTTGTCACCATCAATATTGTAGGTTCTGTAATTGGTGGTATCAGTTTAATTGTGGGCATGTTTGGCATTGCCAATATTATGTTTGTAACGGTTAAAGAGCGTACCTCTATTATCGGCTTGAAAAAAGCTATTGGTGCAAAAAAAGGCAGCATCCTGTTTGAGTTTTTAATGGAAGCAGCATTGTTATGCGTAATTGGCGGCGCTTTTGGTTTACTGTTTGTATGGCTGCTAAGTTTTGTGCTTACCAATGCATTTAAGTTTCCTGTTTTTATTTCTATACCCATGTTGATCTCAAGCATTATACTTTGTATTGTGGTGGGCATATTGGCCGGCATTATTCCTGCACGCCGTGCTGCAAAAATGGATCCGGTTGTGGCCATCAGAAGCAAGTAGCTTCATTCCGGCTTGTTTTCCTTTAAATAACTTTAGTCAGGCATTTCAATGCTGATTTTTCATACCTTACAGTTTTAAATAATTGTTTGTACTATGAGAAAGATTTTGTTTACAGCGGGCTTTATTTTTGCCCTTGCTGTTATCAGCCACGCACAGCAGTTTAGTTCTCCCAACGGAAAAATAACAATGGCTTTTGCACTGCAGGAAGATGGATCTCCTGCTTATACACTTACATACAAAACCAAAACAGTAATTAAACCAAGCAGGCTGGGTTTTTGGCTTAAAGATGATAAGCAATCATTGCTGAACGGTTTCTCTATTACAAAAATTGACAGCACCCGTTTTGATGAAACATGGAAACCTGTATGGGGTGAAGAAGAAAGTATCCGCAATCATTACAATGAAATGGCAGTTACATTAACACAGCAGGAAACAGGAAGGGTTATGGTCATCCGTTTCCGGTTGTTTGATGAGGGATTGGGTTTCCGGTATGAATTTCCGCTTCAAAAAAACCTGGTATATTTTGTAATCAAAGAAGAACGCACCGAGTTTGCTATGACCGGAGACCACACGGCTTACTGGATACCCGGCGATTATGACACACAGGAATATGATTATACCACTTCCAAACTTTCTGAAATAAGAGGATTGATGAGCAAAGCCATTTCACCAAATGCTTCGCAAACATCATTTTCACCCACAGGTGTGCAAACAGCGCTGATGATTAAAACTGCAGATGGTGTTTATATAAACCTGCATGAGGCAGCATTGATCAACTACTCCTGTATGCATTTAAACCTGGATGATAAAAATTTTGTGTTCCAGAGCTGGCTTACGCCCGATGCTGCCGGAGACAAAGGTTATATGCAGGCACCCTGCACATCGCCATGGCGCACAATTATGGTAAGTGATGATGCCAGGGATATACTGGCTTCCCGGATAACATACAACTTAAACGAGCCTTGCAAAATTGAAAATACTTCGTGGATCAAACCAGTAAAATATGTTGGAGTTTGGTGGGAAATGATAACAGGCAAAAGTTCCTGGTCATATACCAATGATTTCCCTTCTGTGAAACTGGGCATAACAGACTATTCAAAGGCAACACCAAACGGTACACACGGGGCTAATAACGCCAATGTAAAAAAATACATTGACTTTGCTGCTGCCAATGGTTTTGATGCTGTATTGGTGGAAGGATGGAACCAGGGCTGGGAAGACTGGTTTGGCCATGCAAAGGATTATGTGTTTGATTTTGTAACACCCTATCCTGATTTTAATGTGGCAGAACTGAATGCTTATGCAAAATCAAAAGGTGTAAAACTGATCATGCACCACGAAACTTCGGGCTCAACCCGTAATTATGAAAGGCATTTGGACAGCGCTTTGAAATTTATGAAGCAGTATGGGTATGATGCAATCAAAAGTGGCTATGTTGGCAACATTGTTCCCATAGGCGAACATCACTACAGCCAGTGGACAATCAATCATTATCAATATGTGGTTGAAAAAACAGCACAAAGCCATATTATGATCAATGCACACGAAGCAGTACGACCTACCGGTATTGCACGTACTTATCCTAATATGATTGGCAATGAGTCCGCAAGGGGAACGGAGTTTCAGGCATTTGGCGGCTCAAAGGCAAACCATGTTACCATATTACCCTTTACCAGGTTAATAGGCGGACCAATGGATTATACTCCCGGTATTTTTGAAATGGACATTAGCAAAATTAACCCAGGCAATAATTCGCATGCCAATACCACCATTGCCAACCAGCTGGCTTTATATGTAACCATGTACAGCCCGTTACAAATGGCTGCCGACCTGCCAGAAAATTACATGCGTTTTCCTGATGCATTTCAGTTTATAAAAGATGTGGCGGTTGACTGGCAAACCAGTAAATATATTGAAGCAGAGCCCGGCAGTTATATAACCATTGCACGCAAAGCAAAAAAAACAGGCCAATGGTTTTTAGGCAGTGTAAATGGATACGATGCCCGTACATCAAAAATTAATTTGGATTTTTTAGATGCCGGCAAAACTTATATTGCTACCATTTATGCTGATGATGCAAAAACACATTACTTAACGGCTCCGCAGCTCTATAATATCCGTAAGGCAATTGTTACAAATAAATCAATGCTGTCTCAATTTTGTGCGCCGGGTGGTGGTTATGCCATCAGTTTTGTGGAAGTAACGGATAAGGCGCAGCTTAAAGGAATTAAAAAATTGTAAAGTTCAGCCAGCAACTTTTGTGGCTTTAATCAAAGCGTAAAACAACATGCGATAGTTATCTTTGCAGCATGGCAGTAACTATTTTAGCAATTGAATCTTCCTGCGATGAAACATCGGCCTCCGTTTGCGTTGATGGCAAGATACTAAGCAACTTTATTGCTAACCAGTCCGTGCATGAAAAGTATGGAGGCGTGGTGCCAGAACTGGCCAGCAGGGCACACATGCAAAATATTGTGCCGGTAGTACATGCTGCATTGGATACTGCTAATTGCCCACTGTCTTCTGTGGATGCAATTGCTTTTACACAATCGCCTGGCTTGATTGGTTCGTTGCTGGTAGGCACACAATTTGCAAAATCATTAGCACTGGCTTTAAACAGGCCATTGATTGCTGTACATCATATGCAGGCACATGTACTGGCTAATTTAATACCTGAGGAGCGGCCATCTTTTCCGTTTTTATGCTTAACGGTAAGCGGCGGCCATACACAAATTGTGGTGTGCAATTCCCCAACTGATTTAAAAGTAATCGGCGAAACTATTGATGATGCGGCAGGCGAAGCATTTGATAAAAGCGCTAAATTGTTAGGGCTTCCTTACCCCGGCGGGCCTTTGATTGACAAATATGCAGCCAATGGTAATCCCAAACGTTTTAAATTCCCGGAGCCACAGATACCGGAGCTTAATTTTAGTTTCAGCGGGCTGAAAACATCCATTCTCTATTTTTTAAAAAATGCGGGGGCCAGCAATGTTTATAAAGAAGAATTTACTGCAGATGAAGCCACACAAAAAAAGTTTATTGAAGAAAACCTGGATGATATTTGTGCCAGCATTCAGGAACGTATAGTAAGCATCCTGCTGAATAAATTAAAAAAAGCAAGTGCTGATACAGGCATTACCAACATTTGCCTTGCAGGAGGCGTTAGTGCCAACAGCGGGCTGAGAAACTCATTTACAGCATTGGGTGAAAAGATGAAATGGAAAACATTTATTCCTGCATTCCAATACTGTACAGATAACGCTGCCATGATTGCCATTACGGCTTATTACAAATACCAGGCAAAACAATTTGCCTCATTAAGTACAGTACCCAGCGCAAGGGCCGAATGGTAAAACACGAATTAAGGTGTATGAAATATATGAATTATCATCCTGTTCAACCAATTCGTGTAAGTCGGTTTAATTTGTGAAATAAAAATGGCCAACACTTATTTTCAATTCAAGCAATTTAAAATACAGCAGGATAAATGTGCGATGAAAGTGTGCACGGATGCCTGTTTATTTGGAGCATGGATTGCGGACAATTTGCAAAATAAGAATTGCAGTGATGTACTCGACATTGGAGCCGGCACAGGTTTGTTAAGTTTAATGCTGGCGCAAAAAATAACAGCCCATATTGATGCTGCAGAAATTGACAGCAATGCTTTTTTACAAGCCAAAGAAAATTTCGAAAACAGCAATTGGAAAGAAAGGCTGCATATTTTTAATACTGATATCTGCAATTTCAAACCCGGTAAGAAGTATGATTTTATTATCAGCAATCCGCCGTTTTTTGAAAACGATTTAAAATCGCCGCATCAAAATAAAAATGCTGCAAAGCATGATACAGAGTTAAATCTTGAAACGCTGTCAGAAATTGTAAAAAAGCTCTTGCTGCCGGCCGGGCATTTTGCTGTATTGCTGCCTTACCACCGCACCAGTTATTTTATTAGTGAAGCTAAACAGCAGGGATTGTATTGCAATGAAACTGTTTTGGTAAAACAAACAGCCGGACACTCCTATTTCAGAAGCATGCTTTTATTTTCAGGAAATAAAACAATCACTGTTGAAAAGAAAATTTCAATTAAAGGCGCTGAAGGAAATTATACGGAAGCTTTTTCAGGCCTTTTAAAAGACTACTATCTTTATTTGTAAACAGTACTCTTAACTTACTCCACCGTATTCTTTCAAATAGAGATAAGGTCCGGTTATTTTTCCATTCTTTACAATGGTTGCCCTTTCAATAACTGCCGAGCCGCCTTTTACTAAGTCTTCGGGTATAAACTTAATCAGTTGTTCACCAAAATAACGGGAGGCATCTCTGGGTAATTCATTCGGAAGGTTGCTGACAGCTGGCCAAACGGTGTTGTTGGAACCCCCGACGGAAAAAAATTGTATGTTAACAAATGGGCAGGTGATAATATGGGCGGCACCTGGGTGTTTGATATTAATGCCAATGGGACGCAGTCAAATATGCGTAAGTTCGCCAACATGGGAGGCGATGGCATGTCCATGGATAACAAGGGCAATATCTACATCAGTAACGGTTTAGGTGTAAATGTATTTTGCCCTGCAGATAACCAGGTATTAACTATACCCACAGGTGGTGGCGCTACCAATAATGTATTTGCAGGCCCCAACGAAAAAACCCTTTTTATTACAGGCCCTGTTGACAGGATTACAGCAATAAGAATGAATGTAAAAGGAGTAGAGAAATTTTAGGTAACTATAAATCCCTTCACGGCATATCGTTTGCCGGTCCAAAAGGTTCTGCCAGGCGGAACCTTTTGTATACAGATGCCTTTATTTGCCTGCAGAAGATTGTTCCAATGTAAGTGTGCAGGGCAGCACAATTTCTTTTTTAATCACCGTTCTTTCTTTGATCAGGTTGAGCAAAATTTCAGACGCCTTGTTGCCAATATCAAAAGCAGGGGGTACAATAATTGATAATTTTGTAGAGAAAAGAGAAGTGTACGGATTATTGGAATACGTTATCACTTTTACATCTTTTGGAATTTTTAACTTCAGCTCATCGCAAACTTTGTAAAGCTGCAATGCATACCGTTCAACAGAAGAAAAAAATGCTACCGGTTGTTTTGCCTGGGATAGTATTGTTTTTAATTGAACATAGGCTGTTTCAATATCCCTGAAATAAAGTATTTTATCCTGGCTTACTTCAATATTTTTTTCTGCCATTGCTTTTTTAAAACCTTTCAGCCTGTCTGCAATAAGAGAAATAGATGGGTCGATGCCTATAAAATAAATACTCTTACTGCCTGTTTGCAACAAGTGTTTGGCTGCCATGTATGTGGCATTCACATTATCTGAAATAACTCTTGGAGCAGGACTGCCGGGAATGAACCTGTCAAAGAAAACAACGGGCAAATGCCGGCGTAATTCTTCCACATGCGAAAAGCTTTTCTCTTTATTTAAGGCAGCAGACAGCAACACCCCGTCAACAAGCCCGGTTTCAAGCTCGTTCAATATTTTTTTTTCAACGGCATAGTTGTCGTTGGTCTGATAGATCATGAGGTTGTATCCTTCGCTGTGAATGACCGTTTCAATCCCTTTTAGTGCATTTGCAAAAAAATTATTTGAAATATCAGGAACCAGCACTGCAATGGTTTTAGATTTTTTACTTCGCAAACTCCTGGCATGCGGGTTTGGCCGGTAATTGAGTGTTTCAACCATTTCCTGCACCAGCTTTCTTGTTTTGGGGCTTACTTCATGGCTGTTCCTGAAAGCACGTGAAACAGTAGATATTGAAATGCCTAATTTTTGTGCAATGTCTTTAAGCTGTGTGTTTGCCATAAAAGCTGCATCGTTTAAAACGGTGAATAGTTTCATTAACCGGTATTTTCCCGGTTGCGAAATGAGAATAAAGATAAAGTGAATAAAAGCTAATCTGGCAAATCTCTGCGTGTTAATTCAACACTGCATTAAGAATAAGTACTCCTGCAAGCCCTGTAATTGATATGATTGTTTCCATGATGGTCCATGACAAAAAGGTTTCTTTAAGGCTGAGTTTAAAAAACTCCTTAAACATCCAAAAACCAGAGTCGTTTATATGAGAACCAAACACACTGCCGCTGCCGACTGCCAGCACCATTAATTCGGGTGACACATTGTATTGCGCCAATAAGGGCGCTACCACACCCGCTGCCGTAATACCTGCTACTGTTGCAGAACCGATCATTACACGGAGCAGTGCTGTTACCACCCACGCAAATACCAGTGGTGGCATATTCCATTTACTGCTGAAAGAGGAAATATAAGCGCCGGTTCCACTGTCGGTTAACACTTGTTTAAAAACACCCCCTGCAGTTATTATAAGTAATATCATGGCTATGCCACTAACAGCATTGCTGAGCCATTGCATTTGCAACTCCATTTTTATTTTTGAACGCACCCCAAAATAATAAAAAGCCACCAGCACCGACAATAACAATGCTATGGTTGAATTACCTGTAAACAGCAATACAGTTTGTAATACTCCTTTGGGCAAAAAACTTTCTGCCAGTACGGCCAATGTAATAAATAGTACCGGCAGCAGGGCAATTAAAAAACTGGGTAATGCAGCAGGCAGTATTTTTTTAACTGCTGCTTCTTTTGTAACGGCCGGTTGCAGTTGCATTTTCTTCAGTAACCGCCCCAGTACCGGGCCGGCAATAATTACTGCAGGTATGGCAATGCACACGCCATATAACAACGTTTTGCCAACATCCGCCTTAAATGCATTGATCAACACAACAGGGCCGGGATGCGGTGGTAAGAAACAATGTGTGGTGCTTAAAGAAGCTGCCATTGGTATGGCAATATACAATAAGGGCAAACCTGTTTTTTTTGCCAGCATAAAAACCAGCGGAACAAGTATTACAAAACCTGCATTATAATAAAGCGGCAGTCCAATTAAAAAACCAGTAAGCAGTACGGCCCATTGAATTTTTTTTTCTCCAAACCCATTGATGAGGGTCCCGGCCACCTTCTCAGCAGCGCCACTTTCTTCCAGTATTTTACCAAGTACGGCGCCCAGGCAAATAATAAGCGCCAGCCCGCCAAGGGTGCTGCCCACTCCTGCTTCAATTGATTTTAAAAGCAGGTCGGGTGTCATTCCCAGCAGCAGGCCGCATAACACCGATACAATTAGTAATGAAAGAAAAGGGCTTACTTTCTTTATGGTAAGAAATACCTGTAACGCTATTGCGAAAAGAATGATGAAAAGCTGCATGTATCAATCGTTATGTTTACGGGAATACCTTGAAGTAAATTCCGTTAGTTTAGTGTAATTGCTGTGGCACATTAAGTACTGCAGACAAAGCAGGTTTTGGCTGCCGTTGCCGGTTCCACAGCAAAGGATAATTTATTCTGCCGGGAATGGGGTAATCATTTTTCCAATTCATCCCGTCATGCACGCCCCACAATGTTACTCTCGCTATTTTATCCCGGCGTTTGTAAAATATTCCAAAAAGTTCCGCATATCTTTTTGACAGTAACTGCTGCATACTGTCTGGCAAACCATTGCGGTAAGGATCTAAAAATGTTTTGAACTCCTCCAGTTGAAACTGTTTATCCGCCATCCCCTGCCCTATAATCTGTCCTTCTTTTGTAAGCGGTAATACATCCACATCCAGTTCAGTGATCATCACTTTTACGCCACATGCCGCATATGCATCAATAGCCTGTTCAATATAAGCTGTTTTAGGATAGTTCAATCCCCAATGTCCCTGCATGCCCACACCATCGATACGAATGCCTTCCTGCTGCAACATTTTAACCATACGTACAATACCGTCTCTTTTTGTTGGCCGCCATGCATTAAAATCATTATAATACAATTCTGTATTGGGCGCATATTCTGCAGCAAATTTAAATGCATATTTTACCAGTGTATCCCCATTTCCAACGGCATTTACCCAGGTGGTGGGGCGATAGCTGCCGTCATTATCAATTACTTCATTTACCACGTCCCATGCGTTCACTCTTCCGGCATATCTTCCGGCTACTGTTTTAATGTGTTCCCTTAAGCGTTCTATTTGCTGTTCCTTGGTGTTGGGTTTTCCATCCGCATTGGTAAAAAACCATGCAGGGCACTGGTTATGCCATACCAATGTATGCCCCACAATGAACATTTTATTTTTCTCACCAAAAGCTACATAGTCATCTGCAGGCTCAAAATTAAAAACACCGGGTTGTGGGTTGATGAGTGCGGCCTTCATCACATTTTCAACGGTAATGGTGTTGAAGTGTTTAATTACTATATCCTGCGATGCTTTATCAGCGCCGGAGGTAATAGCAGGTGTTACGGCAGTACCGATAAGGAATGCATCTTTATACACATCTTTTAAAACACCCGAAGGTTTAGTGCTGGAATTCATTTTTTTTGCCGGGCTGCAGCTGATAAAAAAAACAGGCACAGCAAGCAACCAGTATTTTAACTGTTTCAAATTGTGTAATTGAATTTTATAAAAGTAACACAACACCATCTGCAGCGCATGCAGTTGTTATTTTACTGTATTTGTAAGCGTACCGATATTGTCGATAGAAATACTGATCTCATCCCCGCTTTGCAGGGTAAAATCGCTTCCGGGTACAATCCCCGTTCCGGTCATGATTAAGCAACCGTTCGGAAAACTGCTTTCCCTGTAAATGAATGATACCAGTTCCTTTGGCGTACGTTTCATCTGGCTTACTGCAATTGTGCCTTCAAATACAACAGCGTCCTTCCTTTTTATGGAAAGGTAAATTTTTGTATCAGGCGACAATGGCTCATTGGTAAGGTATACACAGGGCCCTACAGCTGCACAAGCATCGTAGGTTTTTGCCTGCGGCAGGTATAATGGGTTCTCACCTTCAATGCTGCGGCTGCTCATATCATTACCAACAGTGTAACCAATAATTTTTCCAGAGGAAGTTACTACCAGTGTCAGTTCCGGTTCAGGAACATCCCATGTACTGTCTTTCCTTATACGCACCTGCCCACCATGCCCCACCACCCTATGCGGTGTGCTTTTAAAAAAACATTCGGGTCTTTCTGCCTCATACACTTTGCCATAAAAATCTGCCCCGCCCGCAGCTTTACTTTCTTCCTGCCGCCCCACCATGCTCCGGTAATAGGTTACGCCACATGCCCATAATTCCTGCTGCTGACCAATTACCGGCAGTAACATACCGGGCAAACTTTTTTGTGCCTGGGCTGTTTGTATGGCTGCGGTGGCTTTGTTCAAAATATCATCATCGTTAATCAACGTATCCCATTTATCATCGATGGAATAAAATGTTCCATCGTTTTCAATAACCACACCTGCTGTTGTGTTGTACACTTTCATAATTATGCTGCGTTTATAATATTGCTGTTTAGATTATTTTTTCATTACATCACTCCACAACCACTCCAATGAGGCAGGCAAAATAGAGCCGCCGTGTTTGCCACTGTGTGTACCTGTTCCTTTTTCAAATTTAAATGTATAGCCTTTAAATTTCAGTGCTGCTTCCATTTCCAGGTTAGCAAGCCACCAGTTACCATATTCATTGTCCAGGTCATTAATGCCGTCCTGCAGAAAGATCTTTATGCCTTTTCTTTTATTTTTACGGATGATGGAAGGGTAATTATTCCCACCCCTGATATTGGTATAACTACCTATCTGGCTCAATACTTTGCTGAAATACTCCGGGTGCAGCCAGGCGCAGGTAAATGCACAAATAGCACCACTGCTGAGGCCGCCAATGCCATGCATCGCTGCGTCATTACTGATGTTGTATTTCTTTTTTACTTCCGGAATTATTTCATCCATCAGCATACTGGCGTATTTATCATCCATTACATCGTATTCTTCTGAACGGTTAGAAGATTGAAACCTGTTTTGCGGGTAATTTTTTGATGAATGACCTGGGTTGACAAAAATACAAATAGTGACAGGCAGCCTTTTTTGAAAAATTAGGTTATCATATACTATGCACACCCGTTGGTCACCCGAATCGTTCACATAAGTATGTCCATCCTGGAAAACCATCAACGCTGCTGGTTTTAAACTATCGTATTGTGCCGGTACATATACATAATATTCCCTGAAATTATTATACACCCTGCTGTTCCATTCGTATTTGGTTACTCTGCCTGCAGGCACACCATTTGTCCTGTAAGAGTCTGGGCCTGGTTTGTAAGCAGAATCCTGCCCTGCAGCTTTGTACTGTATGCAGTTAAAAACCATCATCAAAACAGGTATCAATAACTTCATTAAAATTTTATTTTACGGCTGGCTTCCGGTTGCATGAAGAATTTTAATGTGAATCTCTTGTAACTGTTGAACCACTGCTGCCCCGTAAAAAATCAAGGTCGGCTCCTGTATCACTGCCCATTACGTGTTTAATATACATGCTTACATAACCACGGGTGGCGGCGGGTGGCGGCGCTGTCCATGCGGCTTTTCTTTTTGCCAGTTCTTCATCGCTCACATGCAACTGCAGTAACCGTTTTTCCACATCCAGCTCTATCATATCTCCATTTTGAACAAAAGCAAGCGTGCCGCCAATAGCAGATTCCGGAGAAACATGCAATACAGCTGTACCATAAGCGGTACCGCTCATTCTTCCATCGCTGATGCGTACCATATCTTTAATTCCTTTCTCCAGTATTTTTTTTGGCAATGCCATATTACCCACCTCGGGCATACCGGGGTAACCAACCGGCCCAACATACTTTAGTACCATCACACAGTTTTCATCAATATCAAGCGCCGGATCGTCAATGCGTTTATGATAATCTTCAATGCTTTCAAATACCACGGCTCTGCCTTTATGTTTCATCAGTGCAGGTGTGGCAGCGCTGGGTTTTATTACCGCACCATTGCTGGCAA
Source organism: Ferruginibacter sp. (assembly GCA_044225995.1). GTDB lineage: Bacteria > Bacteroidota > Bacteroidia > Chitinophagales > Chitinophagaceae > Ferruginibacter. The sequence continues at coordinate 29,994 of JBGAHV010000016.1, read as the reverse complement.
GGTTACCTTTTACCACTACAATACCAGCTTCTGGCTGAAAGGGTGAGTCGTATTTCGAAATTACGTCCTCATTGTAGCAATCCGTATTGCCCTTAATATTGTCATGGTGATTTTTTCCTGTTACAGTAATTACATTCTTATGCAGCTGCTCTTTCAGTTCATTTAATATAACAGGCAAACCGCCGGCATAATAAAAATCTTCCATTAAATATTTTCCGCTGGGCATTAAGTTTAACAAGAGCGGAATATGGCTGCCAATGGTATCAAAATCATCAATAGACAGCTTAACCCCAATTCTTCCGGCAATAGCCATTAAATGAATAACAAAGTTGGAGGAACCGCCTACCGCCGAGTTGGTGATGATGGCGTTTTCAAACGCCTCCTTTGTAAGTATTTTATCGATGGTTAAATTTTCTTTTACCATTTCCACAATTCGCCTGCCGCTCAGTTGAGCCATTACTTTTTTCCTGCTGTCTGCCGCAGGTATTGCAGCTGCGCCGCTTAGTGTTAACCCTAAGCTTTCCACCATTACTGCCATGGTGCTTGCAGTACCCATCGTCATACAATGACCAATGCTGCGGCTCATGCAACTTTCGGCAAATTCACAATCTTCCTGAGTCATCTTGCCCGTTTTCATGTCTTCATCAAACTTCCATACATGTGTGCCGCTGCCAATGGTTTGTCCTTTGTATCTTCCGTTTAACATCGGCCCGCCGGGAACAACAATGGTTGGCAACCCAACACTCGCTGCACCCATTACAGTACTTGGTGTTGTTTTATCACATCCGGTTAACAGCACCACACCATCTATTGGATTGCCACGGATACTTTCTTCTGCATCCATGCTTGCCAAATTCCTGAACAGCATGGCTGTTGGCTTCAGAAGTGTTTCACCAAGGCTCATTATAGGAAACTCCACCGGGAAACCACCGGCCTCAAGCACACCTCTTTTCACCGATTCTGCATGATCACGAAAATGTGCATTGCAGGGTGTGAGTTCACTAAATGTATTGCAAATGCCAATTACAGGCCTGCCATCAAACATATCCGTAGGCATCCCCTGGTTTTTCATCCAGCTGCGGTAAATAATACCGTCTTTGTCTTTACGGCCAAACCAGTCGTGGCTTCTTAGTCTCTGGCTCATCTTAAAATAATTTATTGATTTTATACTTCATTTTCTCGTACGCTAATTTATATCATTAATTGTGCAGCTGTTGTTAATCAGCCGGTAAATACCTAATATGTTTTTATTCTTCAATGCCTCCGGTAATAAGGCCTGCGGAACGTTTTGATAACAAACCGGCCGGGTAAAACGGTAGATGGAGAAGAAGCCCTGAAAGACCTGACATTATTGATGCAATTTATAAAGCCGTAAAAAACGGGAAGAAAGTGATGCTTTAAATTTAAAAAAGGGTGTTGCCCTATCAACAGTGTAACGCTTTTCTTTACGCTGTTTTATTTTACAATACCACACGCTCTCCTGTTGCAGCAGCCCTGTAAATGGCTTCAATAATTTTCAAATCCCTTCTTCCCATTTGGCCGGGTACAAGGGAAGCCTGGTTACTTTTTAGAGAGAGAGCAATGCCGTCGAGTTGGTTTGCCTGTTGTGATAAGGGTGCATACTCAATTATTTTACCATCAGAGGTTGTGCCTTTTAAGCCTTCGTAATAAAATGCAGGGTCTAATGTAAACCAGCCATTTTCAGCTTCCACTCTAATTGTATTTGCACTGCCCGAATAACTGGTGCGGCATTCGGCTATCATTTCATCCGGCATGTGCATTTGCCAGTGCAGGGTTTCTTCTATGCCGGCAAACTTTTCTTTGTCGCTTACGGCAAATGTTTGTGCACTTACAGCAACCGGTTCCATACCTGTTATATACATCACCGCCTGCAGGCAATAAATACCTAAATCCATTATGGGGCCGCCACCTGCTAATTGTTTATTTAACCGCCATTCGCCTTTAGTGGATGGTTGCAAAAATTCAGTTACTATTTTTTTTATGGCACCATATTCTTTTTGTGTACCCATACGCATCATATCCAAATGATATGGGTCGTAATGCAAACGGTAGCCAACAGAAAGTTGTTTGCCTGCTTTTTTTGCAGCGGCCAGCATGGCATCACATTCCGCCACAGTAACCGCCATTGGTTTTTCGCAAATAACATGTTTGCCAGCTTCAAACCCACGAATAGTAAAATCAGCATGCATACTGTTGGGCAGCACTACATAAATAATGTCGATATCCGCATTGTCTTTTATAGCACTGTAATTATTATAGTTGTAGATATTTTTAGCAGGGATATGATATTTTTCCTTCCATGCAATGGCTTTGGCAGGTGTGCCGGTTACAATGCCTGCTAAATAACAATGCTCCGTTTGCAGTAATGCCGGTGCTAGTTGTCCTTCGGCATAATTACCAAGCCCAACTAATGCAACACCTAGTTTATTTGTATTCATTTTTTTATTTTGATGAACAGAATTACTATTGTTGAACGGAAGTTATAAATTCTTGTGACATAATATTACCTAAAATACTTTGCAGCAAAATCTAAAAAATACGGCCAGTTAGGGCCAACCGTATGGCCACCTTCATGCTGCCGGAATGCAATGTCGCCGTCAGCTAACAATGTTTTTTCTGCAGGGTACTCCATAGTGCCATACCCTTTTTTGCCCAGCAATTCATATACCGGCGCTGCAAGTGCACCCCCTAAAAACATTCCCTTTGCATCTACCCATTTGCCTTCTACATTGGGTGAGCCTGAACTGATAAACACCGGCCTTGGCGCACACAATGCCACTAACTCATGTGCATCAACCGGTAAATTATTTTGTGTTAATGAACCACAGGCATACTTTATAAAGCTGCCGGCAAACCAATGATACTCTCCTGATGATGCTAAATTTTCTACCTGCTCCCCATAAATGCGGCGTAATATTTTTGCACCACCTGCACCGGATGAACCGATAAAACCGATGGCAATGCGTGGTTCAAATGCCATGGTAACCAATGCCGCTTTTCCATAGCGTGACAAACCTTCGATCACCACTTTTTTTGTATCGATATTTTTATCTGTTTCAAAATAATCAATAGTACGGCTGGCGCCCCATGCCCAGGCCCGCAATGTTCCCCAGTCTTCTGGTTTGCGGCGCTGCCCTTTATTGCATAAACCAATAATGCCTTCTGTTAAACCGGCTCCATTATCAGCCTGGTAACTGGTGGGTACAATAACAGCAAAGGCCCAGCCTTTTTCCAGTGCCTGCTGCACACCGCTTTTTTGCGGTGTTGTTCCAGCAGGTGCTGCGGGCATGCGGAATCCTGAAGGAAAAATGAACCCGTATTCTATTATCACCGGAACAGGGTTAACAATATTCTTGGGTGCTGTATAGTTGAGCTGGATATTTACACTGATGGCCAGGTACATACTGTTATCAACATGCCCAATTAAATTTTTTGTAACGGCCGCAATGCCGCCAATAATGGTATCCGTCGTGCTGGTAACTTCCCAGTTTACTTTAGGCGTATTTTTTGGAACAATGCCATACACTTCATTTTCAAAATCTGAAACTATTTCAGGACGGCGTTTTTTCCACCATACTGCCGCGGAGGTAACTATTTTTCCATTTTTTAAAAGCAGTGGATCGGGCAGTGATGTATACGGAGATGCTTTTGACTCATCTGCATTGGCGGCGTTGGGTGCAGCGGGATTACCGGAAGGTCCTGGGCGAAGTGAAGTAATTTTCAGTTGCGCCAGCATATTCTTATGGTCTTCGCTGGTGGCTTTTTGCAGCGCTTTCGATTGCCTGTCTCGTTCCTGCCACTCTTTAACATGCTCCGCTACATCAATCATCGGTGCGATCCAGATATCTTTTTCATTTTGTTTAAGAAAAGATAAAAAACGACGGTGTTCATCCAACGCCACATTCAGGCTGTTGCCACCGCCTACGCCATGAAAAAGTATTACAAGCAGGGAGCCGGTTTCTTCCGCTTTCTTCACCCATGCCATCATTTCATCAGCGGTATTATTATTCACCATGTAGCAATCCGTGTTATACAAATCGATCTTGTCGATGGTATGCATTTCATTGCGTACTGCTCTTGCTGCCACAAAATCATTTTTCATGGCATTGATGAATGAAGAGTCGCCGATTTTCATTTCACCGCAGGTATAGGCAAATGTGCGTTTGGTTTTTCCGTCCATTGCCTGCAGTAATACATTGGTCGTTCTTGTTTCGTCCACAATGCGGCGTATGGTGTAATGATCCAGTTCATATTCTTTCGGCACCCACTCTCTTCCCGGTCCGCCATTACAAGGATGGTACAAAGTATGGTTGCCGAGCTCATATCCTTTTGCCGTAAGTTTTTTCCAGTCGTTGAGCCTGGTTTGCATGGAAGGTGAAAAGCCGGTGATATAAAAAGTAGCTTTCAATCCCAGCGAATCAAGTACCGGCACTGCATTGTCTAAATGTTCGTTGATGGCATCATCGTAGGTTAATACCACGGCACATTTCTTTCCTTTCCATGCCTGGTTAAACTGTGCGGTTGCACCGCATGCAATTAGTAAAGAGAATACTAAAACGAATATGTTTTTCATTTTACAAAACAGTTATTGTTTTACTGATAACATTACTGGTGGTTTTGTTCTTTACACCAGGTTGCCCGCCGCCAAGGCTTACCACAACCTTACCAGAAGGCTGATAAAGTTTTCCATCTTCTCCTACGAGTGACAATTGTTCTGGCGTAAGTGTAAAGGACAATGTTTTTGATTCTCCTGCTTTTAATGGGATCCGTTTAAATCCTTTCAGTGCTTTTAGCGGAGCCAACGCTTTTATGTTTTGATGGGCAAGGTATAATTGCACCACTTCTTCCCCATCTCTTTTTCCCGTGTTGGTTACTGTTACACTAACAGTTGTGTTAACACCTTTCTTTAGCTGGCTGCTTACTTTCAGGTTATTGTAATTAAAGCTGGTATAACTTAAGCCATAGCCAAAAGGGTATAATGCCTCGCCTTTAAAATAACGATACGTTCTGCCGGTCATACTGTAATCACTAAAGCCGGGCAGGTCGTTATCACTTTTATAAAACGTTACCGGCAACCTGCCTGCAGGGTTATAATCACCAAACAAAACATCCGCTAAAGCAGTACCGGCACTTTGTCCCCCGTACCAGGCGTTTACAATGGCAGGTATGTGTTCATTTTCCCACGGCACTGCAATAGCACTGCCGGTAAGCATAACAAATACAATTGGCTTACCTGCTGCCTGCAATGCTTTTAATAGTTCTGTTTGCACAGAAGGAAGTAAAATACTGGTGCGGTCGCCGCCTTTAAAACCTGGTACAGAAACAGGCATTTCCTCTCCTTCCAGTTGTGGTGAAATACCGCCGGCATAAATAAACACATCTGCATCTTTATATTTGTTTGCCAGCGCTGTAAAATCTGTTTTTACATAATTACCTGCCTTCAGTTTAATGGCAGCACTCCATTCTCCCTGGTAATATTCCACCACGATCTTATACACGCTGTCTTTTTTTACAGGAAACACAAATTGTTTGGCACCCCAGCGGTTTCTTGTCCATGCCTCAGCCATCATTTTATCATTAATAAAAACCTTGTACCCGTCATCGCCTTCAATTTCAAAATTGATGGTTTCGTTCTTTTCTGCAATAATGCTGGTGGTATAACGGGCAGAGAAGTGCGATGCAGGAATGCCTTGCACCGGTATTTCCCCTTCCTGCCAAAAATGGTCGATGTCATTTTCCACTCTTACCACTGCAGGAGCTCCTTCCAGCGTTTCATTGGTAAAATACTCTGCACGCACACCCGGTTTACCTTCGTAGGTGTAGCGGCTAACAATACTGTTATTCAATACAAGGATGGTATCATTGGTAAAGTTCACCGCTTTTTCATATACCACTTCTGTTCCTGCACCCGCTTTTGCACGGATGCCATCCAGCAATGAAACTACTTTAGAAGGGATGCCGTTATAATTTCCCAATACCGCAATTTTATTATCTGCATTAGGGCCCAGCACCACGATCTTTTTAAGTGTTTTACTTAACGGCAGTGTATTGTTTTCATTCTTGAGCAATACGATGCTTTGCTGTGCCATTTTTAATGCCAGCGCTTTATGTGTATCGCTTTCTAAAACTGTTTCGGGTGTTTGTGCATATTTCACCATTGACGGAGGATCGAACATACCCAGCCTGTAACGGATGGTGAACAATCTTTTTAATGATACATCAATTTGTGATTCTTTCACCAGTCCATTTTTCACCGCATCCACCAGCGTAGTGTAAACCGTACGGCCACATTCCACATCAGTGCCGTGTATCAGTGCATCCACTGCAGAAGCGGTGGCATCTTTATGTGTTTTATGATAGCGGAAAAAATCATCAATGGCCCAGCAGTCGCTGGTAACATAACCGGTAAATTTCCACTGGTTGCGCAAAATATCATTCATCAATAAATCATTGGCGCAGCAGGGTTGTGTGTTGATGGCATTATAGGCACACATTACACCAGCCACATTTGCTTTTGTTACCAGTTCTTTAAAGGCGGGCAAATAAGTATCCCACAGGTCATATGGAGTGGGATTAAAATTATCAGAGTGCCGTGTTGGTTCGGGCCCGCTGTGCACGGCAAAATGTTTTGCGCAGGCCGCCGCCTGTAAATATTTTGGGTCGTTACCCTGCAAACCTCTTACAAATGAGGCACCAAGGTTAGCCGTAAGGAAAGGGTCTTCTCCATAAGTTTCCTGTCCACGTCCCCAGCGTGGATCACGAAAGATATTGATATTGGGTGTCCAGTAGGTTAGCCCTACGTATTGGTCACCTTCTTTACCAAGTTTGATGGACCTGTTATGAATGGCCCTGCCTTCTTCTCCAGAATATTGCGCCATTAGTTTTAAAGAGCTGGTGTCCCAGGTAGCGGCCATGCCAATAGCCTGTGGGTACGAGGTTACTTTATAAGGAGTTCTTGCAACGCCATGCAATACTTCATTCCACCAGTTGTAGGCAGGTATGCCCAACCGGGGTACGGCTGGAGTACCGTGCAGCATCTGCGCCACTTTTTCTTCCAGCGTTAACCGGCTTACCAAATCATTTACCCTTTGTTCAACAGGCAAATTATAATTCCACATCGGGAAGGATTTATAATCCTGTGACTGTACTGTACCTGCTGCCAACAGCAGTAAAAATGAAAATAATTTTTTCATTGTGTTTAAACTTAAATGAGCAATCGTTTCTGTATATAATAAGTGCCGTAGCGGTTGTTGCGTACAGCGCTGTTTGTTTATTTGTTCTGGTAGGGATGTATTGTTTTGATACGGCCATTTTCATCATGTTTGAGCTCCGTTACTTTCACACAGCGCAAATGCGTAACGCCTTTGCTCAAACTGCTGTCGTGATAGAACAAATACCAATTGCCATTGAATTCGCAAATGCTGTGATGTGATGTCCACCCCACTACCGGTTCTAAAATTCTGCCGGCATATGTAAACGGACCATAAGGATTATCGCCAACAGCATAACACAAATAATGTGTATCGCCGGTGGAATAAGAAAAATAATATTTGCCGTTGTATTTATGCATCCACGATGCTTCAAAGAAGCGGCGGTCATTATCGCCCTGTAATAATGGGTTACCATTTTCGTCAAGTATGACAACATCTTTGGGCGCTTCAGCAAATTCTAATAAATCATCCGTAAGCTTTGCCACTTTAGCACATAGTGCAGGTTCATTGGCTTCTGGTAAATGAGCCAAAGGACTTTCAGGTTGTGCTGCATTAAATGTTCCGTTACGCCAGCGCTGTAATTGTCCGCCCCAGATACCACCAAAGTACATGTAATAATTTCCCCCGTCATCTTTAAACACAGCGGGGTCAATAGAGAAACTATCTTTTATTGCTTCGGGCTGCGGCGTAAAAGGGCCAACTGGCGAATCACTTACAGCCACACCTATTTTAAAAACACCGTTGTGATCTTTTGCAGGGAAGAACAGGTAATACCTGCCATCCTTTTCATTGGCATCGGGTGCCCACATTTGTTTGGCAGCCCATGGCACATCTTTAACATGCAGGGCACAGCCATTGTCTTTTGCTTCCGCTTCCGGCGAATCCATTGAAAGTACATGGTAATCTTCCATAGCAAAATGGCTGCCCAGATCATCAAAGGCATCTCCTGCATCAATATCATGCGAGGGGTAGATATAAATTTTTCCGTTGAATACATGCGCTGAGGGATCAGCAGTATAAATATGTTTTACCAGCGGTTGCGAAACAGCCCGCTTGTTTAAATCATCAAAGTTGATATGGTCAATGGAATCTTCCGGCATATATAAAGTAATAAGTTGTAAGTAATAAGTTATAAGCTGCGGCGCTGTTTGAGCTCGGCTTCTATTTGTACTTCTTTTGATTTATTTATTTCGTAAAAGAACAGCAGCGCCACAGATAAAAGAAAAGGAATGGCAGGGTAAATGCTAACCAGCATTTTAATACCGTTGATCGCTGAAGCAGACTGGCCTGTGGTACTGTGTGCATCATAATGATAACTAGCCAGTATCCAGGTTATTAACGAGCTACCTACACTTAACCCCGCTTTTAATCCCACCATCATGGCAGAAAAGATAATCGCAGTGGCACGGCGGTTATTTTTCCATTCACTGTAATCAGCTACATCGGCAATCATTGACCATAACACAGGTGTACTGATGCCATAGAAAAACCCATGCAGTACTTGTGCACCAAAAATTACACTAATTGATTTTGGGGGAAAGAAAAAGAAAAAGATAATGAACAAAGTGGAAATAAACAGCGATGCCATAAATACATTGCGTTTGCCATACCTGTTGGTAAACCAAGGTGAAATCATAATACCAATTAAGCCCACTAAAATTCCTCCGCCATTAAATACCCCTAATCCCAATGAGGTATCGTTTTCAAATGTGGGCAGAAATTTTTTAAAAGGTTCCAGGAAAGCGGTAAGCTCTCCTTTATCTACATAATTTTCAAAATAGTAAACATAAGACCCACCCTTTAATGCAAGTGTTATAAATACAAGTGTGGTTACAATCAGCATTATCACCCATGGTTTATTTTTAACCAGGTCGGACAGGTCTTCTTTCAGGCTTGACTTTTGTTCAGGCTTTGGAATAATTCTTTCTCTGGTTGTTAAAAAACAAATGATCAGCATCAGCGTACCCACAATAGCCAGTACTGTCATCACTTTTGATATACCCACTTTCATCGATTCTGCATCAGTACCACCACCAGCTTTAATAATAAAATTATACATGAACACCTGCACAAAAAACTGAGCGAACATCACAGCAACAAAACGGTAAGAACTAAGGCTGTTGCGTTGTTTCATATCACCTGTTATTACTCCGCTTAATGCACTGTAGGGTAAATTATTGGCGGCATACAGCATTAGCAGCAATGCATACGTTACCACAGCATAAATAACTTTTCCCTGATAAGCAAATCCGGGTGTTCTAAAAGCCAGTAACGAAACTACACCCATCGGTACTGCCGTCCACAATATCCATGGCCTGAATTTACCCCATTTAGTTTTTGTTCTGTCGGCAATGGCGCCCATGATGGGGTTGAAAGCGAAAGCCGCAACTAACCCTACAACCAGTGTCAGCATGGATGCATGTTCGGGCTTTAACCCGTAAATATTTAAATAGTAATAAGCTATCCATGTAACCAGCGTTTGAAATACAAGGTTAGCCGCAAGGTCGCCAAGGCTGTAACCCGTTTTTTCTATTACCGATAGCTTTTGTCCGTTCTCAGTCATGATATAGTTGGTTTAGCGTTGTTTATTTTTTTAAAGCAGCTACTTTAAAGAAAGCAGGCTTGGGTAAATAATCCCTGTCGAACAACAAGGGGTAATTGGTTCTTCCTCTCACGGGCCAGCCATTAAGCCAGCTTTGTCCATCATTTACACCCCAGAAGGTAACACGGGAAACATTCTTTTTATACTTTAGAAAAAGCTTGAACAGGGCTTCGTAATCGTTGGCCAGTTTTTGCTGCACACTGTCGGGTAAGCCATTTACATAAGGATTGTTTGCGGCACCGCCCTGCATACCCTGTCCAACATCTGCGCCGGAAAAATTACGGTTCAGCACTTCTATATCCAGTTCTGTAAACATTACTTTTATTCCAAGAGCTGAATATTGAATGATACTTTCTTCAATTTCTTTTAAAGGAATTTTACCAAGGTGCCAATGCCCCTGGATCCCCACTCCATCTATACGAACACCGGCTGCCTGGATTTTTTTTATCAGGGCAATACAGCCTGCACGTTTAGCCGGCTGTTCATTATTATAATCGTTGTAATACAATTGTGTATTTGGTGCTGCAGCCTGTGCCAGGCGGAATGCTTCTGTTACAAAATCATCGCCCAGCTTTTGCAGGAAAGGTGATTTACGCATGGTGCCGTCTTCATTCAGCGCTTCATTCACCACATCCCAGGAGTACACTTTTCCGTCGTAGCGTGAGGCAACTGTTTTAATGTGGTTGGTAAAAAAAGTTCTGAACGAATCCACGCTTTGTATCCTGCGGGCAAAAGCAGGCATCTGGCTGTGCCAGATAAGTGTGTGCGCATTTATTCTGATATTATTTTTTTTGCAGTATGCCACCATTTTATCTGCAAGGTCAAAATTATAAGTATCCCACTGCGGATGTATCACTTCCGCCTTCATGATATTTTCTGGTGTGGCCATATTGAACTGTTGTGCAATAAGAGCAGCGGCTTTGGGGTTTCGCTCTTCTATCTGTTCGGTATTAAGTGCGGTGCCAATACCAAAATCTTTTTTATACAGTTCCTTAAGTGATGGGGTTGCCTGTGCTGCAGTTGTTTTTTTACCTGCTGAACATCCTGCTGCAAAAAGCGACACCACACATAAAATACCAAGAAAATTTCTGCTTATCATTGTACAATTGTTTTATTATGATGTTATAATTTATTGATCGTTTCAGGCGGACCAAGATAACTGGGTTTAACACCGCCAAAATCCAGTACCAGTTTCTGCAAAACCACCGCCGGGTTTACCATCCAGTATTTTAAAACATGTTTCCCTGGTTGCAAAATTGTATGCCTGCTGGTTTTGATAATGATGTTATCCCCCACCCATTTATAATTAATTCCACCTTCCGTTGACTTATCATCTTTATTAATGCTGATAATCTGCGGGGTTTCATTATCTATCGAAACTGCATATTGCAGCCCTTCAGGAAGGTTATTGAAATTGAGTGTTGGCGAAAAATATGCCTGCAACCCAAATGCTCCTTTACTGGAAGTATAAAAGTCATATTCAACATGCGGTGCATTACCGGATGGCTGCTGCACTTTTGCCGTTACTGGAAAAGGCGTGAGTGCATTACCGGTTCTACCATGGCCGGGCAGCACCTGCCAGGTAATTCCATTGGCATTTATTGCCCTGCTGTAATGATCGGCATCTATAGAAATGTATTTATTAAGCTCATAAATAACCGGTTTTTTTTTATCCTTGATCAGTGATTTTATATAGATTAAACCAGAATCTTTCCCTTCTTCTTCATCCTCTTCATGGCCGTGAATACCAGTAACCTTCGGATTTTGCATAGCTGTATTAACAAGAGAATCAGCGCCGGAATATTTTATATCCGGCATCCTGTTGGCCCGGGGCTCCTGCCAGCTTCTGTACCCGATATGCACCTGGCTCATCATGTGATTCCATTTGCCGTTGCCAAGGCGGTGGTATTGTATGGTAAGCATTGAATCACGTACGTACAGTTCCTTCACAGCATCTGCAAACAAAGCAGCGGCCTTATTGCTTTTATCATAAAAAAGTTTGTTTTGGGCAACATTGAAATACATGTCGTTCAGGTTAGCACATGCTTTTACCGGATGAAGCACCAGTTGAAAATAAGCATCCGCATATTCTGCAGGCAGTTTTTTGGCAATGTTCTCCGCCTGTATTGCCAGCTGGTTATAATAAGCCGTTACATTCGAAAATTCACCATAATTTTCAACACTGTAGGTTGAAGCATCAACCATTTCGGGTTTACGCCTGCTGTTATATTTTGTATACTTCGCAATTATGTCTGCAATTTCAGCGGCATATTTATTTCCAAACTGCTGCTCACACCAGTTCACCGTATATTTCTCTATATCTTTTGGTCCAATCCTGCCGGGATTCCATGCATAATCCAGGAAGAAACTGATAGGGTATTCCATCGGTTTGATATCACCCACATTTACTACCCAAATATTTCTTACGTTGTATTCGTATGCCAGGTGCATTTGCTCCCATACCCTGGGAATGGAATTGGTGTTTACCCATTTATAATTTCTGGGGCCACCCACATAATCGAAATGATAATAAATGCCATAGCCGCCCTTACGTGGTTTTTCATCAAGCCGGGGCAGTTTACGAATGTTTCCCCAGTTATCGTCACACAATAACAGGGTTACGTCATCGGGCACCCGCATGCCTTTATCATAATAATCCTGCACTTCTTTATACAAAGCCCACATTTGCGGTGTTTCTGCTGCAGGTTTTTTTGTTACTTCTTCAATGATCTGCCGCTGGTCTTTTACAATACGTTCCAGCAAAGCTGTTGCGGTTCCCTGTGTCATGGGCATATCACCATCACCACGCATGCCTACTGTAACAATACTCTCATGCTCCCCCATATTTTCAATTCCCTTTTTCCAGAAATCACGCAGTATGGTATCATTCTTTGTATAGTCCCAGGCGCCTTTGCCAAATCTTTTCCATTCCTGTTGCGCACGAAGCATGGGTTCGTGGTGCGACGTTCCCATAACAATTCCCCATTCATCTGCCTTGACCGGATTGAGTGTATCATCAGCATTAAAAGCGCTGCCCCACATGGCCGGCCACAGGTAATTACCTTTTAAGCGAATGATGAGTTCGAATACTTTTTCGTAAAAAAGATGATTAAAGCCACCAAATTTTTCCCTGCTCCAGTTGCTTAAACAAGGAGCTTCATCATTAATGAAAAAACCTCGGTACTTCACCTTAGGTGCATCAATGATTTTGGCAGTGGTATTAATATAAATATCTGCCTGTTTTTTAACCGGCACGTCGGCCCACCAGTACCAGGGCGAAACGCCTATTTGCCTGCTTAGTTCAAATACACCATATGCTGCTCCCCTGCGGTCGCTGCCGGCAATTACCAGAAGCTGACCCGAAGGCATGAATGTCCTGCTGACATCAATGGTTTGCAGCTGGTAGGCTTCCCATTTACCTGCAATGGCCTGCAACCCCAGCAGTTTTTTTCGCTGGAGCTCTTTTATGAGTGCAGACTGGGTGGTGCCCACCACAATTAAATTATTATAAGGGCGGTTGAAACTGAAAATAAGGGCAGGTCTTTTGCCCGTTACCATTTCAATATCCTGTTGCAACAGTTGTGCCGCCTTGTTTACCAGCGGGTAATCGGCAGAGTCTACATAAATGGCGGAATTGGCAATGTTGAATGTTGTTTTGCCGGCTGATAGTAATTGCGCATTACAAAAGGAAGCCGGTAAAGAAAAAAGCAATAACAGCCGAACAAATATTTTCATAAACAATCAATTAAGAATAAGCGACCGTGGACTGCAATATTGCGCCTTATTTTTTGCTGGATAAAGTTATGTAATCGATTGCATAATACCGATAAAAAAAGCACTTTTCTCACCTTTGTTTAAAATGCAGCTGCAGGTATATTCTATCAACTATTGTTTTTTTACTTAAAACTCAGCCAGTCAGCTTCAACAGTGCCCCCGTTTTTTAATACAAGAAACAAATGCTGCAACCCTAATGGCGATTTAGTAAGTTTTGCCTGTATTTCTTTCCAGTTATTACCCGCAGGAATCTTTATTTCACCAATTACAGGCCCGGCTGCACTGCCGGTGCGAATTTGCAATGTGCCGCCATTTGCCGACATTGCATTCACAGTAACTGTTTTTAAAGGTTTTGTACCAAAATCAACGCTGTTATACTGAACCCATGCTCCTGCTTCGCTGAGTATTGTTTTCCATCCCTGGAAGCGGTGGAGTGTATCAATAAAATCCACTGCTGCTCCCTTCTCACTTAATTGTGAGTAACGGTCCATTTGTATTTGGGAGGTGGCCTTCGTTACCCCAACACCCCGAAACGTGGGCATTACTTTTTTAATAGTGCCGTCTGCATTAAAGAAAAGACTATCAGCTCTTACCGACCTTGCCTTATCAAAATTGGGTGAATAATCTTTGTTGTGATAGAACAAGTACCATTGGTTTTTGAACTGTATAACGGAGTGATGGTTTGTCCAGCAGTTATTGGCGGCTTCATCCATAATTACGCCGGTAACTTTAAAAGGCCCCAGCGGGTTATCACTGATGGCATATTCAAGCCGTTCAATTTTAGTTTCCACATGAGGGTACGTGAGGTAATAAATACCGTTGCGTTCAAACAAATACGGTCCTTCCTTTAATCCTTTAGCGGGCAGTTCACCCAGTATTTTTACTTCAGACGCCAGCTCTGTCATATTCTCTTTTAATTTAGCGCCAAAAATATTGCCGGCCGACCAGTACAAATAGGCCTGGCCATCTTTATCAATAAAAACATTCGGATCGATGCCACGTACACCTTTTATTTGTTGTGGTTGCGGAACATAGGGGCCTTCCGGTTTGTCGGCAATGGCCACGCCAATATTAAAGCCCCTGCCCTGCATGGTATCTTTGGGTGTGGCTGGAAAATAAAAATAGTATTTACCATTTCTTTCAATACAATCGGGTGCCCACATGCTGTAGGCATCGGGTTTTGTCCAGAGCGTTGTTGTTTGACTAACGATCATTCCATGATCCGTCCATTCGGTCAGATTTTCTGATGAGAACACATGATAATCTTCCATACAAAACCAGCCCACACGTCCTTTACCTTCTGAAGCCAATATATCATGCGATGGAAAAAGAAATACTTTGTTTCCAAATACCCTTGCAGAGGGATCTGCAGAATATTGATTCCTGATAATAGGATTTTGTGCCGTAACCTGTCCTGCAGATAATATCGCTAACACGGGGATCCATATTTTTTTGAATTGTTTTTTCATATGCAGTGTTTAATTGTTTTAAGTGGCTGTTTATTTTTTTGTTATAAAGACTGGTTATAATCTTTACGGCGCATATCATTTTTAATGATATCATCCAGGTTATAGAAAGGCCGTTCCAGATCATATGGTATGGGCATTTTGCTGAACTGCTGAAAGTACTGCAGGCAGGCGTCTTTCCATAACTGGGCATTTAATGCCTGCAATCGCAGTTTACGCTGTATAGCCGCAAATCTTAACGTATCGGTATATTGTCCTGCTTTATCCCATATTTTTTGAAATTCACGAACCTGCTGCACACCCTTATCATAATGGATGCACAACTCCTCCCATAATGTGCGGCCGCTTTTCATTTTAAAATCCCAGGGTAAATGATGAAACCATAGCAATAAATTATCCGGGCAGGTATTGGGATCATTCAGCTGTGCTGCCAGCGGTGCGTTGTATTGCTCCACGGCATCGCTGCCTGTTTTGCTGCGGTTAAAACCAATGCCTGTGCTATCTGCTTTGTGATAATAAGGCGGCGTCCAGTCGGCACGCATTCTTGCAGGCGCCCACCACGGACCCGGACCGTAATGCCCGTTAGCCGACATGATATGATGCAGGCCCAGCGGCGTCATATAATTTACCGCTGCTTCCCTGCTGTTCAGCATCATGGTTTTTACAGGCTCCAAGAAATTACTGCTCCATTCCGCTGTATTCTTATCATCTGAAAAAGTAAGTTTGACCCACTCGTCTGCAATTTGCCCGCTCGTTATTTTGTTATTCCATGCCATACGGCCAAACGCATACCAGTTAGCTTGTGCAAAATCATGTCCGCACCAGTTGGTATCCAATCCAATATTGGCAACACCCGCAATGGCCGAATATTTTTGCGGCTTTGCGGAGCCGTCAGTACAACGTGCAACAGTACTGCCTGCACCAAACTGGTAGGTATCGCTCTGCAAACACTCTTCCCACATGGGCGCTAAAAAAACCAGGTGAATGGAATGCCCCAGGTACTCCTGTGTAATTTGAAATTCGGGCATCACAGCTGTTTTTTTCATGGCACCAAACAGCGGACTAAAAGGTTCCCTTGGCTGAAAATCGATAGGCCCGTTCTTCACCTGTATGATCACATTATCCCTGAACTGCCCGTCGAGCGGCACAAACTCATTGTATGCCTGCTTGGCCCTGTCCTTATCATTAGGACTGTACACAAATGCACGCCACATCACAATACCTTTATAAGGTTTCAATGCATCGGCCAGCATGTTAGCACCATCGGCATGGGTGCGGCCAAAATCCTGCGGGCCGGGTTGCCCTTCACTGCTGGCCTTCACTAAAAAACCACCAAAGTCTGGAATGAGTGTATAGATCTCTTTCACTTTTTCTTTCCACCACGCAATTACTGCAGCGTCCAGCGGATCGGATGTAGGCAATTTTCCTACAAGAGCAGGAGAAGAGAATTTTACGGAGAGATAGACCTTAATGCCATAAGGCCTTAATACTTCCGCAATAGCTTTGGTTCTTGCCAGGTAATCTGGTGTTAATATCAGTGGCGATGCATTTACATTGTTGAGTACAGCGCCATTGATACCAACGGATGCGTTGGCCCTTGCATACTCCTGCCATAAGGTTTTATCAGCTTCAGTAACTGTAAAAGAATTATCTTTTCTCCAGAAGATAGAATTGCCGGCATAGCCTCTTTCAATGGAGCCATCAGGATTATCCCAATGATCCAATACCCGTTCGCTGTAAGATGGATTGGAGATCTCCTCTTTTACTGCCTGGCCGGTTTGCTGACGGCGCAGGAGTTCATACACTCCGTATAAAATACCAACATCGCTGGTGGCCTGCACCATATTTTCGGATATACGGTAACCACTGCCCGAAATATTTTTATCTTTCACAATTGACAATGTAATACTGGCGCCTGCCTTGCCCTGCCAGCCCCATTGCAGCTCTTTTTTAGCAATATCGAGCGTGGACGATTTTTTAGCGCAAAGCACTGTAACTGGCAATGCCTTTTTATTACGCAGCCACAACTGGTGCCCATCTTCTGCTTTTAATACAGTTAGTGCAAACACTGCAATGAAAAAGAGGCTGCAAATTTTACGTGTTCTCATAATTATTTTGTTGGAGTAATGTTTTCTGTAATTCTGAAATAATCAAAATCGGCATAACCGCCGGTTATTTTTGTGGCATAGTTAAACAATGCGAAACGATAGCCCATGAATTGCGGAATGGTGTAGGCCATTTTTAACTGCGTACCCAACGGCTGCCAGTTTGTACCATCCAGGCTGTAAAAGAAATTAGCCACATCTTTCCTGTCAGTAAAATTACATTCAGCTTTAAAGAACACCGTGTTTTGATCCAGTGGTAAACTGGCTGCTTCCACGGGTTTGCCTGTACTGGCATTGATCATTACCACCAATTTTTGCGCACCTTCCACCCGTACACCGACCAGGCCAAATTGCTTTTGCAATAACCCCAGCCCCGCAAAATCACCATCTTTCATATTGGATACATCCAATGAAATAATCCCTGAACAAACCGGGCCGATGGTACGTTGTGTAAGAGAATTACGTGACAACAAGAATGATGTATCGATCCTTCCTGTTTTTAAACGGAGAAAACCCTTGCGTTGGGTAACGGACCATAAGTTATTATCTGGGTTATGATTCCATTGCCATACCAATGGTAAAGCGGGATCATTTTTTTTGCGGCTGAATTCATCAGACTGAACAATACCGGGTATCAAACTTTTATTGGCGGGCAAGTTGAGTGTAAAGAGCACTTTTCCATTTTCGCCCAGTACCGGCCAGCCATCTTCCCATTTAACAGGAACAAGATAAGGGATACGGCCTACGGCGCCATTATCACGGAAGAGATAAGAATACCATGTGCCATTGGGCATATCAATTAAACCCCCTTGTGCCACACCTAAATCCTGCAGTGCTACCCTTCCTTCCCAAGGGCCTGTTATTTTATCTGCACGATGAATAAGAACCGTACGCATGCCGTCTCTTGGCCATACAATATTAAACAGGTAGTATTTGCCATTTACTTTAAAAAGCTGCGAACCTTCGGCCTTCAGCATAATATTATCGCCTGCAGGTGCGCTTGAATTTTCAATCAGCACTTTTTCAGTTCCTGGCTTCACTCCTGTAAGGTCATCTTTTAACTCATAGATGTTTAACCTGCCTGCACCGGTTATTAAATACACTTTGCCATCATCATCAAAAAATATACTGTGGTCGTGGTAAGATGGAGAAAATTCAATGCGCTTCCACGGCCCCTTCTCAATATTTTTTGTGGAGAAGATATATGTTTTATTGGGATTTTGTGAAAAGGTGGAGACATAATACATCCCCTTATGATAACGTATACAACTGGCCCAGGAGCCCCTGCCATAAATATTTTTACCATTCACCAGGTTTAACTCGTCTTTGCTCGCCAGCGTATCGTAACAGTAATTCACAAGCTTCCAATTTACCAGGTCGGAAGATTTCATAATGGGAACACCGGGATTCATATGCATGGTGGTGCTGCTCATATAATATGTACTGCCCACCCGTATAATTGACATATCGGGCACATCTGCATAAATTAACGGGTTATGCGCCTGTTGTGCATTTATTGATTGAAATACAGCACAACTGCAAAACATAAAAAAGAACTGTGTGAAATATTTTTTCATATTTTCTATATTATTTTTTCAAAAAAATCTCAAAGGTGCACAGGATCATTACCTGTGTATTTTAAATACTTAAAAGATGCTGTATTGCTGCTTGCCTGCCCCGATGATGTGGCATACATGCCATAGATACATCCCACAAAACCGCCGGCAGTTTTAGTACTTACAAATTTTGCATCCGCTTTATCCTTTAACAGGCTCCAGTTCTTTCCGTCAGTTGAATAGTAAAAACTATAGGTGCTTCCTTCCGCCTTTATTTTTAAATACAATTTTGACCCGTTTGTTTCCAGCAGCAGTGCCGTAATCAGTTCCATTTTCTTTTCTCGTGGTTTGCCCTTGTAAAGCTGTAGTACTTCTTTACCATTGTCCACTGACTTTGCCATGAAATAAAAATTGGATTCGCTTTGAAAAATCACCAGCCCGGCTTTTTCATCCGCACTGGCCGCTTTAAAATCAATACAGGTTTCCAGTTCATTGTACAAATGCTGCTGGCGTTTGCCAATGAATGATGGGCTGCCAAAATCCATCACGGTTTCGGGTTTTAAGCGCAGTGTGAGACCATTCTTTTTTGAAAGACTGAATGAAGTGCTGTCAGGCTTCCGCATAAAAAGCAGGGAAGGATCCAGTTGCTTCTTAAACTCCAGTGTATAAGAAAAATTACCCGACTGTGGCAATGCACCTTTTTGTTTTACTTCGTTAAAATTTACGGTGTATTTGTATTGTACTTCTTCAAGACCCGGATTTATTACAGGCCATTCATTTTTCCATTCAACCGGTGCTATAAAAGTTTCTCTGCCGGTGTTGTAATAATCACCTTCGTAAGGACGTACTGCTAAAAAAACAGCATAGGTCTTACCATCAGGGCCGTCCACATACTGTGCATGACCTGTGGAGGTAACCGGGTCTTTCCTGTTCTCCGGCAAATCCCTTTGGGTAAGTACAGGGTTATTTTCATAAGGTACATACGGACCGTCAACTGCTTTACTTCTAAATACCACTTCGGAATGATTTACGGATGTGCCACCTTCTGCTGCATATAAATAATACCAGCCAAAACGTTTCATAATGTGCGGGCCTTCTATCCACACTGGTTTTTTGCTGATGTCCACACCGCCGTTCACCAGTTGTTTTTCATCACCCACTACTTTTAATGTAACGGGATCAAACTCATACATACGAATGGTGCGGTGACCGGAATACAATGGTTTATTATCAGGAGCATCACTGTTGTATACTATAAATGCCTTGCCGTCTTCATCAAAAAACAAGGAAGGATCGATTCCTCTTACCTGGGGAATTTTAACCGGGTTGCTCCAGGGACCGGCAGGGTTTGTAGCGGTTACCACAAAATTGCCATCGTGATCAATATCTGTACAGGTAACATAATAAGTGCCGTTATAGTAACTGATGGCCGGAGCAAACAACCCTCTTGTCATGCGCTCACCCATAAAATCCAGTTGTGACGTGCGGTCAATTACATTCCCGATCTGTTTCCAGTTCTTTAAATCTTTACTGTGAAAAACGGGGATACCAGGAAAATAAGAGAAGGTGGAATTGATAAGATAATAATCGGACTGCACCTTTACAATGCTTGGATCGGGATAAAACCCGGAGAGAATGGGATTTACCAGTACCGTATTTTGTGCATCCGATTGCAATGCGATCCATACAAAAAAAAGTACGGCACCTGTTATTCGTCTTATTGATTTGTTCATGAATTTTAATTTACTCAACATTCTTTTATACTTATTTTGTTTTAATACGCATCACCGTTACCGACACTGCGGGAACGGTGTACTCAAATTTTTCCGCTGCCGTAAAAGAAGTGGTTACCGGTGCAACCAGGTCTGCTTGCCTAAAAGAATTTTCAGCGCTGGCTGCGCCGCTTAATTGCGTAACCGTGGCGGCGGGATTAATTTTTCCGAAGGCATTCAGGCTGATGCTTACTTTCTTTTCTTCCTTGCCGGCATTGGCCAGTTTGATAATAATATCGCCTGTTTTACTATCGTACACACAGGATGTGCCCAGCAGTGAATCTGTATTGTTTTTGGCAATCACTTTGTCTACATAGTAATCGCCCCGGTTGGCAGAAAACATTTTTTGCGCATAATAGTTAGGCGTGAGATAATACCCGCTGTTATCGAAAAAGATCATATCGGTTTTCCACTGTGTGAAATTATTTTTGGCGAATAATGGCTCATACGAGGCCATGCTCACCACATTGCCGTTGCATTCCAGCCCGGTCATGTACAAGGCTTCTGCCCGCATTCTCCAGCCGGGTGCCCCATGATGCATACTCACCCAAATATAGCTTACCTGCGTTGCGTTTGTACCCATCGTAATGGTATTGGTTTTTTATAAGCCAGTCGGGCTGCACATAATAATGTTCATCCACCACCGGTACTTTTAAATCATTGGCTACCTTTCAGCCCTTATCATAATCTTCGCCGGAATGACAAGACCCGCTGGTACCTATGATAGTGATCTCAGGATGCTTTTTCTTTTAAAGGAAGATATGCTTCCGGTGTGGGCATGATCACTTTTCTTATTAAAGGGCCTGCCTTATCGGCGCTGTCTTCCTTAACAGTTGTTTTCCTTGCATTGGGAACAGTTGTTTTATACAATTGCATTACTTCCTGTGCCGTAAGTGCTGCAGGAAATAAAAGCAAAACCGCTATGTAATATTTTACCTGGTACAACAAGTTTGATTATTTATGCTGTTAACAAACTACCACACTGATCCAGAGGCATGAAAACTATCAGGCTCTTACAGATCTGTGCGGAAAGGTGATGCAGGAAGCCCTTCTTTATTGTACAGATTGGGATTTACAGGATCATCCGACCAGGCATAACGTACATAAAGCGGAGAAGTAAGATCGTCATTCCATACAATTATTTTATCGCCTTCGATTTTTGCTTTGGCCCAAACAAATTTTTTATCCGCACCTGCAATTGCAAATTCACTCAGGTCCTCCCCGTCTCCTGATATCAATCCACTGCCTGTATTTGTAAATGACAGGATCATTTTATTGCCTTCTGTTACGGCAGATTTAAAAACAGGGCCAGAGCAAACAACATTTTCGTTATAAGCCAGTTTTTCTGCGATCAATGCCAAACGCCGGCCAACATCTTTTTTGTTATCGGGATGTATATCATTCCATTCGCCCAGGTCAATAGTAACTGCCATTCCTGTATTGGGTACCGAAAGTGATTTTAACTGCGACTCACGAAATGCTGCAAGGCTGCTTTCTGAAGGCAGGTAATTATAATCTAAAAAACCAGGCAATTGTACAAGTATAAACGGCAGCGCTCCCCTGTTCCATTTATTGCGCCAGTCGTTTATTTGCGCCGGCTGCAGTTTTGCATACTCTTGCGGCCGGCCAGAATTGCTTTCACCCTGGTACCACAAAAATCCTTTTACTGCATAGTTTGTAATTGGAGCGATCATTCCGTTATAAAGTGCTGCAGGCTGATTTTGTGCCGCAACAGGTCCGCCACCACCAAAGCCTTCACGTGGTGCATACACTTCGCCTACTTTATATTGCCAGTAACCTTTCAGATCAACCGTATCGGCGCCGGAAAAAAGGTAATACGGCTTATCTGGAACAAAGCCGCCTTTGCCACTGTTATTCGTAACTTTTACTACAAAAATATTTTTACCCTCCTTCAGCAGGTCTTCAGGAACATTATATCTTCTTTGCGGGTACATATAGGTGGTAGTGCCCACCAGTTTGCCATTGATATAAAGCATATCTGCATCCACAATTCGCCCCAGGTAAACTTTTGCAGGCTTACCCGTCATGGATGCAGGAACCGTTACTTCTTTGCGGTACCACACCACTCCATTCAGGTCTTTCACGCCCTGGTCTTCCCAATAACCCGGTATTGCAATTGTTTTCCAGCCTTTGGGTACATAATTGAGGTCATACCAGGGTATCGATCCCGTTATACCTTTATCCTGCGGCCCCCTGAAGCCTCTGCCACCGCCTGTAAATCTTCTTGTAAGGCTGTTGAGATAAGCAGTGTCTTTATTTTTATTGATGGTGCTGATTATTTCAGGAAACTCTTTAAAGCCTTCTTCGCTTGTCCATGCTTCAATAGGTGTGCCGCCAACACTTGAATTAATAATGCCTATGGGCACATGGTATTTTTCAAAAATCTCTTTAGCAAAAAAATAACCCACCGCAGTAAAACTCCTTATGTTTTCCGGGTTTGCCCATTTCCATGCAGACGGTAGTACATCTGTTTGCGGCCCTTCCATTTTTGCATTTGTAAATACTTTGAACTGGCGTATTTGCGGATAATTTACACTGGCAATTTCAGCTGCATACCGCACTTCATGCTGTGCCATGTAATGTTCCATGTTGGACTGGCCGGAACAAAGCCATACATCTCCAATTAAAATCTCCTTTAACTTAATTGAGTTTTTTGCACCATTAATATTCATTACATACGGGCCGCCTGCTTTCAATGGCGTCATAACAACCATCCACCTGCCATTATCATCTGTTTTTGCCTGGTACGTTTTACCATTGAATTGCACTTTTATTTTTTCGCCGGGAGATGCCCATCCCCATATGTTAAGTTTTACATCCCGTTGCAATACCATACTATCTGTTATAATACGGGGCAACCGCAGCTGTGCCAAAACAAGGTTATTACTTATAACTGCAAATAACAGTACAAGCGATATGCAGGTTCTTAATTGTTTCATGGATCTTATTTTACTTCCAGCACCACCACACTAAATGGAGGAAGTGTAATTAGTATTTTGTTACCTTCCAGTTTTGCATCATTGAATGCAACAGGCATTATGGTTTCGGGCTTATCAAAGCTGTTATAGTTTTGTAATTTATCCGACTTAAGTATCCTGCCTGTAACATTTTTGTATGCAGCGCCCTGCACATCTATTAATAACTCCTGTGCTTTATTAGCATCAATATTTACCAATGAAATGTGTGTAAGCCCTGCGTTGTCTTTTGATGCAGATGCCCAAACTGCCTGAAGCTTTTCGCTGCCAAATACATAATCGTTGCTTATAACTGATACCGGCAGCATTACAGCACCCTGGTGTACGTTATACATTTCCATTACATGGTAGGTAGGTGTTAAAATAATTTTTTGGTCATTTGTCAGGATAACAGATTGCAAAACATTTATGATCTGCGCAACGTTTGCCATTTTAACCCTGTCGCAATGGTTATTGAAAATATTGAGATTGCAGCCGGCGATCATGGCATCCCTCATGGTGTTTTGCTGAAAAAGAAATGCTTCATTGGTTCCGGGCTCCACTTCATACCATCCGCCCCATTCATCCACTGCAAGCGCTTTTGTTTTTTTAGGATCATATTTATCCATTATTGCGCTGTGTTTGGTTACCAGCTCTTCCATCTGCAGCGACCGCTGCATAGTAATAAAATACTCTTTCTCTGTAAATGCAGTGGCAGATCCCTTCCTGCTCCAGTCTATCACACTGTAATGATGCAGTCCCAGCGCATCAAACATTTTTGCAGGGATGTCACGCATCAGCACTTCCGTCCAGTGATAATCATCATCAGATGCACCACTGGCAATACGAAACAGTTTATCACTGTTATTCCAGTCTGTCATAAAAGTGGCGTATTGCTTGTAAACATTTGCATACCATTCAGCGGTCATGTTTCCGCCACATCCCCATGTTTCATTACCCAATCCCCAAAAACCAACTTTCCAGGGCGTTTTTCTTCCATTTGCCATGCGGAAATCTGTCATAGGACTGCTGCCATTGGGATGTGTAGTATATTTTACCCAGTCAGTAAGTTCATGAGGAGTGCCGCTTCCCACATTACCGCTTAAATATGCATCAGCACCAATTTCTTCGCACATGTTTAAAAATTCATTGGTGCCAAAACTGTTATCTTCTTTTACATTACCCCACCACACATTCAGCATAGACGGACGTTTATTTTTGGGGCCTACACCATCTTTCCAATGATATGTATCTGCAAAGCAGCCGCCTGGCCAACGCAATACAGGCACTTTTAATTTCTTAAGTGCGTTAATTACATCCAGCCTCACCCCATCTTTATTGGGTATTGTTTTATTATTTTCACCAACATACAAACCTCCATAAATACAATGACCGAGGTGTTCAGAAAAATGGCCATAGATATTTTTACTGATCGTGTCTTTCCCTTTATCTGCATACAATACAATATAGTTTTGTGCATGTACAATGGCACAAATAAATAACAATGGTAAAAAGCGGGTTATTTTCATTTTAGAAACTGGTTTATAATTAAAAAAATCATACCGGCGCAAATGTGGCGAATGTTTTAAAATCCTATACTGTTACCACCGTCAACCGGCAGTACCACACCCGTTACATAGGCAGCAGCATCACTTGCCAGGTACAACGCTGCATTACCGATATCTTCAGCCTGCCCCATATGCCCCATGGGTGTGCGGCCAAAAACTTTTGCCTTGCGTTCGGGATCGCTGTCGAGTGCTTTTGCTGTCATTGCGCTGTAAATGAACCCCGGTGCAATTGCATTTACACGTATACCCCTGGGAGATAATTCAACAGCCATGGCTCTTGTCATTCCATCAATCGCAGTTTTGCTTGCACTATATGCAATTACTTTTGGCAGGCCATATTGCGCCGCCATACTGCTGATGTTAATGATGCAGCCTGCGCCATTAGCAAGCATATTTTTAACTACTTCCCGGCTTAGTACAAATACTGCCGTTACGTTGGTGGCCAATATGTTTTGAAAATCTTCATCCGTAACTTCGGTAAATTCTTTTTTCATATTGATACCAGCATTGTTTACCAGTATATCGATCTTACCAAATTTTGCTACCACCTTTTGTACAAATACAGGGATCGATTTCAGGTCGCTTACATCGCATTGTTCTGCATAACATAATTCGCCCAGCTGTTCCTTTGCTTTTTGTAGTTTTTCTATATCACGCCCTGCTATAATGGTGATAATATTATTTTGAATAAATTTTTGTGCAATAGCAAAGCCAAGCCCGCTGCCTCCACCTGTTACAATGGCTACCCTTTTGTTACCTGCACCAGTATCTGTTTTACCTGAGTTCATAATTTTGATTAATGTTTTTATTTGTTTTGATAGATCCCTGTTTGTTTCACTAAAATAATTCGAATGACTTCTTTTTCCTTATAATTTACAACAATCTTGTATTAAGGAAAGAAATGCAGTTTCTTTGTTCTTGTAAAAAACAATAAAGGATAATAATAAAAGCGCAATCGTTTTTCCATTTTATATGAGCTTGCTCATTTTATTCTGTTCGATGATTCCCGTATTATCAGTTCAGATTTTATGATGATACGTTTGGTGGCATTAATGCTTCCGGTACCTTTTAAATGATTAATCAGGCTGCGTGCAGTTATTTCACCCATATCTCTGCCAGGGTAATTAATGGTGGTGAGCTGTGGTTCAATTATCTTGCTGATAGCATCGTTATTAAAGCCCACAACAGCAATATCTTCCGGCACACGCATACCTCGCCGTTTTAGCTCCTGCATACAAACAGCTGCAATAAAATCATTTGTTACAAAAAGCCCGTCTGGCAAGGGCTTCATTTTTAAAATTTCATTTGCAGCATCCAGCGCACTCTTCTCACTCAGGTCTTTTACCAATACCATATTCTTATTGTACATCATGCCGGCGTCAAACAAGGCATCCATATAGCCTCTGTGCCTTTGTGCATAAACGTTTCGGGCCAGGCTGGCAGTAAGCATAACAATATTGCTGCATTGCTGCTCAATTAAATGCTGTGTGGCCAGGTATCCTGAGCGATAGTTATCAATGATGACATAGGTTTCTTCACTATTCTCATCCACACGGTCAAAGAAAATTACAGGTATCTTTTTCTCACTAAAAAGCCTGAAGTGATCCAGGTTTTTTGTATTGGAAGAAAGAGAAGCTATCACACCGTCCACTCTTTTATGAAAAAGATTAGTGGCATTGGCCACCTCTTTTACATAATCTTCTGCAGAGTGTGCAATAATAATGTCGTACCCTGCCTGTGTAGTTACTTTTTCAATACCTGCCAGTACAGAAGTAATGAAGTTACTATTAAGTTCGTGCAGCAAAACACCAATAGTATGTGATTTTTGTTTACGCAGGTTACTGGCAAAGCTATTATGCCTGTAGCCCATTTCTTCCGCTTTGTCAATTATTTTTTTGGTAGTGCTTTTACTTATTAATTTACTGTTTTTCAAAGCCCTGCTGACTGTTGCTGCTGAGATATTGAGTTCCTTAGCAATGTCGTAAATCGTTGTTTCTTTTGCCATGTGCAGCGAACGGTAAATGTAGTTTCTCTGCTAAATTAAGTTTTTTTATGAAAAAAATTGCAATCGGTTGCAATTTCTGATTATTTTATCTATTTTGCATATAAAATACATAGGGCAGGATTGATTTTACTGGAATGATGCTTGTTCTTCCTTCCTGTATTTTAAGACGATTGGTGTTGTTTGTTATCAGTAAAAAGCTTTTTACAAAACTAAATTTGCTTAACGGCCCGGTGAATGATTGACGTAATCGGCGAAAAAAATGCAACCGATTACAATAATTAATAGTACGAATCTCAACCGGGTGATTGCTGCTTATGAAATTTTTAAATCTACTTTCTGCAAGGGTACTATGCTTCCATTTTAAAAAGAAGCAAAATTATAATACAGTGCATGTATGCCCTGTTAAATTACTTTATACATTTTCATCGATTACCCTATGCTGTGTCAATATTTTCCCCCGCAGTAAAATAGAATCGCATCAAATACAAACAGTGTTAAGAGACATTTAGAAGAAAAGTAAAATCACTTTGATTAAAACAGTTTACCAAACAATTTGTTTAACAAAAAAAATGAATGCTATGATCAAAAAAACAAAGGCAGGAGCAAAAGTCTTTTGCCTGGCGATTGCATTGCAGCTTTTTGCAATCGTGGGCTTTGCGCAATCCCTTACGGTTAAGGGAAGTGTTACGGATGAAAAAGGAGCACCGGTAAATGGAGCTTCGGTTGTTGTGAAGTCGAGCAGCAACGGCACAACTACAGACGCTTCTGGTAATTTCACACTTACTGTTAATAAAGGAGCCGTTTTAGTAATAAGCGCAATCAATTTCATCTCCAGAGAAATTAAAGTAACTTCAGCAACAGAAAATGTTATTTTGGCTGCTGCAGATAAATCACTTAGTGAAGTGGTTGTGGTAGGTTATGGAACTCAAAGAAAAAGAGATGTAACAGGGGCTGTACAGTCAGTAAGTGAAAAAACATTAAAAGAAGTACCTGCACCCAATCTGATAGCACAATTAAAAGGGCGTGCCGCAGGTGTATCAATTGTAAGTAATGGTTCTACACCCGGCAGTTCCGGCCAAATAAGAATAAGGGGTAACCGTACCATTACCACCTCACAAGGAACCAGTGATGCATTAGATGGTCCGTTACTGGTAGTAGATGGTATTCCTTATGGTGGCAGTATAAATGATTTGAATCCTGATGATATCGCAAATCTCGAAATATTAAAAGATGCATCCGCCACTGCTATATATGGTTCAAGAGGTGCAGGAGGTGTCATTTTAATCAGTACCAAAAGAGGCCGGTCTGGCAAGGCGGTAATAAGTTTTGACAGTTACGTGGGCAATACTTCAATTATGGGGAAATACAATGTATTTAATGGAACAGAGTATGCCCAGTTTAAAGCGGATGCGGCTACATACAACAGAACAAGCCCGGGAACCTCGTCGTATTTACTTACACAAGCAGAAAAAGATGCACTTGCTGCCGGAGTATCAACAGACTGGCAGGATTTGATTTATAAAACCGGATTTACTACCAGCAATCAGTTAAGCATTTCCGGTGGGTCAGAATCTACCCAGTATGGATTAAGCATGGGGTATTTTAATGAAGGGGGAATAATTCCCAATCAACGGTTTGAAAGATATTCATTAAGGTCTACTATAGACCACCGGATTAATAAATTTCTGAAAGTGGGTCTTAACTCAATTAACACATTATCATATTCAAATACCCCTGGTGGAGGTGGGGTTTCAAGTGGATTGGTACGTTTAACACCACTTGCTTCGCCTTATAATGCTGACGGATCAGTGAACTTAACTCCTGCCGTTGGGTCAATTGATGCTGCAACTATTAGCCCGCTTACACTTATAAGCAAGGCAAGTTCTATTTTGGCAAGAAGCCGCAGAATGCGAACATTTAATAGTATTTATGGCGAAGTACAGATTGCTCAAGGGTTGAAATACCGTATTAATGTAGGGCTTGATATCAGGCAGGATAATGGTAATGGATATAATGGGCCATTAACCTATACAAATACAGCAACAGTGCAAAGCTCATCTAACGCAAGTTTAAGTAATGCAGAAGCATGGTCGTACAATATCCAAAACCTGATATATTTTGACAGGGTTTTTGCACAAAAACATAAAGTGGGTTTCACTGGTTTATTTGAAGTTAACAAGGACCACAATCAAAGCAGCCGCTTTACAGTTACAGGTGTACCGGCAGATTACATAGGCAACAGCAATTTTGCTTTGGCGAGCGGCCAGCCGGTTGCTGATGCAAATAATACAGGATTTTCCGAATCAGGGCTGCTGTCTTATATGGGCAGGTTAAATTACGGATATGATAACCGTTATTTATTTACTGCAACAGTAAGGGTGGACGGCTCATCTACATTGTCTCCGGGGAACCAATATTTTACTTACCCGGCTTTTGGCCTGGGCTGGAATGTTATGGAAGAAAAATTTGCCCATGATCTGTCCTTCCTTTCCAACCTTAAAGTGAGAGGGGGATGGGGAATTTCAGGTAACAGGAACATAGCACCTTATCAAACTTTGGGATTACTTAGTGCTTCTACCTACAACTTTGGCACCAGTACTTCTGGTCAGCAATTAGCCTATACCGTTACTTCTTTGCCTAACTATTCTTTAAGCTGGCAGTCAACTTCTCAGTTTGATGCCGGAATTGATTTTGGTATATTCAATAACCGGCTTACAGGTACAATTGATGTTTACAAACAAAAGTCAAAAGATATTCTGTTACCTGTGAATCTGCCAATAAGCAATGGTGCTAATTCCACAGTGAAAAACCTTGGAAAAACAGAAGGTAAAGGTGTTGAAATAAGCCTGAGCAGTGTAAACATCAGGAACAAAGCCGGGTTTACATGGACAACAGATCTTGCGTTCTCTATAAACAGAGAAAAAATTACTGAATTAACC
>JBGAHV010000088.1:0-7740 GCA_044225995.1 Ferruginibacter sp. | reverse complement strand
GATGTCGGTTCGTCACATCCTGGGGCTGGAGAAGGTCCCAAGGGTTCGGCTGTTCGCCGATTAAAGTGGCACGTGAACTGGGTTCAGAACGTCGCAAGACAGTTCGGTCCCTATCTGTGATGGGCGCTAGTAAATTGAGAAGACATGACCTTAGTACGAGAGGACCGGGTCGTACGTTCCGCTGGTGTATCTGTTGTGCCGCCAGGTGCAATGCAGAGTAGCTATGAACGGCCAGGATAAACGCTGAAAGCATCTAAGCGTGAAACCTTCTTCAAGATGAGTTTACTTTTAAGGGTCGTCGAAGACTACGACGTTGATAGGCTATAGGTATAAAGGTGGTAACATCAAAGCCGAGTAGTACTAATTGCCCGTAAGCTTTATTTTTTATTTTTCTTCCTCATTAGGAATTATAAAATAAGCAAAGTTGCAACTATATTAACCCAATATGTCACCTTATTTTTTCGATTATATCGGAATACCGTCTTATGGTGGTTTTGCCGAGGGTGTTCACCTCTTCCCATACCGAACAGAGAAGTTAAGCCCCTCATGGCCGATGGTACTACACAACAATGTGGGAGAGTAGGTAGCTGCCATATTCATTTAAAGCCCTTCAGTTTTACTGTAGGGCTTTTTTATTTGTATTTTATGATTGTATTTTAAGGTGAAGCAGCTTTCAAAAGCTAAGCCCGGTATAATTCCGAGCTAAAAAAATGTCTGATGGTAAAACTAGAGTGTAAAATTGTAATTATAGTAGTGAGATATTAATAAGCTCTCTTTTCTAAAAAATCTGCCACTTCCAATACAGCGCTGTTTTCTTTTTTTGCACTTTTTATTTGCTGTGGAAAAATACTTACACCATTAAAAATACTGTAGTGGAGTGTAAGAAAACTGTCCTTATACTGAAAATCCCAGTCCAGTGACTCAGCATCATCCACCTGGTTTAGAAATTTTACCTGCAGGTCTTCTGCAAGCGTGGAGGCAATAGCATAAAATTTTGATATACCGCAATTGTCGTCAATTACGGCTTCGGTGGATCCGTTTGGGGTTTTAAGATGGTAGCACATAGTTTACGTTTTAAGTTTTCAGTTCAGGATATAGTGTTTATGGTTTTTTGTGTAATCATTAGAAATAGCTTATTCCCCAACTGCTTTTTTTCCTCCCCTGTATTTAGCCTTCTTTGCTTTTTCCCCAGCCAATATTTTTTCGGCACCCACATTACGGCCATCACTAGGGCAACCATATTTTTCTTTTTTACGAAAGATGTTACTGATAAAACAGCCACTTAGTAAAAAAGATGCCATTACAATATATAAAACTATTTTTTTCATGCAATAAAGATAATTTTTTCCGGCGCTGTAAAATGCTGAATAGAAATCCTGCTGTTGAACGGAGCGTCGCCACTAAAGTTTCATCAGGGTACTAAAGCTGACACAACAAGACCAAGTTTTACCCGGTTTCTTTTTCTGAATTAAGATTTTTGAACCAGCTTGAATACATCAAATAATTATTCGCAATTCTGTCTATTTCGCCGTGTATCAGTTCCTGGCTGATGTCTTTTACTTTTTTGGCGGGGATGCCGGCGTAAATAGTGCCGGGCTCCACAATCGTATTTTCGAGCACAACCGCCCCGGCAGCGATGATACTGTTACTTCCTATTAGCGCATTGTCCATTACAATGGCACCCATTCCAACCAGCACATTATCCTGTATAACGCAGCCATGAACAATTGCATTGTGCCCGATGCTAACATTATTTCCAACTGTGGTGCCATATTTCTGGTAAGTGCAGTGGATTATTGCCCCATCCTGTACGTTTACTTTGTTGCCTAAGTGGATGAAATTTACATCGCCGCGAATTACTGCATTGAACCAAATGCTACAATCGTTACCCATGACCACTTCGCCCACAATAGTGGCATTGGGCGCAATAAAACAATTATTACCCATTTTTGGAGTTACCCCTTTTACTGGCAGAATTACCGGCATATATTATGTTTTAGTTTGAAAACAATACTTGCAATTTATTGAAGTTTTTTTAAGCCGGATGTTTTATTGTTTCGAGTTATAAATTACTGAAAGTAATTACTATACAATGAATATAAATTGAAAAGCCGCTCAATTTATATGAGCGGCTCTTTTATATAATGTGCTTTTATTTATTGCATCTTAAAAGTTTCCAGAAATTTAGTATTAAAATTACCTTTCCTGAAATCCTCATTTTTCATAAGCTGTTGATGGAATGGGATTGTTGTTTTTACTCCTTCAATCACGTATTCACTCAATGCACGGCTCATTGTGTCAATTGCCTCTTGTCTGGTTTGAGCCACAGCAATTAACTTGCCTATCATGCTGTCATAGTATGGGGGAATTACATAACCTGCATAGGCATGGCTGTCTACACGAACGCCATGTCCTCCCGGCTGATGCAATACGGTGATTTTTCCGGGGCTTGGCCTAAAATCGTTATAAGGATCTTCTGCATTTATACGGCATTCAATAGCATGCATGGCAGGTATATAGTTTTTACCACTCAACTTATCACCAGCAGCTATTTTAATCTGTTCCTTTATCAGGTCGTAATTAATAACTTCTTCAGTAACGCAATGCTCCACCTGAATACGGGTATTCATTTCCATGAAGTAAAAATTACGATGCTTATCCACCAAAAATTCGATAGTGCCAACACCCTCATAATTGATGGCGTGGCAGGCTTTTATAGCAGCGTCACCCATTTTTTGCCTTAGTTCAGGTGTCATAAATGGGGAAGGAGATTCTTCTACTAATTTTTGGTGACGGCGCTGTATTGAGCAATCCCTTTCACTAAGATGGCATGCCTGACCATATTGATCTCCAACCACCTGTATTTCTATATGTCGTGGCTCTTCTACAAATTTCTCCATGTAAATACCATCGTTCTTAAAAGCAGCTGCAGCTTCAGTACGTGCCGTTTCAAATGCCTTTTCAATTTCATCTTCTTCCCAAACCACCCTCATACCTTTTCCGCCACCACCAGCTGTTGCTTTTAATATTACAGGGTATCCAATTTCTTTTGCTGCGTTTTTAGCGTGTTCCACCCCTTCCAATAACCCTTCTACACCTGGTACTACTGGTACTCCAGCATTTATCATGGTTTGTTTGGCGGTTATTTTATCACCCATGGCATTAATCATTTCCGGTGTGGGGCCAATGAATTTTATACCATGATCACCACAAATTTTTGCAAATTTTGCATTTTCTGCAAGAAAGCCATACCCCGGGTGCACCGCATCTGCATTTGTTATTTCTGCAGCTGCCATTATATGAGCCATATTCAAATAACTGTCTACACTGGCAGGCTTACCAATACAAACGGCCTCATCGGCAAATTTTACATGTAAGCTATCTTTATCTGCCGTGGAATAAACGGCCACAGTTTTTATGCCCATTTCTTTACATGTGCGTATCACACGCAGGGCAATTTCTCCACGGTTGGCAATCAATATCTTTTTAAACACAGTAGTTGAATTAAAAATGAAAAATTAAAAATTAAAAAATTCTTAAACAGGAGGTAGCCCCTTTTTAGTTTTGAATTTTTAATTTTTAGTTAAGAAGGGTCAACCAAAAACAGTGGCTGGTCATATTCAACAGGGCTTGCATCTTCTATCAATACCTTTACAATTTTGCCGCTTATTTCGCTTTCTATTTCATTAAATAGTTTCATTGCTTCAATAATACAAACCACTTTGCCTGGAGTAACTTCATCGCCTACGGATGCAAATACGGGTTTGCCAGGGCCAGCCTGGCGGTAAAAAGTACCGATCATCGGGCTTTTTATTGTTACTAAATTTTCGGCTTTTGGTTCAGCGGAGGGTTTAGAAGCGGCAGGTGGGGGTGCGCTTACGGCTGAAGGAGCAGGAGCTGTTGCCGAAGGTGCTGTTGGAAAAACTGCCGGAGCAGCGTTGGCAATAATATGTTGTTTGGGGTCTTTCTTTTGTTTAACGGTAATTTTTACGCCTTCTTCTTCGATAGTGATTTCTCCAATGTTGGTTTTGTTTATAAGCTTAACCAACTCCTGAATTTGCTTGATGTCCATGTATAAGTTTTTGGTTAGTTAATTGGATGAACTCATAGGGGCTGCTAAGGTAATGAATGATTATTCATAATTGCAAATTTTAGTAAAAGAAAAAAATCAAAAAAATGATATTTTTTGGCAAAAATGAGCTAAAAATGTGCAAAAAATGCCCAAAATATGGCTAAAATCATACAAAATAGAAAAGGGCTGTTGTGTAAAAACAGCCCTTTTTATGCAGTAAAACCAGCTTAAGCTTTTACTCTTTCTACGTATTCGCCGGTTTTGGTATTTATGCGTATCAGTTCGCCTTCTTCTACAAAAAGCGGAACGCTTACACTTGCCCCTGTTTCCACTGTTGCAGGCTTTAAAGTACGGGTGGCAGTATCGCCTCTTAAACCCGGCTCTGTATAAGTAACCAATAAAACAATTTTATCGGGCAGTTCCACCGTCATGGGCAATTCAGTTTCTGTATTAATTAAAACGCCCACTTCCTGGCCGTCTTTTAAAAACTGCGGAGCATCCACCAGTGTTTCAGCTACCGTAATTTGCTCAAAAGTTTCGCTATCCATAAAGCTGTAGCCGGTATCGTCTTTATACAAATACTGGTATGTTTTCTTTTCTACTCTTACAGGGTAAATGCTGTCGCCGCTGTTCCATGTTTTTTCAATAGAACGGTTATTGTCAACCCCTTTTAATTTAGCCCAAACCTTTGCGGCTGCACGGGCTGTTTTGTTTTCGCCAAACTCTACAATGGAGTACAGGCTGCCGTCTAATTTTATAATCATTCCACGGCTTATGTCTGATGTTGATGCCATAAAAGCGTATTTAATTTAGGCGGCAAAAGTAAAGGAAAATATTGGTTTGCAGTTGGTGGTTTGCAGTTTATTATCGGGGCTGCGGGCAGTGCCTTTTCCTTAAACTTTAGTTCCGGCTGTTTGCTGCAAGTACGGCACAAAGCCTTGCACAAACCTTCACCGGGCTTTTCGCTTCCATCCGGCAGCCAATGAGCCTAATCTCTTTTTTCAACTGCCCCGCTGCAAACTGCTCACTTAACATTTCATTATCAGGCAAAAAAATTAGCTTTATCAAAAATTTTAAGTGAAGCGATCCATTTTTATTTTATTCCTTTTTGTAATTGGCATTAAGGGCTTTGCACAGGCACAAACAGATACATCTTTATTATACCTGCGCTTTCCTATTGTGCCCACATTTAAATTAATAAATATTGCAGACAGCAGCATTTTTACCAAGCAAAATTTAAAAAAGAAAAAGGCCACCATTATAATGATGTTCAGCCCCGATTGCGAACATTGCCAGGCAGAAACAAAAGAACTTACCGAGAAAATACACCTGTTTAAAAAAGTACAGATTGTAATGGTAAGCCCGCTGGATTTTAATTACATGCGTAAATTTTACAACGAATATAAAATTGCCGATTATCCCAATATAACTATGGGCCGTGACCCCAGTTATTTTTTGGGTACTTTTTTTAAGGTGCGTTCCTTTCCCTCTGTATTTGTATACGATAAAAAAGGCAACTTTGTAAACAGCTTTGTTGGCCAACACCCGGTAGAAGAAATTGCTGCCGCTTTAAAATAATTAAATTCAACTTTTACATGAAAAAAAGCATTCTTATATTAATAACTGTATTTTTTAGTACAACTGCATTTTGCCAGGAATATGATACCACTCCACCGTATTTAAAAGATAAGCTGTTGCCGGCATTAAATCTTTTAAACCTGGACTCAGCTGCAGTAACAGAAAAAATGCTGAAACCGGGACTGCATACCATTATTATGATGTATAACCCGGAGTGCGGCCATTGTCAAACACAAATGGAATTATTTCTTTCTATGCCCGAAGTAATGAAGAATGCACAAATTGTACTGGCCTCCACATTGCCTATTTAC
Source organism: Ferruginibacter sp. (assembly GCA_044225995.1). Classification (GTDB taxonomy): domain Bacteria; phylum Bacteroidota; class Bacteroidia; order Chitinophagales; family Chitinophagaceae; genus Ferruginibacter. Next base: position 1,779 of record JBGAHV010000088.1, on the reverse strand, counting down.
AAAATAAAAGAGTTCTGCAAAAAATATGAATTAAGTAAATATGCCAACATTTACCCCTGTAAAGACAATTCATGGGTTTTGGGTAAATTTTTTCAGCCACGTACAATACCGGTGCTTGCTTTTTATAACAAGCAAAAGCAGTTTAGTTTTATTAGCCAGGGTAATGCCACTAAAGAGCAAATTTTAGACGCATTGAGTAAATGAGTTAATGCGGTAATTATTTTACAAACCGCTGGTTCCATACAATTTCATTGGCAATGGTAATGCGTATATCATATATGCCTTTACCTAAATTGCTTACAGGAATTTTTATTACGGTACTGTTACTGGCACAGCGCAGGCGTGTAAGCACATACCCATTCATGTTCTGAATAATCACCCCAATTACCCCGGTAATTTTTTCTGTGCCTTTATATTGCAGCGTTAATAAATCTGTAACAGGTACCGGGTACATTATCCAGTTGTGTGTACTGCCTGTAATTACCATTACGCTGTTGGAGTGGGCCGTTTTTCCGTTGGTGCCGGTGCATTGCAGGCGGTAATAGTTTTCGCCTTCAGCAGCATTTTTATCGTCGTACTGCCAGGTTTTGTTGCTGCTCCATTGTGCATTTTCCATTCGTGCAATATCTGTCCAGTTAAAATTATCATCACTTCTTTGCACAATAAAGCTTTTAAAGCCGGCAGTGCTTTGCTGCCACTTTACTGTTACAGCTTTCTTTTTAGCATCATACACAGCTGTAATGTTTGGGGCAGTTATAACTATAAAAAAGCCGCCTGTTAAGGCAGCTGCGGAAAAAAGTGTTTTTATCATGGCGAAACGTTTAGTAAATACGTAACGCAAAAACTCACCAAACTTTCTTAGCAAATAGTTAAATCCATTTATCAGTCGTGCATATTGCCAAATTTCATTTTTGTTGTGCCATGGGTGTAAGTAAGGTCAATCGTTTTGCGAATGGTGTTTCCACCGGCATTAAATTCAAGCAATATTTCAGTTTGTGAGGGAAGGGTTTGAATACAATCAAAGCAATATGCGCCGCTTTTTATATTGCAACTGCCGGTAATAGTTTGTACAAGCAGGTTTATATTGGCTTCGGTATATTCATCTGTTGGCAGGGTGTTGATATAATTGGTAATGGCTTTACTAACCTGTTGCAGGTCATTTGCTGTTATACCTTCCTTCAATAAAGTACAATTGCTGTTTTCTGCATTTTTTCTGCAGGCTGTAAACAGCAAAGCTGCAAAAACAATCATTACTGTATAGCGCATAAAAAGATTTGTTTAGTTGACAATAAATTTACATAAACTGCTGCATAAGGAAGATTAACCGGGAACCGCAGCTTATACCCAAAACCTGCGCTGCAACAGCAAAAATTGTGGATTATGCGCCATTGTCCAATCAGGTATTCTGTTACCTTTGCGGCGGAAAAAATATTCATCAACTTATAAATTGTTTTAAATGAAAGTAACTGTTGTAGGTGCCGGTGCCGTGGGTGCAACCTGTGCCGATAATATTGCCCGTAAAGAATTGTGCAGCGAACTGGTTTTGCTTGATATTAAAGAAGGCATTGCTGAAGGCAAGGCGCAGGATATGATGCAAACGGCCACATTGCTGGGTTTTGATACTAAAATTGTGGGCAGCACCAACGACTACGCTAAAACCGCCGGCAGCGATGTGGTGGTAATTACAAGCGGCCTGCCACGTAAACCCGGTATGACCCGTGAGGAACTGATTGGTGTAAACGCAGGTATTGTAAAAGGTGTGGCAGAAAATATTTTAAA
>JBGAHV010000015.1:0-70741 GCA_044225995.1 Ferruginibacter sp. | reverse complement strand
GGCTACTTAAAAATAGGAATGTACGGCGAAGTGAAGCTGTAAATAATTAACAACCCACTCTCATCTTTCAACTATCCACTAAATTGAACGCAGTACAGGTACATAACATTATTAAGACCTACGGCAAAAAGAAAGATGTATTGGCGCTGGACGATATTTCTTTTGATGTACCACAAGGAGAATTGTTTGGTATTATTGGCCCGGATGGTGCTGGTAAAACATCGTTATTCCGGATACTGACAACCTTGCTGCTTGCTGACAGCGGTACAGCAACTGTCGATGGCTACGATGTGGTAAAAGATTATAAATCCATTAGGAGAAGAGTGGGGTATATGCCGGGAAGGTTTTCCCTTTATCCCGATTTATCCGTTGAGGAGAATCTGAATTTCTTTGCCACAATTTTCAATACCACGGTGAAAGAAAATTACAGCCTCATTAAAGATATCTATTCGCAAATTGAACCATTTAAACAAAGGCGTGCAGGAAAGCTTTCCGGCGGTATGAAGCAAAAGCTGGCATTAAGCTGTGCATTGATTCATCGTCCCTCGGTATTGTTTTTAGATGAGCCCACCACAGGTGTGGATGCAGTATCCAGAAAAGAATTTTGGGAAATGCTGAAAGGATTAAAACAACAAGGTATCACCATCCTTGTTTCCACGCCGTATATGGATGAAGCCGGTTTGTGCGACCGTGTGGGGCTGATGCAGGGAGGTAAAATCTTATCCATCAACAGCCCTGCCGGTATTGTAAGCAACTTTAAAAAACCTTTATATGCTGCAAAAGCAAACAATATGCTGCAGTTGCTGGATGCTTTAAAGGAAAATGAAAAAGTGGAAGATGCGTATCCTTTTGGAGAATTCCATCATGTGATAATTAAAGAAGGTTTTAAAAATGAACCAGAAGAAAAAATACTGCCACAGGCAGTGCCGGGTTTTGAAATTAAAAAGATCACTGCAGATATTGAAGATTGTTTTATTGACCTGATGAAAATAGCATGAACAGTACAAAAGCCATAACAGCCGATAAACTTACCAAACGCTTCGGGCATTTTACCGCGGTGGATGCTATTAGTTTTGAAGTGGAAAAAGGAGAAATATTTGGCTTCCTGGGGGCCAATGGCGCCGGAAAAACTACAGCTATGCGTATGCTCTGTGGTTTATCAATGCCTACCTCAGGCAATGCCACAGTTGCAGGACTTGATGTGTATAAAGAGAATGAAAAAATAAAACGCAGCATCGGTTATATGAGCCAGAAATTCTCTTTATACGATGACCTTACCGTAAAAGAAAATATGCGTTTTTATGGCGGCATTTATGGCAAAACCGATGCGTTTATAAAAGAGAAAACAGCATTCATCTTAAATCACCTTCACCTGGAAAAAGAAGCCAATGTTCTGGTTAAATCATTACCGCTTGGGTGGAAACAGAAACTGGCTTTTTCTGTGGCTGTTTTTCATGAACCCGAGATTGTTTTTTTAGATGAACCCACGGGTGGTGTGGATCCTGTTACAAGACGGGAATTCTGGAACATGATTTATGTGGCTGCTGCAAATGGCACTACAATATTTGTAACAACGCATTATATGGATGAAGCAGAATACTGTAACCGTGTAAGTATTATGGTTGATGGAAGAATTGAAGCGTTGGGCACACCGGCACAGTTAAAATTAAATCACCATGCTGTATCTATGGACGACCTGTTTTTAAAACTGGCAAGAAAAGCAGTAAGAAGCGGAGAATAATTAATAAAGAATAAAACCCCTTTATGGGCAAACAGTTTTTTGCATTTATAAAAAAAGAGTTCTATCACATTCTGCGTGACAGGCGAACCATGCTTATTCTTTTGGGCATGCCTGTTGTACAAATTGTAATATTTGGTTTTGCACTTACCAATGAAGTGAAGAATACAAAAATTGCTGTGCTGGATAACGCAAAGGATGCAGAAAGTGTTTCGCTTATTGCACAACTGGATGCCAGCCGTTATTTTGAAATTACTGCCAGTTTAAACAGCAGCAGCGATATTGATGCTTCTTTCAAAAAAGGCGTTATTAAACTGGCGGTGATAATACCACAGAATTTCGGCAGTGAGCTGCAGCATTTCAATAAAGCGCAGGTACAGCTTATTGCTGATGCATCAGATCCCAACACGGCTAATCAACTGGCTAATTATGCAACAGCTGTTATTATGGATTATCAAAACCGTATAACCAGCAACCGTAAACTTCCTTATACTATCAATACAGAAATGCGGATGCTGTATAACCCACAGTTAAAAGGCGCATTTAATTTTGTGCCGGGTGTTATGGCAATGGTGCTGCTGTTGGTATGTACTATGATGACGGCCATTACCATTGTAAAAGAAAAAGAAATGGGCACCATGGAAATCATGCTGGTGTCGCCCATGAAGCCACAACTGGTGGTGCTGGCAAAAGCAGTGCCTTATCTTATTCTTTCAATCATAAACATCACTACTATTTTGTTGCTAAGTGTGTACGTGCTGGAAGTGCCCATAAACGGGAGTGTTGTTTTGCTGGTGCTGGTAAGTGTGTTGTTTATTTTGGTGTCATTATCGCTGGGGCTGCTTATTTCTGCCGGTGCAGCATCGCAGCAGGCGGCCATGTTTATTTCGCTGGTCGCTTTGTTTTTGCCTACAGTAATGCTCAGTGGCTTTATGTTTCCGGTAGAGAATATGCCCCTGCCATTACGTACAGTTTCAAACATTGTTCCGGCAAAATGGTATTACAGTATCGTAAAAACAGTAATGATAAAGGGGCTGGGTGTAAAAGCTATTTGGAAAGAAATTCTTATTCTCAACGGAATGCTTTTTTTCTTTTTGGCAATGGCCATTAAAAAATTTAAAATAAGGCTGGCATGATGGTTTTATTTGTTAACCGGCAGCAGCACCCTGGTTGTACTTCAGTGGCGTCGCTCCGTTCAGCAATATGACCCTGTTCATCATTACAGCATTTTATACCGCAGTTGTTATGCGTACATTAAAATTTTTATTGCAAAAGGAGTTCCGGCAAATCTTCCGGGATCCTTCCATACTACGTATTATTTTAGTAATGCCGGTAATACAGCTGCTCATTTTGCCCATGGCAGCTGATTACGAAATAAAAAATATTAAGCTCGCTGTAACAGACCAGGATCATTCGGAATATGCCCGCCAGCTCATTAACAAAATAACGGCGTCTGGTTATTTTGTGCTTACTCAGTACACCAGCTCTTATAACGAGGCGTTGCAGCAAATAGAAAAAGATAAAGCAGACCTGGTTTTACAAATACCGGAAAAGTTTGAAAAAAACCTGGTTAAAGAAAACGAAGTATCATTGTTTATGGCAGTAAATGCAATAAACGGGGTTAAAGCAAATTTAGGAGGGGCTTATTTACGCAGCATCATACAGGATTATAACAGGCAGGTGCGCACAGAGTGGAAACAATTTCCCCGTTTCAGCCCCGAAACTCAAATTGAAGTCACCTCTTCCAACTGGTTTAACCCACTAATGAATTATAAATATTTTATGGTTCCCGGCATACTGGTACTTTTATTAACCATGGTGGGTACTAATTTAACGGCAGTAAATATTGTCAGGGAAAAAGAGATTGGTACTATTGAGCAAATTAATGTTACCCCTGTTAAAAAATATCATTTTGTATTGGGTAAACTCATTCCATTTTGGTTACTCGGGTTAGTTGTGCTTACTATAGGGCTTGTTATTGCAAGGGTGGCATATGGTATAATTCCTTCGGGCAGTTTTTTAACCATTTATGCTTTTGCAGCTTTATACCTGCTTGCAGTATTGGGCCTGGGTTTGTTATTATCTACTTATTCGGCCAACCAGCAGCAGGCCATGCTCATGTCTTTCTTTTTAATGATGATATTTATTCTGCTGGGTGGTTTATATACATCCATTGACAGTATGCCCGAATGGGCAAAATGGATTACCCGGTTCAACCCTGTATCTTATTTTATTGACGTAATGCGTATGGTGGTGTTGAAAGGCAGCGGGCTGGCAGATATAAAGCAACATATGCTCATCATGGCTGCTTTTGCTGTGGTGTTTAATGGCTGGGCTGTGTTAAGTTATCGCAAACGTAGTTGACAATTTGTAAAACATTCTTTAAATTGGCATACACAATAAAACGATTCTGGCTATGATCAAATTCAATGAAATTAAAGTTGGCGATTTCCTCATCGCCGATAATGATGGCGATAAACGCCCCGGCGAAGTAACCGATTTAAACCATAACGAAAAACAGGTTTGTGTTGATACCGGTGTACAGGAATTCTGGTATGAAACCAATCAGCTCAGTGCCATTCCTCTTGATGAAGAGCAACTGATGCGTTTAAAATTCAGTAAGCACGACAATGATGATGGCTCTGTAAAATATATGAAAGGGGCTTTTCGCATGATGATACCTCAGAAAGGAGATTTTTCAAAATTCGATATTTGGTACCGGGATGAAAAAAGGCATGTGCTGCAGCCCATTTCTTTGCACCAGTTACAAAATCATTATCATGAAATGACCAAGGTGCACCTGAATGATGAAGTAATATAAAATGTAAAAAGTATTATAGTAAAAGAGGCTGCATAATTCATGCAGCCTCTTTCTATTTGATAAACGAATTCAAATTATGCTCTCATTTCAACCTTAAAAGCGAGGCTAAGGTATTTAAAATATTTGCCAGGGTGATTATCAGAAGGAGATATCCATTCCTGTCCTCCGGTAAATGGCGGCTGAGAATGGCTGCCTGCAGCTTCCCCAATTCCTATGTACATATCATCACTTTTTAAACGGAACCCGTAAGTAAAGTCTTTTTGCAGTTTTAATCCATCCTGTGGAAAAAGTATCCATTTGCCATTATCGGTTTTATCAATCTTTACTGAGGTGCTTAATAATGCTTCGCCCCATTTTTTAGACGATGGGTCAAACGGGTGAACGCTCATTTGGGCATGCCCGGGTTTTATAACAAGCGAGGAAAAAATTTCAATACCACCAAGTTCACCTTCGTAAGGGCAGGTAAAAGTTTGGCCGGCAATAACATCCTCATTGGTTAATCCATGACCCATCCACGCAGTGGTGTTATTAAGGGTTTGCTGCAATACAACCTTCAAAGCGGATTTTTCTTGATTTGTTTTCATAAGTGACATTTTAAATGTTTAACCTGCGGGGTGCAGGCTTGGGGATATAATGATTTACTAACTCCATTCAGTATAGTTTATTGTATCAAAAAATACTGATTCTTATCAGGAAAAAAGAGCAAAAAAAATGCCATTGTATATTGCACGTGTAAATAGGTTGATTAAAAATTAGTTGTTTTGAGTGTAGTGATTTGATCTACGTTACTACCAGTTAAAAGTGTGGTAGTTATCTTATTCCTGCTTTCAATCATGCCGTATTTTGGGGCATAATAGGTTTGAATGTCAGTTGTAAGTGAACCGGCGGGGAGTCCCGATGAGGAAAGTGTTGTGGTAATGTGAATTACGTTATCATATGTTTTACCATTTATATTGCGGGTAATATTCTTTTCTGCAATGGTATTTGTAATGGTAAGGGGTATTGTTGTTGGCACTCCCGAAAATGGAGCGATTGTAATGGTTTGGCTCCAATTGGTTCCGGCACTTGCATTATCTTTTAAATAAATGTGCTCCACGCTGTTGCTGCCTAATGCTACAAGGTTGCGGAAAGTAAAATAATCATTTCCAGTTATATTATAATAGTCGTTTACTGCCCCGCTGCTGTTGCTAAAAACGTGGTATGATTTGCCGCTAATAGTACTGTCCCGGTTTGTTGAGGTAACAATATTGGTTGAGATAAGTGTAGTAATATTGTTTACCTGTTCATAAGTCCAGCTATTACCTGCGGTCAGGCTCATATAAGGGTCAACTTGGGCTTGTTGTTTATCTGAACTGGTTTTTTTGCAGGAAATCCCTGCCACTAAAAGAGCCAAAAAGGCCAGCCGGACACCTATCATGTGGAAAAATGGGGTTTTTGTTGGTAAATAACGCTAATTTTTGCAAAAAATTAAATTTATCCACTTATCTTTGCGCTCCCAAAATTATGGCTAAACAGGCACTTATTAAACAAGACGGAACAATAGTAGAAGCGCTCAGCAATGCTATGTTCAAAGTAAAGTTAGAGAATGGCCACGAAATTTTAGCGACAATTTCGGGTAAAATGAGGATGCACTATATCCGTATTTTACCTGGTGACAAAGTGGGTGTTGAAATGAGCCCATATGATTTAACAAGGGGGCGTATAATTTTCAGGTATAAGTAATAAATAACTGTAAAAACTAAATAAAATGAAGGTAAGAGCTTCTATTAAAAAACGCAGTGCAGATTGCAAGATTGTGAGGAGAAAAGGAAGACTGTATGTTATCAACAAGAAGAACCCACGCTTTAAGCAAAAGCAAGGGTAATCATTATTTGTAAATTTTAAAATCTAAATAGTTATATGGCTCGTATTGCCGGTATAGACTTACCAAAAAATAAAAGAGGCGAAATTGGACTTACCTATATATATGGTATTGGCCGTTCAACAGCCCAGTATATTTTAACTAAAGCAGGTATTGACCTTAGTAAAAAAGTAAATCAGTGGAATGATGATGAGCAAACTGCCATCCGTAATATCATTTCTAATGAGTTTAAAACTGAAGGTGCTTTACGTAGTGAAACGCAAATGAATATCAAGCGCCTGCTTGATATTGCGTGCTACCGCGGCCTCCGTCATCGTAAAGGTTTGCCGGTTCGTGGTCAGCGTACCCGTACCAACAGCCGTACAAGAAAAGGTAAGCGTAAAACAGTTGCCGGTAAAAAGAAAGTAACTAAGTAATAAATAAATATGACCAATCTGCCAAAGGCAGATTGGTTGTTTATATACGGCTTATATTTTTGAATCAATTACGGATAGCTAAAGCCGGGCAGGAGGGTTGATTCAGTCCCGATGATGAATTGGGATAAATTTTTAAAAGATTACCTTAAAAGTTCATTATGGCAAAAGCACAGGCTGGTAAAGCCGGTGGCGCAAAAGCAGCCGCCAAAAAAAGAGTAGTAAAAGTTGATAGTTACGGGGATGCTCACATTGTAGCAAGTTTCAACAACATCATCATCAGTTTAACGAACAAACAAGGCCAGGTTATTTCATGGTCTAGTGCCGGTAAAATGGGCTTTCGTGGCAGTAAAAAAAATACTCCTTACGCAGCTCAGATGGCAGGTGCTGATGCAGCTAAAACTGCAGTAGATGCCGGTTTAAAGAAAGTGGATGTTTTTGTAAAAGGTCCCGGCAGCGGCCGTGAGGGTGCTATCCGTTCTTTAACACAAAACGGTATTGAAGTAGTAATGATTAAAGACGTTACTCCTTTGCCGCACAATGGTTGCCGTCCTCCTAAAAAGAGAAGAGTTTAATAGTGTATTTGGTGTTTTAACACCTTATGCATTTTACATATTTTGATAAAGCCAGAATTTATCATTTAACAAAGGGTGCTTCATTAATTTTTTACGATTTTTTACCGATGATAGCGCCGTTTCAAAAAAAATCGAAATGAATAAAAACTATGGCACGTTACACAGGCCCAAAAACCAAGATTTCAAGAATTTTTGGTGAGCCCATTACCGGCAATGGTAAATGGTTAACCAAAAACAGCAACCCTCCCGGGATGCATGGCGCTAACCGCAAGCGTAAAACTTTAGGTGAGTATGCTTTACAGTTAAGAGAAAAGCAAAAAGCTAAATACACTTACGGTGTATTGGAAAAACAGTTCCGCAAAACATTTGACGAAGCTGCACGCCGTAAAGGTGTTACCGGTGAAAACCTCATCAAACTGCTGGAAGCCCGTTTGGATAACACTGTTTTCCGTATGGGTATTGCACCCAGCCGCCAGGCTGCCCGCCAGTTAGTTAGTCACAAACACATTACAATCAACGGAGAGGTGATGAATATACCTTCTTACAGTTGCAAACCAGGAGATGTTATTGGATTAAAAGGTAAAAGCGCAGCTAACACAGCTATCAGCAGCAACCTTAAAGGAAAAAATCCAAAATTCAACTGGCTGGACTGGAATGAAACAGAAGTTAAAGGTACTTTCATTGCTTACCCTGAAAGAGAAAGTGTTCCTGAAAATATCAAGGAGCAACTGATTGTGGAATTGTACTCTAAATAAGCAGTAAGCTGAAAAGTACAAGTGAGTGACACAACGATGCTGAATAAAGCTGAAAAAGCCGGTAACATAAATACAAAACAAAAAACAAACAATTTAATATGGGAATTTTAAATTTTGTTAAGCCCGATAAGATTGTTCTTCAGAAAGCAACAGATTTTGAAGCCAATTTCGAGTTTCGTCCCTTAGAACCAGGTTATGGCGTTACTATTGGTAACGCATTACGCCGTGTATTGCTTAACTCTTTAGAGGGATATGCAATTATTGGTATTAACATTGCCGGGGCAGATCATGAATTTGCTACCATTAAAGGTGTTACAGAAGACGTAACTGAAATTATTCTGAATTTGAAACAGGTGCGTTTAAAACGTAAAGGTGATCAGGATGTAAATGTGGAAAAAGTAACACTGTCAATCAAAAATAAAACTGAATTTACTGCTGGTATGATTGGAGAAGCATCACCCAATTTTGAAGTGATGAATCCAGACTTACTGATTTGCACATTAGACGCCAGTGCCAAACTCGATATTGAAATATCCATTGGTAAAGGCCGTGGTTATGTGCCTGCAGAAGATCACAAAGAAAAGAGCAGCCATTTTGGATATATTCCTGTTGATGCTATTTTTACTCCAATTAAAAATGTACGCTACAACATCGAAAACACCCGTGTGGAGCAACGTACCGATTACGAAAAGCTGGTAATGGAGGTAATTACAGACGGTACCATTCATCCGGAAGAAGCAGTGAAACAGGCAAGCCGTATTTTGATCCAGCATTTAATGATCATCACTGACGAAAACATTACTTTCGATACCAAAGAAGATAAGAAAGAAGATTTAGTGGATGAACAAACATTGCAACTGCGCAAAATGCTGAAAACACCGTTGGAAGATTTAGACCTTTCAGTACGTGCTTTCAACTGTTTAAAAGCAGCAAAAATCAACTCACTGAGCGAACTGGTACAGTACGAACAGGAAGACCTGATGAAGTTCCGTAATTTTGGACAGAAATCTTTAAGCGAAATTGAGCAGGTATTGCATGAAAGAGGCTTAAGCTTTGGTATGGATCTGAGCAAGCTGAAACTGGATGATGAATAATTGATTTAATAACTGCCGGCCGGTAATAAAAACTGGCTGGCTTTTTTTTTATAACCAGTACCTCACAATTCCTGACACGGTGTGGGGGAATTTAAAATTTAAATGTCATGCGTCACGGAGACAAAAACAACAATTTAGGCAGGACCGCTTCTCACAGAAAAGCGTTGTTAGCCAATTTAGGCAGCCAGTTAATTACGCACAAAAGAATTACTACTACTTTAGCAAAGGCTAAAGCACTGCGTACTTTTATTGAGCCCCTGATTACAAAAACAAAAAGTAACGCCAGCAAAGAAGCTATCATGCACAATCACCGTATTGTGTTTAGCTACTTAAACGATAAAGCTGCAGTTAAAGAATTATTCACAGTAGTTGCTCCTAAAGTAGCCGGCCGCCCCGGTGGTTACACCCGTATTATTAAATTGGGTGCACGTGTGGGTGATAATGCTGAACTGGCAATGATTGAACTGGTTGACTTTAACGAGATTTATGGTAAAGGTGTTAAAACTGCTGCTGAACCTGCTAAGAAAACAAGAAGAAGTGGTGGCGCTAAAAAGAAAGCTGCAGAAAATACGGCTGAAGCTGCAGCAGATAGCGAAGAAGCAAAATCATAATCCCGAACAAATTGCTTATACAAAGCCCCCGGTTTTCCGGGGGCTTTTTTGTTTTATCTGACTTCAATCATCAGCACTTATGCCTTAGGTCATTAAAACGCCACATCAGCAGTAATAGCTTAGTAGAGGGTAAAACCTCTAAATGCTCTGCTAATGAAAAAGATTATTATGGCGCTGGACGGGGAACATTTTCCCAAAGGCGCATTTGAGTTTGCTAAAGACATCAATAATCAAAGCGAAATACTGCTTGCAGGAGTTTTTTTAAGCCCGGTAGATTACTCCAGGATTATGGCTTACTCCAACGCCGGAGAAGCTGCTGCTGTAATGCCGGAATGGTTAATGAAAGGGGAAGATGAAGCCATAATCAATAAAAATATTAAAGACTTTGAAACGGCTTGTAATGCAGACGGGCTGCACTACCGTATACATAAAGACAACGATTTTATGGCTATTGCATCGCTGGTGGAAGAAACCCGTTATGCTGATATATTGCTTATAAGCAGCGACCTCTTTTATAAAAATGTAGAGCCCGGCCAGCCTAATTATTATTTAGAGGAAGTTTTAAAACGTTCAGAATGCCCAGTAATTCTTGTTCCTGAAAACTATAAAACTCCTGGTGGAGTAATACTAACATACGATGGCGGTGAATCCGCCACTTTCGCCATTAAACAGTTTGCTTATCTTTTTCCCGAGTTGGTACAAAAAAATGCAAAACTGATTTTTGTAAGTGAAGATGCTGGTGAAGAATTGCCCTCATACATTATGATGACCGAACTGCTTGGGGCACATTACCCTGAACTCGAAATCCAAAATCTCCCTATTGCACACCGGCAGCTTTTTACAGAATGGCTATCAGAACAGCCAAACAGCTATGTAGTGATGGGTGCATTTTCACGCAGTGCATTTTCCACCCTGCTCCGTAAAAGTTTTGCAAAAGAAATTATTCAGAAAGTAAAAATGCCGCTTTTTATTTCACATAAATAAATTGCCATGATAACCAAAACAGCACCACATCAATATTATTTTGAAGTACAGCTTAACTGGCAGCGTGGACACAAAGGAATAATTACTGCCAATGATGTGAAGGACACACTAAAAGTGGCAACCCCGTCTTTGTTTCCGGGTGGTGTACCTGATATGTGGAGTCCAGAGCATTTGTTTTTAGGAGCATTATGCAGTTGTTTCATGACAACCTGTTTTGCAATTGCAGAAAAGCAACAGCTTTCTATTACCCATTTTACATGCAACGCTATTGGACATGTGGCTTTAAGTGACGGGCACATGGAGTTTGTAACTGCTGACCTGTATCCTAAAATTACAGTTGAAAGTGAAAGAGATATTGCAGCAGCTAACGAAGTATTATTAAAAACATACCATCATTCCATCGTAGCTAATTCAGTTAAAACATTGCTTGTTAATCATGGCGAGGTGCTGGTAGAAAATCATCACAAACAAAACAAATAAACATATGCAACAGACAAGTATTAAAGTAAACGAAACTCATTATGGTGAATGGAAAAGTGCACTAAGCTTTTATAAAGACGAACTGAATGTATTAAAAGGCAGGCTGACAGAAGTAGTGTCAAAAAATTCCGGAGTTGAAATAATGAAATCTATAGAACATTTTGAAAACCAGTTTTTACTGCAGGGAGAAAACATTGATATACTACAGCATGATATCAATACTCATTTAAATAAAATGGCAGCTGCAGTGCAGCAGCATGCAGGCCATATAAACCCTCAGCTGCTGGCAGAAGAAGTACAATTAAAGGACCGTTATGAAAGTGAGAGCAAAGTGTTTAATGAACTGCGGCATGAGTTTAATGCTTTTCTAAGCAGGGTTATGTAACTTCTATCAGCAGGTTGCAAAGTTGTACGTTAAAATGATTATAAATGCCTGTACAAAACACCCGTTCAGAAATTAAATTTCTTGCAGGTCCTCAAAGCCGGTGGGAAGAATTTAAATTCACTGTAAAGGTGATGCTTGAATTTATTAAAGGGTTCAGGGCATTGCATTTTGCCGGCCCCTGTGTTACCATTTTTGGTTCTGCCCGTTTTAAAGACGGGCATCCGTATTATGATGCCACTGAAGAACTGGCCGCAAAAATTGCCCAAATGGGGTTCACAATTATGACCGGGGGTGGCCCCGGTATAATGGAAGCTGCAAATAAAGGTGCAAAAGCGGTGGGTGGCAGAAGTGTTGGCTGTAATATTGTTTTGCCAATGGAACAAAAGCCTAATTCATACCTGGATAAATGGGTTAGTATCCGTTATTTTTTCATCCGCAAAACACTGCTCATTAAATATTCTTATGCGTTTGTTGTAATGCCCGGCGGGTTTGGAACACTGGATGAGTATTTTGAAGCACTTACCTTAATACAAACGGCAAAAATTAACGAGTTCCCCATTGTAATTTTCGGAAAAGAATTTCACCGTGAACTACTGGAACATATTGAAGTAATGAAAGCCAAAGGCACTATTTCGGCCAATGACAGCAGTTACTTCATGGTAACTGATTCCGTGGAGGAAGCCATCACTTACATCAGGGAAAACACTATCAATAAATTTCATCTTAAAGCGGAAAAACCTTACAAACCCTTCAGGTGGCTCTTCGAGAATCATTAGACTCCGTAATTGCTCAGCATAATACAAATCCTGATAATTCTCATGTTTATTCTTGACGCCTGTCAGTAAAAAAAGAAAAGTGCAACAGCATATTTGCATATATAAAGACAGAGGGTATGACAAACAGTTTTGCACTGGATACCGTAAAGCTGAAGCGTTACCTGGATGAAAATGACGGGTGGCAGCAAACCCTCCGCCTTCAGGAAAAGGAGTTTCCGATGATGAAAAAGATGCTGGAAGATGTTACCGCCGGAGACGAAGAGCTAAAAACAAGAGTGCATTTTAAAAATGAGCTGGATGTTCAGCAAAAAGAAATGCACACGTTGAATGAAGATTTGGACCAGCAGCAAAAAAGGCTGGCAGAAGATTGTAAATCCAATGTTCTTTTCGATATAGAGGCATTTTTGATACAGGATATACTGAGAGAGAGGATTAAGTCAATTGAAAAACTGTTTATCGATTTGAAATGCAATTTTATGAATTACCTGGCAACGGTTGCCTGACCACAAAAAACAGATGATAAAAGTGGTTAGGTACATAAATGAAAACTAAAGTTGCCGTATCCTGCTTAAACAGGATGATTACAATGTGTTCAAAGCAAAGTGTTCAATAGTTTCTGTCTAAAGAAAAAGCCGCCGTTTAGTCTTATTTGGCGGCTTTCTTTTTAACCTTAAAAAATTAAAACTATTAGTACAGTTACAGGCATATCGGTTAAATGTTACCACTGCGGCGACAATTGCAGTGATGACATTATTGTTGAAAATGATAAGCAGTTTTGCTGCGAAGGATGCAAACAGGTTTACCTGCTGCTGAATGAAAACAATCTTTGTGTTTACTACGATTTTGATAAAAACCCGGGTATAAAAGTTAAGGGTAAATTTACAAGCGACCGGTTTGCTTATTTGGATGATGAGGCTACGGCTAACAAACTGGTACAGTTTAACAGCGGCACACAGGTAAACGTTACCTTTTCCCTGCCACAAATGCACTGCTCTTCCTGTGTTTATTTACTGGAAAACCTGCACCGCATCAATCCCGGCATTATAAAATCTCAAACCAACTTTCAGCGTAAAGAAGTTTTTATCTCTTACAATCCTGCAGAAGTTTCCCTTAGAAAAGTTGTGGAGCTGCTTGCCTTTATTGGTTACGAACCTTATATCAGTTTAAAAGACACCACTGAAAAAAAATCAAATACATTCAACCGCAGCCGTATTTACAAAATCGGTGTGGCTGGTTTTTGCTTTGCTAATATCATGATGCTGAGTTTTCCTGAATATTTTTCTTCAGGCAAAATTGATCAGCATGGTTTAAAAGAAACATTTGCCTGGCTTAATCTCAGCCTTTCTTTGCCTGTGCTGTTATATAGCGCATCTGGCTTTTTTGTGTCTGCATTCAAAGGGCTGCGGCAGCGGTTTTTAAATATTGATGCGCCAATTGCACTTGCCATAGTGGTTACTTATGCAAGAAGCTACTATGAAATCATTACAGGCACGGGGGCCGGGTACCTCGATTCCGGAACAGGAATCGTTTTCTTTATGCTGGTGGGCCGCTGGTTCCAGGATAAAACCTATGATTCATTTTCTTTCGACAGGGATTACCGTTCTTATTTTCCATTGGGTGTAACAGTTGTAACGGCAGGAATTGAGAAAAATATACCTGTTACAAAGCTGGAAAAAGGCGACCGTATTATAATCCGTAACGAAGAAATGATACCGGCTGATGCGGTATTAATGAAAGGAACTGCAAATGTTGATTACAGTTTTGTAAGCGGCGAAAATGCGCCTGTAGAACGCAAAAAGGGAGAATTAATTTACGCAGGCGGTAAACAAATTGGCAGCGCAATTGAGCTGGAAGTAGCCGGGGAAGTATCTCAAAGCTATATAACACAGTTATGGAACAATAATGATGTTTTCAGCAGTAATAAGAAGAATGAGGACAAATCTTTCATTCACCCGTGGAGCAGGTATTTTACCATATCACTTTTTACTGTTGCTGCACTAACGTTACTGTATTGGAGTTTTAATGATACCTCAAAAATATTGCCTGCAGTATCTTCTGTTTTAATTGTAGCCTGCCCGTGTTCATTATTGCTTTCGGCAACATTTACCTATGGTAACATGCTTCGTCTTTTTGGCAAAAACAAATTGTATTTAAAAAATGCTTCTGTTATGGAGGCAATGGCAAAAATAAAATCTGTTGTATTTGATAAAACAGGGACTATTACACATAACAATACCTCTTTAATAAGTTACGAAGGCACACCATTAACAGAAAAGGAAAAAGCGATTATTAAAACTGTTGCAAGGCAGTCATCTCATCCCCTAAGTAAAATAATAGCGGGATGGCTAAATGTAAACCAGGAGCAACGGCTTACTGTAGAGGAATTTAAAGAATATACAGGCAAGGGCCTGGAGGCAATGGTAAACGGCATGCCAGTTCGTATTGGCTCAGCATTGTTTATAAATGAATTTACAAAAGGGTTTGTATCGTACGATACAGGCACGCATGTGCATGTAATGATGAATAACACCCATCTGGGGCGTTTTACAGTTAGCAACCAGTACAGGCAAGGGGCAGCAGAAGTGGTAGGCAGGTTAAAAAAACAAAATTATCAGCTTTACTTGTTGTCAGGAGACAATGACTCTGAAAAGCTGAACCTTTCAAAAATATTTGGCAATAGTACTAACCTGCGCTTTGGCCAATCGCCCCAGCAAAAACTTGATTTTGTAAAAGAACAGCAAAAGAATGGCGAACATGTTTTGATGATTGGGGACGGGCTGAATGATGCAGGCGCCTTAATGCAAAGTAACGTTGGTGTGGCCGTTAGCGACAACACCTCTCAATTTTCACCGGCCTGTGATGCCATACTGGATGGCTCAAAAGTGCAGCTGCTGGATAAATTCCTGGCTTTTGCAAGATCTGGCAAAAAAATAGTTACTGCAAGTTTCATTTTATCAATTCTATACAACATAGTGGGCTTGTCTTTCGCAGTACAAGGGTTACTGTCGCCCATGGTTGCAGCTATATTAATGCCGGTTAGCAGTATCAGTATTGTACTGCTGGTAACGGCATTGTCATCCTTAAGTGCAAGGCTTAAAGGCCTTTAACCCCGGATGACGAAAATCATGTACCCCTTTGACAGGTGTCAGCCCAAAAACCTGCCCACCCTTCTATTTTTGGAACTATAATTTAAAGACATGAGCGCACTTTTTGTTTTGATAGGTATTAGCATACTTGTAGCCGGGAGTTTCCTGGCCGCTTTTTTATGGAGTGTAAAAAATGGTCAGTACGATGATGATTACACACCGTCAATCCGTATGCTGTTCGATGATAAAAAAGAAACAGCTTCCAGCACTACAACCAAATAGTCCAAACCAAATAAATATATAACATGCAAGTAGAGAAATTTTATTATGACAACAGGATTGTAAAAAACTTTGCCTATGCCACCATTTTGTGGGGAGCTGTAGGAATGCTTGTGGGGTTAATTGCAGCCCTGCAACTTGTTTTTCCATCCCAATTCCCTAATGGGTTAAATTTTGCACCCTGGTTAAACTTTGGCCGTATACGCCCGCTGCATACCAATGCGGTGATTTTTGCCTTTGTGGGCAATGGCATTTTTATGGGGGTGTATTATTCACTGCAACGGTTGTGTAAAGCAAGAATGTTTAGTGATGTGCTGAGTAAAATTCATTTCTGGGGATGGCAGCTGATTATTGTGGCTGCAGCCATTACTTTACCATTGGGTATTACAGCCGGTAAAGAATATGCTGAACTGGAGTGGCCCATTGATATTGCCATTGCATTAATATGGGTGGTGTTTGGATGGAATATGTTTGGTACCATTTTAAAAAGAAGGGAGAAACATCTCTATGTTGCTATTTGGTTTTATATAGCCACGTTTGTAACTGTAGCTGTATTGCATATTGTAAACTCATTTGAATTACCCATTAGCTTTTTAAAAAGCTATAGCTGGTATGCAGGTGTGCAGGATGCACTGGTGCAATGGTGGTATGGTCATAATGCGGTAGCATTTTTCTTAACTACGCCGTATTTAGGTTTAATGTATTACTTTATGCCTAAAGCCGCCAACAGGCCCGTTTATTCGTACCGTCTTTCTATTATTCACTTCTGGGCATTGATATTCCTGTATATCTGGGCTGGTCCGCACCACCTGTTATACACAGCTTTGCCTAACTGGGCACAGTCACTCGGTATTGTGTTCTCTTTCATGCTCATTTTCCCAAGCTGGGGTGGTATGATTAATGGATTACTCACATTACGAGGAGCATGGGACAGGGTTAGGGATGATGTGATTTTAAAATTCCTTGTAGTGGCAGTTACTGCTTATGGTATGGCCACGTTTGAAGGACCAATGCTTTCTTTAAAAACATTTAATGCTGTAGCACACTTTACTGACTGGATAGTGGCACACGTACATATTGGCGCATTGGGCTGGAATGGGATGCTGACTTTTGGTGTACTGTACTGGCTGATACCAAGAATTTTCCAAACAGAACTTTATTCTAAAAAAATGGCCAACCGCCATTTCTGGGTGGCAACATTGGGTATTTTGTTCTGGGCAATTCCAATGTACTGGGCAGGGTTTACCCAAAGCTCCATGTGGAAAGACTTTACTGCTGCAGGCCAGTTAAAATATTCATTCCTTGAAACAGTTACTTACCTGCGTCCATTTTATGCCATGCGTGCATTAGGTGGTGTATTATACCTGACAGGAGTTTTCATGATGGTTTATAACCTTGTTAAAACTGTAAAAACAGGTAAGCTGCTGGCTAATGAAGAAGCAGAAGCTGCACCGCTGCAAAAAGAATATGTATCTCATAGTGGCGAACACTGGCACAGGGTTATTGAAAGAAAACCTGTACAGTTTATGATATTGAGTTTGGTGGTAATTCTTATTGGCGGCGCCATTGAAATGATACCTACATTTTTAATAAAATCAAACATCCCAACCATCAGCAGCGTAAAACCATACACGCCGCTTGAACTGCAGGGCCGTGATATTTATGTACGTGAAGGTTGTTATGTATGCCACTCACAAATGGTGCGTCCGTTCCGAAGTGAAACAGAGCGTTATGGAGAATACTCCAAAGCCGGTGAGTTTGTGTATGACCATCCGTTCCAGTGGGGAAGTAAACGTACTGGCCCGGATTTAGGAAGAGAGGGAATTGGTAACCTGAAAAAATCTGATGGCTGGCATTTCCGCCACTTCCGTGAGCCACAATCTATGAGTGAAGGCTCTGTAATGCCTGCATATCCGCACCTGCTTACAGATGACTTGGACATCAGCACAACAGAAGCAAAAATTAATGCTATGCGTACGCTGGGCGTTCCATACGAAAAAGGATATGAGAAACAGGCTAATCAAGAACTGGCTGCACAGGCTACGATGATTTCAGCAAATCTTTTAAGTGATAGTATTAAAGTATCGCCTAAAAAAGAAGTGATAGCACTGATTGCTTATATACAGCGTTTGGGCGTGGATATTAATAATAACAAAACACCTGTTTTAAATAAATAATAAAAACATGTTCAAATTCATTAAACAGTATGCAGATTCAATGACCAATGCAAATGTTTTCCCTATTATTTCATTGTTCATTTTTATCACCTTCTTTGCCCTGTTGTTGGTGTGGGTAAAGAAACTGGGGAAGGACCAGGTTACAGAACTGGAAAATATGCCTTTCGAAAAAGATGAATTAACTAACTCAACCTTATAAAATAAAAAAGTATGCGATTCATTCCTTTTATAAATAAGAAATTTTCTATGGCAATGGCCTTACTGTTGGCTGCTGTTACAGCTTCAGCACAGGATGCAGCCGCTGCAGAAAAAACTGTTACGTCAAGTTACAATCAACTGGCAACTTTACTGGTTGTAATGACAATTGTATTGGCTTTTGTAATATGGGGCCTTGGCCAGGTACTGGTTATATTAAGCCGGCAGCTGATGGAAAAAAATAAAGCAACGGCAAAATTGCTGGCAGTAGTAATTGGTATCGGTCTGCTCTTTGCTTCTCAGTCTGCTGCTGCACAGGATGCTGCTGCAACAGCCACCAAAGAGGTACCCAATTACGGCGGTCTTTCTTCCACTACATTTTACTTTTTCGTAATCACCGTGGTTGTTGAAGTGCTGGCCATTTTATTCCTGGCATTCTCTATCCGCAGAATTTATAATGAGTTGTTACCTGCAAAGGAAGTGGCAGCAACCCAAAAATCAGGGCTGAGAACCTGGTGGGATGCTATGGATAAAAAATTATTTACAAAAGCCGTTCCGGTGGAAAAAGAAGCAGATGTACTGCTCGATCATGATTACGATGGTATTCATGAATTAGATAACGCTTTGCCGCCCTGGTGGAAATATGGATTCTACATTACAATAGTTGTAGCGTTTGTTTACATTGGTTACTATCATGTGTTTGGTTCGGGAAAAAGCCCTTTCCAGGAATATACAACAGAAATGGAAAGTGCACGCATTGCCAAGGAAGTATATGATGCACAGAATAAAGATAAAATTGATGAGAATAATGTGCCAATGGCAGATGCAGCAGGCCTTGCAGCAGCTAAACAAATTTTTACAGATAAATGCTGGCCATGCCATGGAAAATTGGGCGAAGGCGGTGCCGGTCCTAATTTAACTGATGATTACTGGCTGCACAAAGGTTCCTTAAATGATATTTTCAAATCAATTAAAAATGGTTACCCGGATAAAGGTATGCAGTCATGGGCAACTAATTATTCACCAAAAGAAATCAGCTTCCTGGCCAGTTATGTAAAATCATTACATGGAACAAATCCTCCTAATGCAAAAGCACCGCAGGGAGATTTGTTTACAGAAACAGCTGCGCCCGCTGCAGATTCTGCAAAAGCAAAAACAGATACTGCTGCAAAAAAAGCAGTAGTAGCCATAAAGGATACGGCGAAAGCAGCACAGGTAAAATAAAAAAAAACAAAAAAGAGTTGTGAGGAGGAATATTTTATGGAAGAAACTATTATACAGGATAAAAAAGGGACATACAGGGATTCCGTAGCCACCATTTCAAAAGATGGTAAAAGGAACTTCATTAATCCTAAAAAACCAAAAGGTAGATTATACAACCTGCGCACTATATTCAGTATCTTTTACCTTATCGTATTTTTTACCCTGCCATTTATAAAAGTAAATGGCGAACCCCTGTTTATGCTGAACGTTCTGGACAGGAAGTTCATCATTTTCGGCATGGTGTTTTGGCCACAGGATTTTTTCATCTTCGGTATAGCTATGCTCACCTTTGTGGTGTTTGTAATTGTGTTTACGGTGGTGTTTGGCCGTATTTTTTGCGGATGGGCCTGTCCGCAAACCATTTTTATGGAAATGGTTTTTCGTAAAATTGAATACTGGATCGACGGCGACTCAGCACAGCAAAAGCAACTGAAAGCCATGCCCTGGAACAGTAAAAAAATAACCAAACGGGTTATAAAGTTTATTGTATTCTTTGGGTTGTCTTTTATCATTGCCAACTTTTTTCTTGCATATTTAATCAGTATGGATCAATTGCTGGGTTATGTTACTCACCCGGCCGGGCATGTTGGTACCCTGGTGGCTTTACTGGTATTTACTACTGTTTTCTTTTTTGTTTACTGGTGGTTCCGGGAGCAGGCCTGTATTGTTGTTTGCCCATACGGAAGATTGCAGGGTGTAATGCTGGATAAAAACTCTATTGTAGTGGCTTACGACCGTAAAAGGGGAGAACCAAGGGGTAAAACAAGTAACCGCAAACACGAAGTAAAAGAAGAAGAAAAATGTGATTGTGATGACTGTGATGGTAAAGGAAACTGCAAAGACCTGGCAGCAAAATTTACACCCGCCACCGGCGATTGTATTGACTGTTTTGCCTGTGTACGTGTTTGCCCTACAGGAATTGACATAAGAAACGGCACACAACTGGAATGTGTTAACTGTACTGCCTGTATTGATGCATGTGATGCAATCATGGAAGGTATTCATAAGCCCAAGGGGCTGATCCGTTACGCTTCAGAAAACTCTATTGTTAAAGGTGAAAAGCTAAGATTTACTTCCAGGATAAAAGCTTATGTAGGCGTACTTACATTGTTGCTTTCATTATTGGTATTTCTTTTAGTAAGCCGCACCGATTTAGATGCAAGGCTGATGCGTACAGCAGGGATGACGTATACCACCTTGCCCGATGGCCGTATAAGCAACCTGTATAATCTTAAGCTGATAAATAAAACGCACAAGGATATTCCGTTTACCCTGCAGCTGGAAAATATTAAAGGCGAAATTGAATATGTAGGCGCTAATACATTACTGGTAAAAAAAGAAAGTTACAGCACACTGCAGTTTTTTATAAAACTGAACAGGGACGAAGTGAAAGGATGGAAGACCGAAATAAAAATTGGTATGTATGAAGGCGGAAAAAAAATAAAAACCATCTCGGCCAAATTTATTGGCCCTGAAATTTATAACTGATAAAAACTATTGTATGAACTGGGGATATAAAATACTAACGGTGTACGGCATTTTTGTTGCAGGTATTTTGTTTATGGTATTTAAATCTTCGCAACAAAATTTTGACCTTGTAACAGAAGACTACTATGCTAAAGAGCTGAAGTTTCAGCAGCAGATAGATGCAGCCGGGCGTGCCAATGCTCTTTCTGAGCCTGTGAGAGCAGAAATAAAAAACAATGAATTGCTGGTTCATTTTCCTAAAGACTTTGCCGGCAAAAAAATTGATGGTGAAATACAGTTGTATTATGCGGCTGATAAAACAAAAGATGTGGTAAAGAGTTTTTCCACTACGGATAACACAGCCATATTACTGATGCCTGCAAATACCGTTGGCAAGCATGAACTGCATTTGAAATGGAACGTGGATGGGCTGAGTTATTATTTTGAACAAAAAGTTTTTTTATGAGCCATCGTAACAGTAAGCAGGAGCGGATTGTACGCATGTATAAAATATTGGCACAAATTGCCGGTATAGCAACCTGTTTGTTCTTTTTACTGTTTATTATTGGCGAAGGAGTGCCGGATATTGTAAATGGAAGAGGCCAGGGGCTGATAAGTTTTTTGCCATTTATACTGGTGCCGATTGCAGGCTTTATACTTACGTGGTTTAAAGAATGGCCCGGTGTTATTGTACTGATTGCAGGGGCTGCCGGGTTAATGATTTATTTATTTACAAAAGGAAATGAAAATGCGGCTTTTGTATATGGACTTCCTTTTTTACTTACAGCAATATTATTTCTGTTGCATTTAAAAAAGAAGAGCAGTTTACAAAATCATCATCATAACACACATAAATAAAAACAATGACAGGGCTTATTACAGCGGCAATGATAATGGGAATGCTTGGTAGCTTCCATTGCGTTGGCATGTGTGGGCCGCTGGCATTGTCGTTGCCGTTAAGCAATGATAGTTTGTGGGCCAAGTTTTCAGGCGCATTTTTATATAACTCTGGCCGCATAGTTACTTATAGTGCTTTTGGGGCTGTGTTTGGGCTTGCAGGAAAAACGGCATCTTTTTTTGGTTTTCAGCAATGGCTTTCTGTAATTATGGGTATTATTATTATTGCATTTGTAGTATTGCCCAAAAAACTTGCAGCAAATAAAAGTCAAAACGTTATAAATGCTTTTTTTGAAAAACTACGGAGCGGCCTTGGTAAGTTATTTTTCAAAAAATCATATGCATCACTTTTTGCAATTGGGTTACTAAATGGCTTGTTACCCTGTGGCCTGGTGTATATGGCAGCAGCCGGGGCAGTAGCATCCGGCAGTATGACAAACAGCATTTTGTTTATGGCTTTTTTTGGGCTGGGTACATTGCCTGTAATGTGGAGTATTACTTTTTTTGGCAACTATGTTGGTGTAACGGTCCGGCAAAAAATACGCAGGTTCTATCCTTACATGATGACGCTGATTGCCTGCCTGCTTATTTTACGTGGTATGGGGCTCGGTATTCCTTATGTAAGCCCGAAAACAGGTGATGGAAAAAAGGAGGCACATAGTTGCTATACGATATCAAACAATAAAACAGAATAAAAAATAATAACCGTAATCCCGGTATCTTAAATACAATGGTTATGACGAATAACTATATTACCAAAATAGAGCATTTTAACTACGAGCACACTATGTGGTTGCGGCAGCTCGATTTTCTTAAGCAGGAAAATGCTTATTTAAAAACAAGGTTGGCAGAGGTATTGGATTATACTACTGATGATAAAGAATTTCTGGCGTATGCGGAGCATTTTCAAAACCAGTTTATTATTAAAGATGAATTTATCGATGAGCTGAAGCATGATATTAACCACATGAGCCGTCTTTATGAAACAAAATCCGAAGGCTTAAAGAAAGATGCTGAAAAGAAACTGGAATCAAGGCAAACAAAATTGCGTAACGAAATGGAATATTTCGAAAAGGATTTTATTAACCTCAAAAATGAGTTTAATAAATATGTGGTTTCCATTTTGTAAAAAAGGGCTGGTTAATTAAACAGCGAGGCCAGCTTCTTTTCGTTAAGCACCGTAATATTCCCTCCTTTAATATCTACCAGTTTTTCTGCTTTAAAATCACTGAGTGTGCGTATGAGCGATTCGGTAGCGGTGCCCGCAATATTGGCCAAATCTTCCCTTGAAATATGAATGGAAAAAACAGGGTCGCTTTCTTTTTTGTATTTGTGCAGTAAAGTAATCAAGGCATCCGCCACTCTTTTTCTTAAAGAGTTGTAAGCAATGGCCAGCAGCTGATCTTCTTTTTCTGATACATTGTGTGCCAGTAACTGAATAAACTTACGCTGCACATCTGCATTATAGTGCATCAGTTTTTCAAAGTCTTCTTTAGGTATTACGGTTATTTCAGAGTCTTCTATGGCTTCAGCAGTTTCTTTATACACGGTTTCTTCCAGTAAAGCAGTATAGCCTAAAAACTCTCCTTCGGTATACAGGCTCACGGTAAGTTCCTTTCCATCATCGTTGGTTTTGTAAGTTTTTACTTTTCCTTTTTCAATGTAAAATAGGCGCACCGGGTGGTTGCCTTCTGTATAAATAACCTGTTTCTTTTTATAGTGATTTACATTGCCGCTTTGTGTTAACTGTTCCAGCGCATTTTTACCGCCAAACTCTGCCAGTAACTGCTGTACACCTGCAGCTCCGCTTTGATATTCTTTTTTAAGCAATTCTCTTTTTTGCAGCCGGCTTTCCACGGCATTTAAAAGTTCACTATCGCTAAATGGTTTGGTTATATAATCGTCAGCACCCATTTCCATTCCCTTTCTAAAATCTCCACGGTCTGCTTTAGCGGTTAAAAAAATAAATGGGGTCCCTGCCAGTTCGGTATTTTTCTGCACCAGGTGCAGCACACCATATCCATCCAGTACCGGCATCATTACATCACAGATAATAACGTCCGGCTTTTTTTCAAGCGCCAGTTCAATACCACGCTTGCCATTTTCGGCAGTTACAACGGAGTAGCCGGCAAGCTGTAATATTTCAGCAGTGTTCTCTCTTATTTCAATATTGTCTTCTACCAGAAGAATATGCTTCATATCAATAGTTAATTTCAGGTTTGTTGGGTATCAGCCTTAAAAATAACAATAAATTCGGTTCCTTTTTCCAATTCGCTTACAAAAGAAATCTGTCCATCCATCAGCTCAATATATTTGCTCACAATATGGAGGCCCAGGCCGGTTCCTTGAATGTTGGTAACGTTGGTACCCCTGAAAAACCGCTCAAATAAATGTTCCTGGTCATCTTTGGAAATACCAACCCCACGGTCTTTTACGGCTATTTTTATTTCTGTGTCTGTTACATGGCTGGTAAAAACAATTACGGCATTTTCCGGTGAAAATTTTATTGCGTTAGAAAGGAGGTTAAGTATAACGTTGCGTAACAGTGCAGGGTCAAGATACACTTTTATATCGCCGGAATGTGTATAGTCAATATGCTGGCCTTTGCGGGCAATGCCCTGCATTTCGCTGCAAATAATTTCAAGCTGCTCTTTAATATTAAATACAGCATAATGGGTGGAAATTTTCCCATCTTCAATTTTGCCGAGTGATAAAAATTCATTGAGTAAATCGGTGAGGTTGGTAACAGAGCTTTTTATACGTTGTATATGTTTTTCCCTGTTTTCCTGCTGCGCCGTTTCGGTATACTTTGCAAGTAACGATGCGGAAGAAAGTATAGTGCTTAGCGGGGTGCGGAACTCATGTGAAGCCATGGAAACAAAACGGCTTTTTAAATCACTCAGCTCTTTTTCTTTGCTAAGGGCTTTGGTTAGTTCATCTTTAGACTCCTGCAACTGCTGTAAGGTTTGCTGCAACTGGTTGGTACGTATTTCCACCTTCTCTTCCAGCTCATCATTTAGCTGCTCTATTTTCAGGTTAATGGCTGCCAACTGTTCTTTTTGTTCCAGCACCGCATTTTCAATTTCCTTTCGTTTGGTTATATCGCTTATAAAGGCAATGATAAAACTGCCATCGTCATTTTTGTAATGGCTCAGGCTTATCTCCACAGGGAATTCAGAACCATCTTTTTTTAAGGCAAATAAATCTTTGCCAATGCCCATAGGTCTGCGGGCTGGTTTTTGATTATAAGAATCCCTGTAGCCGGTATGGTTGTGATGATACCGCTGCGGAATCAACTCTTCAATTTTTTTACCAATAAGTTCTTCTGCTTCATCATAGCCAAACTGCTGCAGTAAAAAAGTATTTGTCAAAATAATGGTGCCTTCCGTATTGGAAAGTAATATGCCCATTGAGGCATATTCAAACAATGCCTCAAACTGCTCATCGGTATTAATGATTGGCTTTGTGTTCTTTTGCGGTGACTGCATTAAGATTTTCTCAATAGTGATAGGTAGGCAAAAGTACGCAGGGAAAAATAAAATCAGCATTAAAAGGGAGTAAATTATTGCCCGGCAGCGCCGATAATTATCCCATTTATTACTTTTGATGAAAATTTATACTTGTTATGGGCGTATTAAGGCAGATAGCTGAGTACCTGTACATAAAAAAACGTGACCCCAATGCGCCCCATACCAAATGGATGAAATACATGCATGGCATTAACCGCATTTCCATACTGCTGTTTTTGCTGGCTATGATTATACTGGCTGTTAAACTGCTGCGCAAATAATTAATGTACTGCCATAACATCCACAGTTTCCACGCCTTTTAAGTGTAACTCAATATGCCGGTCCTTTGCTTTGGCGGCATATTCACTTATAATTTCTCTTATATCGTAATCAATAAAATTGCAATGGCTGCCATCAATGGTCAGCACGGCATATTCCGGTACTTTATCAAGGGTTTTGCGCAGGTTTACCTTATTTAAAAAAGTAACATTGGTGTTCAGCTTAATGGTGAACATGTCTGTGTGGGAGTGATGCTCCTTAATCATATGATACTCGGCACGAAAATTATTTTGTACAATAAAGAAAACAGACAGCAGCAGCCCTATACAAACACCGGTGAGCAAATCGCTGAATAAAATAAAAATAATGGTGAGCAAGAAAGGCAGCAATTGTTTAAAACCCAGCCGCCACATGTTTATATACAGTTTGGGTTTTGTTAAGTTATAGCCTGTAACAAAAAGCACTGCCGCCAGCGATGCATAAGGAATTTGATTAAGCAGGAAGGGTACCAGTAAAACAGCCAGTAATAGAAACAACCCATGCGTAAAAGCAGATAATTTGGTGCGGCCACCTGCATCCACATTCGCTGCACCACGAACTACTACAGCCGTAATGGGAATGGCGCCCAGCAAGCCGCAGAGCATATTGCCCAAGCCCTGTGCCACCAGTTCCCTGTTAACCGGAGTGATGCGGTTATGGCGGTCCAGTTTATCAATCGCTTCCACACACAACAAGGTTTCCAGTGTGGCGAGCAATCCAATTAAAATACCAGCCTTCCATACAGCTGCTGTGGCAAACAGCTGTTTAAAATCCGGCAGGGAAACATTGCCAAAAATATTTGCCGGTATAAACACCAGTTGAGTGGCTTTTAATGAAAGCCCGCTGGTAAGTTTTGTAAAAATGATATTGGTAACCACACCAGCCAGCACGGCAAGCAGCGGAGCCGGGATTGTTTTAAATTTTTTGGCAAAAGGCTGCTGCATTACAATAAGTACAACCAGCGATACAAAGAAAATTATAACAGCCCCCATGGTGGCATGGTGGTTAAAGGCAGACAAATTGCCCAGCATGTTTTCTTTGGAAAAAATTTTGAAAAAATCGCTGCTCCAGTAATCGGGCTTATCATACCCGATAGCTACAGGAATTTGTTTTACAATTAAAAGTATGCCAATGGCTGCAAGCATGCCTTTAATTACGGAGGAGGGAAAATAATTGGCAATTACCCCCAATTTAAATATGCCCAGCAGCAATTGAAAAAGGCCTGCAATAATAATGGCCAGCAACAATACTTTAAAATTGCCTAATGTAATTATGTAGCCAGATATCATTCCTGCCAAACCCGCCGCAGGGCCCGATACACCCAATGAAGAACCACTTACCAGCGATACTATCAAACCGCCAATTACCCCCGAGAGTAATCCGGCATATAAAGGCGCATGCGATGCCAGCGCAATACCAAGGCAAAGCGGTAATGCTACTAAAAAAACGGAAAGCCCTGCCGGTAAATCATGTTTAAGAAAAATTAACCGGTAGTACTTCAGTCTGCGTTTCATTTTGCGAATGTTTAAATGTGCTGTTGATTCAAAAAATTATATATGCTTTTGGCGGCATTATATGAGGCATGTCCTCCTTTACTTAAAACTGCTTTTAACTCGGCATAATCTTTAGACAGTTGTTGTTGCTTTGCATCGTTATTTAGTAACAACTGCAGTTCCTGCTGCAGGTTCGTTACGGTCAAGTCATTTTGAATGAGTTCTTTCACCACTTCTTTATCCATTATTAAATTAACCAGGCAGATGTATTTTATTTTTACCAGCCGTTTGGCTATTTGATAACTAATGGCGTTGCCTTTATAGCAAATCACTTCCGGCACACCGAACAATGCAGTTTCAAGTGTAGCGGTACCACTGGTTACCAATGCAGCTTTCGATTGCATTAAAAGTGCATAGGTTTGGTTAACCACCCACGAAACATTTTTATAAGGCGCCAGTAACTCATTATAAAAATCTTCATCCAGCCCCGGGGCTTTTGCCACAACAAACTGGTAGCCGGGAAAGCTTTTTGAAACTTCCAGCATTACAGGCAGCTTTTTTAATATCTCCTGTTTACGGCTTCCCGGCAATAATGCAATGGTGTTTTTTGTTTCATTGTCGTTGGCAGCATTTTGTTGCTGAAAACTGTCGATCACTTCCACCAGCGGATGGCCCACATACTCCACTTCATAATTCCATTTTTTATAAAAGGCTTTTTCAAATGGAAGAATCACCAGCATTTTATCCACGTTTTCTTTTATGCCTTTTACCCGGCTCTCTTTCCAGGCCCACACCTGCGGAGAAATATAATACACTACTTTAAGCCCTTGTTGCCTGGCCCATTTGGCAATACGCAGGTTAAAGCCGGGATAGTCAACCAGTATCAGCACATCAGGTTTAAATGCGGTAATGTCTTCTTTACAAAATTTAATGTTGCGGAAAATGGTGCGGATATTTTTAAGCACTTCTGTAAAACCCATAAAAGCCAGGTGGCTGTAATGTTTTACCAGTGTGGCACCGGCGTTCTCCATTTTATCGCCACCCCAGCAACGGATAACAGCCGCCTCATCCAGTTTATGAAGTTCATGAATCAAATTACTGCCGTGTAAATCGCCGCTGGCTTCGCCTGCAATAATATAATAACGCATAGTAAAATTTGCAGTGCAAAATTACCTTTTTTGTTTTGGTTGATGGTATAATTTATAATTTGATTGAAGCCTCAACTTACCCGGCAGCCCAAAACAAAAGATGTTTTAAATCTGCGTTTGCTTATCGTCAAATTAAAAAACCAGTTCTGTTCAATTGCACAGGTACATTTATCAGGGTTGTTCGGGATAAATAAAAGCGCCGATTCCTTAAATTAACTGTACATTTGTTCTGTTACCGGCTTCTGCCTTTGCCGTTACTGGATCGGTTTAGATTCATTTCTTCACTTCTTCAGCTATTGCTTTTACAGCCACACGGTATTTTTTATTTAATACAGACTGAATGAAAATTTATGTAAGCAACCTGGGTAACGGAGTTACCGAGCAGCAAATAATGGTTCTTTTTTCACCCTTTGGAAAAGTGGGTGCTGTTCAAATCATTACTGACCGTGCAACAAAACTTTCGAGGGGCTTTGCTTTTGTGCATATGCCGGAGCAGAATGATGCTGTGCAGGCAATTGAGGCACTGGACCTGATTTATTTTCAGCAACATTTTATCCGTGTTTCAGAAGCAAAACAAAATGCACGTTGGATGACGTCATGACCTTTCTCTGTAAAACTTCCCCAATAACCATATATCATTACATTAAACATCTATGGCCGAATCATTTTCAAAAAAAGAGAAACAGAAAAAGAAGATACAATTAAGGGAGACAAAAGCAGAAAAAATGAGAGAGCGAAAGGCGGCTTTACAAAAAGGGCGGCCACTTGAAGAAATGATGGCTTATTTGGATGAAAACGGTAACCTAAGCTCCACGCCACCCGGCAGCAGCCCGCAACAACGCAATGACCAAAAATCAAATCATTCATACAACAGGGATAACAATGGGCTTCTTACAGGAAAAGTTTCCTTTTATAATACTGCCAAGGGATTTGGATTTATTTTCGATTCCTACAGCCGTAAACGCATTTTTGTGCACAGCAATTATCTGCAGCAACCTGTAGAGGAAGGAGATGAAGTGCTTTTTGAAGTAAGAAAAACTGAAAAGGGATTAACGGCTTTTAATGTGCGCAAAAAAAACTGAAATACTGATAATTTTTTTAAACAATAATAATTATGAAAGAAGGAACCGTAAAATTTTTCAATGCACAAAAGGGCTTTGGTTTTATTACACCTGCGGATGGCGGCAGCGATATTTTTGTGCATATATCAGGTGCCAAAACAGAAATAAAAGAAAACGACCGTGTACAATTTGATGTTGAGGTGGGAAAGAAAGGCCCTCAGGCAATAAATGTATCTGTTATATAAGCTGGTAACAACGCCTGCATTTTGTGAAGGCCGGGCTTAATTTATTTTTTGATACTTACGCATGAATTCTTTTTTGTTATCCTTGTATGAACCTACCATCCCAACTTTGTACAAAACAAAAATATAAATCCAGGCAAGGTCAAGCTGCCCTTTTAAAAAACCTGCCCGTGCGCTGCCCGGATAAAGGTGATGATTGTTATGCCATTCGCCAGAAAACGTACCCGGCCTCCATTGGTTAACTGATAGGTTCCTCCGGTCAAAATCAACACCGTCAATATGTGCAATTTTTCCTTTTCCATGCCCGGTGTAATTGAATGCCCTTACTAAAATAAACCATGCCATAGCAGCACTGAAAAGTGTGCACACTAAACCCCACCCGCCCAGCAGATAAAAAACCGTTCCCCAAAAAAGCCAGTTACCAAACCACAGGGCAATTGTATATACGGGTGATGCCACAGAACCCCATTTAAGATACTTTGCATAACTCAAAACGCCTACTCCGGTATGTGACATAAATGCCCTGGCTCTTGAATAATCAGACTCATTCAGTGTTTTGGCAATACTTTGATGATTAACATCAGAAAGCAAACAATAAAACAACCCGCCTGTGGCATTATATGGGTCACCCGGCTTATCGGATTTTGCATGATGTACATGATGGGAAAGTACATATATTTCTTCAGGGAAAGTTTTAATAACCAGGTTCTGCGTAATAAAACGCCAAACCGGGTGGCTGAATGTATAGGCTTTATGTGTACAATAACGGTGAAACCAAATTGTACCATGTGTGCTCATGATAATCATGGCATACAAAAGAAAAATGCCTACCCTTGTAAACGAAATATAGTTTTTAATAAAGAAGAATAAAAATGGAAGCATACAAAGAGCCATTACCCAGCTAATAGAGGTAATCCAGTTTTTGCGTGAGCGGAAAAAATTAATATTATGAAACGCTTCAGCAAAAAGTGTTTTTACACTGGGTTTTATCAGCTCTCCGTTTTTATCGGCCCAGCCGTATCTTGGTTCCTGCAATAATCTGTCGGTTAAAGCCATTTGATTGTTATTGAATTTTATAGCCCTGTAAGCATGTAAAAAATAAGTGCCTGAAGGCACCTGCTTTTTTACCAGTTCCGGTTATTGCTTCTTTTAAAGCGGTCACTGTTCTTTTCGTTTTTTTCACGGGCAAGAGTTACATTAATAGCCCTTCCGTCCAGTTCCGTTGCATTCAGCTTATCAATGGCTGCATTTCCATTTGCTTCAACAGCCATTTCAATAAACCCAAATCCGCGGGAGCGGCCTGTTTCCCTGTCCGTAATTACCTGTGCAGATACCACTTCACCAAATGTTGTAAATAAATTGTTCAACTCAGCATCACCGGTGTTAAAACTTAAATTTGAAACGAAGATTCTCATTTTCTTTTTTTAATTGTTTTATTATAAATCTGTGATGATGGTGAAAGAAGCGAACCGTAGAGGAGTAAATTATTACTTTGAATGTAAGAGTGTACTGCCTGAGATAGCTAAATACAATTATCACTGTCTAAATGTAGGCTTTATTATCTTATATAGTCAATTTATTTTGATTAATCCTTTAATAGGCTGCAAACCAGTTGTTCATATTTTTTGCCTCAAACCCATATTTAAACAACCCCTGGTTTAAACAAAGCAAAAATCAATCCTGGTAAGAAAGCGTACAATTGGTGTTGCGAAGACAACTTGTAAAAAATCCGTTCCTGTGTTATCAATAACTATTAACTGTTTTTTCTCAGGATGCAGCAGGATGCTGCCGACAAGCGGCGATATTAACTTGTGTAACTAAACATTGCTGCTACATGTTCCATAGGTTTAAACCTGTTATACTTTCAGGCATATGTATAATTGCTTTTGCTGCTTGTGCTGCTGCACAGTTCAAAATTGCGGAAGCGTTTTCCAGTAACATGGTATTGCAACGTAATAAGCCTGTTCCTGTTTGGGGCAGGGCAGAAGCCGGTAAAACAGTAGCAGTACAATTTTCAGGTCAGCAGCAAACTGCCACAGCCGATACGGCCGGTAAATGGATGTTGGTATTAAAACCACTGAAGGTAAATGCAAGTCCGCAGCGTTTAACGGTTACCTGTGGCGATACTTCGGTTACATTCACCAATATACTTGTGGGTGATGTGTGGCTATGCAGCGGGCAAAGCAATATGGAATATCCGCTGGACCGTAAACAAAAAAAATATGCGGCACCGCAAAAGAGTACGGATGAAGGAGAAGCAGCGCTTACGGAAAACAAACCGGCAGCCATCCGTTATTTATACGTTGAAAAAGATCTGAAACAAGCGCCCCGGCTGCCCACCAAAGGCTGGGTGGACGGCAATGATACCATCGTACGGTATGTATCTGCCATCGGCTATTTTTTTGCTAAAGAAATTTACAGTAACACACAGGTGCCTATTGGCATCATTTCTGATTCATGGGGCGGCACCCGCATTGAACAATGGCAGCCCGACTGGAGTTATGCACAGTCGCCGGTATTTAAAGATTCTGTTACCGGCACTAATTTTAAGATCGACGGTATGCATCCAGGCCAAATGTACAATGGCCTTATTGAACCCCTGCAGCCCTTTGCCATCAAAGGGGTGTTGTGGTACCAGGGAGAAAGCAATGCGATGGTGGAAGACCAGCAAACCTATCCTGCCAAGTTTGAATTGCTGGTAAGCAACTGGCGGCAGTTATTCAGGGATGATAAAATGCCTTTTTATTTTGTACAGATCGCTCCGTATTTATATTCCGGACGGAAAGATAAAAAACAACACAGCCCGCAGCTGCTGTCCGAATTTTGGGAAGCGCAGGTCAAATGTTTATCCATAAAAAATACAGGCATGGTGGTTACCACCGACCTGGTGGATAAGCTTTCCGATATTCATCCTCCTTACAAATGGATCGTTGGGCGCCGCCTGGCTGCACTTGCTTTAGAAAAAGATTACAGGTTAAAACAGACGGTTATTTCAGGCCCTGTCTTCCAATCAGTGAAACAAAAAAGCAATACCCTGGTAGTAAAATTTAAATACACCGGCAACGGGTTGAAGAGCAGCGATGGTAATGCACTTACCTGGTTTGAAGTGGCAGGGGCAGACAAAAAATTTGTAAAGGCTGATGCAGTGATCGAGAATGATAAAGTGGTTTTGTCATCAACTGAAATTGCAAAACCTAAGTATGTGCGTTTTGCATGGAATGAAAAGGCCCAGCCTAATTTAGTGAACAGCGAAGGATGGCCGGCAGTACCGTTCAGGTGGGAGAGGTAGTTTACAGTTGGTAGTTGAGACCTACTGCTTTAAGCCAACAAAACAAAAAAGATCAAAAAGGCAAAATACAAGTATGAAAAAAATAACCGGTATTTTATTGTTTGCACTTGCAGGATGCGTTGGTGTATTTGCTCAGCGGCAAATGGAATATTTAAACCGAGGTGTGGTGGCCGTGCCCGATGGTAAAGGAAATATTTTTGTAAGCTGGCGCCTGCTGGTAACTGACGATGATAAAATAGCTTTTAATGTTTACCGTACCGCAGGCAATGGCAAGGCAGTTAAATTAACGGCAAAACCCGTGGATGCATTCACTCATTACAGCGACGAGAAAACAGACAGTACGAAAGCATATACCTATTTTGTTACACCGGTGGTGAATGGCAAGGAAGGAATTGCCTCTGAAAAATACACAGTGCCTGCAATGGCAAAGCCCTATCTGTCCATTCCATTAAAAACGCCGGAAGGTTACAACGCCAATGATGCTTCGATGGGAGATTTGGATGGTGATGGAGAATACGAGATTATCATTCACATGGCGGGCAGGGGAAAAGATAATTCCCAGGCAGGCTTTACCGATCCGCCCATTTTCCAGGCCTATAAACTCAACGGCACTTTTTTATGGCAGATCAATTTGGGAAAGAATATTCGTGAAGGTGCTCATTACACACAATTTATGGTGTACGACCTGGACGGCGATGGTAAAGCTGAAATTGTAATGAAAACAGCAGACGGAACAGTGGACAGTAAAGGCAATGTAATTGGCGACTCCGCAAAAGACTGGCGCAATGAAAAAGGATATATTCTCAGTGGGCCGGAGTATTTAACAGTGTTTAATGGGTTGACGGGTGAAATAATTAACACAACAGATTATATACCGCCACGTCATGGAAAATTAAATCCATCATCAGACGAATTAAAAGCAATGTGGGGGGATGGTTATGGTAACAGGATGGATCGTTTTTTAGCATGTGTTGCTTATTTAGATGGAGTGCATCCAAGCGTAGTAATGTGCCGTGGATATTACACAAGAACAATTTTAGCGGCATGGGATTTAAAAAATGGCAAACTGGTAAAGCGCTGGGTCTTTGACAGTAATGATAAAGGCAATGAAAAATTTGCAGGGCAGGGCAATCATAATTTAACCGTGGCCGATGTGGATGGTGATGGTAAAGATGAAATTGTATACGGACAAATGACCATTGATGATAATGGAAAAGGTTTGTACAGCACAGGCATTGGACATGCAGATGCATTACACGTAAGTGATCTGGATCCTTCACGTCCGGGACTGGAAGTGTTCAGTATACAGGAGCGTTTTGATGATGCCGGCGCTAACTTCCGTGATGCAAAAACAGGCGAAGTGATATGGAAGAAAGCATCGGTAAAAGCGGGTGATGATGGTGAAGGGCCGGGAAGAGGACTGGCATTGGATGTGGATCCACGTTATCCCGGTTACGAATGCTGGGTGGCAGGAGCAGGCATTCGTGGTATGTTCGATTGCAAGGGCAACCTGATTTCCGAAAAAACACCGGCCTGCAATATGGGCATTTTTTGGGATGGCGATGTGCTGAGCGAAATACTCAATGGAGTAAACATCAGCAAATGGATATACGACAGCAGTAAAACACAAACCTTATTCGACGGAAGAAATTTTGATTGTGTAAGCAACAATGGAACTAAATCCAATCCCTGTTTATCGGCAGATCTTTTTGGCGACTGGCGGGAAGAAATTGTTTGCCGCACCAAAGACAGTAAGGAGCTGCGCATTTTCACCACCACCATTCCCACAGATAAAAAGTTTTATACGCTGATGCAGGACCCGCAATACCGGCTGAGTATTGTTTGGCAAAACGTTGCATATAACCAGCCGCCGCATACCAGCTTTTTTATGGGAGAAGGAATGCCGCAACCACCCAAACCAAATATCGTGGTGATGAAGAAAAAATAAAAACACTTTTCATGAAATCGATTTTTAAAAAGAAAATAGCCTTACTCCTGGTTGCATTCGCAACACTCAGTTCTTTTCTTTTACTGCAAAAAGAAAAACCCACATTGTACATCATCGGCGACAGTACCGTTCGTAATACCAACCGGCCACAATGCGGCTGGGGCGAAAAGATTGGCGAGCTGTTTGATACCGCACAGATCAGCATCAGTAACCAGGCAATGGCCGGCAGAAGCACCAGAACTTTTGTAAAAGAAAAACGCTGGGAGAAAGTAATCAACTCAATAAAAAAAGGCGATTACCTGATTATGCAGTTTGGCCATAACGAAGGCAGCAAACCCGATACAAACAGAGCCGGCTATCGTGGCGTATTAAAAGGAACAGGAGAAGAAACTGTTGAACTGACATGGCCGGACAGCACCAAAGAAACTGTGCATACTTACGGCTGGTACCTCCGCAAATTTGTAACAGAAGCAAAAGCAAAAGGGGCAATTCCAATCATCTGTTCCATGATTCCACGAAACGAATGGAAAGAGGATAAGGTAAAACGGGCAGACAATGATTATGGTAAATGGGCTAAAGAAGTGGCAGAAGCAACGGGGGCTTATTTTGTAGATCTGAATGGTATAACTGCAGACAAATACGATGCGATGGGACCTGATAAAGTAAAAGAACTTTTTCCCGGCGACCATACGCATACCAATGAAGCAGGCGCATTGATAAATGCAACAAGCGTGGCAGAAGGAATACGATTGCTTAAAAATTTAAGTTTAAATAATTATTTACTGGTAAAATAACAGCAATGATTAAGAAACATTTTTTTGTACTGGCAGCAGCGGCGGCATTGCTTTCCTCTTTTGTTATGTTGAAAGAAGATAAGAAGCCCACACTGTTTTTTATTGGTGACAGCACGGTAAAGAACGGTCGTGGTGATGGCGCCGGCAATATGTGGGGCTGGGGCGATTTAATGAAGCCGTTGTTTGATACAACTAAAATAAATGTAGAGAACGATGCACTGGGCGGCACCAGCAGCCGTACTTATCTTACAAAAGGATTATGGGATAAAGTGCTGGCAAAAATTCAAAAAGACGATTATCTTATTATGCAGTTTGGTCATAATGATAACGGCCCGCTGGATGATACTTCCCGTGCAAGAGGAACGATTAAAGGAGTGGGGGATTCCTCCAGACAAATTTATAATCCCATTACAAAGCAGGATGAGGTAGTGCATACTTACGGTTGGTACCTGGCGAAATTTGTAAACGAAGCAAAAGCAAAAGGCGCCACTGTTTTCATCTGCTCACCCATACCCCGTAACGACTGGAAAGATGGTAAAGTGATTCGCTATAATGGCACAGGTTATGGTTTGTGGGCAAAGCAAACGGCAGAAACAACCGGTGCTTATTTTATCGACCTCAACAGTATTACTGCTGATACATATGATGCTATGGGGCAGGAAGCTGTGAAGCCCTTCTTTCCCAATGAACATACACATACATCAAGAGAAGGCGCTGCAGTGAATGCAGCCAGTATTGTAAAAGGTATTAAGGCTCTTGATAAATGTTCACTTAAAAAATATATTCTGTAAGCACAAGGCTTATGAAAAAACGGCTGTTTGTTTTGTTGCTGCTGCTGTCTGCAAACAGCTGCATTTTTTCACAGGCCACCCTATCACTGGCAGGTGAGTGGCGTTTTGCAATGGACAGCAGTGATGAAGGCATTACACAAAAATGGTTCAGCAAAAAATTAAGTGATGTGGTGCGGCTGCCTGGGTCTATGCTCACCAATCATAAAGGCAACGACGTAACACTGCAAACAAAATGGACGGGCAGTATTTACGACAGCAGCTGGTATTTTATTCCACGTTTTGCAAAATACCGTCAGCCCGGCAATTTAAAATTCCCCTTTTGGCTTACACCGGAAAAATATTATACAGGTGCTGCATGGTACCAGAAAGAAGTAATGATACCTGGTGCCTGGAAGAATAATACCGTTGCGCTTTTTTTAGAAAGATGCCATACAGCAACCATGGTATGGATAGATGATCAGCCGGTGGGAAAGCAAAACAGTTTATCTACTCCCCACGAATATGATTTGCAAAAACTGTTAACCCCGGGAAAGCATACCATTTCGATCCGGGTGGATAACCGCATAAAAGAAATTAATGTAGGCGAAGATTCTCACAGCGTAACCGACCATACACAGGGCAACTGGAATGGTATTATTGGAAAGATAGAATTACGGCAAATGCCGGCTGCTTTTATTGATGAAGTGCAGCTGTATCCGGATGCTAAAAATAAACAGGTTAAAGTAAAACTCTTTTTAAAAGGAGATATAACACAAGTAGAACAAATCAGTTTATCTGCAGTTAATTTTAACCGTAAATCCCCCAATACAGTTAAGCCGTTGATAAAATCAGTGCAGTTACAATCCAATGAAATGGAATTATTCTATCCGTTGGGTAACGACGTTTTTTTGTGGGATGAATTTGAATCGAATGTTTACAAGCTTTCCATCAAGCTAAAATTAAAAGATGGTGTTGCAGAAAAAGCAGTGCAGTTTGGTGTAAGAGATTTTAAAATCAGCGGTACGCATTTTACAGTAAATGATAAGCCGGTGTTTTTAAGAGGCACAGTTGATTGTGCGGTGTTTCCGTTAACAGGTTTCCCTCCCACAACAATGGAGGAGTGGTATAAAATGTTCAGCATTGCAAAGGAACATGGGTTAAACCACATGCGCTTTCACAGCTGGTGCCCGCCGGAGGCTGCGTTTGAAGCGGCTGACCTTGCCGGTTTTTATTTACAGCCCGAAGCACCCACATGGCCCAATCATGGCGTGAGTTTGGGTGATGGCAAACCCATTGACCAGTATGTTTATGATGAAACAAACCGGATGGTGAAAGCTTACGGCAATCACCCTTCGTTCTGTATGCTTGCCGCAGGTAATGAGCCTGCGGGGAAAAACCAGGCAAAATATTTAGCTGATTTTATTCAATACTGGAAAGAAAGAGATAGCCGCCATTTGTACACCGGTGCAAGTGTGGGTATGAGCTGGCCACTGGTTCCTGAAAATGAATACATGGTAAAATCAGGTGCAAGAAATTTAAGTTGGAACAATACAGCGCCGGAAAATATTTCAGATTACACGACTGCTATAGAAAAATTTAAATTGCCTTATGTTACGCATGAAATGGGACAGTGGTGTGTGTTTCCTGATTTTACGGAGATTGCAAAATATACCGGGGTGTATAAGGCAAAGAATTTTGAAATGTTTCAGGAGGATTTAAACGACCAGGGTATGGGAGATGAAGCAGCGAAATTTCATTTGGCATCCGGCAAACTGCAGGCGCTTTGTTATAAAAACGAAATTGAAAAAACGCTGCGAACGAAAGGGCTCGGCGGTTTCCAGTTATTGGGGTTGCAGGATTTTCCCGGGCAGGGAACTGCATTGGTAGGAACAATGAACCCGTTTTGGGAAGATAAAAAATATATAGAAAGCAACTGGTTCAGCAGTTTTTGTAATGCCACCGTTCCTTTAATACGTACTTCAAAATTTGTCTATACCAATACGGCCACTTTTTCTCCTGCCATTGAAATTTTTCATTTCGGCAATACAGATTTAAGCAACGCAACAGTTAACTGGTATTTAAAAAATGCCAAAGGAAATATTATTCAACAAGGCAGCTTCCCAAAAATCAATATTCAGCGGGGTACAAATACTTTTATCGACAGTTTAAGTTTGCCACTTCATCAGTTTGCAACTGCACAGCAATTAACATTTATTGTTGCAATCAGCGGCACTTCATTCTCAAATCAATGGAATATTTGGGTGTATCCTGAAAAGCTGCCAGTGCTTGCAAACAATAGTATTTATTATACAGATACACTGGATGCAAAGGCATTTGATGTATTGAACAATGGCGGTAAAGTATTTTTAAACCTGGCCGGAAAAATTATAAAAGGCAAAGAAGTAGCGCAAACATTCCTTCCGGTATTCTGGAATACATCCTGGTTTAAAATGCGGCCGCCGCATACGTTGGGTATTGCTATTAATGAAAAGCATCCGGTGTTCAGCGAATTCCCCACAGCATACCACAGCGATTTGCAATGGTGGGAGATTGTAAACAAAACACAGGTAATGCACCTGGAAGATTTTCCTGCAAACTTTAAACCGCTCATCCGCCCCATTGATACATGGTTTATGAACCGCCGCCTGGCAATATTGTTTGAAGCAAAAATGGGTAATGGAAAAATAATGGTAAGCAGTATTAATTTATCAGACAGCCTGAAAAATAAACCTGCAGCTGCACAGTTGTTTTATAGCATTAAAAAATACATGTACAGCAACGCCTTTAATCCCGCTGTAAAAATTGATGGCTCTTTAATTAATGATTTAGTAAGTAAACCATCTAAATTTGTTTTTGATTCATTTACCAGGGCCACACCCGATGAATTGAAACCAAAAACGATTGCACAGTAATATGAAAAAAATATTTTTGATACAGGCATCGGCCACTTTGTTCAGCAGTATTGGCGTCGCACTCTTGTACCAAAAAAAATCTATTCAGCTTTTATCAAAGCGGTTAACCCAATTTTTCTTTTTTGCGTTTTTAGCTTGCGATGCTTCGGCACAAAACAATACAGCATTGTGGCATAATAAAGAACGCACCATTCATTACCTGCCACAGGGAAATGATTTTGTATTGTACAAAGGCACCAGGAAGTTTAACCGGGCATTGTATGGAAGCAGCACGGCTTTTCGTGTGGAAGCTGGTGACCTGCCTGAATTTGCTTTATACATGCCTGGCATGGGCGGCAATTGCAAAATTGGTATTATCAGTAAGAATAAAAGCAAATGGATTACCGAAGCAGGTAACATCAAAACTATTTACCGGCCCGGCTCCATGATTTATGAAATTAAAGACAGTATTTTAGAAAAGGGGCAAATCAATCTTACCATTTTAGCAATGGCCGATGCTGAAGGGATGATAACAAAAGTGGAAACAATAAACCTGCCTGATTCCATCACTGTACTGGTTGCCTATGGCGGCGCAACTAGTAAAAAATTCAGCCGTGATGGTGATATAGGTGCTGACCCCGAATCTTCTTTTTATTTAAAACCCGAATACTGCAAAGACAACCGCTACTCGATTTTCAAAAACATGTTCCAGCTTTCTTATGGCTTTACAAAAGCACAAAGTGAAGAAGAACGTTACGAAATACAATACGGCAATAAACAACCGGATTCGGCAGCAAAAGAAAAACCAAAACAAATCATAGGCCTGTTTCCGGAAAATACGGAAGTGATGATGAGTGATGCTGAAAAACAGCAGTCGCCATTAACGCTGCTGAATGCTGCCGGAAACCTTTCGCTGCCGGTTGTTGCGGCACAAATTACTTCAGGCAAAAACGGTGTGTTTTATTTTATTTTGCAAAAGAAAGGAGGTGAAATTGCTTATCCTGATGCAGATGCCCTGTTTGCAAAAGCTGTAGCAGCGTATAAAAAAATCGCCGGAAGAGTTACATTACAAACCCCCGACTCTTTTATAAATCCCTTAGGAGCAGCACTGGCAATGGCAGCCGATGCCATTTGGGAAGAACCATCCTATATGCATGGGGCTGTTGCATGGCGCATGCGGTTGCCTGCATGGCGTGGTGCTTACTGTGCCGATCCGCTGGGCTGGCACGACAGGGCAAGGATGCATTTTTCCAGTTATGCCTTGTCGCAGGTTACCAATATTAGTGCGGGGCCGGTTGTGTTTGATACCGCTTTGCATATTGCACGCCAGCAGGAAAAAATGGGTACGGCCATGTTCAGCAACGGCTATATCTGCCGCAACCCCAATGGGGATATTCGTCCGCATCACTATGATATGAACCTGGTTTTTGTTGATCAGTTGCTGAATCATTTTAATTATACAGGAGATATTGACTACGTTAAAAAAATGTGGCCACTCATTAAGCTGCATCTTGAATGGGAAAAAAGAAATTTTGATACAGACGGTGATGGTTTATATGATGCATATGCAGCCATTTGGGCCAGTGATGCATTGCAATATAGTGGTGGTGGAGTTACACACTCTTCTGCGTATAACTATCGTGCCAATAAAACGGCAGCCGTA
The DNA here is from genome assembly GCA_044225995.1 of Ferruginibacter sp. Taxonomy (GTDB): domain Bacteria; phylum Bacteroidota; class Bacteroidia; order Chitinophagales; family Chitinophagaceae; genus Ferruginibacter. The sequence goes on along the minus strand of JBGAHV010000015.1, from coordinate 29,758 downwards.
CTGGCAAAAATTATTGGTGAAGATGGCAGCAGCTATGAAGCAGAAGCCAACAAAATATATGCGGCCATGCAAAACAATCTATGGCTGAAGGACAAAGGATGGTATGCCGAGTATAAAGATTTACTTGGATTAAAACAGGTGCATCCTTCTGCAGCTTTGTGGACGGTGTACCACGCCATTGATGAAGGCGCCGCCACACCGCAGCAGCAATACCAGTTACTGCGGTATGTTGATAATTATATTCCGCATATACCCGTTAAAATGAACGGGCTTAAAGATGAAGGGTATTATTTATTAAGCACCACCAACTGGCAGCCTTACACATGGAGTATTAATAATGTGGCGCTGGGAGAAGTGATGCACACAGCATTGGCATATTGGCAAAGTGGTGAAAATGATAATGCTTTTAAATTATGGAAGAGCATGCTGGTGGAAAGCATGTATGGCAGCGCCAGCCCGGGAGGTTTTGAACAAGTAGTATTTTATGATGCAGCAAGAGGAGAGCTTTACCGTGATTTTGCTGACGGTATTGGTGTAACAGCAAGAACATTAACAGAAGGTTTATTCGGTATTTTGCCAGATGCATTAAATAATAAACTGCTCATTAAACCCGGTTTCCCTTCTTCATGGAAATTTGCAAAATTATCCCTGCCGGATATCAGCGTTGATTTTAAACAGGCCGGAGGCAATACAGTTTACACCATTGCACAATCATACAGCAAGCTGTTGAATCTAACACTGCAGGTAAAAGCAGTGAAGGATAAAGTGATGAGTGTAACTGTAAATGGCAAACCTGCAAAATGGCATTGGGTTCACAATGCCTTTGGCCAGCCAGCAATAGCCATTGAGGCCGGGGCTCAAAAAAATAGTGTGATTAAAATCTCATGGTCTGGTAATGATATTGAACACATCTCTGTTGAACCGGTTTATGTCGCAGGTGAAAAATTAGACATCCGTCTTTCAAAAGCAAAATGTATTTCTTCGGATGATCCGCAACAAATATTCAGCAGTATAAAAAAATCCGGAACAGGAATTACCTGCATAGCTTCAGGAAAAAATACAGCAGCCAGTTTTTTTGCAGATTTAAAGCAGGGAGATGCCACCTGGACGGAGCCGGTGAGTTTTGACGCAAGAAAAATTTATGCAGCCATTCCTTACACACCTGATACTTCTGCAACATTTGTAACGGTAGATATGCAGCCCTATTTCAACGATAAGGTTACGCAGATTTTCAAAAACAAATACATGAGCCCGAGGCCGCAAAGCACCACGCTGCAATTGCCCTGGCAGGGCATTGGCAACTGGTGCTATCCATTATCTGAAGCAAATATTAATGACAGTGGACTGCGTGCAAAAGCAGGTACAGAAAATAAAATTTATCTCGCCAAAATTCCATTTGCCACACCTTCAGCAATGGAAGCAAAGAACATTATTTATACATCGCAATGGGATAATTATCCAAAATCATTCACCTTGCCACTAAGCGGTAAAGCGCAGCATGCCTATCTGCTAATGGCAGGCAGCACCAATCATATGCAAAGCCGGTTTGTAAATGCAGTGGTTAAGATAAAATATAAAGATGGCACTGAAGCACAGTTGCCCTTAATAAATCCGCAAAACTGGTACCCGATAGAACAGGATTATATGGATGATGGTTTTGCTTTTACAAGAGGCGCACCAAAGCCTTACAGGCTTTTATTAAAAACGGGTGAGTTTGTAAAAGAGATTCCAAAATTCAGTGCTATTAAAGGACTTACCAATATGGCTATTGATGGTGGTGCTGCAACGGTGATTGAGATGCATTTGAACAGCAGTAAAGAGCTGGAAAGCCTTACCATAGAAGCAAGGGCGAATGATGTGGTGGTCGGATTGATGGGGGTGACTTTAGTAAAGAACAATTAACAAAGAGCAATGAAAAAATATTTCACAATACTGAATGCCTGTTTATGCATTATAACTTATGGTACAGCACAAAAAATAAACCGCCAGGCATTGGTGCAGCGGCATTCAGTTGTAAATAAAACAATGGACACACTGGCTTCACTCACCGTGGGCAATGGCAGTTTTGCATTTACAGTGGATGCCACAGGACTACAGTCTTTTCCGGATATGTATGTAAAAGGTGTTCCGCTGGGCACAGAAAGCGAATGGGGCTGGCACAGTTTTCCCAATACAAAAAATTACAGGGAAGAAGAAGGATTAAAAACCTATCACCTCAATGGCCGTGATGTAAAATATATGGTGCAGTGGAACAGCCCGGAGCAAAATAAAAATGCATCCAATTATTTCCGGCAAAATTTACATCGGTTGCAATTAGCAAACATTGGTTTAGAAATTACAAAGAGCGACGGCACATTATATAAGCCTGAAGATATAAAAAACATCCGGCAAACACTGAATATGTGGACCGGCGAAATTCATTCAAACTTTAGTGTGGAAAATATTCCTGTGGAAGTGATTACATACTGTCATCAGCAGATGGATGCCATTGGTTTTAAAATAAATTCGCCTTTGCTGGAAAAAGGAAAAATAAAAGTGCGAATAAGATTACCATATCCAACAGGAGGTTGGAGTGATATGGGAAATAATTTTACCAACGACGATAAGCATCATTCATCGTTAAATGAATCATCGCACAACTCTGCAACTATAACACATGAATTAGATACCACTGCTTACACCGCTAATCTGCAATGGAGCGGCCGTGCCAGCATCAGTAAAAAACAAGAACACTATTTTATATTGTCGCCCTATGGGGCCTCCGTTTTTGCATTCAGCTGTTTGTTTTTACCAGCAACTGCTATAAAAACATCCGGGGTGTCATTTGCACAAATACAAAATAACAGTGTGCAGCAATGGAAACAGTTTTGGCAAAAAGGCGGCGTGGTGGATTTTAGCGGCAGTACCGATGAAAGAGCAACAGAGTTAGAACGAAGAATTGTTTTATCGCAATACATTACCAAAGTAAATTGTGGTGGTGGCAACCCGCCGCAGGAAACTGGTTTAACTTATAACAGCTGGTTTGGTAAACCGCACATGGAAATGCACTGGTGGCATGCTGTGGATTTTGCGTTGTGGGGGCATATTGATATTTTAGAAAAACAACTCAATTGGTATAACCGTGCCGCAGCAACCGCCAAAGCCATTGCACAACGGCAAGGTTATGATGGTATACGCTGGCAAAAAATGACAGATAACGATGGGAGAGAAGTACCATCGTCCATTGGTGCATTTTTAATTTGGCAGCAACCACATTATATCTATTTTACTGAATTAGTTTACCGGCAAAAGCATAACCTGCAAATACTGAACAAATACAAAGACCTTGTATTTGCCACCGCCGATTTTATGGCATCCTTCGCAAGATATGATTCAGCAAAGCATAAATATGTTTTGGGTAAAGGTGTAATTGCAGCGCAGGAACGTTTTAAAGCAGAAGAAACTTTTAATCCCACGTACGAACTGGTGTACTGGCACTGGGCATTACAAACAGCGCAGCAATGGAGAGAACGTCTTCATCTGCCAAGAAATAAAAAGTGGGATGCTGTGATAAAAGATTTGTCGCCATTGCCAGTACAGGATGCTAAATATTTGTTTACAGAAAGTGCAACAGATTCTTACACCAATCCTGAATTTAAAACCGATCACCCTTCTGTATTTGGTGCATTGGGCATGTTGCCACAAACTCCTTTGCTGGATACAACCATTATGCAAAATACATTTAACTGGATATGGAATAACTGGAGCTGGAATGATACCTGGGGCTGGGATTTTCCGATGACTGCGATGACTGCAACAAGGCTCAACAACCCTGAAAAAGCAATTGAAGCATTGCTGATGCCAATAACCACCAACACATACTTGCCCAATGGCCATAATTACCAGGATGGGAGATTAACGATTTATCTTCCTGGTAACGGAGGGTTGCTTACAGCTATAGCTATGATGTGTGCTGGATATGATAATGCAGCTACAACTTTACCCGGCATACCACACAATGGTAAATGGAAAGTAAGATGGGAAGAGTTAAAAAAAATGCCATAGCAGTGAATGGCTATGGCGTTAAAAAATATTGTTTCAGGTATAGCTGAAACAATATTTAGTCCTTTCATTTTAAAAATCAATAATCATTTTTTGCTGCTTCCTGTTTCCCTGCTTTTTTATTTTTATCATCCTGTGGTTTTGCAGCGGGCATGGTCGCTTTTACATCCGGTTTATTTTTTGATTTGCCGGTATCGGCCGGGGTGGTTTTTATCTCACTTTCAATCGGTATTTTTTCTGTTGGCGTTTCATTCATTGCGGGGGCATCAATAAAATCACCTGCATCACCATTGCCTGCATCCATGGAAGTACTGTCGCCCTGGTTAAATATCTGGCTTTCACTTTCTGCTGATAGCTCTTCCACATTCATATTGGCCGGTTTTTCAAATTCTTTTATTTTTCCATACCCCAATTTTTTATCTGCATAAACCTTGCTCATAAAAATTCCCCATTTAGGTGCAGCCATTTCATTACCGCCAGATGTTCCTGCATAAATCCTAATAAAAGGATCTTCGCATCCTACCCATGTGCCTGCCAGTAATTCGGGCGTATAGCCAATAAACCAACCATCGGCATTATCATCGGTAGTGCCTGTTTTACCAGCCTTAGCAACGGGTATATTATAAGCATTAAGCGCACGGGCAGTACCAAATTTTACCACACCCTGCATTAACTGCACCATAGTGTAAGCAGATGCCTCACTCATTACCTGTTTAGGCGTGGCGTTAAACTCCTGCAGCAGGTTGCCGCTTTTATCTTCAATCCGTGTAATTAAAATCGGTTCAACATTCAGGCTTTTATTGGGGAACATGCTATATGCCTGCAACATTTGCAGCATGGGAATTTCTGCAGCGCCTAAAGCAAGTGAAGTATACGGAGGCAGTTTTTCTTTAACGCCACAGCTGTTAGCAAATTCAATTACTCTTTTTACACCTACCATATTGGTAAGCCTTACTGACGCAGTGTTTTTTGAATAAGCAAGGCAGTTGGCCAATGTTCCTCCTCCGCCGGAAAAGGTACGCATAACACCCCCATATTGAACAGGCCCTCCTGGTATTTCGGTTTCAGGAGTGTAACCTGCATCCTGTACCGCCAGGGAATAAATTAATGGTTTTATGGTGGAACCTACCTGCCTTTTTGCAGTAATGTGGTCATACTTAAACCACTTATAATCGATGCCGCCTACCCAGCATTTTATTTCGCCGGTGTGCGGATCCATTGCTGCAAAAGATGTTTGTAGAATCTGTTTATGATACCTAATGGAATCATAAGGCGTCATGACTGTATCTTTTTCCCGCTTGGCATTCCATGCAAACACTTTCATTTTTACGGGGATGTAAAATGTTTTTTTAATGTCCTCCTCCTTTATGTCTTCTTCCTTCATATTTTTCCAACGCTCCGTAAATTTCATCGCAGCTTCAATGGTGTTTTCATGCTCCTTCCACATACGGTCACCATTGTTTTTCATAATATAGTCCAGTTTTTTCTGAATTACAGGCATATGCTGCACCACAGCTTCTTCAGCGTATTGCTGCATACGGGAGTCGATGGTGGTATAAATTTTTAAACCGTCCCTTAGTATGTCATAATTTTCGCCTGTTTTGGGGTTTTTATGTGTGGCACACCATTCTTTTAATTTGTCTTTTAATGCATCCCTGAAGTAAGGGGCTATACCTACATTCTCATCCAATTTTTTAAAATTGGTGATAAGCGGTTTCGCTTTTAGCTTAGCAGCTTCTGCATCACTAAGAAAATGCTGCTGGCAAACCACCATTTGCCCTATAACCGTATTCCTTCTGTCTAATGCAGCTTTTGGGTGTGAAATCGGGTTGTAAATAAAGCCTTTCAGCATACCAATTAAAACCGCAGCTTCTTCAATTTTCAGGTCTTTAGGTTCTTTTTGAAAATACATGCGTGATGCATTGCGTATGCCATATACATTACCCCATGGCGCCCTGTTAAGGTATAAAGTAATAATTTCTTCTTTGGTGAAATTGCGTTCCAACTTTACGGCCACAATCCATTCTTTTATTTTTTGAAAACCTCTCTTTATAAAATTGCCCTGCCCCTGGCCCAGCATCATTTTTGCCACTTGTTGTGTAATAGTACTGCCACCGCCTTGTGTGCCTAAAGTGAAGACCGCTCTTCCCACGGCCTGTGCATCAATACCGGAGTGCTCGTAAAAACGTTCATCTTCTGTTGCTACCAATGCATTAATTACGTTGGGAGATATTTCATTGTATTTTACTTCGCTGCGGTTTTCTGCATAATACTTACCCATTAAAATGCCATCACTGGTATAAATTTCACTGGCAAGGTCTGCTTCGGGATTTTCCAGTTCTGTTAAAGAAGGCATTTTGCCAAACAGGCCAAAGTCTGCTGCCAAAAAAACCAGCACAACAAACAAAAAGCCACCGAAAAACAACCGCCATAAAATTTTTACAGAACGCTTCATAAAGGTTATAGTTAGATATAGAATAGTGAACGCAAAATTACATTTTAAAAAATACCGGCTGAATCCCCGTTGTTAAAACTTGCCCGGGTAAAGTGTATTTAACAAGGCTTTGTAGCCGGCTAAGTCTTTATTGGTTTTAAGCACCTGCAGGTTTTCGTTTGTAATAATCAGGAATGAATATTTGGCGGCAGGCAACCAGGAAAACTCTCTTGGGGCACCCCGTTTAATTTTGTTATAATAATCCATTGCTGCATTATCATTTGCAAATGAACCGGCAATCAGCAGGCTGCGGTCGGCATCCAGAATATCTTTATTAATTATTAATCCCTGGCCATAATAATTTTCATTTGTAAAACGGTTGAGTGCATTCCTGGCTTCATTTACATACATGCCATCCACTTTATCCAGTATCATTAATACTACATGCGGGGAATCAGGTTTTAAAATAAATTGCCCTTTTACGGTTACATTTGTTTTAACAGTGTCTTTAATTACAACGGGAGGCGTTACGTTTTGTATTTTGGGTGCAGCAGGGGAGGTTACCTGTGCAACAGGTGCTTTGGCAGCTGGTTTGTAATTACTGTCTGATGGTACAATTACTTTATCTTCTTCTTCCCTTGTTACCTGTAAGTTGGTTAAGTATTCTTCAATTTCTTTACGGCGCTTCAGCACATCTATCATGGTAGCTGCTTTTGCAGCCAGCGGGGAGTTAGGATCGTTTTGAATTAATGTGTTTAATCCTGTAATTGCCACGCTGTCGTTTTTTTCTTTAACGTTATATAAGGCCTCTATATAAAGTAATTGTGGTGTCCAGTAGGTTACTCCAAACTGTGCATCTGCTTTTTTCTTTTCTTCTTCGGCTTGGGTAAATTTTCCTTCTATAAAAAGATTATAAATGTCTTCATATTTTTTAGTCGCTTCCGGGTTTTTAGTAGTTAAAGCAGCAGGAGCATTCAGCATTTGCCATGCTTTTGTATTGGCAAATTTGGTATTCAATAAATTTTTGTAGTAATCGGCTCTTTCGTTATTACCCATCTTATTATAACAATAATACAAGCCGAGGTATACATCGCCATTAGCTTTATCCGGAAAACGCTTCAGGTAATCTTCATAAGTTTTTATAGCTTCTTCATAATCCTCCAGTTCAGACTGGTACAGTTTTGCAAGTGCAAGCAGGCTGGTGGCTATTGCTGCGTTGCTGCTGTCCAGCATAGCTGCAGTGAGCGGCAATTGCTGCATCAGTCCCTCATAACTTATATCTGCAGTTTGTTGTGATGTTGTTGTACCGCCTGCTGCTGCATTTTTATCTTTGCCTGCGGGAGCGTTGCCGTTGTTAGCACGTATGGTTAAATCCATTGCAGCTTTTCGTCTCCAGTTATCTACGTTAACCCTGTTGCCCCATTTGCCTTTAAATTCATTAAAACCTCTTGATTTGAGGTTACTGTTATAAAAATACCACTCGCCTTTGGTGTTATTGCTGGATGCAAATAAATCAGTAGGTGCATTGTTAAGAAAAGGATTAACAGCATTATTGCTGCCATCGTCTTTAATACCATTGTCCTTACGTAGTTTTTTTGCCAGTTTTTTCACGTAATCTTCTCTTTCGGCAGGTGTCATTGCTGCAATTCGCTGTAAACTGTCTTCCCTTTCAATAATGGTAATGTGGTCAACAACTTTTGCAAGTGCGCTCTTCCGGGCCTCTAATAATGCAAGGCTGCTTGCTAAACTGCTGTCGCCGGCTAACTGCAGGCTGTCATACATTGCTGCAGACAGTTTATAGGCTTTTCGCCTGTATGCAATGTCTGCAAGTTCCAGGTAAGCCTTATTGCGGTACTTAATATTGTTTTCGTTTTTTTCTATACTCTTATTGAAGTATATGACAGCAGCAGCTGTATCTGGTTGTTGCATAGCCAACTGACCCGCTGAGTAGTAAACGATATCCCGGTAAGCCTCAAACTTATCTTTGTGCGCCATTTTAACCAGGTTGGCAATACTGCTTTTAAGCTGTTTGGCATTATCTCCGCTTCGCAACAGTTTTGCATCATTTAGCTGGGCATAAATGTCCAGTAATGGGTCGGTTGTATGCCTGGATGCTTTTACATAATAGTCAGATGCTTTGTCCGGCTGACCTGTCATTTCATAAAGCTGTGCCAGCAAAAATTCTCTTCTTGATTTATCCAGTTTATCATCGGCATTCGTCAATGCTTTTTCCAGGTGGCTGGCTGCACTGTCATAAATTTCCTGCTTATAAAACCAATAAGCATTTACTTCTTCCAAATCGTTTTTTAGCCTTTTTGGAAGGTTAACATCATTTTGCAGCGTATTAATAAGGCCGCCGCTTTCACCAATCTCGTCTTGTTCAATTAAAGTACGGGCAAACCATATAAGTGCATCGTTGCGGCTGGGCGGCAGCGATGCTATTTTTTGAAGTAAATTTCTTTTCTCCTTGTTGGCTATAGAAATGTTGCTGCCGCTGGCACTTTCATTTCCGCCAACCACCCGGTTATCATCTTCCCCTTTTTTGCGGGGAAAAAGATTGTAATTGATAAACTGCAACGTCATGGCTGCCGAATCAAAGTCCTGCCGGTAATAGTAAGCCTTACCAATAAGCAGGTACAAATTATCTACCCAGTCATTCCTTAAATCATGCAATAAAATACCTGCGGTGCATTTATAAATTACAGAATCCAGTTCCTGCTTTTGGGATGAGGTACCTGTTAAAGGAAAAGGATAAAAAGGGAGCAGTTTGCTGTAATCATCTTTTGTGGCAAACCGGGCTCTTTCAATAACAGCGTTTAATTTGTTATTGGCATTAAAGTAATAATTGTAATGGGTTACGGTATTTTGAATAACATGCCTTGATTTTGTAAACTTTTTGTCGGCTGTTTTTTCTGAACCCAGTTTACGGTTCTCAAATTTCTCAGGTTTTTTCTCTTTACCAAAGGGGTCAAAGGTCCAGGAAGGCTGGGCAAAAAGGTTACTTAAAGTAAAGCAACTGATGAAGTATATAGATATTGTAAATAATGTTTTCTTCAGCATGAATCTGATGGTTAGATAGCGGGGCTAAATATCGGTTTTTTTTGCCAAACCTGCCCTTAAAACTCACCATGGTGCAGTTAATTTATGATTTTATTATTATCGTGAATTCCTGCCTTTATAAAGTATAACTACGCTTTTTTACCATAACGTTGCTATTTAGCAGGGCATTGTTTAACTTTAAGCCCCTTTTAAATCAGGAGCATGACGAAATTTGACACCAACAGTACACTGAAACGGCTGCGTAACCGTTACAGACTGGTGGTTATGAACGAAGACACTTACGAAGAAGTGGTAAAATTTAAACTGAACAGGCTTAGTGTGTATGTTGCAATGAGTACTTTGTTCGTTCTGTTGGTTGGATTAACGGTTGCCCTGATTGTTTTTACCCCATTAAAATACTATTTACCAGGTACAGGCTACGGTAACTTAAGACAAATTAAAGAGTACCGTGATCTTAAAATGCGTGTGGATTCAATTGAATCTGATTTGAACTATAAGCAGCAATACCTGAACAACGTTCAAAAAGTGCTGCAGGGCAATATTCCAAAATTAGACACCACCAAGCTGGAACTGCCCAAAACAGAAACAAGTGAAGAGTAACAAATGCGAAACCTCAAAAACTAAGAAAATATGTTTAACTCAAAATCTAAAACATCTTTTGATGAAGCCAAGGCCGGCTCCACCACCATTATTGGTGCAGGAACCGTTATAACTGGTAACCTGGTAAGTAATGGAGACATACGTATTGACGGTACTCTTAAAGGTAACCTGCTGTCAAAAGCCAAGGTGCTGGTTGGTGCAGAAGGATTAATTGAAGGCGATATTGACGGGAAGCAGGCAGATATTTTAGGTAAAGTAACTGGTAAAATAAAAGTAACAGATCTTTTGCATTTGCATGGCAATGCGGTAATTGAAGGTGATATCAGTGCGGCCAAGTTGCAGGTGGAGCCATCAGTATCCTTTAACGGGCAGTGCCAAATGGGTGCAAACGTGGTGGAACTTGCCAAGGAAAGAATGAATGCCGCAGTTAACGAATAAAAAACAAAATAATAGTTTAGCAGCTTACGCAGGGCTTGCATCACAGTTTTTAGTGGTAATTGCTGCCGCAGTATTTGGCGGGTATAAGTTTGATAAATGGCTGCATATATCCTTTCCATTAGCCACATGGTTATTACCTTTGCTCGTAATAACAGCCATGCTATATAAAATTTTCAAAGACACATCAGCAAAAAAATAACCATGGGTACCGGCCGTAAAACAGTTTTACCACTGCTCTTTCTTTTTATTTTCTTAAGCGCTCTATTTATAAGCAGTACCGCTTTTTTTGAAAAACATGGTATTGACAAAGATGTCTTGATCATCGCCAATATTATTCTTTTTGTTTGCAACTTAACCAGCATACTGTTATTGCAACGCTCTTTAAAAAACAGTAACCCTAATGCATTTGTACGTGCTATGATGGGGTCAACCATAATTAAACTCCTTGTAATTGCCATCTCTTTTGCGGCGTATGCTTTTGCTGTAAAACGTAATATTAATAAGCCCGCCGTTTACATTTCTATATTTCTTTATTTTATTTATTTAGGGATAGAAGTTGCCATTGTGCTAAAGCTGAACAAACAAAAAAATGCCTAAACAGGAAGCACCGCTTTTACAACTGCAGGATTATTTACCGGATGGAAGCTTTGAAGGGGTGCTCCATTACCTCCGTTTACATAAAGTACATCTTACCATAACCCGGCAGCGGCAAACTGTACTAGGAGATTACCGCCATGCGCATGGTGGCAGTACGCACCGCATTAGTGTAAATGGCAATCTTAATAAATATGCTTTTTTAATAACGCTGCTGCACGAGCTGGCTCACCTTTTTACTTATGAAAATTTTGGCAACCGGGTGCAGCCACATGGTAACGAATGGAAAAATGAATTCAGTAAAATACTGGCGCAGTTCCTGCTTAAAAAAGTTTTTCCTGTGGACATTGAAAAAGCATTACTGCGTACACTGCAAAACCCTGCCGCCAGCAGTTGTGGCGATGAAAAACTATTGAGGGTGTTACACCAGTATGATAATAAAAAAGAGGGCGTGCATTTAGTGGAGCAACTGCCACCGGGAAGCTTGTTTAAAATAAACGGTGGCCGCATTTTCAGGAAAGGAGAACAGGTACGGAAACGCTATAAATGTGTAGAAGTAAAAACAGGCAAGCTCTATTTATTCAGCCCGGTTTACGAGGTGGAGTTGATTACTCCGGATGTATAGAATTGCATACTAAAATATAGGTAACTGGTATATTTTATTTGTACAGCTGATTCTAAAAATCAGAGTTCCTTTATCATCCAAATACTGCAACCGCCATGCCCACTGTTGCCCATTGGCCCGGACAAATACTCAAACCCCATTTTTTCATACATAGGCACTGCCACCTTCAGCTCCGGCATCGATTCAAGGTATACTTTCTTATAACCCATTTCTTTTGCCGCCTGCAGGCTTTTTTCCATCAATAATTTCCCAATACCTTTCCCTCTTGCATCTGTGTGCAGGTACAGTTTTACCAGTTCACAGGTACCAGCAGGTAAATTTTCAGTGGGATAAATGCCGCAGCCACCTAACAAGGTATTTTCTTCTTCTGCAATAAAATAAACACTACCGGCAGTTGTAAACAGTTGGTATAAATCGTCCGTTGTCGGATCAAAATAAACCGTACCGGGTTTATTGGCTCCAAATTCTTTTAAAGAAGTACGGATGATAGTTGCTAAAGCTGCATTATCTCTTTCTTCAATGTTCCGGAAGATTACACTCATTATTTTGGCTAAAATTTTTCCTGTACAAAATGCAGCAACACGCCACTATTGTCTTTTAAAGTAAAACCTTTTTTTCCACCGGGTAAATCCAAAAGTTTATTAGCCGGGTATATTATCCCTTGCGAAGCAAGGCGGCTGTACAGGCAAAAAACATCAGTAACCTTTATATAGCAACTGCTGCCTTCGCAAATGGATTTATCATGGCACTCACTAAGATGCAGTTCGGTGTCGTCTTTTTTTAATACAGCATGGGTGCCTGCATTAATGCCGGTAAACCCCAAAACGTTTTCGTAAAACATTATGGCCTGGCTGATGTTAATAGAAGGTAATACCGGTACTGTTTTCAAAACAGGAAGGTTTAGTTATGTTAAGATAACCTGTTTTAAAAAATTAAACTACTTTTAGAAACCAAATTATTACAGGCCCATTGCCTTCATTACAAAAATATACAGAAGAAGAACTGGTATTACAGCTGCAGAACCGCAGCCAGCAGGCATTTTCTTATTTATACGATAATTATGCCGGTGCTTTAAACGGTATTATAACCCGTTTAATAAGCGATCCTGTGCTGGCAGAAGATGTTTTGCAGGAGGCTTTTCTCAAAATCTGGAATAATTTCCAGAGTTATGATGCATCCAAAGGCCGCCTGTTTACGTGGATGGTGAATATTACACGTAACCTGGCCATTGACATCCTGCGCAGTAAAAGCTACCGGAAACAACAGCAAATCTCTGCCGACGAGAATTCCGTAAGTAATTACAGCGATGGCACATCAAAGGAAAAATTTGATGCAATCGGTATATCTAAAAACCTGGCAGCCCTTAAACCGGAACAGCGTACCATTATTGATATGGCTTATTTTGGGGGCTATACCCAGGAGGAAATTTCAAAAGAAACGGGTGTACCTTTGGGCACTGTTAAAACAAGGATGCGTACCGCTATTTTAGAACTGAGAAAATTGGTAACATAAGTGAACGTACAGGAAATTATATCATCTGGTGTGCTGGATTTATATGCAGCAGGCATGGCATCTGAAGCGGAAAAGCAGCAGGTGGAAGCATGGCGTTTGCAGTACCCGGAAGTGGCTGCCGAACTGCAGGCCATTGAACTTGCACTGGAAAACTATGCACAATCCAATGCCGTTGCACCTGCACCAGCCATAAAAGAAAAACTATTTGAAAAAATTAATGCCTGTGATGCAGTTGCACCCGGAGCTGTTATTGATATAAACACAAGACGTACTAAAGAACCAGCTTTTGATATTAGGAAATGGGCGCTGGCTGCATCGGTAGTATTATTAATGGGCAGTGTGGTACTGAATGTGAGTTTTTATAACAAGTCTGAAACAGCCGAAGCCAAACTAGCTGACACAGAACAACAGCTGGCAGTAGCTTCTTCACGTGCTGAAGAACTGAAACAGGATATAGATGTAGTGCAGAATAAATACAGCAGGCCGGTATCATTAACCGGGCAACCACAAATGCCGGATGCTACTGCTAAAATATACTGGATGACTAATACCGGTGATGTTATGGTGGACGCCAGTAACCTGCCCGATATACCTGCAGGTAAACAATACCAGTTTTGGGCTATTGTTGATGGCAAGCCTGTTGATGGCGGCCTCATTATTACAAATGATAAGGGCAAAAAATTCCGTATGCAAAAAATGAAAAGCTTTGGACGTGCCGAGGCTTTTGCCATCTCCCTGGAAAAAGAAGGCGGCAACCCAACCCCTACAGAAGTGGTAAGTGTAGGCGCTGTAACTAAAATTTAAATCTCCTTTTTTTTTAGTCTGTTTAAGTAAGCTGTGAAAGCCGCTCTGGAAGTATTGCATAATTTTTTTCAAAAAAGGCAATCCGTTTTTTTTCATCTGCCGTAATTGTTTGTACAAAACTTATTTAAAAAAGTAAAAACAAACAATTATGAAACAGGTTAAAAAACTTTTAATTGCTGCTGTGGCAGTATTATTTGTAAACGCATCGTTTGCGCAGATGGAACAAACTAAAATGGTGGGTGGTGCTGCCATGTATCCTTCTAAAAATATTGTTGAAAATGCCGTTAACAGTAAAGACCACACAACCCTGGTGGCTGCAGTAAAAGCTGCTGGTTTGGTGGAAACACTGCAAGGTGCAGGCCCGTTTACCGTATTTGCCCCCGTGAACAAAGCGTTTGATATGTTACCCGCAGGCACAGTTGATAATTTGCTAAAACCGGAGAACAAACAAATGTTAACTGGTATACTCACTTACCATGTAGTGGCTGGTAAATGGAATGCTGATGCAATTGCCAAGCTGATTAAAGAAGGTAACGGTACTGCAGAAGTAAAAACAGTGGCAGGCGGTAAATTATGGTTAATGATGAAAGGAAAGAATTTGCTGATTAAAGACGAAAAAGGCGGAGTGGCAAAAGTAACTATTAAAGATGTTAACCAAAGTAATGGTGTAATACATGTAATAGACCATGTGCTGATGCCGAAAATGTAATACAGATAAACACAGCACAAAGAACAGCAATAAGCACTGCTCCGCACGGAGTGGTGCTTATTATTTATTCAGCAGTGAGTAAATAGCAGAGTCTAAAAACCTGCCACGGAAATAATAATCTTCCTTAAAATAAGCCTCTCTTACAAAATTTGTTTTTTCCAATAAAGCAGCAGAAGCAATATTGCCGGGGTTAATATTGGCCATAATGCTGTGCAGTTTCATTTGTTTAAAGCCATATTCAACTGCAGCGTTTACAGCTTCCTGCATAAAACCTTTATTCCAGTATTGCGGGTGAAGCATATAACCAATTTCAGCACGGTAATTATGTTTTTCTAAACGCCAAAAACCAATAGTGCCAATCAGCTGTTCTTTATTACCAGGGAGGCAAATACACCAGGTAATGCCATTGTTATCCTCCAGGTCCTTAATAATTCTTTCTACCAGCACTTTTGATTCCTCTAAACTCTTCATCGGCTCCTTGTCTATAAACTGCATCACCTTTTCATTCGTACGCAATTCATATATTGCCGGTGCATCTTCCGGCACTATTTTGCGCAGCAGCAACCGGGCAGTTGTCAGTTCATTAAATGGTTCAAAATTCACTTCAAGCATAGTGCAATATATTTAGTACGCCTGTAAAATTTATTTAACTTTAAAGCATGATAAAAGTAAAATATATCCGGCTGGCGGCATTACTTTTTTTATGGCCATTTTGCAGCAATGCTCAAAATTTTGGAGGTAATGCACCATCTGTAGAGTGGTGGCAGATAAATACACCCAAAGCAAGAATTATTTTCCCTAAAGGGTTAGACAGCCAGGCAAACCGTATTGCGTCGGTAATGCTGCTGCTGGATACTGCTACAGCCTATTCCATTGGTGGCCCGCAAAAAAGATGGAATGTCATTCTGCAAAACCAAACCACCATCCCCAATGCATATGTGCGCATGGCACCAAAAATGAGTGAGCTTTCTATGACACCACCTCAGGATAATTTTAGCACCGGAAGCTTACGCTGGGATGATAATTTGATTATTCATGAAAACAGGCATATTCAGCAATTCAGCAATTTTAATAAAGGGTTTACCAAAGTGTTTTCTTCTTTATTAGGGCAGGAGGGGCAGTTGTTTGCTAACGGGCTGTTTTTGCCCGATTACTTTTTTGAAGGTGACGCTGTTTTCCAGGAAACGCTGGTAAGTGCACAGGGCAGGGGAAGAATGCCTTCGTTTTATAATACTTTTAAAGCGCTGTGGGCAGCCAATAAAAATTACCCATGGATGAAGTACCGCAGCGGCTCACTAAAAGACAGGATGCCGGATCATTACGAAATAGGTTATTTGCTGGTGGCCTACGGTTACGAAAAGTATGGGCCTGAGTTTTGGAAAAAAGTAACAGAAGATGCAGTTCGTTTAAAAAGCCTCTTTAATAAAGCGATTGAAAAACACTCCGGCATTCCATTTAAACAATTCCGGCAGGATGCAGTAAACTATTTTAAGCAGCAAACCTTGCCCAATACAGAAACATCGGTTACTTACATTACTCCTGTGCAGGCAAAAAATGTTGTTGATTACAGCTTTCCTCATTTTTTAAGCGATGGTAATATTCTCGTATCTAAAAAATCTTATAAAGAGGTGCCAGCCTTTTATAAAATAACCAATGGAAGGGAGGAAAAAATTGTGGTAAAAAAGCAAAGCCTTGATGAATATTTCTCCTGTAATGATAACAGCATTGTTTATGCATCTTATCAAAGCGATCCACGATGGGGTAACAGGGATTACAGTGTTATCAATGTAGTGGATATTCATATAAAAAAGCAGGTACAACTTACCAGCAGGTCAAAGTACTTTTCTCCTGATATCAACAAAGAAGGCACTAAAATTCTTGTTGTTAAAACCGGCGCTAACGGCACCAACAACCTGGTACTACTTAATGCAGCAAACGGCACCGAATTGCAAACCATCCCCAATCCCCGTAATTATTTTTTTACTTATCCCAAATTCTTAAATGATAAGGAGTCAATCGCAACAGCCAGGAACCCCGAAGGGAATATGAGCCTTGTTAAAATAAATAATGAAACAGGAAGCATTGATTTATTAACCATATTCTCTTTTAATGTTATGGGCTTTCCGTTTATAAAAGGCGATACAGTATATTTCAGCAGAATGGATAACGATGCAGATAAAATATTTGCCTGTGTTTTGTCCACAGGAAAAGTTTATCAGCTTACCAATAACACTAACAGTGTTTATGCACCTTCAATAAATAGTAATAATGAAATTGTATACAGTGCTTACACCGCATCAGGCCTGCGGCTTGTAAAAACCGGATTGGTATCACTTCAATGGGAAAGACAAATTGCCATGAATTTAATTCCTGTTGATGGCCCGTTTTCAGAAAAAGCGCTAAAGTATGCTGGTTCAAGAATACTCGAGGAAATTCAGTCACATTCCTTCCCGGCCACTCCCTATCACAAAGGCATGCACCTGTTTAATTTCCATAGCTGGCGCCCGGTAGTTGATGACCCCGAATATGGATACACTTTTTTTAGCGATAATGCGATGAGTAATTTCAGCAATGCCATCACTTACACCTACAACCGTACGGATATGAGCCACACAATAGGATATAGTGCCGTGTATGGTGGTTGGTTTCCTTTATTTAACCTAAGTGCTGAAGAAAGTTTTAACCGTACAGTGGATACAGCAGCTGGTAAGTCATTTCGATATAACACTGCAACATTTAAAGCAGGATTTTCTGTACCGTTGAATTTTGCCGGCGGCCGAACTAATAAGTTTTTAAATTTCGGTGCAGGTTATAACCTGGAGCAATACTATTATCGTGGAGTTGGTAAAAATGTTTTTAATAACAGGGCTATTGATTACATGAACGCATTTTTTTCCTTCAGCAATGTAAGCCGTAAAGCATTGCAGCATATTAACCCACGCTGGGCACAAGCAGTATCTGTTAATTACAGGGATGCATTTACTTACAGTAGTAGTCATAAAGTAACCGGTAGCGCAGCATTATATTTTCCAGGCATTGGTATTAATCACAGCCTGGTATTATCTGCTGCGTATCAAAAAAGAGATACATTGCCCGATTTATTCAGCAAATCATTTTCTTATGCAAGAGGCTACGAAGCTTTGAGCACAAGAAGAATGTATAAACTTGGTGCCAATTATCATTTGCCATTGTTGTATCCTGATGGTGGTATTTCCGGGCTGTTGTATTTCCAGCGCATAAGGGCCAACCTGTTTTATGATTATAACAATGCAAAGGCAAGGGTTAATGGGGTGCTTACCGAAATTATTAACCGTAGTGCCGGTACTGAAATTTACTTTGATACAAAAGTGTGGAATTCTTTGCCGGTTACAATTGGGGTGCGTTATAGCCGGCTGATGGATGCAGATTTGTTGAACCCCGGGGTGAAAAACAGGTGGGAAATTATTTTGCCTGTGGGTTTAATTCCAGATTGATCTCAGGTAGAAAAAACCTGTTCAATAATGTCCTCTATATTGATACCGTTGTGGCTTTCATCATACACGCAATCACCATTTTTTATAATGAGTATTTGCGGCGACTCATGGTATACGCTAAAACCTTCAGCAATTTTATCAGAAAGTTGCCGGTGCTGAATCAAATCAAGATAATAAAAATCAGCTTCCGGGGTAGAATTGCCACGTTCAAGCCTGTTTTTTACAATACTGCTGATGTTACAGCGGGTGCTGTGCTTAAAAATTATCTGTGGCTTTAACTTTGATAGCTCTTTGATTGTGCTTAGTTGCGCTTCTTCTGTAAGGTTTATCCAATTCATTTACAATGTAACATTAATGAATAATTCCTTCTGTACCCGGACAGCCCACTTTACGGCTACCAGTACAGCTGCTGAAAAATGCAGCTACAAAAACAACAAGTATTGCTGCAAAAAATAATTTTTTCATTGCTTTTAAATTTCTGGTTAAAAGAGTATTATTAAATCTTTGTTGTGCAAAGATAAATCACAAGCACTAAACGGTAAAATTGGCTAAATATTACGCAAACAACCCCCTCATATCAAAAAACTAAGCTAATTTTACGCCCTTTAATAATAAGCCATAATAAACCATACCCCAAAATGTTAGAATTAAAACATCCTATTGCCTTTATTGACTTGGAAACCACCGGAGTAAGCCTTTCTACCGATCGTATTGTTGAAATAGCAATAATTAAGTTATTGCCCGATGGAACCAAACAGGTAAAACGTAAGCTCATCAATCCCCTGATACCAATACCAAAATCATCCAGTGATATACACGGTATCACCGATGAAATGGTGAAGGATGCACCTACCTTTAAACAGGTGGCCAATGAAATTAAAATGTTTATTGATAACTGCGATTTGGGCGGGTATAACAGTAACAGGTTTGACATTCCCATTTTAATGGAAGAGTTTTTACGGGTGGGTATCGATGTAGATCTGAGTAAACGGAAAATGGTGGATGTGCAGCATATTTTTTATACTATGGAACCAAGAACTTTAAGTGCAGCCTATAAATTTTTCTGTGGAAAAGAACTGGTAGATGCACATAGCGCCGAAGCAGATGTTAGTGCTACAATTGATGTTTTTATTTCACAATTGCAACGCTACCCCCAATTGGGAAACTCTGTTGAATCTGTACTGGGAGTTATTGGCGAAGATAAAATTGTTGATTATGCCCGCAGGTTCAGCTTTGACGATAAAGGGGTGGAAATATTCAACTTTGGAAAATATAAAGGTCGTTCCGTGGCTGATGTATTAAAGGCAGAGCCTCAGTATTACGACTGGATGATGAAGGGGGACTTTCCGCTTCATACCAAGCAAAAGCTTACCGAAATATTTAACCGGACGCTTTTAAAAAACAATTAACGTGTGTTTAAGTAAAATTTGAAGCGGCAGGCTGATTTTTTTTCTTTAAATTTGGCATGTTCAATAGCAGAAATTGGAGAAACTCGTCATCATACCCACATACAACGAAAAGGAAAATATCCAAAACATTATTGCTGCAGTAATGGGATTGGAGCAGGGGTACCATATACTTATTATTGATGATGGTTCCCCTGACGGTACTGCCGATATTGTAAAGTCATTATTTCCTCAATATCCCGGTCAATTATTTTTAGAAGAACGACGCGGTAAACTCGGTTTAGGTACAGCTTACATCCATGGGTTTAAATGGGCAATTGAAAGAGGTTACAGGTTTATTTTTGAAATGGATGCTGACTTTTCTCACAACCCAAGAGATTTAGAGCGGCTTTTCCTGGCATGTAAGGAAGGGGCAGATGTAGCCGTTGGCTCACGCTACGTAAAAGGCGGTGCCGTGCAAAACTGGCCAGCTAACCGCATATTACTTTCTAAAGGCGCTTCTGTTTATACAAGAATAATTACCTGGATGCCGGTAAAAGACACCACTGCAGGTTTTGTTTGTTATAAAAAGGAAGTTCTTGAAACAATCAATTTTGACGCTATCAATTTTGTGGGCTATGCTTTCCAGATAGAAATGAAATTTGCCGCCTGGAAGCTTGGCTTTACCATAGCAGAAGTGCCCATTACTTTTATTGACCGTGAACTGGGTGCCAGCAAAATGAACAAAGGTATTGTTAAAGAAGGCATTTTAGGTGTGTTGCGACTGCGTTGGCAAAGCCTTTTTAAAAATTACCGTAAACGTGTTACAAATACTGTTTACACAGATGCGATGGCTTACACCAAAGCTTAATTCAATTTTCACTTCATTTAGGGTTTTATATTTGCAGTTATTAAATAACTGGGGTAAATATTATTGTATAAATGAAAGTAAAATATAAAATACTTAACCTTCCTTTTAAATATCCGTTCACCATTTCTAAGGGTACGAAAACACACCAGCCAACATTTTTGGTTGAGTTAGAGTTTATGGGACTTAAAGGATATGGTGAGGCACCTGCAATAGCCTACTACAATATTCCTGTTGAACAAATGGCAGCGGATTTAGAGCGAAAGAAGGTATTTGTTGAAAAATTTGCTTTCAGCGATCCGGAACGTTACTGGCATTACCTGCATCATTTGTTTCCCAATAATCCATTTTTAGTTTGTGCACTTGATATTGCTGCATGGGATTTATATGGTAAACTGAAACGAAAACCATTGCATCAGTTATGGAATTTAGAAATGACTGCCGCACCATTTACGGATTACACTATTGGTATTGACACCATAGAAAAAATGCTGGCTAAGATGAAAGAAAAACCCTGGCCGGTTTATAAAATAAAAGTGGGCGTGGAGAATGATATTGAAATGGTGGCAGCATTACGAAAAGAAACCGATGCAATTCTTCGAGTGGATGCAAATGCCGGGTGGACATTAGAACAGGCGGTGCAAAAAATTCCCCTGTTAAAAGAATTAGGCGTGGAGCTGGTGGAGCAGCCATTGGCAAAAGATAATTGGGAAGGGATGAAAGTATTGTATGAAAAATCTTCATTGCCATTGTATGCTGATGAAGCCTGCGTATTTGAACAGGATGTTGAAAAATGCCATAATCATTTTCATGGCATAAACATAAAACTTACAAAATGCAGCGGCATAACACCTGCAAGGCGCATGATAACAAAAGCAAGGCAATTAAATATGCAGGTAATGATTGGCTGTATGAATGAGAGTACTATTGGCTCTGCTGCTATTGCACAATTAGCACCGTTGTTAGATAAACTGGATATGGATGGGCCATTATTACTTACAGAAGACGTGGCGACAGGCATCACTTACAATTATGGAAAAATTGCTGTTACTGAAAAAGCAGGTTTGGGTATTGAAACTGCCCAGTTTTAAATTATTGAATTGTTACACAGCTTTGTTAAACTTTCTCACTCGTTTGGGATAAAAAATTGAATTTTATTTGGCAAAACAAAAATTCAGCCTTTTCTTTGCAGCAGAAATGAAACAATTCACTCACATACACCATCATCATACATTACCGAACCGGTAAGCTATGCTGATTTGTATGTGTTCAACATAATTTCAAAAGGCTTACCACAAGGTGAGCCTTTTTTATTTTTTTAATTTTAAAAGCCATTGCCCTGATAATTGGTGTAATGAGTATAAAGTATAATTAGTGTCATCTATGTTAAAAATTGCAATTCAAAAATCGGGAAGACTGTACGAAGATTCCATGAAACTGCTTAAAGAATGCGGCATTCAATTGAATAATGGTAACAAACAGCTTAAAACCGTAGCTGAAAATTTTCCTTTGGAAGTTTTCTTTTTAAGGGATGATGATATTCCACAGTATGTATTTGACAGCGTGGCGGATATTGGAATAGTAGGAGAAAATGTATTGCTTGAAAAGAACAAAGACATTAACCTGGTTTACCGCTTAGGATTTGGCAAGTGCCGGTTAAGTATTGCCGTACCTAAAAGTTTTAAATATAAAGCCAGTACAGATTTAAGCGGTTTAAAAATTGCCACAAGTTACCCGGCTATCTTAAAAAAATATTTAAAGAAGCAAAAAGTAGATGCTGAAATACATGAGATAAGCGGCAGCGTGGAAATAGCACCCGGCATTGGTTTAGCTGATGCTATCTGCGATTTAGTAAGCAGTGGCAGCACACTCTTTACCAATAACCTTAAAGAGGCAGAAGTGATTTTGAAAAGTGAAGCCGTATTAACTGCCAACAAAAATTTATCAGCAGAAAATAAGGCATTGCTTGAAAAACTGCTGTTGCGAATTAATGCAGTTAAAACAGCTAAAAACAACAAGTATATCATTTTAAACGCCCCAAACAGGCAACTGAAGAACATAGAATCCATTTTGCCTGGAATGAAAAGCCCCACAGTTACACCACTGGCAACGGAAGGCTGGAGCAGTGTACAAAGCGTGGTAAATGAAAATGATTTTTGGGAAGTAATTGAAAAACTAAAACAATACGAGGCTGAAGGGATTCTGGTATTGCCAATTGAAAAAATGATTGTTTAAAATTGAACAATTTGCAACTAACAATGAACAATTTATTTATAAATCCGCGGAAGAAAGAATGGGATGATATTTTAAAGAGGCCTGCTTTTGAAACGAAGCAGCTGGAAGATACTGTAAGTAATATTTTAAACGATGTAAAACAAAACGGTGATGCTGCTGTAAAAAAATATGCCCAGCAATTTGATAAAGTAAACCTTACTGCATTAAAAGTTAGTGAAGCAGAATTTGCTGAAGCAGTTAGTTTGGTAAGCGATGAGTTGAAAAATGCAATTGCGCTGGCAAAAGAAAACATTCAGAAGTTTCATACTGCACAAAAAGAGGCTGTGCTTGAAATAGAAACAATGCCTGGGGTTATCTGCTGGCGTAAATCTGTGGCAATTGATAAAGTGGGTTTGTATATTCCGGGTGGAACAGCGCCATTGTTTTCTACATTACTTATGCTGGGAGTGCCTGCGGTATTAGCCGGTTGCAGAGAAATTGTTGTGTGTACACCAACGGGTGCAAATGCGAAAGTAAACCCTGTTGTATTGTATACCGCCCAATTGATTGGATTAAAAACAGTTTATAAAATTGGCGGAGTGCAGGCAATTGCAGCAATGGCGTACGGCACGGAAACAGTTAGTAAAGTTTACAAAATTTTTGGCCCGGGTAACCAATATGTAACCTGTGCCAAACAGTTAATAAATAAAGAAGGAGTAGCTATTGACATGCCTGCCGGCCCCAGTGAAGTAGCGGTCTATGCAGACGAAACAGCAAATGCAGCCTTTATTGCTGCTGATTTATTAAGCCAGGCGGAACATGGTGCAGACAGCCAGGTGGTACTGGTAGCATCAAGCAATGCAATTATTACTGCTGTACAAACCGAAATAGAAAAGCAACTGCAACTATTGCCAAGAAAAGATATTGCAGCAAAAGCACTGGAGTACAGCCGTTTTATTGTAATAGAGAATGCAGATGCTGCTTTTGATTTGCTGAATGAATATGCAGCAGAACATTTAATTATTGCTTCTGACAATGCTGCTGCACTTGCAGAAAAAGTGAGCAACGCCGGCAGTGTTTTCTTAGGCCATTATTCGCCGGAAAGTGCGGGGGATTATGCCAGCGGCACTAATCATACTTTACCAACAAATGGTTATGCAAAAGCATACAGCGGGGTTTCGTTAGATAGTTTTGTAAAGAAAATTACTTTTCAGCAATTGAGTAAGGATGGCCTGAAAAATATTGGTAGAGCAGTAGAAGCAATGGCGGCAGCGGAAGGTTTGGAAGCACACAGGAATGCAGTAGCGCTTCGGCTAAAGTCGCTTTGATAAAAGTTAAATAGAATTGTTGCTGCCGAAAGTAATGCGACGCAACGATGTTAAATCAGGGAATAAAAGCTCGTAACAAAAATGGAATTCAATTTAAATAATTTAGTAAGAGAAAATATCAAATCGCTAAAACCATATTCATCCGCAAGGCATGAATTTACAGGTAAAGCATCGGTATTTTTAGATGCGAATGAAAATGCATTTGGCTCGCCGCTGGAAGAAAATTTTAACCGTTACCCCGATCCATTGCAATGGCAGGTAAAATTTCAATTGGCAAGAATTAAAGGTGTACCTGCTGAAAATATTTTTATCGGCAACGGTAGTGATGAAGTAATTGATTTGGCCTACCGGATTTTTTGCAACCCAAAAAAAGATAATGTAATTGTGTGCCCGCCAACTTATGGTATGTACCAGGTAAGCGCTGATATTAATGATGTGCCGGTGAAGAAAGTGCCGCTTACAAAAGAGTTTCAATTAGATGTTGATGGAATATTAAATGCAATTGATACTAATACAAAACTGTTGTTTATTTGTTCCCCAAATAACCCTACCGGAAACAACATGAACCGTAGTGATGTAGAAACGGTGCTGAATAATTTTAAGGGTATTGTGATTATTGATGAAGCATACATAAACTATTCAAGACAAAAAACATTTATACAGGAGCTGACGGAGTATCCTAATTTAATTGTGATGCAAACATTGAGCAAAGCATGGGGATTGGCGGCATTGCGTATGGGTATTGCTTTTGCAAGTATGGATATTATTGATTTGTTTAACAAAGTAAAGCCGCCCTATAATATTAATGAAGCCTCGCAGCAACTGGCGGTGGAAGGCTTGCAAAATACACAACAGGTAAATGACTGGATTAAAACGGTGGTGCATGAAAAAGAAAATATCATTACAGGTTTAAGCCGGCTGCCATTTGTAAAGCATATTTATCCATCGGATGCTAATTTTATTTTGGTGAAAGTAACCGATGCAGATGCGGTTTATAATTTCCTGGCGCAAAGTGGAATTGTTATCCGTAACCGTACTAAAGAAGTAATGTGTGAGAATTGTGTGCGTATAACAATTGGTACAGAAGCTGAAAATAAATTATTAATTCAAACACTCAACAGTTATAAATAATGAAGCGTATTTTATTTATTGACAGAGACGGTACATTAATTAAAGAAGCTCCGCCAACATATCAATTGGATTCTTTTAGCAAACTGGAGTTTTATCCTGATATGTTTTTATACATGCGCAAGATTGCTGAGGAACTGGATTATGAATTGGTGATGGTAACTAACCAGGACGGGTTGGGTACGGCCAGTTTTCCAGAAGATACTTTTTGGCCGGTACATAATTTAGTAATGACGAGTTTAGTGAATGAGAATATACATTTTAGTGAAGTATGCATTGACAGAAGTTTTCCGGATGAACATAAACCCACCCGTAAGCCCGGTACAGGGATGCTTACAAAATATTTAAACAACCCGGCCTACGATATTGCTAACTCCTTTGTAATCGGCGATCGCATTACAGATATGCAGCTGGCTAAAAATTTAGGCTGTAAAGGCTTTTGGCTAAATGTGGATGAAGGCTTAGGTGCCGCAGAAATAAAAGACACCATTGCTGCCTTAAAAGAAGATACGATTGTAGTCGCTTCGCCACACTGGAAAGACATTTACACGTATTTAAAATTGCCGCCACGAATTGTAACACATGAACGCAATACGAATGAAACACAGATTGCTGTAACTGTTAATTTAGATGGTACAGGTAAAGCTGCTATTAACACAGGCCTTGGCTTTTTTGATCATATGCTGGAACAGATTGCAAGGCATGGCAATATTGATTTGAACGTAGTGTGCAAAGGCGATTTGCATATTGATGAACACCACACCATTGAAGATACAGGTATTGCTTTGGGAGAGGCTATTTTAAAAGCATTGGGTGATAAACGTGGGATTGAACGGTATGCCTTTACTTTACCCATGGATGAATGTTTAGCGCAGGTTGCTTTAGACTTTGGTGGCCGCAACTGGATTGTGTGGGATGCGGAATTTAAAAGAGAAAAAATAGGAGAGATGCCAACTGAAATGTTTTTCCATTTTTTTAAATCTTTTAGTGATGCCGCTAAATGCAACTTGAACATTAAAGTGGAAGGAGATAATGAACATCATAAAATAGAAAGCATTTTTAAAGCTTTTGCAAAGTGTATTAAACAGGCGGTAAAGAGAGATATTAGTAATAATGCGCTGCCGAGTACAAAGGGTGTGCTATAAGAGTCCCCTCTGCTCCCTAAAGGAGGAACTTGCGAAGTGCGTAAGGTGTCAAACGGCTTTTCGTTTAAAGGAATGAATATAAAAGGAACAACAAATAAATTGGTAAGTAACAATCTAAGTTTAGGGGACAGGGGCATGATTGCCATTATTAAATACAATGCCGGTAATGTGCAAAGTGTGCAGTATGCTTTAAACAGGCTGGGAGTAACTTCTGTTGTAACGGATGAGGAAGATGTAATAAGTCGGGCTGATAAAGTTATTTTTCCTGGTGTGGGGCATGCAGGTTCAGCTATGCAAAATGTAAAAGAAAAAGGATTGGATAAATTAATTCCTTCACTAAAACAGCCGGTACTGGGTATTTGTGTAGGCATGCAGCTGATGTGTAAACATTCTGAAGAAGGAAATGCCAATTGCATGGCTATTTTTGATGCCGATATAAAATTGTTCAGAAGCAAGGAGCTTAAAGTGCCGCAAATTGGCTGGAATATGATTTACGATTTTAAATCACCGTTGTTTAAAGAATTGAAGAACGAAGAGTATATTTATAATGTACACAGCTATTATGCAGAGTTGAATGAAGAAACTGTGGCCACTTGTAACTATGTACTGCCTTACAGTGCTGCGTTACAAAAAAATAATTTTTATGCGGTGCAGTTTCATCCTGAAAAATCAGGTGGAGTTGGCGCACAAATTTTAAAAAACTTTATTGAGCTATGATAATTATACCAGCCATAGATTTAATAGACGGAAAGTGCGTTCGCCTGACTAAAGGTGATTATGCACAACAAAAAGTGTACAACGATAATCCTGTTGAAATGGCGAAGCAGTTTGAAGATGCAGGTATTGAAAGATTGCACCTGGTGGATTTGGATGGCGCCAAAGCCGGAAAAATAATTAACCTGCCAGTGTTGGAAAAAATTGCGAAAGCCACACAATTAAAAATTGATTTTGGGGGTGGCGTAAAGAAGATAAATGATGTTGAAAGTATTTTTAATGCCGGTGCTGCAATGGTAACCATCGGCAGCCTGGCCGTAAAACAGCCGCAGTTACTGGAAGAATGGCTGATGGAGTTTGGCGCTGAAAAATTTTTCATTGGCGCAGATGTGCTGGATGAGAGAATAAAAATCAGCGGCTGGCTGGAAGATACCGGCGTAAATATTTTTGAGTTTATTGGTAAAATGATAAGCCTTGGTGCAGTAAATATTTTTTGCACTGACATTTCAAAAGACGGAGCACTGCAGGGACCTTCGGTTGATTTGTATAAACGCATTATAGCAGAACACCCGGAAATACAATTAGTGGCAAGCGGCGGAGTAAGCAATATTGAAGATGTAAGACAATTAAAAGAAATTGGCTGTGCAGGTGCTATAATTGGTAAGGCTATTTACGAAGGGAATGTAACGCTTGAGCAACTTATAACTTATAACTTATAACTCATTCTATTGCTTACTAAGAGAATAATACCATGTTTGGATATTAAAGACGGACGCACCGTTAAGGGCATCAACTTTGAAAGTATTCGTGATGCTGGTGACCCAGTAGAACTGGCCATGTTGTACAGTGAACAGGGAGCAGACGAACTGGTGTTTTTAGATATTACCGCTACAGTGGAGAAAAGAAAAACACTGGTGGAGCTGGTAAAGCGCATTGCCGCAAATATCAACATCCCGTTTACAGTGGGTGGCGGTATCAGCAGTGTGGAAGATGTGAGTGTACTGTTGCAGAATGGTGCAGATAAAATTTCCGTCAATACATCAGCATATAAAAACCCGCAGTTAATAAAACAATTGAGTGACTCATTTGGCAGCCAGTGTGTGGTGCTGGCGATTGATACTAAAAAAGAAGCGGATGGAGAATGGTATGTTTATTTAAATGGTGGCCGCACCAAAACAGAAACAAAAACAATTGACTGGGCAAAGCAGGCGGTTGAACTGGGTGCAGGTGAAATTTTATTAACCAGTATGAATAATGATGGCACCAAAAATGGCTTTGCTTTGGATATTACTGCAACGCTGAGTAACAGTTTGCCCATACCAGTAATTGCCAGTGGTGGCGCCGGCACTATGGAACATTTTAAAGAGGTGTTTGAGCAAGCAAATGCCGATGCAGCTCTGGCGGCAAGTATTTTTCATTATAAAGAGATTGGAATACCGGAGTTGAAAAATTATTTAAGTAATGAGCAAATTTCTATGAGGGTATAATGGAACGCCTGCTTGAAATATCACCAGCTATTGTTGCCATAGTTATTTTTTTATACTTAAAGAATGACCATGATAACAGGCGTGCAGAGAGACACAACCGGTTAGTGGACAGGCAAGAAAAATTGATGCGTTTACTAAAAGAAAAAACTGAAAACAATGAGCAAGACACTGACAACATCAGTTCAGGGAAAGATAATGATTGATTTTTCAAAATATGCAGATGGTTTAGTGCCTGCCATAATCCAGGACGCAGAAACCAATGTTGTACTGATGCTGGGCTTTATGAATGATGCTGCCTTGCAAAAAACACAGGAACTGCAAAAAGTTACTTTTTACAGCCGCAGCAAACAACGGCTTTGGACAAAAGGGGAAGAAAGTGGTAATTTTTTAGCACTGAAAGAAATAAAATTGGATTGTGACAACGACACACTTTTGATTAAAGTAAATCCTGTTGGACCTGTTTGTCATACCGGTGCAGATACCTGCTGGAATGAAACAAACAGAAGCAACGATTTTTTGCAGGCGTTGGAAAGTATAATTGCAGACAGAAAGAATAATCCTTCTGATAAATCATACACTACCTCTTTGTTTACAAAGGGCATTAATAAGGTGGCTCAAAAAGTGGGAGAGGAAGCAGTGGAACTGGTGATTGAAGCTAAAGATGATAATAAAGAATTGTTTTTAGGTGAAGCGGCAGACCTGTTGTTTCACTATTTAATATTATTGCAGGCAAAGGATTTTAAACTGGAAGATGTACTTGAAGTATTGCGCCAGCGGCATAAAAAATAATCAATCTTCCTGCTGCAGGATTTTAATGTCTTCAACCAGCTGTTGTATCTCCAGTTGCAAGGTACCGTTGTAAATGCCTCTTATTCGTTGTGTTTTATCTACCAGTAAAATATGTTCGGTGTGTAAAAATTCCGTACTGTCTTTTGTAAAACCTAAATCTTCTTCTGCAAAATAAGATTGACGGGCCAGCTTGTAAATCTCACCTTTATCACCGGTAAGAAAATGCCAGTTGTTGCTTTCAATATTATGGCCTGCAGCAAATTTCTTCAAAACAGGTACACTGTCAATCCACGGAGTTACAGTGAACGATAATAGTTGGACAGCTGCATTATTTTTAAAAGCACTGTCCACCAATTTCATGTTATCAGTCATTACCGGGCATATATTTGCGCAGCGGGTAAAAATAAAAT
>JBGAHV010000014.1:0-72058 GCA_044225995.1 Ferruginibacter sp. | reverse complement strand
AAAGTGTTACTGAAAGTGGAGAACCTTACTAATGGAGGTATCAGCTTTGAAAAAGAAGTGGCTACCACCACTGCCAATACATGGGAGCAGCTTACGTTTGATTTCAGCACTATTAACACTGCCAATACTTACCAGAAAGTAGTATTGATATTTGATAACGGCACTATGGGTGACGGCTCGGCCAATTTTACTTTCCTGTTTGATGACATCACTCTCTAAACAATTTAAAAACTACGTTATGACCTTTAAAATAAAAACAATACTTACGCTTATTTTTTCAGCAGGCATTTTATTCATAGCCTGTAAAAAAACCGAGTATAAATTCGGCGATCTTAAAGCGCCTGCAGGTTTAACATTAACTACGGCTATTGCAGGTGTGGACGCTTCTAACCCCAATGGAAATGGTACCGGAGTTGTTACCATTACTGCTGCTGCAACCAATGCCCTAACCTATAATATAGATTTTGGTGATGGCAAAACACAGGTGGTACCAACAGGAACTATCAATTATAAATACACTAACCCCGGCACATACGAGTATACAATTACAGTAAATGCTGTTGGTACTGGAGGTGTAATATCCAGTATTTCTAAAAAAGTAAAAGTATTTGTGGCTTTTCGGTGGTTCTTCCAAAGTATGGGTTACCAATAAAGATGTGGTGGGCCATTTTGGTGTAGGACCCAATGATCAGTTTGCGCCTATTTGGTATGCAGCCACACCTAATTCAAGAGAGGCCTGTGCTTATGATGACGAAATCACTTTTTCAAAAGATGCTAATAACAATGTTTTCATGAGTGTAGATAATAAAGGTGATAACTTTTCTATTGGTGCAGCTTCTGCCTTTTATGGTTTCAGTGGTGGCGATGCCTGTTATCCTATCAATACCGGCGGTAATAAAAAGCTGGCTTTTATGGATGCTACCAGTGCATCCACTTCTGCAAATTCAACAAGGATTCAATTTACAGTACCCGGCAATGGCATCATTAATTTCGGTACCGGTGGCACTACTTATGAAATACTGGCCATTTCAAATACCAGCATAAGTTTGCGCAATATTGGTGCAGATGGAAATGCATGGTATCAAATACTAAAAAATAAATAGCAACCAATGAAGCACAGCAAAACAGCTGTACTGTTAACAGCATTATTATTTTTTCTGCTTGGCAGCAGTTGTAAAAAAAGCAGCAATAACGGCACCGGCGACACAGGTCCGGCAAACCTTACCGTAACAGCTAACGTCAGTACCGACGGAAGTGGCAATGTTTCTTTTACCGCCGCAGCCAGTAATGCTGTTTCGTATGATTATGAATTTGGCGATGGCACTATTCTTACGGTACCATCAGGGATAACCACTTACAAGTATTCGCAGGTGGGCACCACCACGTTTACAGTAACGGTTACCGCCAAAAGCAGCAGCGGCGCCACCGCAAAAAAATCCATACAGGTAACAGTTACTGTAGCTGCAGCCACGCCATCATTGGTTTGGTCTGAGGAATTTAACGTAGATGGTGCACCCAATGCCGCTAAATGGGGATATGATTTAGGTGCAGGCGGATGGGGCAATAACGAGCTGCAGTATTATACCAGCAGGCCAGAAAATGCAGTGGTGCTGAATGGCGTTTTAAAGATCACCGCTATTAAAGAACCGTACAACGGCAGTGCCTATACTTCTGCCAGGCTACTTAGCAAGGATAAATTTTCTTTTAAATACGGCCGTATAGAAGTAAGGGCCAAAGTGCCTGCCACAGGTGGTACCTGGCCTGCCATATGGATGCTGGGCAGCAATATCAACACCACACCGTGGCCCGGTTGCGGGGAAATAGATATTATGGAACACGTGGGCAATACGCCGAATAAAATTTATGGCACGCTGCATTACCCGGGGCATTCCGGTGCTAATGGCGATGGATCAAACACCATTATTCCCGATGCCACCACAACGTTTCATAACTATATACTGGAATGGTCTGCCAGTACCATTAAGTTTTATGTGGACACGCAGTTGTATTACACATTCAGTAATAACAGCAGCACACCGTTCAACCAAAACTTTTTTGTGATACTGAATATGGCCATGGGCGGCAATTTTGGAGGAGCAGTAAGTCCTTCATTTACGTCGGACACTTTTGAAATTGATTATGTAAGAGTTTACCAGTAATTCATTGAATTTTATGAAAAATAATTCCAGGAACCTGATGCTTGCGGCTGCTGCTGCAGCGGGTTTCCTTTTCAATGCCTGTTCTTCTGTAACGGTTAACAAGCCCACAGCGTCTGCAACCGATAATGCAAAAACAATTTTGTTCGAAGATTTTTCGGGTCCGGGGCTCGACAGTTCCCGCTGGAATGTTGAAGTAACAGGTATGCATTTCAATAATGAACTGCAGGCTTATGTTGACTCGGCCAATACCATTTCATTTACAGCAAATGCAGAAGGTGCACAAAACGGGGCGTTGGTAATACAGCCAAAATACACGCCCGGTTTTGTAACAAGGGACGGGCAAAAATTTGATTTTATCTCAGGCCGTATTAATACCCACAACAAATTTGAGTTTGCTTATGGCACTGCTTCGGCAAGAATAAAATTGACCGATGGCGCCGGTTTATGGCCTGCATGGTGGATGCTGGGTAATGGCATATGGCCCGAAACTGGCGAGATCGATATCATGGAATATATTGGCGAAAAGGACTGGATCAGTGCTGCTGTGCATGGCAAAGGATACAGCGGCGATGCAGGACTGGTAAACCGTTATTATTTTCCCGATAGCAATGATGTTACCAACTGGCATGTGTATGCTGTAGACTGGACGCCGGAGAGCCTTGTGTTCAAGTATGATAATATCCCGATGTTCCGGATAACAAAACCCATGACCAGTTTTTTTGGTCAATGGGCATTCGATAATCCAAAATATCTAATACTCAATTTTGCAGTGGGGGGAATTTACCCGTTTAAAATTAATGGAATCAAACAGCCTTATTACGGCTTACCAGTTTCCACACTGGAACAAATAAAAGCAGGAAAAAGTAAGATGCTTGTAGACTGGGTGAAGGTTACAAAAAATTAGCAGCAGTTGATTCAGTTATAAAAAAACAAAAGGCCGGGATGTTACATCCCGGCCTTTTGCCATCTTCCTACGAGGATACAAATTTATATATATGGAGAGGATTTAACTAAACAGTCCACCCTTTTTTAATTCACGCACTCCTTCACCAATCAAAAATCCGTTCTGGTAGATTTGGATTTTATAGCTTCCTTGCTGAAACTTGTTACCTGGAGCAAATGCAAACTCCACATTTTTCTTTTTAGCAGTTTCAATTTCTACAGGTAATTTGGCTGTAAAATTTTTATCGCCATCTTCACGGGTTGTAAATGTTTCACCGCCTGAATTCATTGGTGTTCCGTCGGGCCCAATAACTACAACATAAACATCGGTTGTGCCGGGTTCAGCTATGCGATTGGTTACATCAAAGCTAACCACTAGTTTATCTACCCTTTTTGCTGTGCTTGAAACTTTTTCTTTACCATTCTTCCTTACATCAACCGGAGTAATAGAAATATTTGAAGCATTCAAGGTTGATGCAACATCTACTTTCTTTTCAAGATTTTGCTTCACTTCTGTTGTTGTTGCTAGGTCTTGTGTCAATTTTTCCTTTTCCTGTGTTAAAACAACCTTATCGTTTGTTAAAGCCTGATTTTCGGTAGTTAATCTTGCTACATCTGCTTCCAGTCCGCTTATCTTTTCATTCAGTTCATCAATCAATTTTTTAGCCCTTGCCAGTTCAGAAGCACTTGCATTCTTTTTATTAAGAATTGTGCGGATTTCTGTTTTTAATTTACCGATTTCTGTGTTTTTTTCAGCCAGCTGGGTGTTTAAGCTGTTGTTTGCAGTTGACATAGAATCCAGCCTTGCAAGAGATGCGTCAAAGCTTGTTTGAATATCACTTTTTTCATCGCTCACTTTTGCAATTTGCGATTGCTGCTGCTGTATAGTGCTGTCGCTTTTATTAGCACTATACATTGTGTATCCGCCAAGGCCTAGTATACCTGCAGATAAAATGCCAATTGCGGCATTTTTGTACATACCTGATTTGGATGCTTTAGGCTGATTTTCCTGAACAGGTGTTGGAAAGTTTGTTGTGCTCATGATAATAGATTTTATAAGTTTTTAAAATAGAAAAGGATTCAGTTTGATAATCCATAGCTTTCTGTTGCCGATGCCAGAAATCCCAAAACCGTGCCAGTGTAAATTATTGGGGATAATTGAAGGCATGTTTTCAGGGTAAGAAAAAATGTCCAAAGGCTTTACCAGAAAGGGTTTCAGGCGGGTTAAAAGTTTTTAAGTATTTTTTTATTTTGCTTGTTAAAAAACTGCAAATGCACCAAAGTTTATTGTTTTTGGGCGCAATGTACCTGCTCTAAAAAGAAGTGTTATACCGAGCATTTGGGTGTAAAACCGTACTATTTAGTTATAATTGTTTTGGCAGGTGCTAAGTATTTTATGCAATAATATTCATTTGCTTTAAAGAGCAACCTGTTTGTACTTTTATTCGTTATACAATAAAAATCAACATTATGCGAAAGACTATTTTTATTACGTTACTTTTTATAATTGGTTTAAAAGTATCAGCCCAGACAGATACAGCAATGTCCAGTTTAATGGCAGCAATGGATGATAAAGCAGTAACGCAAAAAAAAATTACCCCTGTTTTCTATTCTCAAAAACTAATAAACGCCAATACTGTTGAAGTATTGAAAAAAGGTATACTGGAATTTAAAGTGGTGCATAATTTTGGTGATGTTGCAGGAGAAAATGGAGGCATAAAACGGTTTTTTGGATTGGATAATGCTGCAGATGTTAAAATAGCTTTTCAGGCAGGGCTTACAAATAAGTTAAACGTATTGGTTGCAAGGGTAAAAGGCGGTGGCAATCTTTTGCAATTGTATGAAGCTGGCATTAAATATCAGTTTTTGAAACAGGTTGATAATGATGCAGCTCATCCATTTTCGCTTACAGGTTTTGCTAATGTTGTAGCAAGCGCTATGTTTAGCGATACAAGCAGCACTCCGGCAAGGTTAGCAGTAACAGAAAATCATTTCGATAAATTTTCCGACCGGTTAAGCCAGGTGGTGCAATTAATGGCGGCGAAACGTTTTGGAAAAATCAGTTTACAGTTGAGCCCAACATATGTACATACTAATTATGTAGTAACAAACGACCAAAAAGGGATGTTTGCATTTGGCGCCGGTGCCAGAGTGCCATTAAGCAAAAAATTTATTTTGGTGGCAGATTACTTTCATCCATTCCGTTCTGCGGCTTCAGAGAATGCATTAAAAAATCAGTACGCCAACCAGTATGATGCCAACAGGTATGATGTATTTGGAATTGGCATTGAGATACTGACTGCTGGCCACTTGTTTCATTTAAACTTTACTAATGCCACCAATATTTTAGAAAACCGGTTTATACCACGTACATACACATCGTGGGGTAAAGGGCAATACCGCTGGGGGTTTACCATTGCAAGAAACTTTGTTATTTTCAGAGATAAGAAAAGCTAAAACCGTTTGTCTTATTACAAATACAAGGAGATTGCCATTACAAAAGCGCCCCTTTTATTATGCTATACTGCGAAACAAGAAGTGTTATTTTTTACTCTTTTTTACAAACGGGCTTATTGCAGCTGTAAACAACAAACCGCTGCTGTTTACTTTTATTCTGCCATCGCCTATACCGCTTATAGGCAGTTTTAAATATGGCTCAGCAGTTAAAGAAACCCGGTTGCTTAATTTATATTGGTAGCCGCCAGAAAGTGTAAGCACAGAAAAATAATGTTTATTTTGGTTTGAAATTGTTTTTGCATAGCTGTATTGTACCCCCCATTGATTTTTATACTGGTAATTATAAACTTCTTTCTTCATTAATAAAGAAGATATACCCCCGCCCGCAAACCAATTATGTTTTTTTTGCTGTTTAAAGCTGTAATAAATATTGAGTGCAATTTCATAAATGTTGCAATTGGCCTTTATGTTTGTAAGGTTTGGATAACTGGCACCTGAAAATTTATACTGGTAAGGCTGTGCATCATACACTTTTTTAGAAACATAAAACCCTGAACTGATTTTTAAATGTTTACCAAAGGTATAAGCAGTACCTGCACCGTAAACAGGTTGTATTTTTCCAGGATTATTAAGGCTTACAAAACTTATATCTGCCCCGGCAGAAACCGTAAGTGCAAAGTTGTTTGCAAAAGATTTATTGCTTTTCCCGTTTTTGGTTTTTGATGTTGCAGCTGCTAAAGTTTGCTGTTTTGCAGGAGTTGTATCTTTTGACGGAGCGCTCTCTTTTTGCTTTTCTGTTTCAACATTTATTTTGGTAACAAGTTCCGCAGGAGTCTCATTTCCCTCGGGTGCATTATTTTTCAGTGCTGTTTTTTCTTCTCCCACTAATGCTGTTGAAGCAGTTATTTTCTTATTTGTCTTATTGCTTACTTTTAGTTTTTCTGTATCTGTAATAGCATTATCATAATCACTATAAGCCACGCCTGGTCTTTTTATTTTTACTTTAACCGGTCCATTATTATTTAAAAATGGCTTTTTGTTTTTTGTTGCAATATTTTCAGCGTCAGCTACACTGCTGCTATTTACTGTCGTATTCGGAGTATTGCTACTGTCATCAGTATTTACTGTTGTTTTATTTAAAGGAGTAACAGCATCCCCTTTCACTGTTTCATTGCTGCCGCCTAAGTCATTTGCCTGTTGCTGTGTGTTATTCTTTTTATTATCAGCAACAGTTATATTATTTGCAATAGCTGAGGGACTCTTTTTATTCCAAGGCTGCCAAATACCCAGTAATACACCAATGCCAATTAATAAAAGTAATGGCAAAAAAAGAATGGGCTTTCGCCTGTCTTTTTTCTGCGGCATGTGTTTATCTAATAGCACGAGCATTTTTCCCCAGTCCGCATCATTGTACGGCGGGTGGTGCTGGTTAGCAGCATCATTAATCAATTTGTCTAATTCGTTATCCTGCATTTTTCACCAGTTTAGTTATGTTTTCACGGTATAAGATTTTCTGCAATTGTTTTCGTGCCTTTGCAAGGTTAGATTTTGAAGTACCTACAGAAATTCCGAGTTGCGTAGAAATTTCTTCATGGCTAAAACCGTCTACAACAAAAAGATTAAGCACCGTTCTGTATGCAGGCGACAATTCCTGTATCAAGCGGATTATTTCATCGTACGAAATTTTTTCCAGGGCAGTTTCTTCCTGAGCAGATAAGTGTATAATAGCTGTTTCTGATTCAGAAACAATTTGATGCTTTTTATTTTTTCTGAAATGATCAATGGCTGTATATACCATTATTTTGCGCAACCATCCCTTAAAGGAACTTACTACGTCTGCATAAGCCGGTTTAAACTGGTGAATTTCTTTAAATACCTTTAAAAAGCCGTCATTAAGGATTTCGGAAACATCCTCATCACGGCTGGTGTATCGGTCGCAAACAGACATAGCATATCCATAGAAAGAGTGATATAATTTTTTTTGACTCTCCCTGTTATTAAGGGCGCACCCCTTAATATGTATGTTTAATTCTTCTGCCGTTAACAAAAAATGTATTTATTGCCTTTATTCAATCGTATATAACTCTCATGAGGTTGCCTTGTAAAAGGTACATTTTTTCCATTTTACAGAAAAAGGTAAATGTAAAGGCTGTTATTGCTGCTTGGGCATTTTACATACTAATAATCAGTAACATAAATGGTATTTACTAACCATAAACAGTATTCACACTACGTACATCTACTGGTTTAAACGGCGGCAGAAAAAAAGTCTTTATTAACTCTGTAAAAACACAATAAAAAGGTTATTTGCAGCGATTTATAAAACAACCCAACAAATCAACGTATCCAACTGAAAACCGAACAAGAATGAGATTAATCCGTATTGCACCTGCAGCCTTAGCACTGCCGCTCCTTATGGCAAACACCTCCGCTCCTGTTTCTGTAAATAAGCGTGTATTTACAGTTAACGTAACTGCCGCAACGGTGGTTACAGAAAATTCAGATTGTTATACAGCATGGAAACTCGATGCTTCCGGAATTTCAAAAGAAGCATTTGAAAACGCCATGAAAGGCTACCAGCAGTTGCTGCGTAAAAATATGCTGCAAAAAGCCAATGTAATTACTATTGTTGATTACAGCCTGCCTTCCACTCAAAAAAGGTTGTATGTGCTGGATATGTCTGATGGTAAAGTGTTATTTCATTCACTGGCTGCACATGGTCGCAACTCTGGTTTATTATATGCCGC
The DNA here is from genome assembly GCA_044225995.1 of Ferruginibacter sp. Lineage (GTDB taxonomy): Bacteria > Bacteroidota > Bacteroidia > Chitinophagales > Chitinophagaceae > Ferruginibacter. The sequence goes on along the minus strand of JBGAHV010000014.1, from coordinate 63,753 downwards.
CAATTTTTCAAACCAGCCATCTTCTTTAAAAACAAGCCTGGGTTTTTTTATTACTGGCACTACTTATACAGGCAATAATGGCTATTCGTTAAAGTTGAATGGTTGTGAAAAAGGAATTAATGATAAAGCCATGCAGCGTGCAATTGTAATTCATGGTGCTGCTTACGTAAGTGAAAATTTTATTCAACAGACCGGTTACCTGGGCCGCAGCCACGGCTGCCCCGCTATACCGGAAAATATAAGTCACAAACTTATTGATGTTATTAAAGGTGGGAGTTGCGTTTTTTTATACCACCCGGAAAAAAATTATTCCGTTCATTCAAAAATATTAAACAGCTAGGCGCAGATTAAAAATTTTACTTAAATTCTTATTGTTAGGCACGACAGGAAAAGATACCCCACCATCATTGGTGGGGGATTCTTTTTTATAACATAATGAATGCAGCTGCTACCTGGCAAAGCACACCGAGAACCAGTCCAAGATAAATATCTCCTGAAGTATGGTTACTGATAATAAAACGTGAGGTGCAAACAATACCTGTAATTAAAAAAGCAAGGCTTAAGGGCCATGTCATCAGCATGGTGTTATAAACCATAATAACAAGAAACAGCCCAATAACACCGCCCATGCCCATGGCATGCATGCTTATTTTGAAATAAATATTTGCCAGCAATGCTGCCGATGAAGTTAACAGTACGCCAAAAAAGAAGGAGGCAAAAATGGGGTGGTACTGCGACTGCTGGCGAAACACATGCCATGTCCAGAAAAAGAAAATGCCGCTGGCTATATATGGAATGATGCGGTCTTTCTGTGTATAAAGAAAAAAAGACTCGATAAAACCAAGCCCCTTTAAAAGCAGTACTGAAAACAAAGGAAAAAACACTGCGTTTAAAGCCACTATCAGCAATACCTGTCCTTTTGCTGATGCATCAAACCCTGCAGCATAAGAAGGATGAATAAACAATAAAAAGTAAACAACGTATAGTGGTATAAAGAGCGGGTGGAAGACATAAGAAAAAAAATGTGCTGCAACCTTTGCAGCTAAAGGAAATTTGTTTGCAGGTGCTGGTTGCTCGATGTTCATAATTCAATATTACAGTTCTTTACGCAACCTTGCTACAGGAATATTTAATTGCTCCCTGTATTTTGCCACCGTACGGCGGGCAATGTTGTAGCCTTTTTCCTGCAGCATTTCGGTAAGGCGCTCATCACTTAAAGGATGCTTTTTGCTTTCATCTGCAATCAGGTCGCTAAGGATTTTTTTAACCTCTCGTGTACTTACCTCTTCGCCGCTTTCGGTTTGCAGGCTTTCGCTAAAGAAAAACTTAAGCCGGTACGTACCAAATTCTGTTTGTACAAATTTACTGTTTGCCACCCGGCTTACTGTTGATATATCCAAACTAGTTGTTTCGGCAATATCCTTTAAAATCATTGGCCGAAGCTCAGTTTCATCACCAGTTATAAAAAAATTATACTGGTAATTCATAATAGCTTCCATTGTGCTAATTAATGTATGCTGGCGCTGTTTAATGGCATCAATAAACCATTTAGCAGCATCAATTTTTTGTTTGATGAAGAGCACAGCTTCTTTCTGACGTTTATCTTTTTTGCTGCCTTTATCGTAATCTTTCAGCATTTCCCGGTAGCCTTCGCTGATTCTTAAATCGGGCGCATTTTTACTGTTAAGTGTCAGTTCCAGCTTACCGGCGTTATTAAAAATAAAAAAGTCTGGTACCACATAACTTTCTGCCCTGTTGGTTTCGCCTACGCTACCAGCGGGCTTGGGGTTTAGTTTAATTATCTGGTTAATTACTTCTTTCAGCTGCTCGTCGGTTAAGCCAAGCCCCCGTTGTATTTTTTCGTAATGCTTTTTAGTAAACTCGTCAAAGTATTTTTCCAGTACACGTATGGCTGTTTCCACATGTTTGCCTTCATCCATTTTACGTTCTAACTGTAATAGCAAACACTCCTGCAGGTTTCGGGCACAAATACCGGGAGGGTCAAACTGCTGTATCTGTAAAACCAGTTCAGCCACTTCTTCTTCATTTGTTATTATGTTTTGCCGGAAAGCCAGGTCATCTACAATAGAAGATATTTCCCTGCGCAGGTAACCGTCATCGTCCAGGTTGCCGATAATTTGCTCAGCTACCGATTGCCTGTGATCATCCAGGTTCAACTGCCCCAGCTGCTCCAGCATCAGTTCATTAAAGCCTGTTTCTACTTTGTGGGGAATGGTTTTATTATCATCCGCTTCGGGGTAATTGTCATCACGTAGTTTATAATCAGCAATATCGTCATCGCCTTCGCTTACATATTCGCTAATGTCAATATTATCATACTCATCTTCGCTGCCGTCTTTTTCAAAATCATCCTCCCCATCATCTTTAAACTCGTCATTTGCCTCGTCATATTCATCCAGGTGCCCTTCTTCCGCTTCTTCCAGCGCCGGGTTTTCTTCCATTTCTTCTTTAATGCGGTCTTCCAATAAGGCAGTTGGTACCTGCAGCAGTTTCATTAGCTGAATTTGCTGTGGCGACAGTTTTTGTAATTGTTTTTGATATAATCCCTGACTTAAAGCCATATGTTTTACCTGCTGTTGGGTGGACTGTTTTGTTCTTAATTTTTTTATCGTGCTTGCAAATCTTTTACCTCAATTCTGGCGTAAATTTACTCACAAACTTGTTCTATAATGAACGGAAAAGTTAAAATTTTATTTTTTTGCATGATTTTTGTGGCAGGGCGGACTTTCTGTCAAAAAAAGACAGCTTTAACCAATGCAAATTCCATGTTGTTTTATTACAAACAATCTGGCTTAAAACTGCACATTGCATCACAACTTGCAAATAACAGCAGTATTGCTATATCCATTTCATCAATAAAACCCTTTGTAAATATTCCTGTTATTACTGCAGATTATTACAGCAGCAATCTTGGTTTTTTTTGTAAAAAGGAAATACAGCTGGAAAAAACTACAAAACTTCCATTCAAATTTCGGTTGGGCAGTGTGCAGCAGTGCGACAGGCTGGAAGGAAAAACTACAGCCATTACACAATAAGCAGCATATCGGGGATTAAAGCGCTTTTTGCTTTATTTTTATGCCATGCAAAAGAAACTATTTCTCCTCGACGCATTTGCTCTTGTTTTCAGGGCTTATTATGCATTGATACGGAACCCACGCATTACCAGTAAAGGGCGTAACACCAATGCACAATTTGGCTTTACCAATACATTGCTTGAATTAATAAAGAACCAGCAGCCCACACATATGGCGGTATGCTTTGACACCAGTGCGGCTACAGAACGTCATACCGATTTTGCTGATTATAAAGCCAACAGGCAGGAAACACCTGAAGATATTTCAGCAGCAGTGCCCGACATCAAAAAAATAATTGAAGGATTTAATATTCCTGTAATTGGTATTGATGGTTATGAAGCGGATGATGTAATTGGCGCTTTGGCGAAGCAGGCGGAGAAAGAAGGCTACGAAGTTTTTATGGTAACGCCCGATAAAGATTATGGTCAGCTGGTTTCTGAAAATATAAAAATTTACAAACCACCTTACCAGGGAAATACTTACGAGATTTTAGGGCCAAAAGAAGTTTGTGAAAAATGGGATATAGAAAAAGTAGAGCAGGTGATTGATATTTTGGGAATGATGGGTGATGCGGTGGATAATATTCCCGGCATACCTGGCGTGGGTGAAAAAACAGCAGCTAAATTATTAAAAGAATATGGCTCACTCGAAAATGTGCTGGAAAATGCAGCTAATATTAAAGGCAAACTGGGCGAAAAAATTGTAGCCGGTAAAGACCTTGCAATCATGAGTAAAAAACTGGCCACCATCATTACCAATGTGCCTGTGGAGTTTCACGAAGAGAACTTCCGCATTAAGGAGATGAATAAGGAAGCACTGAAAGAAATTTTTGCTGAGCTGGAATTCAAAACACTGGGCAAGCGGTTACTTGGTGAAGATGTTCTTGCCGATACTCCCTCAACAATTGCAACTACTGACAGTGGTTCAACAAAAGAAACGGCCAATGTACAAATGGATTTGTTTGGAAATGTGATTGAACCGGCCCCGCAACCCGTAAAAGAAACGGCCAAACCAATTGCTGCAGACGATGAAGAAGGCGCAGCACTACCGGTTGACAAAAACATCAACAATACTCCTCACAATTATATACTCAGCAATACAGATGGGCTGATAAATGAATTAATCAAAAAATTATCTGCAGAAAAAGAAATTTGCTTTGATACTGAAACTACGGGTATAGATGCTAACGACGCTGAACTGGTAGGCTTAAGTTTTTCTGTAGCACCGGGTGAGGCGTATTATGTTCCCTGCCCGCCAGATAAAGATGAATGTGTTATACTGCTCAATAAATTCAAACCATTATTTGATGATAAAAGCAAAACATGGGTTGGTCAAAATTTAAAGTATGATATGCTGATGCTGAAGTGGTATGGCTTTGAATTTGCTGGAAATATTTTCGACACTATGCTGGCGCATTATGTAATTGAACCTGATGGTAAGCGTGGCATGGACGCACTAAGTGCAAAGTATATTGGGTATGAACCGGTGCATATTGATGAATTGATTGGCAAAAAAACTCCCAAAAGCAAACAGGGAAGTATGAGAGATGTGGAGCTGGAAAAAATAAAAGACTATGCAGCGGAAGACGCCGACATTACCCTGCAGTTAAAAAATATTTTTCTACCGCAATTAAAAACCAAAGCCGTAGAAAAAGTTTTTTATGAAGTGGAAAACCCGCTGGTGAAAGTTTTAACTGATATGGAGTTTGAAGGCATACGTATTGACGAAGGTTTTTTAAATGATTACAGCAAACAATTAGAGGCAGAAGCAAAAGTGGCGGAAGAAAGCGTTTACAAACAGGCAGGCGTTCGTTTTAATTTGGCAAGCCCCAAACAATTAGGCGAAGTGTTGTTTGAAAAATTACAATTAGATCCTAAAGCCAAAAAAACAAAAACCGGGCAATATGCAACGGGGGAAGATGTGTTGCTGAAGCTGGCTGCAAAAAATAAAATTGTTGATGACATTTTAATTTTTAGAGAATACACCAAATTAAAATCAACCTATGTAGATGCGCTGCCGCTGATGATTAATAAAAAAACAGGCCGTGTACATACATCTTATGCGCAGGCTGTGGCAGTTACGGGGCGGTTGAGCAGCAATAACCCCAACCTGCAAAACATTCCGGTGCGTACAGAGCGGGGCAAAGAAATTCGCAAAGCATTTATTCCAAGAGATAAGGATCATGTACTGGTTTCCGCAGACTATTCCCAAATTGAATTACGCATTGTGGCTGCCATTAGTGGCGATGAAAATATGTGCAATGCTTTTACAACAGGTAAGGACATTCACACCGCCACTGCAGCCAAAGTATTTAATGTTGATGAAAAAGAGGTAACCAAAGAAATGCGTTACAAAGCAAAGAGTGTAAATTTTGGAATTATTTACGGGCAGGGCGCTTTTGGCCTGGCAGAAAATTTAGGTATACCCCGTGCTGAGGCAAAAGAGATCATTGATAATTATAAGAAAGAGTTTCCGCTGATACAAAAGTATATGGATGACACCATCAACTTTGCAAAAGAAACCGGCTATGTAGAAACACTCATGGGCCGCAAACGCTGGCTGAGAGACATTAACAGCGCCAATTTTACCGTACGTGGTTTTGCAGAACGCAACGCCATCAACAGCCCTATACAAGGAACAGCGGCAGACATGATAAAGCTTGCCATGATTAAAATACATGCAGCGTTTAAGAAAGAAAATTTTAAAAGCAAAATGTTATTACAGGTGCATGATGAACTGGTGTTTGATGCACATAAAGATGAAATTGAAATTATTAAACCCGTGATACTGGACTGTATGCAAACTGCACTGGCCCTGCCGAACGGCGTACCGACAGATGCTGAAGTGGGTACAGGCGATAACTGGCTGGAAGCACATTAATGAATATAATGAACTGGAGCGCTTTTTTTAGAAATGCAGGTATCGTTGGCAGCAGGTATTTAATACTGTCGGGTATTGCTTTTTTACTTTGTTATGTATTGCTGCGCCGTATTATTCAACATAAAAAAATACAGCAGCGGTTTCCAAAAATTGGTGATTATGCAAGGGAACTATTTTTCAGTTTGCTGTCAATTTTAATTTTAGCATTTATACCCACCATCATTTTAAATACGCCGCAAATATCCAGGCATACTTTTTTTTATAAAGATATTCACCAATACAGCATGGTGTATTTTGTACTGGCATTTCCGTTAATGGCCATCATACATGACACTTATTTTTACTGGGCGCACCGGCTGATGCATCACCCTAAATGGTTTAAGTGGGTGCACCTGGTGCATCATAAATCCACCAACCCAAGCCCGTTTGCGGCCTATGCCTTTCATCCGCTGGAAGCGGTGGTGGAATCAGGCATATTTTTAATTTTTGTTTTTACCATGCCCGTGCATTTATTTCACCTGCTGTTCTTCTTTTTATTCATGATAATTTACAATGTATACGGCCACCTTGGCTGGGAGTTATATCCAAAAGGTTTTAGTAAACACCGGCTGGGTAAATGGGTTAATACATCTGTTGCACACAACCAGCACCACCAGTATTTTAAAGGCAATTACGGTTTGTACTTTTTGTTTTGGGACAGAATGATGGGAACCCTCAGAGAAGATTATGATGAAAAATTCAGCACAGTAAAAAATAAATAACTAAGAATATCTTAGAGCAAGTTAATTTAAAAGTGGCGTATCGGGATTTATATCCTCTTTAATTTCATTCACAATACTTTCAATAACTTCCGGCTTAACGTCTACTTTTGCTAATGTCTTAGCTTTCTTTGAAGATGAACGATAAGGTTTTATGTTTTCAGGTGAGATTTTTTCATACACAATCCGGTTAAGAGATTTAATTACGTCATCATCTTCAACTTTTTCGTTGTACTTAGCTTTGATAATTTTTTTGACAAGGCCTAATGCTTCTTTTGAATATAAAATGCCTGCAACATTTATTGGGTCTAATGCTTCGCATTTATTCCAAATCTGCTTTAGACTCTTTTTTACAATAGCATCTCTATGTAAATATTGCAGATGCTCTATTACAAATTTATATTGACTTGCATCTGATAAATCTACAGCAAAAACCTTCCTTGATTCGATAGGTTTGTTAAATAAAATTTTATACAATTCAAAAGACTTGCCATTGGTTAATAGCGCCCATTCAATACCTTCATTTGCTCCATAATTTACAGTTTGCCTCAAATGCTTATCGGATAATTCTAAAGACATTGCTTTTACTTCTACGAGAAAATGTCTAACACCACTCATTTGAATCATGTAATCAGCGTAGGTGCCTTTTATCATGTATTCAGTTTTAATTTCTTCTAAAGCTGCAAATCCTAATACTTCAGAAAGAAAAAAATTAATCATAATTCTTGTACCAGATTCATCAAGTTCTCCAACAACTTTATCCAAAAATTTCTTTTTGTAATCTTTCAGTGAGGTTAAAAGTTTAGCTTTTTTTGCAGGTGTTAACATAATAGAAGAATTAGGTCTTACGAATATAAATACTTTTTTAATATGTTTAATTCGTACAACCTTGATTCGGCTAAATATCAAACTCTGCCCAAACGCCACCATGATCGGATGCAGCATTTGAAGGTGCTGTTACCGTATTAAATCGTTTTTCAGTACCGTTGCTTATAGTGTCTAATTCAAACATACCCCTGCGCTCCACACCGGCATCTTTAAATTTCTCTTTCAGCGGCTTGCTTACCAGTATAAAATCAATCTGGTTTTTTTTCTTGTAAAAGTAGGTGTATGTTTTATCCACGTCATTGCCAAACTTCAGTTTTAAAACATCTGTAAGATTTTGTGTATTCAGTAAAGTTTGCAAAGGCTTGCTGTCAGGTGTGTCATTGAAATCGCCCAAAACAACTACCATATCTTTTGTAAGATCATACTTGTCTTTTATTATTTGTTTTACAGTATCCGCCTGCATTTTTCGCCTGTTATCTGCATCCGACTGCGAAGCACTGTAACCTTTACTTTTAAAGTGATTGCATAATACATACAGCGATTTGTTTTTGGCAATTTCCAGCTCCACCTCCATACAATCCCTGCTGAAAATAAAACTTTTACTGGTGGGTTTTTCTTTATCAAAAATATGAGTGCAGATATTTTTAATGGGAAAACGGGAAAGTAAGCCCACGTCAATTCCCCTTGGATCGTTGCCATCAATTAAAATATTGTAAGGGAATTTGGAGCTCCCCAGCATGTCAGCATTAAAATTGCTCATAGTCAGCCTGTCTTCAATTTCAACAAGGCATTGTACATCTGCTTTTAAAGCCTTTATAACTTTTGCAGTGTTTATCCGGGTGGTTTCGGTAAATTTTTCTCTTTTAAATTCAATGGTTCCATCCCAGTCATCCACACCATTTGCTGCCACACCTTTAATGGCAAACAACTGCCGCTTAAAAAGCTTTCCTCTTTCTTCTGATATTTCAATATAATCTTTAAGCGAATTATATAAGCTGAGAATCCTGGCTTTGTTGTACACTTTGTTCTTTAACTCACCCTGCAGCTCACCAATTTTGGCAAGCAGTTTATCTCCATCTGCATTGTTTTTAAAGTTTAAAACTTTGGCCCTGGAAAACAGGTTTTCGCTGTTAAATGTTGCAATACGCATGGTGCAAGGTTTATGGGTAAAATATTCATTAAATATAGTTTTCGCTTTTTCAAAATGCAATACCCCTTTTGGGTAATGGATAAGAAGGTATTTTTGTGGCATGAAACCTCTTCTTATTTATTGTTACGATGCTTACTGCGGCTGGTGTTACGGCTTTAGCCCGGTAATGAAAAAAATTGCTGAAGACTATAAAGACTCTTTTGAAATAGAAGTTTTCAGCGGCGGCATGATGATTGGAGAAAGCAAAATGCCCATTGAAAAAATTGGACCCTACATACAAGGCGCATATAAACGTGTGGAAGAACTGACAGGTATAAAATTTGGTGAAGATTTTTTGTGGCATGTGTTTAACCCGGATAAAAGCGACTGGGTGATGAACAGCGAAAAGCCAGCCATTGCTTTGTGTATTTTTAAAGAAATATATCCTGAAAGGCAATTAGATTTTGCATCCGACTTGCAGTATGCTTTAAATTATGAGGGCCGTGACCTGGATGATGATGAAGCTTACAGGCATTTACTGGGGAAATATAAAATGGATGTGGATGACTTTTATGTTAAACTCAAAAGCAACGAATATAAAGAGAAGGCTTACTATGAATTTGCTTTGTGCAAACAGTTGCAGGTAACAGGTTTCCCCTCGTTGCTGCTGCAGCTAAGTGAATCAAAATTTTACTTAATCTCCCGTGGCTTTTCTATGTATGAAGATGTGAAGATGCGCATTGAAAATATACTGAAAGAAACGGCCGCATAAAATGAAAAAAGCCGCATTGCTGCGGCTCTTTCAGTACCAAATGAGAAAATTATTTCAGCGTACGTAAATAGTTAACTACTGCCCAAATATCATTTGCATCGGGTATTTTCTTTTTGTAAGATGGCATGTCTTTGCGGCCTTCAGATGTTTTGTAAAACAAAGAACCATCTGTTTGTGACTGGAAAGCCGCTTTTGTAAAGTCGCCGCATTCAGTATCTAACTGGGCTGCTTTAGGGCCATCGCCTTTGCCTTTTGCCCCGTGGCATGATTTGCAGTGCTGGTTAAACAGGTCTTTACCTTTAGTTACAGAAGCAGCATCACCTTTTAAAGGGTTTGCTTTGTTCTTAGCTGCATCAGGCACATTCCAGGGTTGCTGGTTGGCTGATGTAAATGCAAATAACCCAATAACTACCAGCCCGCTGGCTAACATTATCAGTTTTTTCATTTTCATTGTTGTTTTTGTTTATTAATAGATAGATGATAAAATGCTTTAAACAGCTGCATGTGGTTCTTCTTTTCTCAGGCGCCACAACTGGTATACAATTACAAAGAAGTGCCCCCAAACAACGGTCATTAAAATAATAAAAGTTAACAGCATCCAAATGGGCGGGTGTGGGCTCCACAATGCCCTTGGCTGCTCTTTAATTATATCAGAAACTGGTGTACCCCATTGCTGTGTAACGGCTGTTTCCAGGTTGCCGTACACTTCATTCTCGTCCAGTTTTGCAAGCAGGGTGATGTTTCCTTTTGTATCGCCTGGCAAATTATTTGGCACTTCTACAGAAGCTTCGCCATTTTCATCAGTGGTGCCCGTACCAATTTTTAAAGGAAGAAAAGAACGTTTTACAAACACTCCCAGCTCGGTTTCTTTTACAGGGGTTTCTTTTCCGCCAGCCAGTTCCACCAATGTTACTTTAACAGATAAAGCGGAATCTTCTTTTACCGGCACAAGCAACAATTTTGCTCTTTTAACAGTCAGTTCCTCCTCAGCAACATCCATTGCCTTATTACCGGCAAATTGCGCTTTAAAATGAACTTTTCCCTCTGCATCTGTGGCTATACTGTCTTTTACTGTAAAAGCCGCTTTGCCTTCTCCGTTTGTAATTGCATAGCCCAATTCTTTTTCAGCATCGCCAATTACTTCTATAAATTTAATTTTTAAATGCGGCAATTTTATAAAACTCCCTTTAATTTTTGTTTTTAGTGCTGCATTCAGGTCAATAGTATTATCACCTTTTTGCACACAAGAAAATGTAAGTGAAGGAGAAATGAGTTCAGGTGCTGCTGCAACTGGTTGTTCAGTGGCAGCGGTTGTTGCTGCCGCTGTGTCTTTCTTCGCAGTATCTGCCTGGGCCAGTAAACCTGCAGGTAAAAGCAGTAAGGAAAACAACAGGGCTTTACTGTAATTTATTTTGATTGTTATTTTTTTCATACAATATCTTTTATGCAGGTTGAACAGTTTCGTTATGTGTTGCTGAAGATTCATTGGGATGAAAATGGCCGTGATGCAGGTGCAAATCTTCCAGCCCTGTTACAGGCACAACCGTAACAAATTTTGCAATAAGTGTAAAGAATAAAAGGAAGGTAGCAACGCCTGCAAATGTTAGTGCCCACTCCGGCCAGGTAGCGCTGTACTTTACATATTCTATCCTTGTATCCTGCATTGGTAATGCAGGCGTTTCCAATGTAGGTACAATAATGAGGTAACGTTTTACCCATAACGCCATTACCATAATAAAGGATACTGCGGCAATAAAGTTTGGTTTACGCAGTTTGCGAATGGCAATTACAATAATGGGCAGTAAAATGCCAGCGCCGTTGGCAAATAAGGTCCACCATCCATATTCTTTTGGATTAAACAATTTATCAATCACTTCACTGTCCCATTTTTCTGAGCCAAACCAGCTGGTAAAATATTCGGAAAAAGTGAAGTAGCCATAACCTGCAGCCAGAAGCATCATAACATAACCCATGTTAACGAAGTGCTTATCGGTAATATAGTTTTCCAGCTTGTACATTTTGCGGTATACCCACATGGCAACTACTAAAACACCACATCCAGAGTATAATGCACCCAGTACAAAGTATGGCCCAAAAATGGTGCTGTGCCATCCGGGTCGCAGCGTCATTCCAAAAATCCAGGACAGGATGGAAGCAACAATAATAGATAATGGTATCATTATTATGGCCAGCAGGTTTTGAGAAATGATGATATGCCTTTTTTGACTGGCAGCGCCCCTGTAACCAATAGCTAAAAATTTATACAGCCATTGTTTCCATTTTGGCACATTCATTTTAGCATCTCTGTATACAGCCAAATCTTTTATCAGCGCCAGGTATAAGAACAATACGCTGCCTGCAAAAAATGTAACTACGGCCATTACATCCCATGTCATGGGCGATTGTATTCTTGGATATACAAACAAATGCCACAACCTGTCGAAACGGCCTACGCATAATAAAATAAATATCGGGCCAACAATAACAGAAATTACCGTCATCATTTGCGCCAGCCTGATAATGGGTTTACCCCAGGGCACTTTTAACAGGTGCAGCACACCTGCAATAATGGCGCCGGCATAACTAAGGCCGATAAAGAAAATAAAGTTTACAATAAAAAGGCCCCACACCACATTGTCACGCATACCGGTTACACCGTGGCCTTTTGAAATTTGCAGGTACAGCGCATAACCCCCTGCTGCAATAAAACATATAAACACAATGGTAAAAAACCAATTGAGTTTACCAAACTTTTCTATAATCGGCCGCTGGTAATTGAAGGCTTCCTGTTGATATGAATTGAGTTCCATAAAAATTAAATTCAGTTAGTGATAATTACTTTGCTTGCATTATGATTTTTTTGTGCCGGGTTCCATAATGTCTTTAAACCTTGCCTTTAACTTATCGGGCAGGTTTTCATAACCTCTTTCTACAGGGAACTGACGGTCTTTTGGTGGTAAATAATACACCCTTGGTTTGGTGCCCAGCTCTTCCATAAAACGATAAGCAGCCCTGTCTTTAATTAGTTGAGAGAAGCTTACAGTTTCTTCGCCATTGGTAACAGTGTCTTCGTTTTCATCACCAAAATAAAATACACCATTGGGGCAGGCTTCCACACAAGGAGGTAACAATCCTTCACGTGACCTGTCCGGGCAGAAATCACATTTTTCAACCGTACCTATTTTTGCAGGAATATTTGTTTCCGGATTGCTTACCAAATTCTTGATGTCAAACGGCATTTCAGGTTCATTCCAGTTAAACACCCTTGTTGAATAAGGACAAGCTGCCATACAAAATTTACAACCAATACAGCGGTCATTGTCTATTAACACCAATCCATCTGTTCTTTTAAATGTGGCATCTACCGGGCAAACTTTCACACAAGGCGGGTTATCACAGTGAAAGCATTGTTTAGGGAACCAGTATGGCGCACCTTTATCGCTATCCTTCATCAGTTTTACTGTAAGCCATTCTTTATCTTCGGGGCGATAGTGCCATTTCTGGCAGGCTGCAATACACTTGCGTGCATTTTTACAGCGGGCCAGGTCAACCACCATTACAAATTTTTTCCCGGCAATACCTTCCCTTGCTTCTAATTTAGAAACAATGGCCATGTGTTCCTGGTGATTGAGATAAGATGAATCTATTTCTACAATCTCACCATCGGGGGAAAGCAGTTTTACTTTCTCGTTTACTGCCGGTTTTTTTGATGAGCAGGAGCAGGCAAGGCTTCCGCAGGCTGCAGTGGCCACAGCAGCAACGGCTGCAGTTTTTAAAAAACTCCGCCGGCTGTTCTCATTTATTATATCTTTTTCTTCCTGTTGCATAGTTGCAGGTTTATACAATTATTTAAAAATCTTTGCTGGGGTTTTTCATCCAGTCCAATATCATTTTATTGTCAGCTTTTTGTCTTTTTGCATTTTCAAAAGCTGCTTTGTCAATTTCCACCAGTTTACCATCGGCAGTAAGCATTTTTACTTTTTCTGCAGATGCGTTTTTATCCTTACTGTTTACAAATAAGGACAAAAACCAGCGGCGGGATTTATTGCTTTGTTGATTGTTATTGTCTCCCATATAGTTACCTGTTTTTGATGTTGGCTCTTAATGTTACAACACAATTTTATTAAGGTCTGCAAACTGTTTATATGAGCAGCCGCAGTTGGGCAACTGATATATATCAGGCTGCATTTAAAACTGAAATGAATCAAAATTCCGGGTGAGTAACATCAGAATTAAACATGAGGTATGTCATAGAAATGTCATGTGGCTTGCAGCTACTTTTATGCCCTGAAAAATTAACCAACAACTAAGTGCAGGTAGATTTTATTAAAGCTAAAATGAATTTTATGAAACAAATGACAACCACAAAAGCCGCCCTACTGGTAATTGCAGCAGCAGTTACAGTGCTTTCTGTTATTCAGTGTACAAAAGTGGGGGATGTTGTGAGCAACCTTGACAGATCATTACAAGGTGTGCCAGACTCTGCGGTATTTGCCTCTTATTATGACACAACTGTTATCTCACCCAGCGATCCTGCTAAAGCAGATGTAAATGATGTGATAAGGGTAAGAGGTGTACAAACCATCATTAAAGAATATTGCGGTACATCCAACTGCCATGGTGGTCCCATCAATCCAAAAATTTTTACTTACAATGATATTATGAAGTATGTAACAGCGGGCAATCCTGAAGGAAGCAAACTGTGGGAATACATTACTACAAATAATTTTGATAAGGCAATGCCACCAGTTAGTTCTAATCATGAAATGTCTACTACTGATAAAGTGATTATATACAACTGGATTCGCAATGGTGCAAAAACACAACCAGACCTGAAGGATTTCCGTCCTGCTGCTATCCGTGTTTTGTCCGATGGCTGCGGTTCTGCCAACTGTCACAACCAGGCAACTGCAACTGGCGGATGGGCTAGAAAAGGTTTATTGGGAACATTTGCTGCTGGTGATACTACCACATATACTTATATAAATCCTGCAAACGGTGCGCCTACCTTATACTGCCAGTTAAGCAATATTACTTTGCGTAACCAGGTTTGGGGAGCCTATAAAGACAGTGTACGGAAGTTCTATTCTGATACATTGGCAAATGCAAGCTTCAGGCCATACAAAACTGTTAGCACACCAGTATCTGCTTCCAGCACACGTGGCCCGCTGAATACTTACGATGATATTTTGCTGGATGTTCTATATCCAAAATCAGTACGTACAAACTCTTCAGTTGTTTACACTGATGGTTCTGGTAAGAAGTTTTATGTAAAAGGCGATTATTTGAATGCATCCAGTTCATTGGTTTCAAGAATAGACTCTACAGTATTACTTGCTAACCCACGTACCGGCGTATTTGCCACCAATCAGCAAGGCGATATGGCTTATGGAGATGGTGGTTTAAAATCATCTGAAATTGCTTTAATCAAAGCCTGGTACTTCGCAGATCCAAATATTCCTGATGTGTGGAAGTATGGACAAAACAATGCTGGTATTTTCAAATACAGGAAAACAGGAACCATTATTAAAAAATAACCTGACCACAAAAATTTATAACTACTAAACTTCAGTTTATGAACAATAAAATAAAATTACTGGCAACGTTAGCAATCGCAATACTCGTAGTTGCTTCCTGCTACAACAATAAAGAAGATATTCTTGCATTGCCAAAAGTTTCCTTCCGTGGCGAAGTGGTACCTATTGTAACAGCAGGCCCCTGCGGATGCCATAACAATGGTGCAACGAGAGCTATTCAGTTCTCACATGCAGATACTGTTTTTTATGATGCCATCTTAGCACGTAAAACAAAGTTTGACTCTATGGCCAGATTTACCGGCTATCACCCTGGACAAGGTGTGGTTGAATTTTCTGCCAACGAAAAAATTATTATTAAAAACTGGGTAGCACAAGGCGGTTTGGATGATGCGGGCGGATGCACTGTAACCGGAGCTATTACTTATACTGCAAAAATTCTTCCAATCTATACTACAACCTGCCGCGGAGCAACTTGCCATGGTGGTATAGCAGTGGCATTGGATTACCCAAAACTGGTGGCTAAAAAAGATGTACTTACCACAATTATGAACAGCGGTGGTAACAGCGGTCACCCGGGTGGTGCAATGAGTTTAAGCACCTGCACTGTAAATATTTTTAAAGAATGGCTTAACCAGGGGCAACCACAATAATCATCACCACAGAAAAAAATTGATCAACAATTAAAACTATTAGTATGAAAAAAATATTCTTCCTGGCAATTAGCAGTATGTTTTCGCTGGGCGTGTTTGCACAGGATGCAGCAACAACAGAAGAAGCTCCTGCAAAAAAGGCCCCTAAATATGCAAAAGCTACATTTAAATCAACCCGCCTGATTAACCAGCATACAACCGAAATAATCAGTAAAGGTAACCTGCAGTTCAGGATTGCTCACCATTTCAGCTATTTGTGGAATAAAGATGCCACCGGTGGACAGAACTTTTCTCAATTGCTTGGGTTAAACTCTGGTGTTGCTCACACGTATCTTTCTTTGGATTACTCTCCAACTGCATGGGGTAATGTTGGCCTGGCAGCTGCTGGTTCTTCTAAATTTGAAGGATGGTTAAAATTTAAACTGTTACGCCAGCAAACTGGTGTTATGAATATTCCGGTAACTGTTGGCTGGGTAACCCAGGCAAGTGTGGATGCAGGAAAAGACAAAGCCGAATATGGCGGGCTGGCATGGAACAAATATGCATTTATGCATCAATTACTGATTGCCCGTAAGTTTTCCGACAAACTTTCTGTACAACTAGCTCCTGCAATGATCCATTACAACCTGGTTCCTTATGGCATTAACAACAGCAACAATGTTTTCTCTCTTGGCCTGGGCGGACGCTATAAACTGGGAAGTAAAAAAGCAGTTACACTTGAATATTCAAGGCAGTTCAACATGTATGAAAACCTGATGGACAAAAATGGCAATATCATTGCTTATAAACCTGACCTGCTTTCTATCGGTTATGAAATCACTACCGGTAACCACGTATTTGAATTCTTTATTGGTAACACTCAAAACTCTTCCATCTTTGACCAGCTGGCACGCAATACCAGCAGCTTAAAACTGAAAGACGGACAGTTTGCCTTAGGTTTCCATTTGAACAGGGCATTTACAATTAAAGAATAACAACAGCGTTTTAAAAAGATTTTAATGATAAAAATAAAGGGTGACGATATCGTCACCCTTTGTTTTTTGTTTTACCAGCTCCTTTAATCACCCGTTCGTAATGTTCTATCCACTGATCTGGGGTAATTTTAGCAACCAGTTCGCCAATTAATTTGTAAGGAATGTCTTCTTCCTTTTTATATCGGAGACAGCTTTTCCCTTTATCTGCTTTTATACCGGTGAGTTTGATGTAGGCATCTACAAACCATTTTTCCAGTTTAGGATCGCCATACATACCCATGTGATAAACAGTAATATTATTTTTTTGAGAAGCTATATTCAGAAAAGGTAATGGCAGTTTTGGATCACAATGATAGCCTGCGGGGTATTTGCTGTGCGGCACCACATAACCAATCATGCCATAACTCATGCACTCCTGGAAACCTTTAGGCAAATTCTTTTTTATAACTTTCCGTAACTGCTCAATGGCTTTTTTTCTTTCTTCGGGTAATTCATCAAGGTAGGCTTCTACTGTTGTTGCTTTCGATTGCATATAAACTTCGTTTAGAAATTTAAAATACGAAAAAACTCCGGCCATGGGCCCATTTCCGTTTTATACTGCTTTGCCATAACACGGGTTATTTGTGCAATGTGTGTAAGATCATGAACCACCCATGTAGACAATAAATTTTTTAATGTTACTTCGCCCAGTACAGGGTGCATGCCTTTGCGTTCAAAATCCGTTTCGGTTAAGTTGAGCGATGTAAACCACTGTATGTTTTCGCTTCGTATTGCAGTAAATTCATCCAGCAGCTGTTGTATTGTTTTCCCCTTACTGTCTTCATACTGTGCAAAACGGTCCCAGCGTTCAAAAGGCTTGGTGTTATCAAATTGCAGGATGATTTTTATCCGTGCCGTCCAGTCTGTTTTTTCGCCGTGCATTAAATGGCCCACCACATCGTAAGGAGAAAATGTTTCATCTCCTTCATTATTCAAAAGCCAGTCATCACTTAACCCACTCAATAATGACTGCAGCACAGCAGGTGTACGTTGCAAAATTTCAACGGCCTGTGGTATATTATAAGTCATTTCTTTTTCTTTTTACTTGCTTTAGCAATTTTATTATACTGCAATGCAAGCTGTATCCAGTAATCCAGTTTCTTTTTAGTGGTTAATACATCAGCATCCACAAATACATATCCCTTCATTATTTTTCCAGTAAAGTCCATAGGTTTACACCCGTCTTTTTCCATTACTTCTTCATACTTTTCAGGGTCAAGCCGCACCATCAGTCTTTCCTTTTCAACACCCACACACATTTTATCATTTACCATAAAGCACAAACCACCAAACATTGGTTTTTCCTCTACATTCTTATGCGTAAGGGCTATAAGTTCCCTTACATTATCAGCTAATCTTTCGTTGTAAGCCATGTTTACTTCTCCATTATTGCTTTCAGGTTATTCAGGCCAATTTCAAAATCTTTACCAATCGCTTCATTCATGTTCATAAAAAGCTTCATGGTATTCATAGGGTATTTCATCTCACTGTCAAATCCCCATGAAACCTTCGTACTGTTATTTCCTGCATCTTCTGTAGTCATAAAAGCCTGGGCTACCGACTTAAACGGTTTTTCAAAACGGATTTCAAAATCAATTTTATCATTACCAATGGCTTTTATCTCCTGTTCGCCCTTACCTACTTTTTTATTCCCTTCCCACGCACTTACAAAGCCCGGCGCTCCATCGGTGCCACGAAATTCTTTTTTCATATTGGGATCCATAGTAGCCCATTTACTAAAGTTATCCTGGTTTTTAAGCAATTTGATGTAATCAAATACTTCCTGCTTTGGTTTATTAATAACCACCTGTTTTGTTGCATGCAAGCCTTTGGGTATTACAAGGCCCGCTAAAAGAAACAATGCAATAATTCCGATAATGATGTACAGTACAATCATGAGTGTAGTTTTTTATTGTTGTAAATATTTTTCCGGAACGGAGTGAAATGCAATACGGTTGCCTTCAGTATCAATAATGAATCCCATGTAACCATAATCATCACTTATCTTAGTTTTAGGTACCATCACCTGCCCGCCGGCAGCAAGAGCCCTGTCTAAAAATATTTGAACATCGGGGTTCCCATTCAAATACAAAACCGGTCCATCAGTTGCAGATGGTTTATGAAAACCATTTGTGTCAATGATAGTTCCCCCAATTCCTTCCATGGGGTTATCTAAAGGAAAAGCACGCATTTTAGTATCTCCAAAGTCCATGTTTATCATTTGTATTTCAAACACGGCTTCATAAAATTTTTGCGCCCTGTCAATGTCGGTAGCTGGTATTTCAAACCAGCTGATTGCATTTTTCATGTGTGTTTATATGTTTTTTTTTATTACTGGTTAATATCCTTGTTGTCTTTCAGCTTTACAGTAAAGCCTTCCAGTTGTTTTTTTGAATTCTCATCAGGCGCCTGGGTCATTGCTTTTCCGGCATATTTCATTGCATTTTTAAAATCTCCCCTTGCGCTGTAACCAAACATTAGTCCATTGTTTACACCAAATAAATCGCCATGTCTTTTTTCTGAGGCTTTAAAAACTTCCATGGCCTTATCAGCACGTTTTTGTGTTATCAGTTGCCTGCCATAAGCGGTATATTGATTGGCTGTTGCCACCAGCAATGCTTCATTCATGGTGGAATCCGCTTCTGCAATACGGTTCAGTTTTTCGTAAGCAGTTGCCAGGTTACGCAATGTGATAAATGTTTTTTGCCCACCCTGCCCATCAATGGCTTTTTTGCTCCATACCAGCGCTTCTTCCAGGTTGATGTTTTTGTTGAAGCAGTATTGCGTCGCAGAAAGGATAAGCGCAGGTACAAAACCCTGCCGGCCCGTTAACTGACTTCTTAACCTGTCAAGTACAATGGCATCCACATCTACTTCCACTTTAAAAGGAACTGATATTTTTTCCCATTGCATGGCTATGGTGCAGTATTTTTCTTTGTGTTCGATAAATTCATATTTCAGGTACTCCACGCTTTTATCGAGCGTTACCGGTTTTACATTTACCCTTAACACATCATCCTTATCGGTGTAATTAAAACTGCCCCAGGCATCCGTTTCTTTTGAAAAGATGAGTGTGATATTACCTGCTCCCATTGCCATAAACAATGCATAGGTTCCTGCTTTAAGCGGCTGCCCTTCCACTTTTACATCATGCTCAAAACTGATAAGGGTGGCTTCATTGGCACCAGCCCGCCATGGAGAAGTGTTTTTGCCAGTGATAAAATTTTGTGTGCTGAAGCCGTAAGGAACCAGTTTGGCATCTCCGAAAATTTTACCCTCACGCCCGTTTACATCGGGTCTTGAATATTTGATGCTAATAGAAGTAATGCCCACTTCTTCGCTGATAAAAGCCCTTGGATTACCGCCGCTCGGAGGCAGGTCAAGCTGCGCAAATGAAAAATACATGGCTGCAACAGCCATAACAAGCAGTGTCAGTTTCTTCATAATGTTTAGTTTATTTTTTCGTGGTGTTATTTATTTGGTTACAGCATTCAGCATTCTGCCATACTGTTCATCATTTGCTTCCCATAGTTCAACCCGGTTGCCTTCGCAATCCAGTATATGAATGAATTTTCCATACTCAAATATCTCCATTTCATCCACAATGGTTACGCCTTCGTCTTTTAATTGTGCCACCAATGCAACCAAATCATCCACCCGGTAGTTAATCATAAATTGCTGATGAGGACTTCCAAAATAATCGCTGTTATTTTCAAAAGCACTCCAAACCGTATAGCCTTTCTGTTCTTTATTATCATTGTGCCTCCATTCAAAGCTGCTTCCATATTCATCCATATTTATTCCGAGATGTTTGGCGTACCATTCTTTTTGTGCGCCTGTATTATTGCATTTAAAAAAAATACCTCCAATAGACGTAACTCTTTTCATGTAAAAATTTTGGGTAAGTAAAATAACAATAGCTGCGCATTATAGCAAGCTTTTTTTACAAGCGGCGATGCAACAGGCTGCCTTATTCCACAAAAATATATTTTAACTGTGTTTGCATTTAATTAACAAAGTGAATATGTAATCGGCGGATTGTTTTCATCCACATAGCAAACCAATTGTTATGCAGATGCCCTTTTTTAAAGATGCCCGGCACTTCCAAATTTTATTTCAAAGTATTTTTTTAGGTTATGGTATTATTTACCTGCAATGGAAAGCGGAGTGGTGGCTGTATGCCACTTACTTTAGCACCAGCCTTATAACGCAATTATTTTTTGAATGGCTGCAGGCTAAAAAAAATGTACCGTTTTTAGTAAGATATAAAAATGCAATACCGTCAGTTATTATTTCTTCATTTGGGCTTAGCCTGTTGCTTAAAACAAATTACTGGTGGGTGGCGGCGCTGGCTGCGTTTATTTCCATCGCATCCAAATTTATAATTCGTATTAAAGGCAAACATATTTTTAACCCAAGTGCTTTAGGAATTGTTGCGGTGATTTTATTAACGGGCAAGGCCTGGTTTAGTCCCGGGCAGTGGGGCAGCAGCGCTGTTATATTATTTGGCGTATGCTGTTTAGGAATAATTGTAACTACAAAAGTTCAAAAACTTGACACCAGCCTTGCCTTCCTGGTAACATTTGCGGCATTACTTTTTATACGTCAGGTAGTTTATTTGGGCTGGCCGCTGGATTTTTTTGTGCAAAGCATCAGCACCGGAAGCTTACTGCTGTTTTCATTTTTTATGATTACGGACCCTAAAACAACGCCCAATCATTTTACCGCAAGAATTATATGGAGTATACTGGTGGCAATGGTCGCTTTTTATTTCGCCACATTCAAATTTGTAAATGGTGCTCCTGTTTGGACAATGGTTTTTTTGCAACCACTGGTGCCCTTGCTCGACTATTTATTTAAGGCAACCGGGTTTGAATGGAAAAGAACCGATGCAATAAAAGATATTACAAAGGCTTCCATATCTCAAGCAGTAGTAAGCTAGAAACTGTTACTGTAAATCTGTACAATCTGCAATGAAAATAAATTAAACATTTAAAACTTTCAATTATGAAAATGAAATTAATGACTACAACAGCTTTGGTATTTAGCGCCTTTGCATTAATGAGCTTTTGCGGCTTTTATGTAAGCAAGGCCGATGGCAGTTTAAAAAACAAAACCAGCCAGGTAATACTGGTACGGGATGGTAACCGCAATGTAATTACCATGTACAACGATTTTAAAGGCGATACAAAAGACTTTGCAATGGTGGTTCCAGTACCTGTTGTGCTGCGGAAAGATGATATTAAAGTAGTGGACCAAAGTATTTTTCAGCGTCTGAATGATTATAGTGCGCCAAGGCTGGTGGAGTATTGGGATCAGAATCCATGTTATGAAAATAAGACTTTAGAGGATGCGTTATCTGGCAAGGTAGCCGGTGTTCAGGTATTAAATGAATCTGTTGTTTCAGAATATGCTAAGAAAAAGGAGTTAGTAAAAATTGAAGCCAAATACTTAGTTGGCGAATACGATATTTTAATACTTAGTGCCAAAGAAAGCAGCGGTTTAAAAACATGGTTGAATGACAATGGCTATAAAATTCCGGAAGGTGCTGAAGAAGTGCTGGACCCATACATTAAAAGCAACCTGAAGTTTTTTGTAGTTAAGGTTAATGAAAAAGAGAAAGCCAAACTTAACAATAGTTTTTTAAGGCCGATACAAATCAGTTTTACTTCACCAAAATTTATGCTGCCCATACGCCTGGGTATGGCCAACTCTGATGGCGACCAGGATTTGATTGTATATGCATTTACTCGTAAAGGAAGAATTGAATGTACCAATTACAGGAATGTGAACATTCCAACCGGCAACAATGTGCCGCTGTTTGTGCAAAAAAACTTTGGTGCTTTTTATGGTAATCTTTTCAATCATCAGTGGAATAATGAAGATAAAAGTGTGGCCTTTTTGGAATATGCATGGGATGTAAGTCCGCAAAACTATTACCACTGCGACCCCTGCATTGCCACCGCTCCCAGCCAACAGGATTTAGTACAAAGTGGTGTATGGTGGCTTGGCGGAAAAGACTGGAGTGATTACAGTGATGTGGATAGTGATGAGCCGGATAATGGCAGTAAGAATGTTCATTTTACAAGATTGCATTTCCGTTATAACCGCCGTTCGTTTCCGCAGGACTTAATGTTCCAGGTTACGCCAAACACAGAAACCTTTCAGGCACGTTATGTAATTACACACCCCGCCAGCGGAGATTTTACCTGCGATGCCGGTAAAAAATATTTACAGGAATTAAAAACAAGAAGGAAAAAAGAGCTGAGGGAATTAACTGCCTTAACGGGTACCAATTTAAATAACTGGCAAGATGATGCTACTGCTGCAAATGATGAAGAGTCTGTAACGTCTGCACAATACACCACTTTATTAAAAGAAGTACAGCGGGAGGGAAACAACAACGGACCTGCCGGTTTAATTATTTTCAGTGCATTAATACTGGGTAGCGCTGGCTTTGCAAAATGGAAAGGGTTTGTATAATCTTGATTTTGGCTATACAGGTTTTGGTTTACGGCCCTGCTTTTTAGCAGGGCCTTCTTACTGCTTAATATGATAAATAAAAAACTCCTGCTTAATGCAGGAGTTTTTTAAACTTATTTTACTGTTACTTATTTCTTTGCAGTGTTTACTGTCCACTTGTTCATTTCGGGGCAGCTTTTATAATCATCATCAACCATTATAAAGTAAGTAGGTATTTTTTTAATAAACCAGGCATCCAGCGCATCATTCTTTTTTTCTTCCAGCGCCTGTTCAGAAATACGGTTATAATCATCTTTCATATTCATGCGGTGAGGCTCAGTTTTTGTTTTTAAATAAACAATACGAACTCCTTTTTTCCCCGTTTCATCAGTGTATTCAACAGGTTGTGAGTATTGGCCTACTTTTAAATCTTTCAGCATCGCCACCATATCCTTATCCAGTTGATCAATGGTAAGATAGCCACCATTGGGCCCTTGTATCATACCACCGGTAAACCTGCTTGCATCATCGTTTGTGTATTTGTTTACTGCGTCGCCAAAAGTTAAATTGCCTGTAATCAATTTTGCTCTCACTGAATCCAGTTTTTCTTTTGTTTCCTGTATTTCCACTTTTGTTACCTGAGGAATACGAAGGATATGTCTAACCACCGCATCATCACCGGCACGGCTTACCAGTTGCAGAATATGATAACCAAACTTGGTTTTAAAGGGTGCTGAAATTTGTCCTTCTTTTAAAGCGAAGGCTTTAGACAACCATGTTGGGTCAAGATTCTTCTGGCTCCGGTTTATTTCATACTGGCCACATTTATCTTTACTGCCGGGATCATCAGTATAATTATTTGCAATAGCACAAAAATCTCTTTTGCCGCTTTCTATTTGTTGTTTGTATTCTTTTAATTGCTCTACACAATATTCTTCTGCATCACGGCTGGCTTTGGGAAAAATTACGATTTGTCCTATTTCCATTTCTGTTTCATAAAAAGGCAGGCTGTCGGTTGGTATTTTATTAAAATATTCCTGTACTTCTTTTGGAGTAATACGAATGTCCTGCACTACTTTATTCCGCATAGCCTGCGCCAGTTTCTGATCTCTTATCGCTTCCTTAAAATCTTCTTTCATCTGGTAAACAGATTTACCAGCCACCCGTTCCAGTTCTTCTTTAGAGCCCAATTGATTTATGTAGTTGCGAATGCGGTTGTCAATATCAATATCAATTTCTTCTTCGGTAATTGGCAAAGAATCTTTTTCCGCCTGTAACACCAGCGCTTTAATACCCATTGCCTGCTCAAGCGATAAGCAAAATGCATTGGGGGGAAGATCAATTCCCTGGCGTTGCATATCTGCAAGGCTGTTATCAATGTCGCTTTTTAAAACAATTTTATCGCCAACTACAGCAATAATTTTGTCAGCAACTACATATTTGGCTTTTGAAACAGGCTGTGCAAAAGAAGAAGCAGTAACAAACACAGCAATTATACAGAGTAAACTATACTTCATAACATCAGGTTATCATCAAAAGTAAAGAGCTATTATTTTAATAGCCCTTTACCTGTTTTTATTTAACAAAAGATTACAGGGTTCGTTTTACTTCCACCTCTTCAAAGGCTTCTACTATATCACCCACTTTTATGTCATTGTAATTTTTAATAGTTAAACCACACTCCATGTGGCTTGTTACTTCCTTGGCATCGTCCTTAAAGCGTTTTAAGCTGCCGAGTTCCCCGGTAAAGATTACAATACCGTCTCTTACCAGGCGGATGCGGTTGTTACGTGCAATTTTTCCATCCAGCACAAAACATCCGGCAACGGTTGCTTTATCAAATTTGTAGGTTTCTTTAATTTCCACATTGGCAAGAATTTTTTCTTCCACGGCAGGTTCAAGCATACCTTCCATTGCACTCTTGATTTCTTCAATAGCATTATAGATGATAGAGTACAATTTAATTTGTATTGCTTCAGATTCGGCAAGGCGTGCTGCCTGCATTGAAGGACGCACATTAAAACCAATGATGATGGCATCGGATGCGTTTGCCAGCGTAACATCACTTTCACTGATGGCACCCACCGCTTTGTGAATAACACGGACTACGATTTCCTGTGTGCTTAGTTTTTGCAATGAGTCACTTAAAGCTTCCACTGAACCATCCACATCACCTTTAATAATTACGTTCAGTTCTTTAAAGTTACCTAATGCCAAACGACGGCCAATTTCATCCAGGGTAATATGCTTTTTGGCACGCATACCCTGCTCTCTCAATATCTGGCCACGTTTATAGGCTGTTTCTCTTGCTTCTGCTTCGTCAGTAAAAACTTTAAAAGTTTCACCAGCCTGCGGTGCACCATTTAAACCCAGTATTAATGCTGGTGTTGATGGTGGTGCAGTTTCTATACGCTGGTTACGTTCATTATACATTGCTTTTACTTTACCAAAGTACTGCCCGCTCACAATCATATCCCCCTGGTTCAATGTTCCGTTTTGTACAAGAATGGTGGCTACATATCCCCGCCCTTTATCCAATGATGCTTCAATTATGGTTCCATTGGCGCCCTTGTCCGGGTTAGCCTTTAACTCAAGTATATCCGTTTCTAAAAGTATTTTTTCCAGCAGCTCATCTACATGCAATCCTTTTTTAGCGCTTATCTCCTGGCTTTGAAATTTACCACCCCAGCTTTCTACCAATATGTTCATAGAAGCCAGCTGTTCTTTTATTTTTTCAGGGTTGGCGCCATCTTTATCAATTTTATTGATGGCAAAAATCATTGGTACGTTAGCTGCCTGTGCATGGGAGATAGCTTCTTTTGTTTGTGGCATAACTGCATCATCTGCTGCCACCACAATTACTGCAATATCGGTAACCTTGGCACCACGGGCCCTCATGGCAGTAAATGCTTCGTGACCGGGAGTATCGAGGAATGTTATATGCCTTCCATTTTCCAGTGTTACCTCATAAGCGCCGATGTGCTGTGTAATACCACCTGCTTCACCAGCAATAACGTTTGTGTTACGAATATAATCGAGCAATGAAGTTTTACCGTGGTCTACGTGACCCATGATTGTAACAATTGGCGCCCTTGGTTTCAAATCATCCGGGCCATCTTCTTCTTCCTCAGATTCCAGTTCTGCAGCATCATCCACTCCTATAAATTCAACATCATAACCAAATTCACTTGCCACCAGTTCAATCACATCTGCTTCAAGGCGCTGGTTGATGGACACCATTATACCAAGGCTCATACATTTACTTATCACTTCTGCAAAACTTACGTCCATCAAATTGGCAAGCTCACTTACAGAAATAAATTCTGTAACCTGCAGCTTGTTGCTTTCTTCCATTTCACCTGTATGTTCAGCATGTTCCTCCCGTTTTGCTTTGCGGTATTTTGCTTTAAGGCTTTTACCACGGCCGCCGGCACCTGCCAGCTTGGCTTGTGTTTCTCTTAGTTTTTCCTGTATCTCTTTTTCATCAATTATTTTTTCTTCCCTCTTTGGTCCCCTGCTAAAACGATTACCTCCGCCGCCATGGTGACCACCCTGTTGCTGGCCTCCGTGCGGCCGCTTATTTTGTCCATCTCTGTTAAACCCGCCGCCACCTTGCTGCCTGTTATCAGGTACTGCTGGCTGGCTTCCCTTTTTCTCTATAGGAATGCGTTTGCGTTTACGTTTATCGTCTGCTTCACGTTTTGGTCTTGTATCATTGTCAACCGGCAATTCTATTTTACCTAAAATTTTGGGGCCGGTTAATTTATCTGCTTGTATATTTTCAATTACAGGAGGCGCCTCTTCTTTTACCTCTGGAACCGGCTCAACAGGCTTAATTGGTTTAACTGGTTTTTCTTCAGTTATCTCTTGTTTTTTTGGTTTTTTGGGCGCTGGTTTTTCTTCTTCTGCTGCTTTTACTGGTTCTTCTTTTTTCTTTGCGGATTTTTTAGGCCGTGTGGAAGAATCTATGGCATCAAGATCAATTTTGTCGATAATCTTTGGAGACTCCAGTTCCGGCACTTCCAGTTTT
This sequence comes from Ferruginibacter sp., assembly GCA_044225995.1. Taxonomy (GTDB): domain Bacteria; phylum Bacteroidota; class Bacteroidia; order Chitinophagales; family Chitinophagaceae; genus Ferruginibacter. The sequence goes on along the minus strand of JBGAHV010000014.1, from coordinate 36,599 downwards.
ACATCCGGGGCCTCTTTTTTAGGCTCTTCGACTACTGGTATTGGTTGTGGTTCTGGTTTTACTTCTTCTGCTGGTTTTGGTATTTCTTTTGCTTTCGGTGCTTCCTTTTTCTTTATAGACAAATCTTCTTCGTCTTTCTTTTTCTTTGCTTCTGCAGATGTTTTAGATAATTCAACCTGCTCTGCTTTTTGTTTGGCTACTTTATCCTGTTGAAATTCCCCCTGCAGTACACGATACATCTCTTCGGAAAGCTTTGCAGTGGGCTTTAGGTCATCGCTGCTGAAACCTTTAGACACCAAAAAGTCTATCAGTGTATCTTTACCGATATTAAACTCTTTGGCGGCTGCCATCAACCTTGGTGTATTTACTTCTGACATTCGTTTGTTTTAATTCTTAAATAGTTGTTCTTTCTTGCCGGCAGAAATGTTGGATAGCTGCTGTTCTATTCTTTGTCAAATTCTTCTTCCAGTACTCTTCTTACTTCTGCAATAGTTTCTTTTTCCAGGTCAGTACGGCGTTCCAGTTCTTCATTACTTAAGTTCAGCACTGAGCGTGCAGTATCACAACCTACTTGCTTCAATGCATCAATTACCCATGGTTCTATTTCATCTGCAAATTCATCCAGGTCAATATCAAATTCTTCTTCCTCTCCTTCGTTATCACGGAAAACATCAATTTCAAAACCTGTAAGTTCGCAGGCCAGCTTAATGTTAACACCGCGGCGGCCAATTGCCAGTGATACCTGGTCGGGTTTTAGATATACATTGGCATGTTTGTTTTCCATATCCACATCCATGCTGGTGATTTTTGCCGGTGTTAATGAACGCTGAATTAAAAGTTGGGTATTGGCCGTCCAGTTAATTACATCGATATTTTCATTCTTTAATTCACGTACAATACCGTGAATACGGCTTCCCTTCATACCCACACAAGCACCTACGGGGTCAATACGGTCGTCATAACTTTCTACTGCTACTTTGGCTCTTTCTCCCGGGTCACGTACAATTTTCTTTACAACAATAAGGCCATCAAAAATTTCCGGCACCTCTATTTCCAGTAATTTTTCCAGGAAAGAAGGGCTTGTTCTTGATACAATAATGACTGCCTGGTTATTTTTAAGTTCCACTTTTTTTACAACTCCCCGTACTGTTTCACCTTTCTTAAAATAGTCGGACGGTATTTGCTCTGATTTGGGTAACAGCATTTCGTTCCCTTCCTCATCAAGCAACAGCACCTCTTTTTTCCAAACCTGGTATACTTCACCGCTTACAATTTCACCTGCACGGTCTTCATATTTCTTAATAAGAATATTTTTCTTTAAATCGTTAATACGGGCAGCAAGGGTTTGCTTACCGGCTAAAATAGCACGGCGGCCAAACTCCTTTTGTATATCAACCTCTTCATATAATTCCTCGCCGACCTGGTAATCGGGTTCAATCTTAATAGCGTCACTGTATTCAATTTCAGTAAGAGTATTATAGATATCGCCATCTTCAACAATTTGCCTGCGGCGGAATATTTCAAGATCCCCTTTCTGGTCGTTTACAATTACATCAAAACATTCATCGCTGCCGTATTTCTTCCTGATGAGTGTTTTAAACACATCTTCCATCACCTTCATCAGCGTTGGCCTGTCAATGTTTTCAGCTTCTTTAAACTCCTGGAAAGAGTCAATTAAGTTAATACTTGCCATAGTCCTCGCCGGCACTGTTTTATATCCCAGCCGGTATGGGTTTGTTTAATAATTAAAATTTTATCTGAACGGTTGTTTGTTTAATGTCTGAAAAAAGAATTACCAAATCAGCAATTACGGCCTTTTTGCCTTTGCCCTGCACCTGTTCAATTATCACAGCATCTTCTGTAGTTTCTTTTAATTTACCTTCTTTTTTAGCGCCGTCGTTTAAAACAATTTCAACATTTCGTCCTGTATTTTTTTTATACTGGCGCAGTAATTTAAGCGGCTCGTCAATACCCGGGCTGGAAACTTCAAGAGAAAAATTTCCATCCGGATGCAAGCCGTTTTCTTCTATTTGCTTATACAGCGCCCTGTTTATACGGGTGCACTTTTCTATACCCAGCCCATTATCAGCATCTAAATACACTTTATAATTATTAGTGGGTTTTATTTTTATGGATACCAAAAAAATATCGTCCACCAACAGTGGCTGCAGCAGCTTTTCTATTGTTAATACCTGGTTTTCGGCTGTCATAGTAAAAGAAGAAGGGAACGCCTCCGTTCCCTTCATTTGCTTCTTTGTTCCGGTTGCAAATATAGACAATTGATTACAATCGGCAAAACGGTTTTATTAAATTAAAAATATTTACCACCAGAATTTTAACAGCATAGCATTGGTTGTATTTATAACTTTGCCTCATGTTAAGAGCTTTAATAGAGATATTTTTTTTATACCTGCTGTACAAGCTGATTTTTGATTTTATTATACCCGTTTACCAGACCACTAAACAGGTAAAGCATAAGGTAAATAAAATGCAGCAAGATATGAATGAGCATATTCAACGGCAAAACAGCCAATTTAATTCTGGTGCAAATAAACAGGAGGATGCAAAGGCCAGCCGTAAAACCAGCGATGATTATATAGATTTTGAAGAAATGAAATGAACTCTGCCCAAAGTAAAAAGATGAACAGGTTGTGTTCATCTCTAAAAAGTATGGGGGCTTAAATTCAATCGGCTGCAACCTGGCCAAAAGGAAGCACAACTTTTATACTACAGCCTTTACCCGGGGCGGCAGTAAGGGTAAAGCTTCCGGAAAAATAGCCTGTACGTTTTTTAATATTTCCCAATCCTATCCCCCCGCTTTTTGTTTGTGGGTTAAAGCCCACTCCATCATCAGTAACCGTTAAAATAACATTATCGGGGTTTTGCAGTAATGATATTTGTACCTGCTTTGCCTTTGAGTGTTTACAAATATTTGAAAGCTGTTCCTGTAAAATCCTGTACAGGCAAATTTTCACTTCAGATGGCAGTTCCTTTTCGTTAATTCCTGTAAACTGGCATACTGATTCAAAACCACCATTTCGATTCATTTCATCAATTAACAGTTCACATTCCTGTTGCAGTGATGTGGTAAAAGCAGCAGGCGCCAGCCTGTGTGATAAATTACGGATTTCTTCAACAGCAGTAGAGAGGTGTTTTTTGCTATCACAAACAATTTTTACAATATCTTCCTTTTTCATTGATGCATAGCTTGCCGCCCCCAGCATTAGCAGTGTGCCAGTAAGCAGCTGGTTGATATTGTCATGTAATTCCATACCCAGGTATTGCCTTTCTGACTCCTGTGCATCAACAACAGCTTTTGATATGCGTTGCTCTTCTTCTTTAATATATGTAACGTCCTGCATGGCACCTATTATACGGTAAGGGTTGCCTTTATGATTATATAAAATAAACGCCCGGTCGTAAATAAATTTATAGTTCCCGTTTTTGCACTTAAACCTGTACTCGAGTTGTATGGTTTGTTTTTGGTGAGCAAACGCCTCTTCAATTTGTGCTGTTATTAATTCAATATCATCTTTATGCATTGTTTGCTTCCACCAGCTTTTAATATCATTCACTTCTTGCTCTGTATAACCAAGCTCACTGGAAATTCCATTGTTGTAATGAATTTTATCGTTTTCCACATCCCAATCCCATATAGTATCGCTTGTAGCTTGGGTTAGAAAGTTAAAACGTTCTATTGCCTGCTGCATTTTTTTCTCGGCTATATTACGCTGCGTTATATCTAAACGGATAGAAATAAATTTTTCAGGTTTACCTTTTCCGTTAGTACAGGGTACAATAGTTGTATTTACCCAAAGATCTTTTCCGTCTTTTGTACGGTTTTTTATTTCTCCGTTCCATACTTTACCTGCAGAAATTGTTGCAATCAAGTCTTTATAAAATTCCGGGGTATGATAGCCTGAGTGAATCAGTTTGTGCTTATTCCCGATCACTTCCTCTTTTGAATATCCCGTGGCCTCGCAAAAATTGTCATTCACATATGTAATAACGCCATTCCTGTCTGCCACATCAACTATACAAGACTGTTCCAGCGCAAAACGGTAATTGCGGGTTTCTATTTCTGCTTCCTTTTGCACTGTAATATCATCCTGGCATATTACAATTTTAGAGCAGTTACCTGCAAAAGGTGTTATTGCAGTACGAAACCAAAACTGTTTACCTGAAGCAAGAAAAGAATATTCATATTCAAACTTAGGGGCCTTTTTTGCACGTACTGCCTCAATGCCTTCAAGAATTTTTACAGCATTTTCATTTCCACATGCGGCGTCTAACTGCAGGGTGATAATAAAATTTTCGCCTGTTGTGCAACGCTCAATATCTGTTTTTTTGTATTCGCCTGCAAAATCATTCCATGCCTTGTTTGCTGTTACTACCAAACCGGATTCGTTTATAACTGCAATTTGTGTAGCTACAGAAGTAAGGATGCTTGTGTTCAACTGCTCACTTTCGTGTAATGATTTTTCTGTTTGTCTTAAACCAGTCAAATCTCTTACCAAAGCCATTATGGTGCCATTGGGCAGTTTTTTTGCTGATATGAACACTGTTAACTGTGTCTTGTTTTTATGTATTGCACTAAGCTCCTGGAATACTGGCTGGCCTGAAATTAAGCGCTGGAATAGAGGAAAGTTTTTTTCATATTCACTTTTGGGGAAAAGCCTTGCTATATTCATTTGTCTTAACTCCGCCTTACTGTAGCCGCTGATTACACCCGCCTGTTCATTCGCTTCAAGAAGATTCCCTTCGTTATCAGTTATAAAAACCGCTTCTGATGCCTGCTCTGCGAGTGTATGGTATTTTACTTCGCTAAAAGAGGAATGCAATTGTTTTTTGTTACCACTATCTTTTGAGTGATGTTCGTTGCTGTTAAATAACAATACTGTTCCGCATACTTCTCCATTTACTGAGTAAAGAGGGTTGCAGGAGTTAGTAATTATTATTTTTTGACTGGAGGGAGTCCGTAATACGGTATTGTTTTCATTATAAACCGCTTTGCCGCTTTTGAGTACTCTTTCAGCTGCGTTTTGCAGAGGTTTTCCGGTACTTTCATTTTCAATACAGTATACTTCTGAAAGTTGCCTGTTTTGAGCGTAGCTAAGTTTAATGCCTGTTAGTTTTTCCGCTGCAGGGTTCATGTAGTGAATTCTTGCAGTATCATCAGTAACAATCACACCTTCCTCAATATTAGTAACGGCATTAGCAAGATACTGGCATTGGGCTGCTATCAGCCTGTTTTGTTTTTTAAGGCCTCCATTTTCCCTGTGTAAAAAATAATAAGGTATAACCAGCAGAAAAGTAAGAACTGGTAATGTGAGAATACCCTGGTTGTAATTGTAATAGTAAGAAATAAAAAAACAGGCAGCAAACACTGCAATGCCTGCTGCAAGAAAAAGAATATTTGCTTTTTTTCGGGTTGTTAGTGGTCTCCTTTCCCGGGTAAACTGGAAAATCATTTAATCAGCGCTTTGGTTTTTCTCGATTTCCTGGCGGATAAGGCCAGGGATTTTTTCAAAATCTTTATAGGTATCTAATATTTTTACTTCATAGGGAATATTGAATAACCCTGTTTCATTCTCATCTGTCAAATCACACATCACAAGTAAACCCGAGTGTGATGTTTCCATGGCTATTGAATTAATTAAATCTTCGGCTGATTTGCTGGCATATTTTAAACGAAGTATTATTATTGCCGGCCTTATTTCTTTATGCAGCGCCTTCAATTCACTAATTGTAATAGCAGGGTAAAAAGTAAGCGGAATGGTTGTTTCGTTTATAAGATCAATTAGCCTTTGTGTTATTTGCCCTGAATCATCATAAAGCAAAACATCCATGCAGTTTCTTTTCATTACAAAGAACCGTGTAATTCAAATGAAAAAAAATAGCAACACGTTTAAATGCCAATAGTAATTTTTGGGAAGGGGTGTAGAAAGTTTTCTACCGGTGGTAGTTAAAAAGGCGTCTATTGTAGAATGTATGTATTGCTTGCAAGGGACACATACAATTAACCATCCACATCAGAAATAATGTGATGGTTTATTGCGTAACGTGTTAAATCCGAGTTGGTAGAAAGTCCCAGTTTTTCCATAATCCTGCTGCGGTGTGTGCTTACTGTGGTAAGTGCCACGGACAACGCTTCTGCAATTTGTGTAATTGTTTTTCCTGATGCCAGTAATTTAAATATTTCAAACTCCCTGTTTGACAGTATTTCATGAGGTGCTTTATCTGGTGTACCAAAAAGCAGTTTTTCTGCTATTTCGGGTGTTATGTACTTCTTGCCTTGAGAAATGCGCTTAATGGCGTTGATAAGTTCGTAGGGTGCTGCATTTTTGTTAAGGTAACCAGCAGCGCCGGCTTTTAAAGAACGAATGGCATACAGGTCTTCAGCATAAATACTAAGTATTAAAACAGGTATATGCGGTTTTATAAGTTTTATCTGCTCCAATGCCTGCAATCCGCTTTGCCCGGGCATGTCCAAATCAGAAATTATTAAATCCCAGTCTGCAAGGCTAACTTCCTTTATCAGTGAGCTGCCGTCGCTCACTTCTTTTATTTCCACAGTAGGGTATTCATCTTTCAGTATCTGAATAAGCCCCAACCGTATAAAACTGTGATCATCTGCTAAAAGTATTCGTTTCATAAAACAAGCGTTTATTGGTTAATTAACGGTATAATTATAATTATTGTGGTTCCTTTTCCTTTTGCTGTTTCAAGTTCAAATGTACCCTTAAGTGCAGCCACTCTTTCTTTTAGCCCTATTATGCCAAAGGAAATATTGCTTTTTAAAATATCAGGATCAAACCCATTTCCATCATCTGTAACATAAAATTTTAAGTGGTTATTTTCCTTTTTTAGAATGCAGGTAACATTTTTTGCATTGGCATGTTTTGTAATATTCGTAAGCGCTTCCTGGCACACCCTGAAAACACAAATTGCAATGTTTTCATTTACTTTTAAAATATTTTCATTACTGGTAAAGGTTACTGGAATATTAGTTGTTGAAGTAAACTGCCTGCCCAGCCATTGCAATGCCTCTACAAGACCATAGTCATCCAGTACACCCATACGCAGCTCTTTTAAAATATGACGTATAGATAGATTGCTTGAATCCAGTAATTGTATTATGTTTTTGATTTTACTTTTCAGGCTGTCATTTTGATCCGGTATATTTTTATCCACCCATGCCACATCCATTTTAATTGCAGTGATTTGCTGCCCAAGTTCATCATGTATTTCTCTGGCTATGCGCTTTCGTTCATCTTCCCTTACCTGTTGAAGGTGATCGGTTAGTAAACGCAGCTGATCATTCGCTTGCCTTACTTCTTCCTGTGCTTTCAGCCTGTCTGAAATATCAAAACCAATTCCAAGCAGGCTGGGTTTGTCTTCATAATCTATTAGCTTGCCAGTAAGAAAATAGGGGAATTTTTTTCCGTCTTTTGTAATTACAGTTACTTCTGTTTTTTCTTCGCCACTTACAAAAACGTTTTTTATTTTTTGTGTTATATCCAGTTTATCCCCTTCTGTAAAAAAATCAAGCGGGTGCATATTTGCAATTTCATCTGCTGTGTAACCTGTGCGGTTTTCAAAATTTTTATTCCAGCGTATAAACTTCCAGTCATACGAATACATGTAAAACACACCGGGTAAACTATTAATGATGGAATCAGACAGGTTTTTTTCCCTGATAATATCATTGTTGGCTTTTACCCTTTCAGTTATATCTCTTACTATAATAATAGTGCGAAGATTACCCTCTGCATCTTTAAAAATGGATGAACTTATTTCTGCTGGAAAAAGTTCTCCATTACTTTTTTTCTGCATTACTTCCCTTCTGGAGTAGCCCATCCGTTTACGCTCGTCCAAAAATTCCAGCATGCCTGAGTCATTCTTTTCAGCAATTCCAGCCCTCCCATCTGCGCAAATCTGTTCTTCTGTTTTATTGTAAATTAAACAGGCTGCAGGGTTGGCGGCATAAATTGCTCCTTCTGGGTTGCCTATTAAGATGCCATCCATGCTGTTTTCAAAAAAAGCCCGGTATTGTGCTTCACTATCGATTATTTCCTTTTCGGCATTTTTCCTTGCAGAAATATCCCTTATAAAAATCAGTAATTGCCCATTAGGCAATAATTTAGCAGTTACTTCTATATTGAGTTGGTTACCGTCTTTGCGTTTCATCACTCTTTCCGTTGTAACCGTTTTTCCCTGTTTTAATTCGTCAAAATGAAATGGGTTTTTTTCAACGTCCTCCGCAATGGCAAAATCAAAAAAGCTTTTTTGTAACAGCTCTTCTTCGGTAAACTGTGTAAGGCGGGCAGCGCTTTTGTTAACAGTTATAAAACGGCCATCCATACCGGCAATACAAATTGCATCAGATGCCTGCTCAACAAGCGTTCGGTATTTTTGTTCACTTTCTGAAAGGGCTGTGGCCGCTGTGCTTTTTTCAATGGCAATCCTTGCCTGGTTGGCTGCCCTCTGCACCGCCTCAAAATCATTTTTTTGGGGGGACTGTGGCGTATTATAGTAGACTGCAAAAGTGCCCAATACCTTGTTGTTTTGTGAAAGTATTGGAGTTGACCAGCAGGCTTTAAGGCCAACCTTTAACGCCAGCCCTTTATATTTTTCCCACAAAGGATCCGTTTCAATATCAGAAACAATAACCGCTTGCTTTCTGTAAGCAGCTGTGCCACACGAACCCTGTCCTTCTCCAATAGAGAGCCCGTCAATAGCAGCAATATATTCAAGCGGTAAATGTGGTGCAGCCCCGTGTTTTACCGTAACTCCGTCTTCGTTCATTAAAAGTATACTGCAAATGCTGCCATCAACACTTGCCTCAATATTTAATACGATTGTTTCCAGGATATGGTGCAGCGGTTCATTCAAAGCAATTTTACTCATTACCCTGCTTTCTGCTGCCAGCAGCAGTTCGGTTCTCTTACGCTGAGAAATATCAGAGGTTATTACAAGGCTCCCTGAAAACTTTCCGTTCTTAACAATTGGGTTTATTTCTACCGATATCCATATAGCTTTTGAACTGCTGCTGATAAATGCTGTTTCAAATTGTTCTTTAAGCCCATTAAGTACATTTTCTTCTGCCTGCCTGCGCCGGGTGGAGTTTATGATAAAGTCAAAGGGCGTTATTTCCCTGGTGTTTTCAAAATCATATCCCAGCATATGAGAAAACTGGCTGTTCACAAAAACGGATTTATTGTTTTCATCCAAAAGCCAAATACCTTCCGGTACAGCCTCAACAATATTCCGGTACTTCTCATCACTTTCAAAAAGCTTTTGATCTGCTTCCGTTTTAGCTGCTGCACTTTCCTGCTTTAGCCTGTAAAAAAACAATGTTAATAAAACCAAAAGCCCCAGCAGCACTACCATTAATATGATATTAAAAGCCATGGTAGATTTTTCGCCAGACACTTTACGTTCTCTTAGTTTCAATCTTTCATCCCCTTGAATACTGTCTATACAGTTACGGATACGGTCTGTATAAACTTTTCCCTCACCCGTTTGCACCAACTTTTTTGCTGCATCAAAACCATCGCTGTTGGCAAGATTTATGATTAATAATGAAAACTCAATTCTCTTATTTAAATACAACTCCAAAGAGTCAATTCGCCTCTGTTGCAACGGGTAGTTGAGTGTTTTTTGTCTTAATGCTGAAAGATGTGTTTTGATTTCTGAGGCAGAATTTTGCAATGGTTCAAGGAATCTTTTATCCCCTGTGAGCAAATAACCCCGTGAGCCGGTTTCATTATTCAATACCCCCCCCAGCAGCTTTTCAGACTCAAGAAGTACATCCTGGGTGTGAGTTAGTAATTTTTCTGATTTTCGCAACCCGTTAAATTCAAAAAAAGACGTGATAAGTACTATAAGTATACATACGAGTATCAGTATTATTCCAGTGGGTATTATTGTGCCAGTCCGGGCTCTCATTAATAGGCATGTTTTGGTTATTTCTTTAGCTATTGTTTACTGCCTTGTAGTAAAAATATAGAAAAAAATTCCGGTCGTTTGTAGAAAAATTTCGACATTTTATCGGTGGTAAGCCCAATGTATTTAAACTAAATACTACCTAACCATGAGATTATAGTATATATATTATTGCGAACGAATCCTATACTACAATTAAGTTTTAAATATTCACTCACCAGGAAAATAGGTCTTTGCAGCATGTTTTAAAACATCCGGTTTATAGAAAAGTACATCTTTAAAAACGCCTTTGGTGTACATTTCTGCCTGGTCTTTAAAATGTGGTGAGTTAATATCCCCACTCTCCCCGCCGGCAAGAAGCGATTTGGCTTTTAGCGTTTTCCCAAACTCCACAACACAAATAAAACTGTTACCGCTTACACCATAACGATAATTCGTTCCTGGGTAATAACTGCTGTTATAAGCCGGTAACATGCCCCATGCAGATGAAGCAAAGCCAACCGGAAGGCTTTCCCTCGTATCATTATACTTTTGATTTATCTCTCCTGAAATTCGTTGAAAACGGTTTATTTCCCCCCATGATTTTTGCCAGGTGCCATAACGATTGGTTAAGTCAGATAATGCGGCTTTTAAAGGAAGCAGTAATTGATTTGGGCTGGCTGTTGCAGCAAATTGCCTGGTTTTTTGTACCTGGTCAGCATCGCCATCGTTTATATAAATTTTTTGAATAGCCGGTAATAGTTTTTGAGCCCATTCAACAGCCAAAGTTGTTTCAATAGAGTTTTCGCCACAACGGTAATCCCACATTTTTAAAATTCGCACAGGCACCAGTAACTCCGTAAACAATGAGTCATTTTGAGAAATATTATTTTCAAAGGCACTTACAAGCGCTGGCACCAGTACTTCAAACGCAGCCAGTTTTGTATCATACCCGGCATCAATAATTTTTTCCATTGTAAACCTGTTTTCTGCTTTTAATAACTGTGCTGCATTAATGCCCCTGAAGTTTTCACCATCTGGCGCCATGTATGCCGGGTAGTTTTCTTTTTTAGGGCTGCTGCTGTCGCTGCAAGTAAACGGGGTAGAATTACAGTTTTGAATAAACCCTGCTGGCGGGTCGTACACATGAACAATTTCATCAACTGCATGCAGTCCTTTCCATTCTGTAGTGGCAGTGGTGCCATCAACCGGTTTGCTCCAGTTAATATTATTATCACGCCTGGGAACAAAATTGCCATGCCAATAAGCTATGTGACCCTTATTATCGGCAAACACGGTGTTATTGCTTGTATTACCCTTTAAATCCATAATACTTTTAAACTCTGTAAAGCCTTTTGCTTTTGTACGCTGCCAGCTTTGCATTAACCCGTTTAAGGAACGGTTATTACTTTTTACAGTCAGCCATTGATCACCACGCCTTGCCATTAAAGGTCCGTGGTGTGTAAAAAAAGCGGTTACAGTTTGCGATGCAACTATTCCGTTCTTTAATGACGAAAGAGTTACCTTTTTGGTTAATATTGGTCTTTGTGCTTTGTTATATTCATAATACAGCTTGCCTCCTTTCACAATAATTTTTTCTGCGTACATATCAGATACGTCTACATTGCTTGAAGTATGCATCCAGCCGCAATACTCATTAAAACCCTGGTAAATAAAAAACTGCCCCCAGGTAACAGCTCCGTAAGCATTCAACCCTTCTTCACTTACCATATGTACTTCTGGCCTGAAATAAAAAGTAACATGGGGGTTTATGTATAAAATAGCATTATTGTTTTGCGTTTTGGAAGGCGCAACGGCAAATCCGTTCGATCCGGCGGTATTTTCATCTTCCAGCTTTTCTGTTATAGCTACCGGTGGCGCTTCTGGTAAATATACTTTCCGAACTTCTTCCTCTGTAATATCTCCAGTGCTAATGGCGCCAATACTTCCGTCCGTCCACAGTAGTGGATACCATGGCTGAAAACGGGTGAGTAATGCAGGTTTAGTTTCAGGGTGTTTGTATAAGTAGTAATTAATGCCATCAGCAAAAGCATCCAGCAGTTTTTTTAACCAGCCCGGGCTTTTTTTGTAATCCGCCTCAGCATCCGCGGAGTCAATAATGAGTTTGATGTAAAGGTCGCTTTGCAAAGAAGCATCGCCTTTTATCTCCGCCATGCGCCCCAGCTTTTCAATATAGTTCATCTCCACCCGCTTAAAATCGTCTTCGCATTGTGCATACAATAAACCAAATACTGCATCGGCATCTGTTTTACCATAAATATGCGGTATACCCCAATTGTCACGTATGATGGTTACTTGTTTTGCCTGCAGCTGCCATTTCGATACTTCTGCCTCAGTAAAATTTTGAGCCTGTAAAAAACAAGGAGAAATAAGCAGTGTTATTAAATACTTCATCATAAACAATGGTTTACCGGATTGAGTATATGTACTTAAATATACGTTTCAATTCCGGCACTTTTATTTAAATTATTCAGCTAATTTTATTTTATGCAAACTGATAAACTTGATTTTATACAGAACAGAATGTTTCTGCTGCTGAGTAACCTGCAGCCAGAAGCTGCAGGTAAATGGGGCAGGATGTCTGCACAGCAAATGGTGGAACATCTTTCTTTTATTTTGGGAGCATCGTCAGGCAAGGTTGAAACTTCGTTACTGATACCGGAAGAATTTTTGCCAAAGGCAGTAGCGTTTTTATGGAGTGACAAGGAGTTTAGAGAAAACACCAAAGCGCCGGCTGGTTTAATACCTGAAGAACCGCAGCCTTTACAATACGCTACTATGCAGGAGGCAATTACTGCATTGAAAAATGAAGTGGATTATTTTATTAATTATTTTACCAGTCAGCCGGGCATTAAAGTTTTACATCCTTCATTCGGCGATTTAGATTATGAAGGCTGGATACAGTTGCACCACAAACATGTAACACATCATTTAAAACAGTTTGGTTTGTTGTAGTTTCCTGCAATCGTTTTACTTTACTTTTGTATTACAACGATTGAATTATGTACAAACTGGAAAATTACATTGCCGGTAAATGGGTAACAGGTGATGGTGACGGGCAATTATTATACAATGCCGTAACTGCAGAGCCAATAGCAGCAGCTACCACAAAGGGGCTGGATTTTAAAAGCATTACTGATTATGCAAGAGCCGTTGGCAATCCGGCACTCCGTAAAATGACTTTTCATCAGCGGGGAAACATGCTTAAAGCATTGGCATTACATTTAAGAAATCATCTGCCAAAATTTTACGAAATAAGTTACAAAACCGGCGCTACCAAAGCCGACAGCTGGGTGGATATTGAAGGTGGTATCGGTAATCTTTTTGCCAATGCATCACTACGCAGAAAATTTCCGGATGATGTGATTTGTGTAGATGGCGAGAGCCACAACTTTGGCAAGAACAATACTTTTATGGGCACACATATTCTAAGCCCCAAAGAAGGTGTTGCCATTCATATTAATGCATTTAATTTTCCTGTGTGGGGCATGCTTGAAAAAATTGCAGTGAATTTATTGGCCGGTATGCCGGCAATTGTAAAACCTGCAACAGTTACTTCTTACTTAACGGAAGCCATGGTAAAAGAAATCATCGCCAGCAACATTTTACCCGAAGGAAGTTTACAACTCATTTGCGGCAGTGCCGGTGATTTATTAAACCATGTTACTTCACAAGACGTAGTAACCTTTACCGGAAGTGCCTCTACAGGTTTAATGCTAAAGCAGAATAAATTTATTTTAGAAAATAACGTGCCTTTTAATATGGAGGCCGACAGTTTGAACTGTATTGTACTGGGCGAAGAGGTAAACCCCGGCAGTGCAGAGTGGGACATATTTGTAAAAGAAGTGCGTAAAGAAATGACGCTGAAAGCAGGGCAGCGCTGCACCGGCATACGCCGCATATTTGTTCCGGAGAATAAAATGGAAGATATGTGGAAAGCGATTGGCACTGCATTATCTCAAACGGTTATTGGCAATCCGCTGAACGAAAAAGTAAGAATGGGTTCATTAGCCGGAGAAACACAACGCAATGAAGTAAAAGAGCAGGTGCAAAAATTACTGGCGTCTTCACAAATTGTTTATGGAAGTTTAAACAGTGTGGAAGTGGTGGATGCAGACGCCGGCAAAGGAGCTTTTATGTCACCAGTATTATTAATGAATGACAAACCCTTTGCTGCAACAGCTGCACATGAAGTGGAAGCTTTTGGACCGGTAAGCACCATTATGCCTTATAAAAATTTAGAAGAAGCCGTTGCATTAAGCAAATTGGGCAAAGGCAGTTTGGTAAGCACCATTGTTACCGCTGATTATAAAGAGGCAAGGAAATATGTAATTGGCGCTGCCACACATCACGGAAGAATTTTAGTACTGAATGAAGAATGTGCGAAAGAAAATACGGGTCACGGCTCACCTTTGCCATTACTGGTGCATGGCGGCCCAGGACGTGCCGGTGGTGGCGAGGAAATGGGTGGCATCCGTGGCGTAAAACATTATTTGCAGCGCACCGCTATACAAGGTTCGCCAACTACATTAACCGAGGTAACACAGGTGTACCAGCCCAATGCCAAAGGGAAAAATGGCGGCAAGCATCCTTTTAAAAAATATTTTGAAGAGCTGGAAATTGGTGAACAAATCATGACGGAAAAAAGAACCATTACCAGTGAAGATATTGACCGCTTTGCCGATTTAAGTGGCGATCATTTTTATGCGCACATCAAAACTACCGATTTTACCGGAACTATGTTTGAGCAACAGGTGGCGCATGGTTATTTTATTATGAGCATTGCCGCCGGTTTGTTTGTAGACAGCTATGAAAAAAATCCGGTACTGCTGAATTACGGCATTGACGAGTTACGTTTTACCAAGCCGGTGTATCCCGGCGCAGAAATTTACATCCGCTTTACCTGTAAAGAAAAACTGCCCAATGACAAACGGGTAATTGAAAAACCAGAAGACTTTAAACGGGGCGATGACATTGACAAAGGGATTGTAAAGTGGCTGGTAGAGTTTTTTGATGAAACGAATGAGATAACAGGCGTTGCTACTATTTTAACAATGGTAAAACGAAAATTCAGTAACTTTTATAAAAATATTTTATGGCAGAAGGATATGTAAAAAGCCATATTGAACATGGCATCAATACCATCGAATTCTTTCATCCGCAGAGCAACAGCCTGCCCGGCAAAATTTTAGAGGCCCTGGCAAAAGAAATACACTATGCTGGCACACATGAAGAAACCAAAGTAATAATTTTAAAAAGCAGCGGCGATAAAACCTTTTGTGCCGGCGCCAGTTTTGATGAGCTGGCAGCAATTACAACAGCAGAAGATGGTTTAAAATTTTTCAGTGGTTTTGCACATGTCATCAATGCCATGCGCAAGTGCCCCAAATTTATTGTTGCCCGTATACAGGGCAAATGTGTAGGCGGCGGTGTAGGAATTGCAGCGGCGGCGGACTATGCCATAGCCACTCATCATGCCGAAATAAAACTGAGTGAACTGGCGGTAGGTATTGGCCCATTTGTGGTAGGGCCGGCAGTGGAAAGAAAAACAGGAACGGCTGCTTTTACCGCACTGGCCATTGATGCCAGCAACTGGCGCAATGCAGACTGGGCAAAACGCAAAGGCCTTTTCAGCGAACTGCATGAGAGTACAGAAAATATGGATGAAGCTGTTTACCGGCTGGCCAACAAACTGGCACACTCTTCACCCGAAGCGATGAAAGAAATGAAAAAAATATTCTGGAAAGGCACAGAGCATTGGGATGAGTTATTAAAAGAACGGGCAGCCATCAGCGGCAGGCTGGTGCTGAGTGATTTTACAAAGAATGCCATCGCTAAATTCAAAACAAAACAATAGTTTTTTTGTTACTAGCTGTGGTAACACCATTATGCACTCAACCTTTAACGCAGTAAATTTTAAGCAGCTTTGCAACAAACTGGCATCAAAAGATAAACATCTTAAAGCCATCATTAAACAATACGGCCACCCGCCCATGTGGACAAGGCCGGCCACTTTTCAATCTCTTATACTCTTCATATTAGAGCAACAGGTATCTCTTGCCGCCGCTTATGCAGCATTTAAAAAACTAAAAGAACGGATTGGTTTTGTTACACCGGCAAAAATTTTGGCGTTGAGTGATGAAGAATTACGCAGCTGCTATTTCAGCAGGCAAAAAATAATTTACGCCAGGGAGCTGGCTAACGCCGTTTTAAAAAAGCAGCTTGTTTTAAAAAAGCTGGCGCCGCTGCATGAAGATGAAATTCGTCGTCGTTTAAAAAAAATTAAAGGTATTGGAGACTGGACAGTGGACGTATACCTGATGCATTCATTGCAGCGCACCGATCTTTTTCCATTGGGGGATATTGCTTTGGTAAACAGCCTTAAAGAAACGAAGCAACTGCACCCGCACATAACAAAAGAGGAAATGCTGGCAGTAGCTGCACCGTGGAAACCTTACCGCACCATTGCAGCCATGATCCTGTGGCATGCTTATATTCAAAAAAGAGGGATAAAACTGCAGGGATAAAAAATCACCGGGTGCCGGGTGATTTTTATTAAAGATCTTCGTATTCGTACAGCTCATCAATTTTTGTGTTGGCCTTCATTTCATAAACAGGATTTATCAGGCCATCTTTTAACCCATAAACCCATCCGTGCAAATCAGGGGCACTTCTTTCTTTCCATGCTTTTTGAATGATGGAAGTTTTGGCAAGGCGCTGCACCTGTTCAATCACATTCAATTCGGTCAGCCTGTCGGCCCGGGCTTCTTCATCATCAATATTATTCAGCTCTTCCCTGTTATGGCGATATACATCTTTTATATACCGCAGCCACATATTCAGCACCTGTTTATAATCCCTGTTACCCATGGCCGCTTTAATACCACCGCATCCATAATGGCCGCAAACAATTACATGCTTTACTTTAAGGTGCGTTACTGCAAACTCCAGCACACTCAGCAGGTTTACATCTGTATGAATAACAAGATTGGCAATATTGCGGTGCACAAAAATTTCACCCGGCTGTGTTCCTGTAATTTCATTGGCGGGCACCCGGCTGTCGCTGCAGCCAATCCATAAAAACTCTGGTGTTTGCAAATGAGAAAGGCGGTTAAAAAAATCCGGGTCACCTTCAACTTTACCGGCAGCCCATGCTTTATTTTCCTGCAACAGTTTTTCGTATGAATGCATGTAATTAAGATTTTTTTCAAAAATAGATATTATATCCCTGATTAGTTTTTTTTGAATGATATTACAAATGCCCCCGGGATGTTAAATTTTTGTCATCAGGGAGTAATATTTAGCCAGTCAATGGAGGAGTGTCAATTAAAAAACTAAATTTGCCTCCACATAAAAATGAAACGGAAGCAAAGCATATATACTTTTTTTCATCACAGCGTGGCTGTTTTTTTAATAGCTGTACTGGGCTGGCTTACCGTTAGCACTCCTTACATCATCAGCACACAGCAAAAGGCTGCAGCAGCAGGTAAAGTTGTTAATTTGTGCAGCAATGATTGTGATGATGAGGGTTCGGACTCATCCGGTAATAATATTGATGAGAAGGCTCCTTCCGGCCCGAATTTATCCGAAGAATTCCTGCACGAGCATCATTCGATACATTCTTTTTCTGCCATTGCAGATTATACCTACGCCCGGCACAATGCTGATGTATATGTGGCCTTTCACGGAGAACTGCATGCTCCGCCTCCCAATGCTGCTTAAGCATTGATGAAATTTTTATTCCTTTTTTAAGGCCATTTTTCAAACTTAAAATTTGTTATGAACAACCGTTTATTTGCAAACGCAGGTAAAGATATACCTGCAGGGTTAGTCGTATTTTTGGTGGCACTGCCATTGTGCCTCGGTATTGCTTTGGCCAGTAATGCGCCTTTATTTAGTGGTTTAATTGCCGGTGTGGTGGGTGGTGTGGTAATTGCTGCTTTAAGCAATTCTGCTTTAAGCGTAAGCGGCCCTGCTGCAGGCCTTGCCGCATTAGTGGCTGGCGCTATTACAGCTATTGGAAATTTTCCGCTTTTTTTATGTGCTGTTTTTGTTGCCGGAATTATACAAATATTGTTAGGGGTTGCAAAACTGGGAGGCATTGCCAATTATATTCCCAGCAGTGTTATTAAAGGTATGCTTACCAGTATTGGTATTTTAATTATTGCCAAACAAATACCCCATGCTTTTGGTTATGATAAAGATGAAAAAGGCAATCTTACAGAGCTGTTGCCATATGGCAGTGAAGATATGCATGAGTTATTACAGCCATTACAGCATATTGAAGTAGGTGTAACACTTATTTGTATAATTTCTATTGCTGTGATTTTGTTCTGGGATAAACCCTTTATAAAAAAACGGATACCTTTTGTGCCGGGTGCGTTGGTGGCGGTAGTACTTGCCACAATAATTAACCAGGTTTGGATAAGTACTGGCAGCAAACTGGCCATTGAAAGTGAACATTTGGTGCAAATACCTGTTGCTAAATCAGCCAATGAGTTTTTTGGCTTTTTTACCCTGCCCGATTTTAATGGATTTTTAAACAGTAAGGTAATTATGTATGGTTTTTTTATAGCGGTAATTGCTTCGCTGGAAACTTTATTAAGTATTGAGGCGGTTGACAATATTGACCCCGAGAGAAGAGTAACCAACACCAACCGGGAACTGTTTGCGCAAGGTGTGGGAAATGCCGTTTCTGGTTTAATTGGCGGCCTGCCTATTACCAGTGTAATTGTTCGCAGCAGTGCTAACGTTAACTCGGGAGCCAAATCAAAAATGTCTGCCATTATTCATGGTTTGTTATTGCTGGTTTGTGTGGTATCTATTCCATCAGTGCTAAATAAAATTCCTTTATCTGCTTTGGCAGCAATACTATTGTTAACTGGCTATAAGCTGGCAAAGCCGTCCTTTTTTAAGCTGATGTTCAGCAATGGTAAATACCAGTTTATTCCTTTTATAGTTACAGTAATTGTAATTATTGCAATCGACTTATTTAAAGTAATGCCTGTGTTAAGTGGAAAGGGTTTAATAATTGGTGTGCTGGCCGGTATTGTGGCTGCCGCAGGTGCAATTTTGCACGGTAATTTGAAAAACTCTTATTTCTTTCATAAAGAAAAGCATCACCAGGGAGATGTGGTAAACATTCATCTTTCCGAAGAAGTTTCCTTTCTTAACAAAGCTTCTATCAGGGAAACACTGGACCATATGCCGGAAAACACCACTGTTATTATAGATGCATCCAGCACGCACTATATTGACTTTGATATATTGGAGTTAATAAAAGAGTTCAGAGATATTAAAGCACCACTGAAAAACATAAAAGTCGACCTTAAAAATTTTAAAGACAAATACAAAATTGATAACACTCACAATGTCTCATCGGGGCATTAAAAAATTAAAATAATGAAAGCACATACTAAAGAAACACAAGCCAGCCTTACACCACGCATGGCACTTGAAATTTTAAAAGAAGGTAATGAGCGGTTTGTAAAAAACTTAAAAGCACAACGGGATTTACTGGAGCAGGTAAATGCCACCCGTGACGGGCAGTGGCCGTTTGCAATTATATTAAGCTGCATCGACAGCCGTACTTCTGCAGAGTTAATTTTTGACCAGGGGCTGGGAGATATTTTTTCGGTAAGGATTGCAGGCAATATTGTTAATACAGATATTTTAGGAAGTATGGAGTTTGCCTGTAAACTGGCCGGTTCTAAATTGATTGTTGTGCTGGGGCATACCAAATGCGGCGCTGTTAAAGGCGCCTGCGATCATGTGGAAATGGGTAACCTTACAGAACTGCTGAGTAAACTGCAACCTGCTGTTTATGCTGAAAAAGAAACAACAGATGCAAGTAAGCGTAACTCTAAGAATTCCGGTTTTGTTGAAAACGTATCTGCCATTAATGTGAAACGCACCGTCAAAAACATCATTGAACGCAGTTTTATTATAGAACAAATGGTGGAAAGTGGCGAAATAGGTGTGGTAGGCGCCATGTATAATATTGATACCGGAAAGGTGGAATTTTATAATGATGTGGAGTATGTTAAGGACGCCATTAACCCGCAATTCAGTGTGGCGGAATTAAAACACTGATATCTGTAACAGAGCCGGGGTGATTGTTTCCCGGCCCTGTTTTTTCAAAAAACATTTACTGACTTTATTGTGCAGCCGCATATGCATGTTGCTGCCATTACTTTTATTGAAACATGAAATACTTTACTTTTTTTATTGCCGGTTTAATAACAATTACAGCTTATGGACAAAATGACCGGGTGAGTGATTATAACAATACCAACTGGCTGCAAACTTTTGTAACTGTTCCGGTAAATAAAAAATGGAGCATACATACAGAATACCAGTGGCGCAGAACAGACGGTTTAAAGAACTGGCAGCAAAGCCTGCTGCGTGCCGGTGTAAATTATAAACTGAATGAAAATGTATTGTTACATGGCGGTTATGCATGGGTAGAAACATTTGCGTATGGTGATTACCCTATTGCAGGCAATGGCGCTTTTCCTGAGCACAGAATTTATGAGCAATTGGTGCTGCGTCAGCCGTTAAAAAAATTTCTGCTAACACACCGTTTCCGGGTTGAGCAAAGATGGGTGGGCCGTGTAAAGGCCGGTACCGACCGTGAAATTGAAGACTGGCTTTTCATGCACCGTTTCCGTTACCAGTTCCGCTCTCAGTACAGTCTTAATTCAAAACTTTACATAGCAGCTGCAGATGAATTATTTATTGGCGCCGGTAAAAATGTAGGTACAAATATTTTTGACCAAAACAGAATTTTTATGCTTGCAGGAATAAAACTGAATAAAAATATTGCTGTGGAAGGGGGTTATTTTAACCAAACACTGCAACAGGGAAGGAGAATAAACAACAACACCATTATGCAGAGGAATAATGGTGTTGTGTTGAGCAGTTTTATAAACCTTTAAATGTTCAGTCCGCCACAGGCGCTGATGGTTTGCCCGGTAATATAACTGCTAAGCTCACTGGCCAAAAACAATGTTACGTTCGCAATATCTTCGGCACTGGCAAAACGGCCCAGCGGAATGCCCGCTTTATATTTTTCAGCGCCTTCGCCATCTTTTAAATAACTCGTCATATCGGTTTCCACAAACCCGGGTGCAATGGCATTGCAGCGAATGTTGCGGCTGCCCAGTTCCTTTGCCACGCTTTTTGTAAAGCCAATTACACCGGCTTTACTGGCGGCATAACTGCTTTGGCCGGCATTACCCATTTCACCAATAATGCTGCTCATATTGATGATGCTGCCGCTTTTTGCTTTCATCATGGGGCGTATTACCTGTTTGGTCATGTAAAAAACGCTGTTCAAATTTACTTTTATAACTTCTTCAAATTGCTCAGCGCTCATGCGGAGCAGCAAATTATCTTTACTAATACCGGCGTTATTTACACAAATATCAACTGTACCAAATTCCTTCAGCACATCATTTACAAAAGCTTCGCAAGCGGCAAAATCGCCGGCATTGCTTTGATAAGCTTTTGCTTTTACACCTAAAGCAATTAATTTTTGCTCCAGTGCTGCTGCTTTTTCTTTACTGCTGTCGCTAACAAATGTAAAGGCCACATTGGCACCGTGTTCAGCAAATTTTATTGCAACTGCTTCACCAATGCCACGGGCAGCGCCGGTTACAATGGCGGTTTTACCTTCCAGTAATTTCATGTGTTTATTTTTTTATAATCAGCAAAAGTAATTCTAATGAGCATCGTTGTGTCACTCACTTCAACTTTTTTTATTTCTTCTCATCATTGTCAACTAAATCCATTAAATCTCCCATAATATTTCCGTACCCGGGGTGTATAAGACGAATTTCTTCAACTATACTGCGGTCATTACTTAATCTTGGTATTTTATGTTGCCCACCTAATTTTCCTTTACTCTTCAGCCATTTGGTAAAAGTACCTTTTGGCATTATTCGAACCACGGGCATACCTAATGCAATATTTTTATGTCTTTTAGCTTCATAATCGCTGTTTAGCTCTTTAAGTGAGTTATCCAGTTCCATAATAAATTCTATGGTATTATCCGGCATTTTGTCAAACTCAATCAACCATTCATGAGCACCGTTATTATGTTCACTAAAGTAAACCGGCGCTGCCGTATAATCTGTAACCATTGCACCTGTTTTTTCGCAGGCAATGGCAATAGCTTTATCTGTGTTATCAACAATTACTTCCTCGCCAAAGGCATTCATATAATGTTTTAACCGGCCGCTTATTTTTATCTTATATGGATTCAGCGATGTAAAACATACCGTGTCTCCAATAAGGTAACGCCACAAACCGCCGGTAGTGCTTATAACAAGTGCATAATTTTCACCCTTCTTCACTTCATTTAAACCAACTGTTTTTGGGTGTTCCTTCCCATATTCACCAACAGGCATAAACTCGTAAAAAATACCATGCTCTGTAAACAGCAGCAGACCTTCATCATCCGGTTTTTCCTGCCCGGCAATAAATCCTTCGCTGGCATTATAAATTTCTACGTAGTTTATTCTTTTTCCAATAAGCTTATCAAACTGCTCTTTGTATGGTACAAAAGAAACACCACCGGTAATATAAAGCTCCAGGTTAGGCCAAACTTCTGCAATGTTTTGTTTATTTTTTATTTCCAGTATACGCTTTAATAAAATCAACGTCCATGTGGGCACGCCTGCAATGGAAGTAACATTTTCATCGGCAGTGCTTACTGCCAGCTGTTCAATTTTTGTTTCCCATTCATCCAGCAATGCAATTTGCAAATCGGGTGTACGCAGCCATTGACCCCAGAAAGGAGAGTTCTGCATCAATACCGCACTTAAGTCGCCGTATTGTATTTCTTCATTTACTTTACTTATTTGATGGCTGCCACCAACCACCAGCCCTTTACCCGTCAGCAGATCACTCCCTGGAAAGTTGTTATAATAATTCGTCAGTACATCTTTACTGGCTTTATAATGATTGTCAGTAAGGCTTTCTTCGCTAACGGGGATAAACTTGCTTTTATCACTGGTAGTACCACTGCTCTTAGCAAACCATTTTACAGGCGTGTTCCATAAAATATTTTCTTCGCCATTCATCATACGTTGTATGTATGGCTTTATATCATCGTACTCATGAATAGGTACATTTTTTTTAAACTCTTTAAGTGTAAACAGTTTTTCAAAATGGTATTTACGGCCAAATTCGGTGTATTGTGCGGCAGTAACTAAATCCTGCAGTACATGGCGCTGCGCCGCAACGGGGTGATTGCTCCAGTTTTGAATGCGCCAAAAACGGTTACGTGCCAGCCGGGATATGATGGATGAAAGCAGCCTCATGCAAAGGCAAAATACAAAAAGGAATGGAATAAAAGCGTGATGATAATTCTTGGTGAAAACAACCTTGATTTAAGCTGAGCACTCTATTAAATGGCTTCATCTGCTTCAGGGTAAGTATCAATTCTTTTTTCTTCAGCTGCTTCACTATGTAAATAATCCTTCCTCCTTAACTCAAAATTTCTTCCCAAATACAAACGGCGCACTTGTTCATTTCCGGCAAGCTCTTCTGCTGTGCCGTGTTCAAAAATCTTACCATCAATCAGTAAATATGCCCTGTCGCAGATACTAAGCGTTTCATTTACGTTGTGGTCGGTTATCAGTATACCGATGTTTTTATACTTCAGCTTGGCAACAATACTTTGTATGTCTTCCACCGCAATCGGGTCTACACCGGCAAAGGGTTCATCCAGTAAAATAAATTTGGGATCAACAGCCAAAGCACGGGCAATTTCTGTTCTTCGCCTTTCGCCACCGCTTAATGTATCACCGTTATTCTTTCTTACTTTTTGAAGGCGAAATTCGTCAATCAGGTTTTCCAGTTTTTCTTTTTGTTCAGCCTTAGAAAGCTTTGTCATTTCAAGCACGGCACTGATATTATCTTCCACACTCAGCTTTCTAAAAACACTTGCCTCCTGCGGTAAATAACCAATACCCATTTGCGCTCTTTTGTACATGGGCAGTTTGGTGATGTTGATATCATTCAAATAAACCTCGCCTTCATCCGGCTTAACCAAACCCACCACCTGGTAAAAGGATGTGGTTTTACCGGCGCCGTTAGGTCCGAGCAAGCCAACAATTTCTCCCTGCTTCACTTCAAAAGAAACATTGTTTACCACGGTACGGCTGCCGTAAATTTTTACAAGGTTTTTGGTGTAAATAGTAAGGCTCAAGAAGTATGTTTTGGGGCAAAAATAATGTAAAGGCACAAAAGCGCCGGTTCAATATTTTATTTAACATCAGTTTGTGCTTTATGAGTACTTAACTAAGTTTGCAGAATATTAGCACCAATGAAAGTAATTGACCATATTAATGCAGCTAAAGGCACATTGATTTCTTTTGAAATTTTACCGCCGCTTAAAGGAAAAGGCATACAGGGTTTATACCAGCATTTAGACCCATTGATGGAGTTTAAGCCATCGTTTATAAATGTTACCTACCACCGCAGCGAACATGTATTTAAAAAAAATACGGATGGCAGCTTTGCGAAAGTAGTGGTGCGCAAGCGACCCGGTACAGAAAGCATTTGTGCTTCTATAATGAACAAATACAATGTGGATACGGTGCCGCACCTTATATGCGGCGGTTTTAATATCAATGAAACAGAAGACGCATTGATTAACCTGCACTACCTGGGTATTGATAATGTACTGGTGCTGCGTGGCGATGCCGCTAAAAACGAAAGTGCATTTGAACCCGAACAGGGCGGCCATAAATATGCCAGTGATTTGCTGAAGCAGGTGATGAACCTAAATAATGGTATTTACCTGGAAGAAGATTTAAAAAACACCAGCAAAACTAAATTTTGTATCGGAGTGGCTGGCTACCCCGAAAAACATTTTGAAGCGCCCAATATGGAAAGCGATTTAAAGTACCTGAAACAAAAAGTTGATTTGGGTGCCGACTATATTGTTACGCAGATGTTTTTTAACAACGAAAAATATTATGCTTTTGTAAAAGCCTGCCGTGAGGCCGGTATTACTGTTCCGATTATACCTGGCTTAAAACCGATTTACAGCAAAAAACAACTAACGGTTTTACCCAAAACATTTCATATTGATTTACCAACCGATTTATCAAACGAAGTATTGAAATGTAAAACAGATGAAGAGGTGGAGAAAGTGGGAGCTGAATGGTTGTTATACCAATCTAAGGAGCTGAAAAAGTTTGGTGTGCCGGTACTGCATTATTATACATTGGGACGGCCCAACTTAATTGCAGGAGTGGTAAAAGAGCTTGTTTAAAAAATATCCCGGAAAATTTTCCGGGATATTTTTTATCTATCGCCCCTTTTAGTTAAGCGGTATTCCAACCGACAGGCTTACTGTACGGTATTTATTTTTATCATTCACCGTATTATTACTTTCTGTTGAGTTAATTTTTGAAAAGCCCACGCCGTAATTTATTTTAAGCAGCAGGTGTTCAAATTCAATACCGGCGCCTAAGTTCATTCCAAAATCAAACCGTTTTAATTTATCATAAGCTGCATCATCCTGTTGCGAAGTAAAGGGGTCGTCGTTACTAAACTTAATGGAACTTGATGAAGATGATGTAAGCGGTCCGATCTTACTGTCGGTTTTGGATTTACCGGCCACACCAATAGCAATATACGGGCCTGCATTAAAAAACAAGGCGGTCTTTTTTTCAATAGGTGCTTTTACCAATATGTTTAATGGCACTTCCACATAATAAGGGTTAAAGGTTGATCTTACATAATCGTTACCGCCATTGAAATATGTTTCTGCCTTTGAGCCACGGCCCGTGAATAGAAGCCCCGATTCCAAATCAACCGTTTTTGATAAACCAAACCGGCTTAAGATACCCACATTAAATGTAGTGAGCATATTGTTTTTTTCTGTTTGCCCGTTATTGGTGGTTGTAATGTTTGCAAAGTTTAATCCCCCTTGTATATACGCCTGGGCTTTTACTGTTGTAATTGATAGTGCAAGTGCTGTAATTAATAGTGTCTGTTTCATAAACTGGTTTTAGATTAAGAATATCAGCCGTGGCTGAGTAATTCAACTGCACTTACGAAAAAACCGTGCCATAAGGATTTTCGTTTATGTCATGATACTGTAATAAAAAAGGGGCACTTACATAAGTGCCCCTTTTATCAATAAGTTGAAATGTTTATTTAAGCAACGTTTGAAAAACCGCTTCATCCAGTTTTACCGGGTATTTCTTTTTCAGCTCCTCAATCCATTTTTCTTCAATAACATTTTGATAATCGTTTATCACCATTCCACGGGCTTCTTCAAAACTGCGTTGTTCACCTGCAGCATGCAGCCTGATAATTTTCATAAATGCAGCGGTACCGTCCGAAGGATTGATTATAACCGGGGTTACCACACCTGCGGAAGGGGTTATTTTTTCAGGTAAAGCAATTTGCGTCATTTCATATCTGCCGGAGTCTGATTGTACAGTGTTATTGCTTTCATCAGCAATTAGTTTCCAGTTTTTCCCTGCTTTTAATGCAGCCTGCGCTTCATCTGCTGCTTTCTTATTTCCACTGTTAAAAATTAAAATATCTGCGCTGGCAGCCCAAACATATTTTGCCTTGTTGTCAATATAATATTTTTTAAGCCCGGCAGTATCTGCTGCAGCTGTGCTCCACACTTTGCGTTCCATAATTTCAAACAACAGGTTACCTTCTTTAAATTCATCCAGCTGGCTGCGAAACTCAGCATTATATTCATCCAGATGTTCCCGGTAATATTCAAGTGACTTCAGGTTTACAAATTTTTGTAACAGCTGCTCATTGCTTTCACCATGGTACAATTCCGGGTTTGGCTTATACTCACGAATAAAACGCAACCAGTCCCTGAACATTAAATTGCTTTTTCCAAAACTGTAAACAATATTATTGCGAACAGGGAATTTATCATTTTCGAATGCCACGGGGTTGGCAACGGTACTATCGGCCCAGCGGAACAAATCAGCATCTTTAACAGCGGTGTTTCTTTTGTATGCCACCAGTTTGTAAACTGATTCATTAAATAAATCTCTTGCTGTATTTACACGGCTGTCAAGTAAAACTTTTTGTTTTAATTCATACCGGTACGATGGATCGTTTTTATCTGCCGGTATTGGGCGCACACTTAACCGCTTTACAATATGAAAACCATAAGAAGTAAGAAATGGTTTTGAAATATCATTGTCTTTTGCCAGTTTAAAAACCTCTTTTTCAAAATCCTGGTCATAACGGCCACTGGTAAATTCCTGCAGCTCTCCGCCTGCCATGTAGGTTATTTTATCATTGCTGAAGCGTTTGGCAATATCTGCAAAATCGGCGCCGCCTTTTAAGAGATTGTATAAAGAATCTGCTAAATGCTGTTGGTTCTGGAAATTACTTTTATCAGGGCTAACGGCTAAAAGAATTTGTGCAGCTCTCCACTTACCGGGGTTTTTTCTTTCATCAATCAGCTTAAAAACATGCCAGCCTTTTTGTGTTTTATAGGGTTTGCTTACGCCGCCTGTTTTTAAAGCATAAATTATTTTTTCATATTCGTAGGGCAAAGTAAAGGCAGTTACATAACCGATATCGCCCCATTTGGCTGCGGTGTATTTGGTGGAGATCTCTTGTACCAGCTTATCATAATCTTTTTCACCATTATTTAGCTTGCTGTAAATTTCCTGTATAGCATTGGCGGCTTTAATAGAATCTTCCTTTGAAACCCCCGTAGCAGCAGCAATGTAAAAATGCGCTACATGCATATCTTTTGCTGCATTGGCGGCAGCTTCATTCACCAGCTCATTCATGGAGTTTTCGTTGTTCATGTACGTTTCAGAAACCTGGTTGCGAAAGTTTTCCAAATCGCTTTTAAGTTGCGGCAAAGTGTCCAGCCGCATATCTTTTGCCGCTTTTACTTTAAGCTTAAACTTTGAATACAGCTCCACATACTCTCTTAATGCTTTTTCTTTATCCGGGGATTCAATTTTGTTTTTATTATAGGCTTTTAAAAATTCGTCTTTACTTACAGCATTGCTGCCGTATGTAAAAAGCGTTTGTGAAAAAGCGGTGCAGCTAAAAAAAACAATGGCTGCAATAAGCAAAAGTACTTTCATCCGGTTGTGTTTATTTTATTGTACACATCTAAGCCTGTATGGCTTTAGAAGTATTGTACATTGTTAATGCGGTGTTGTTTGCCAATCAGTTTTTCCATTTTACCTGCAGCAGTTCATCCAGTTGTTTAATGGAAAGTTTTTTGGCTATAATATTTTTATTTTTATCCAGCAGGTAAATGGTTGGTGTAAGGGTAATATCATACAGCTGCCTGAAACCCGGTTTCTGGGCTTTGTAATCAGCGTCTTCCATTTCTTTTGTTTTGTATGCATGCACCCAGTCTTCCAGGTGTTTTTCTTTAATAAACTTCAGCCATTCTGCTTTGGCGTTTTCTTTTTCATCGGGTGTAAGCACAGCAAAAACTTTCAGGTTATGCTGTTTCCACGATGCATTATAAAAGGAATCCAGCCTGGGTACTTCTTCTTTACAATGCCCGCAATTGGGGTCCCAAAAACAAACAACGGTATAGTCTGCATTCACATCATACAGGGATACAGGTTTATCATCAGTGCCCAGCATTTCAAGATTGGCCGCCTTTTCACCCACAAGGTTTGCCATAAGCATATAAGCCCTGCGGCTGATGCTTTCCATTTGTTTTTCATTCAGCCATTTTGTAAGCCCTTTGCTATGGTAATCTGTAAATAGATGAACAAAAACAGCATCAAGCCCCATGTATTTGGGATTAATATATTCATCGGTTAGCCAGTTAAGCATAAACTTATATAGCTCAGGGCTCGTTCTTGCCAGTAATAATTTATAATCGATGTCTTTATTAATCGTATCAGCCATTTGTGGTATCACTTCCCTGTAATACCGTTCAAAACGGGGAAGAAAAAATGGTGTACGTATCACCCTGTCATCCATAAAACTTACCCCATCCCAGTAATGTCCTTTGTAGTAATAATAGTTGGTAAGGGTGTCTTCTTTAGTAATTGGGTTGGCAATGGGCAACTGCGGCTCTTTCATGGCCTTAAGCAATACTGCCATCATAGATGCCGGCTGTGTTTTAACTATATTTTCCCTGTATGTATTCAGCTCTTTGTTGTACTGGTTATAATTTCTTTCATGAAAAAGAGAATCGGGCCGGGTATTGGATAGTGCGTATGCTTTCCGCTCTGCTTCCAGTTGTACCGCCTTCTGCGCTACAAATTTTTGATATTGCACATAAAGGTTATTGGCTGGCGAACCGGTAACTACTGTGGAGTTTACAATATTATTTGTATCCGCAACTTTTACATTTATGCGTTGTTCTTTATCAATTAAAAAATCGGTTCTTGATTTTTTGCCGGGAAAAACAATTACATAAATACCTCCCAGTAATTTTTGAGGGCCTTTAAATACAGCCGTACCTGTATTACTTATGGCCGCGGAATCGGCCACATTTAAATTGGGGCCCATATAATAGGTGAGGTAAACAATACCATGTTTAAACTGTGGCGCCTGAAGAGTAACCTGGTAACCTTGTGCAAAAACACCGGTGGTAAAAAAGATTATGCTTAAGAAAAGTATATTTTTTTTCATAGTATTTACTAAGAAGCAAATGTATTTAAAAATAACCGGTTCCATTGCTGAAACAGGTTGTCCAAAAAATCAAAAATGCCGCAATAGCGGCATAACAAGCATGAATTTCGTAAGATTTTTTATTTGTGCCGGTAAATTGTATAAACATTACAAATCGTTAACAAAATAAATATTGGCCGTTAAAGCAATATTTTTGCGCTGTGAGAAAAAAGAAACCATCCATAATACTGGAAAATTTAGCTATAACCGGTTACGCTGCAGAAGGCAAGGCCCTGGCAAAGCATGACGGAAAGGTGTTGTTTATTACCGGCGCTGTGCCCGGTGATGTGGCAGATGTTCTAATTACAAAAAGTAAAAAAGACTGGGGCGAAGGTGTGGTAAAAAAAGTCCGCAGTTTTTCTGAAGAACGGCAACAGCCTTTTTGCAGGCATTTTGGTGTGTGCGGTGGCTGTAAATGGCAAATGCTCCCTTACGAAAAGCAACTGCAATACAAGCAGCAGGAAGCGGAACAAAACCTGAAACGTATTGGTAAGGCAGCGCTGCCGGATGTTATGCCCATTATTGGCGCTGACGATGATAAGCATTACCGGAATAAACTGGAATTTACTTTCAGCAACAAAAGGTATTTACTGCCGGAAGAAATTGGCAGCGCTGAAGAAGGGCTTGGCAGCGAAGGTGCTTTGGGCTTTCATGTGCCCCGCCTGTTTGATAAAGTAATTGCCATTGATGAATGTTATTTAATGGATGATATTAATAACAGCATACGCAATACAGCCAGGAATTTTGCAAAAGAGAATAATTATTCTTTTTACGATATAAAGCAGCACACGGGCTGGTTGAGGAATATCATTATCCGTTTTTGCAGCACAAAACAATTGATGGTGAATGTTGTTTTTAATTATGATGATGAACCGGAACGTAGAAAACTGCTGGATCATTTACTGAATAAAGTGCCTCAAATAACAACCCTGCTTTTTACCATCAACCCAAAATGGAACGACAGTATTTATGACTTAACACCACAGGTTTATTTTGGCAAGGGGTATGTGGAAGAAAAACTGGAAGATTTTACTTTTAAGATTTCTCCTAAATCATTTTTTCAAACCAATACCAAACAGGCAGAAAAACTGTATACGGTTGCACGGGATTTTGCAGGGCTAACCGGTAAAGAAATTGTATACGACCTGTATTGCGGTACCGGCAGCATAGGCATTTTTGTAAGCAAACTGGCTAAAAAAATAATTGGTGTGGAAGTAATTGCTGAAGCCATTGAAGATGCAAAAGAAAATGCTGCACTAAATAATATTCAGCATGCAGCATTTTTTGCGGGTGATGTAATTAAAATTTGTAATGATGATTTTTTTACTGCAAATGGCCGGCCCGATGTGGTTATTACCGACCCGCCAAGAGCCGGAATGCATGAAAAATTAGTTAATAAACTGCTGGAAATGGCTGCACCTAAAATTGTGTACGTAAGTTGCAATACGGCCACACAGGCAAGGGACATAGCCTTGCTGGCAGAAAAATATACAGTAAAAAAAATACAGCCTGTTGATATGTTTCCGCATACGCACCATATTGAGTGTGTAATACTGCTGGAATTAAAACAGGATTAAACTTTAATTTAAAAAATGTCATACAACAATTACGGCAATAATTTTCAACGCACCACACCGGTTGTGTTAAACCTTATAATAATCAATGCACTGGTTTGGGCTGCACAACTTATATTAGACAATTCTTTGAACGTTACCGGGCATTTTGCTTTGTATCCGTACAAAAGCTCTCTGTTTGAGCCCTATCAATTGGTAACACATATGTTTACTCACGGTGGTTGGGCTCATATTCTTTTTAACATGTTTGCATTATGGAGTTTTGGTAGTTTATTAGAGCGCTCCTGGGGCCCTAAGCGTTTTCTAATTTTTTATTTAGCCTGTGGATTAGCTGCCGGCATTACTCATCTTGCTTTTCAAAACGCCCCTGCTGTTGGTGCATCTGGTGCAATTATGGGTTTGTTTGCAGCTTTTGCTTATTTATTCCCTAACACGCAGTTAATAATTTTTCCAATTCCATTTCCGATAAAAGCTAAATATGCCGTAGCAATTATGGCGGCCATTGATTTGTTTGGAGGAGTTAATCCAACTTATGGCGGCAATATTGCTCACTTTGCCCACCTGGGCGGTTTAGTAATGGGTTTTATTTTGGTAATTATATGGAACAAAACCAACCGCAAAACGTTTTATTAATGCTTAACATTGTTTCAAAACAACTCTTTGTAAATTTACAAGGATAAATAATTTATATGGGAGAAAGCGACCGTTACCAGGAATATAAAGTTCAGAGGCGGAAACTTACTATTGGCCAGCCGGGCAATGCACTCTTTGCTTTGTTCGCCGTTAATATTGCTGCCTTTTTTTTAATCCTGCTGGTAAATGCTTTTGCATTTTATTCACGCCAGGGCCAGGATAACAGTGGCCTGAGTGCTATACAGTGGTTTGCACTGCCGGCTAATGTAAACACTTTAGTTGACCGCCCCTGGACTTTAATAACTTTTATGTTTGCCCAGGGTGGTACCGAGCCTTTTTCGGTACTTATTGCTATGGTGGGCAGCATGCTGTGGTTATGGGCTTTTGGTTATATCCTGCAGGATCTATTAGGTAACCGGTATGTTTTTCCCATATACATTTACGGAAGTATTATTGGTGCCCTGTTTTTTTTAATGGCATCAAACTTCTTTCCATTCTTCAATCAATATAAAGACGGGCTGTTTTTATTTAGTGCACAATATGGCACAACGGCTATAGCCATTGCAGTAACAACAGTATCTCCTGCCTACCGCATTTTCAGAAACATTGGCAAGGGCATTCCCGTATGGGTGCTTACTGTGCTTTACCTGATTGTAAATTTGGTATATGTATTTCGTTTAACATCTCCAGCCAGCTTTGCGGTGCTTGGCGCTGCTATTGCCGGTTTCGCTTTTATACAATTACTGCGTAAGGACAAAGATGCCGGCGCATGGATGCACAAAATATTCAACTGGATTGTTAACCTTTTTACTCCGGCTAAAGCAAAAGAGGATGCTCTTAAAGAGAAAGTGTTTTATAATACCGGTGGCCGCAAGCCTTTTAGCAAAACATCCAACGTTACCCAGCAGCGCATTGACGAAATACTGGATAAAATCAATTTAAAAGGGTACCGCTTTTTAACCGACGAGGAAAAGGCAATTTTAAAACGTGCCAGTGAAGAAGATATTTAGTTAACATTTTGCAATGAAAAGTTTTTATTGCAAAATGCTATCTTTATTACATGCCCGGCCTTTTCCGCAGATTTACAAAAAAGTTTTTCATCATTACCAATTTTGTGTTGGCGGTTCTTTTTTTACTGGCCTGCTATGGTGGTCATTTAAATCCACAAACATGGTGGCCGCTGGGGTTTCTAACCTTATCTGCCTTTTATTTATTGCTGCTGGTGGTGTTGTTTATTCTTTTTTGGTTGTTTGTAAAGGCACGCTGGTCATTAATTTCAATTATTACACTTTTGCTGGCTTTTAAACCGGTAATGCAAATCATTCCTCCCCGTTTCAGCTCTTCTTTTACAAAAGAAAAAAATAAAAATGCCCTGCGCATTATGAGCTGGAATGTGGAGCATTTTGATATACTGGAACATAAAACCCACCCGGAAGTAAAAGAGCAAATGCTGGATTTAATAAACGAATACCAGCCGGATATTGCCTGTTTCCAGGAGATGGTGGGCAGCGACAGTTTTAAAAATGCCATTAACTACCTTCCCGATTTTATGCAGCGGCTTGCATTTAACGGCTATAATTATTCATACAATCCCAAACTTGATTTTGATGGTAAGCATCATTTTGGAATTATTACTTTATCAAAACTGCCGTTAATCAATAAAGAGACTGTAAAGTTTCATCCCTACGATTACAACTCTATTTTCCAATACACCGATGTGGTGAATGAAACCGATACAATAAGAGTATTCAATATTCATCTTCAATCGCTAAAGTTTAGTGCAGATAACCTGAAGTATATTGATGACCCTGAAATGAGTGACGAAAACGACCTGAAGCGTTCGAGGAGTGTTATAGGAAAACTAAAGGTGGGTTTTTTAAAGCGCAAAGTACAGGCAGAAAGAATAAGGGCTGAAATGGACAAAAGCCCCTACCCCGTAATAGTGTGTGGCGATTTTAATGATTTGCCAAACAGCTATGCCTATAATACTATTGGCAACGGTTTAAAAAATGCTTTTGCAGAAAAAGGCAACGGCATTGGCCGCACTTTTAGCGGCATTAGTCCGGCGTTGCGTATTGATAATATTTTTGTGGCTGATAAATACGACGTGCAGCAATACACCCGTATTAATAAAAAAATGAGCGATCATTTTCCTGTGATTACGGATATAGAATTAAAAAAATAAACCTATCTTCGGGCTGCAAATGAAAAAATTTACTCCATATAACTTTTGCTGTTGCCCTTGGGGCAATGTATAATATCTTTGTGCGGTTCTGCACAACAAATTTTCTTTACTGTTTAATATTAATTTGCGGCTGAAGTGAGTGACACAACGATGTTTGCATATGCACACCGGCCAACACCATAAAAAAATTTTATGTCGCTTAAAGTTTATAATTCTTACACAAGACAAAAAGAAGAATTCAAGTCTATTACCCCCGGGCATGTAGGTATGTATGTGTGCGGACCTACGGTTAGCGGCGAAAGCCATTTGGGCCATGCACGCCCGTACATTACGTTTGATGTGCTGTACCGCTACCTTACACACAAAGGTTATAAAGTGCGCTATGTACGTAACATAACAGATGCCGGGCATTTTGAAGAAGAGGGCCGTGAAGCTGAAGATAAAATTAGCAAGAAGGCGGTGCTGGAACGGTTAGAACCCATGGAGCTGGTGCAGAAGTATACTAACCTTTATCATTGGGCTATGAAGCAGTTTAACTGTGTGGAGCCGAGTATTGAACCCACTGCCACCGGCCATATTGTGGAGCAGATTGACATGATAAAAAAAATCATTGATGCAGGTTATGCTTATGAAAAAAATGGTTCTGTTTATTTTGATGTAAAAAAATATGCTGCCAGCCATGATTATGGAAAGTTAAGCGGCCGTGTTATTAATGATTTACTGGAAACAACGAGAGAGCTTGAAGGGCAGGAAGAAAAAAATGACCGGGCCGATTTTGCTTTATGGAAAGCAGCTGCACCTGAACATATTATGCGGTGGACAAGCCCCTGGGGTGTTGGTTTCCCGGGCTGGCACATTGAATGCTCGGCAATGGCGACAAAATATTTAGGTGCTGAGTTTGATATACACGGTGGCGGCATGGATTTACAGTTTCCACACCACGAAAGTGAAATTGCACAAAGTACTATTTGCAATCACCATGCACCAGTACGTTACTGGATGCACAACAACATGATTACCATCAATGGTAAAAAAATGGGTAAGAGTTACAACAATGTAATTAAGCTTACCGAACTGTTTAGCGGTAATCATCCGTTGCTAACCCAGGCTTTTCACCCAATGGTAATAAGGTTTTTTATTTTGCAAAGCCATTACCGCAGTCCGCTGGATTTTGGAAGTGAAGCGCTAGAAAGCAGTGAAAAGGCTTTAAATCGCTTGTGGGAATCTTACCGAAATTTAAATCAGATAAATGTATCACATAGTGACGAAACGATTGTGAATAAAGATTTAAATGATACAATAATAAAACTTGTAAAAGAGTTTGAAGAGTTTATGGATGATGACTTGAGTAGTGCAAAAGTATTAGCCAATATGTTCGAATTAGCTCCAATTATCAATTCATTAAGGGACGGACAGATAAAAGTTGAAACCATTCATCCTTCAACATTACAGCTATTAAAAAATAACTTTAAAATTTATCTTGAAGAAATTTTTGGATTACAGAATATCAATTCAAATTTTGATAATGCTCTGTCTGGGGCAGTAAAATTGTTAATTGAAATACGAAAAGATGCAAAACTCAAGAAAGATTTTTTTACAAGCGATAAAATAAGAAATAGGCTTTCATATTTAGGTATTGATTTGAAAGACGATAAGACTGGAGAAACAAACTGGGGAATCCAAAATCGGGAAAGGTATGCAATTAGTTTAGGTTCTGATATGTTTATTGGTGCATCTGGGGTACTGGGATATATAGAAAATGGAAGACGTAAAGAGTTTTTTAGGGTAAGAGAAATTTTTAAAGAAAGGTCGAACGAATCTTATCTTGCAGTAGATGTTGATATAAAAGACGCAGATGGAAAAAGACTTGTCAAATTGTTCAAAAGCAAACCAATTGTTGAAGCACCTAATATTAGTGTTAAGTATGATAAACAAAAAACTTTAGTTGCAAGAGAGGATGGGTCTGTAATAATAAATATTGAACAATTGGAACCGACAGATCCTTCACTTCCACAAAATGGACCTGTGAGAAATGCTTTGGAATCTGGAATGATTGAAGTAATTATTAGGATTACAGGGAATTTTACTGTTGGAAATACATCTATAAAAATTACAAAAAAAGAAACAACGTTTAATGGAATTACACTAGGAGGAAATCTTTTTGTTGGTACTGGCGGCATATTACTAAGAAAGAATGGGTTTTCTTTTGGTTGATATTTTCATATACTAAATTTTTATCTGTTGGAACATTTAACCCATCTTACTAAAGACAAAAAGTTTAAAAAGATTATTGACCTGCAAGAACCATATGTATTGGTAAAACGTAAAAATGTGTACCTGCATTTGTGTATGTCAATAATGAGCCAGCAACTAAGTACCAAAGTCGCCGATGTGTTTCAGCAAAGGTTTTTAAACCTGTATGGAAAAAAAACACCTACTGCACAGCAAATTGCCGATACCCCTTTCGAAACATTAAGGGGTATTGGTTTAAGCAACGCCAAAGCAAATTACGTACTGAATGTTTGCAATTTTTTTATCGCCGAAAAGATAACGGACGCACAGTTATATAAAATGAGTAATGAAGAGGTAATTGC
>JBGAHV010000013.1:0-72332 GCA_044225995.1 Ferruginibacter sp. | reverse complement strand
TATTTTTATATAAAGAAATCAAACATGTCCTTTATTCAAATTGCCAGTTTTGACAATTATCTTTTAGCCAACATGACATTAGGTTTGCTGGAAGAAAACAGTATTAACTGCCACCTGAAGGATGAAAATATAGTAACGATTGACCCATTACTGAACCCCGCTGTGGGAGGTATTAAACTAATGGTACATGAAACGCAGGAGGCGAGGGCAAGAGAATTAATTAAAGAAGCAGAAACGGCATATCTTGATGAAATCAGCTGCCCTTATTGCCACAAAAAGGGTATAAAGGCTGAAGAAAAAACGGACACACCCAAAACTTTCCTCGGCATTCTTAAAAATAAAATCCTGTACGGCCAAACTTCGCTTTACAGTAAAAAATACCGCTGTAAAAATTGTAATAGCCAGTTTACAGAGCTGCCTTCTTCATTTAATGGTGAAGACGATGAGTAATTATTGCTGTTGCTGCACCATCTGCATATATCTCCTGTAAGAATTATTGCTGCCATCTGTATTTTGTTCATCGTTTAATGATGCATCCACCACAGAAGGAGTTAAAATGGCGGCTTCTTCATTATGCACCTGCCCATCTTCGTAAGAAACAGAAACACCCACTTCCAGTGTTTGTTTAGCGGTGCCTTTATAGGTCCCTTTCATTGGAGAGCAATCGCTGAAGTTGCGCCCAATAGCCAGCCGCACATGTAAATCATTTACCACACAGTTATTGGTTGGGTCAATACCCAGCCAGCCATAATAAGGAATATAAGCTTCTGCCCATGCATGTGTGGCGCCTTCGCCACGTAAGGAACTGTCTTTTGGGCAAACATAACCGCTTACATAGCGGGAAGGAATGCCCAGCAGGCGCAGCAT
Source organism: Ferruginibacter sp. (assembly GCA_044225995.1). GTDB lineage: Bacteria > Bacteroidota > Bacteroidia > Chitinophagales > Chitinophagaceae > Ferruginibacter. The sequence goes on along the minus strand of JBGAHV010000013.1, from coordinate 71,465 downwards.
CAGCAGCAGTATATGTGCAAAGTCCTGGCATACGCCGGCCTTCAGGTCCCATATTTCATTCAGTCGCCACGTAAGGAACTGTCTTTTGGGCAAACATAACCGCTTACATAGCGGGAAGGAATGCCCAGCAGGCGCAGCATCAGCAGCAGTATATGTGCAAAGTCCTGGCATACGCCGGCCTTCAGGTCCCATATTTCATTCAGTGTGGTTTCTACCGTGGTAATGCCTTTAATGTATTTAAAGTTATTATACACCCATGTGTTTAATTCCTGTATGGTTTCAAATATTGTTTTGTTTGAAAACAGTGCAGGGTTAGCCACCTGTTTTACTTCATCCAGCTTACCAAAGTATTCCTGCTTTAAAAAATCGATGTATGGAATTACGTACTGTATTTCCTGCAGATAATGCCATTGCACATCAGCTGGTTTATCATCTACCGGAAATTGCCTTGGCTTTGTAACAACAGAAATGTTTGAGTCAATCCGCAATTGCAGGTGTGGTGAAATATTCATAAAAGAGCCAATCTCATTACCATAATAATCTTTGTATACTTCAATAAAGGGCTCATTTGAAATGGTAATCCGCTGTGACAGTACTTCCTGGTATTCATCTTTAATGGGATACAGCATCATTTGGTTGGCGCTGTCCCTTACAGGCTCGGGGTAAGTGTATTTAGTTACATGATGTATAAGAAACCGGGGCATAAATATTTTTTTTGTAAATAATAAATGGAAACGGGCTACAGCATTGTTTCCATTTTATTATGTGTGTGCAAAGTAAGTTTGATTTAAAGTATTTCCAATTTGCAGCAGCGATTGTTTAATTTCAACCAGGAACTGGTGCAACCCTTCGTAAATAACCGAATCGGCGGTGCTGAATTTCACTTTGCTGCGCAGCTTGCCAATCATAAAATCAAGCTGGTTAAAACTGTGCAGGTTGCGTTCGTTTTTAAGCCGTTCAAAGTAACGGTGCAGCTGGTTTACGGAATATAATACCGAACGGGGAAAGGCTTCGTTTAAAATAATCTGCCCCATTACATTTTTTGCTTCAAAACCGCTGCGGTAAGTTTTTAAATATAATTCATAGCCCGAAATGGACATCAGCATATATTTCCAGTACATCGTGTCTGCAGGCTTATCAACCTGGTAACCCAGTTCGCTGAATTTTATATCCAATATATCGGCAGACTGAATAGCCCGTTCCAGGAACTTACCAATATTAATAAAGGAGTTTCCTTCACCACGGCTCATAGTAACGTCAGTAGTGCCAAAATACAGCATGCATTGCTTTATTAAATTATCCAGTATGGTTACCGGGTCGTCTTTCTGAAGCTGGTTCACTAATTTATCATGACGCATTATGTGATAAAATTCGTTGAGGCATTGCCACATTTCTTTTGTGATGTGGTCCTGCACGCTGCGGCCGTTTTCCCTTGCCTGTGTTACAATATTTAAAACAGAGCCGTCATTGGTTTTATCTGTAACTAAAAATTGTAATACTGCACGGGAGTTTTTTGCCAGTGCTTCTGCTTCCTCATCTTTTAGGTAAGTAAAAATTTTAAGTACCGGTTTCCAGCTAAACTCCAGTATATCGTCCTGCGATGATGCATAATTTATTTTAAGCATCCGCAAAATACCATCCGCCCTTTCCATATAGCGGCTCATCCAAAATAAACTGTCTGCAACACGACTAAGCATTAACTATTCAATTAATAAATGATTCAAAATTTAATTTTTATTCTGCCAGCACCCAGGTGTCTTTACTGCCACCGCCCTGCGATGAGTTTACCACCAGCGAACCTTCCTTCAAGGCCACCCTAGTTAAACCACCCGGCACAATTTCAATACCACCAGGGCCACATAAAGCATAAGGCCGCAAATCAACACGCCGTGGTTTTAAAGTACCATTCATATAACAGGGGCAACTGGATAAACTGATGATGGGTTGCGCAATAAACTGGCGTGGGTCAATAAGTACCTGCTTTTTATATTCTTCCACTTCTATTTCGGTGGCTGCGCTGCCCATCAGCATACCATAGCCGCCGCTTTCATTGGTTTTCTTTATCACCATGCGTTCAATATTTTTAAACACATGTTCCCGTTCATCGTCTTTTGCCAATTGATACGTGGGCACATTTTTTAGCAGGGGCTCTTCATTCAGGTAGTAACGAATCATGGCTGGCACAAAAGTGTAAACAGCTTTATCATCTGCCACGCCATTTCCTACGGCATTTACAATGGCCACATTACCTTTTCTGTAAGCGCTCATAATGCCGGCAACACCCAGTGCACTTTGCGGATTAAATACCAGCGGATCCAGAAAATCATCATCCACACGGCGGTAAATAACATCCACCTGCTGCAGGCCGGCTGTGGTTTTCATATACACTTTATGATTGTCCACTACAAGATCCCTTCCCTCCACCAGTTCCACACCCATTAACCTTGCCAGGGTGGTATGCTCAAAATAGGCAGAGTTATAAATGCCCGGTGTAAGCAATACAATGGTTGGATTAGGAATTTGCCGTGGCGACAATGACATCAGGTTGCGGTGCAGAATATTGGGATACTCTGTTACACTGCGTACATTGTTTTGCGGAATTAAATCAGGAAAAATACGTTTGGTGATCTCCCTGTTCTCCAGCATATAACTTACACCGCTTGGTGTACGGAGATTGTCTTCCAGTATATAAAAAGACCCATCGCTGTCCCGTATTAAATCAATGCCGGAAATATGCACATAAATATCGTACGGCACAGGGAAGTTGTGCATTTCCCTTAGGTAATGCGGGCAGCTGTAAATCATGTGCGCAGGCACAATACCATCCTTAATAATAAACTGGTTGCTGTAAATATCCTTTAAAAAAAGATTGAGTGCCTTCAGCCGTTGTTTAATGCCTTTTTCAATAAAATCCCATTCGGCTGCGGTAATAATGCGGGGAATAATATCGAAGGGAAATATTTTTTCAATGCCCTCTCCGCTGCTGTAAACAGTAAAAGTAATGCCCTGGCTCATGAACAGGCGTTTGGCCAGCTCCTCTTTTTTATTCAGCTCATCCACAGAAAGCTGCTGCAAAAAAGAAAGTACATTTTTATACTGGGCCCTTACCGCAGCATCTTTATACATCTCATCCCAGGTGTTGGCATCTACCAAATACGATTGCAACAGTTCGCTTGCCTGCATAACAGTTAGTTTAAAAGTTTGTTGATAAAGCCTGCAATCGTGTAAAAAAACAATCATTTCAAATATAAGCAATCAAAGCCGGTTTTCATCAGTTGCAAAAATTTTAATTGGTAATTTTGTTTTTTATTTTTTACGATGAAGAAAATTGCAATGATACCGGCCCGCTATGCGGCCACCCGTTTTCCGGCCAAGTTAATGAAGGTGCTGGGTAATAAAACAGTAATACGCCATACTTATGATAATACCATTGCCACGGGTTTATTTGATGAAGTAATTGTTGTAACTGACAGTGATATTATTTATAATGAAATTACCAGCAACGGCGGCAAAGCTAAAATGAGCATTAAGCAACATGAAAGCGGCAGCGACCGTATTGCAGAAGCTGTTGCAGATATGGAGGTGGATATTGTAGTAAATGTACAGGGTGATGAGCCTTTTGTTCAAAAAGAGCCACTGGAAAAACTATTACAGGTTTTTAATGATGATAAGGTACAGGTGGCATCTTTAATGCAGGTATTAAAAGAAGAGAAATTTATTACAGATCCTAATTATGTAAAAGTGGCGGTTGACAAAAATATGAACGCCTTATTTTTCAGCCGCAGCGTTATTCCTTATCCACGGGATAAAAGTGTAACAACAAACTACTATGAACATATTGGTGTGTATGCTTTTCGCAAACAGGCACTGTTGAATTTTACACAATGGGAAATGACACCACTGGAAGCCGCTGAAAAAATTGAATGCCTGCGCTATTTAGAAAATGGCGTGCCGCTTAAAATGATTGTAACGGAATACATGGGTATAGAGATTGATACACCGGAGGATTTGGAAAGAGCGGCTAAGCTGCTGAACAGATAAATAGTTTAATTGCTCTTTAAAACCCAATTATCTTTGCACCGGAAAATAACAGTAAACAATTCGTCAATTAAAGAATATGGCTTTCAGAAATTTTAAAATGGTGGGTTATGTGGTGTATGGCCGTGGCAGTTTTAACCAGTTAGATGAAATTTTAGCACCGCAACGTAAAGCGGGAAAACCTGTAATTTTTTTAGTAGATCATTTTTTTGAAGGTAAACCACTGGTAAGCCGCATTCCTTTGCGTGGAAACGATAAAGTTATTTTTGCCGATGTTACCTACGAACCCAAAACCACTTACGTTGACAGCCTTGCGCAACAATTAAAAAATGAATTTGGAGAGGTGAGCGGCGTTATCGGTATTGGCGGCGGCAGCACCATGGATTTGGCAAAAGCTGTTGCGTTAATGATGAACAACCCTGGCTCATCAGCCGATTACCAGGGCTGGGATTTAGTAAAAAAACCCGGCGTGTATAAAGCTGGTATCCCAACTTTAAGCGGAACAGGCGCAGAAGTTTCCAGAACAACCGTGCTGACAGGCCCTACCAAAAAGCTGGGCATGAACAGCGACTTTACGCCATTTGATCAAATTGTATTAGACCCGGAACTTACTGCCGATGCCCCCATCAACCAGCGTTTTTACACTGGCATGGATTGCTATATACATTGCATTGAAAGTTTAGAGGGCACTTATTTAAACGAGTTTAGTAAAAGCTATGGCGAAAAAGCATTGCAGCTTTGCCGTGAAGTATATGTAAATAAAAGCGGCTGGGATGCTGACAGCGATGATAAGTTAATGATGGCTTCTTACGCCGGCGGTATGAGCATTGCATATAGCCAGGTAGGTGTTGCCCACGCCGTAAGCTATGGTTTAAGTTATTTGCTGGGCACCAAACATGGTATTGGCAATTGTATTGTGATGAACCATTTGGAAGAATATTACCCGGAAGGGGTGAAAGAATTTAAATACATGGTGGAGAAGAACAACATTGATATACCCACTGGTATTTGCAAAGGCCTTAACGATGATGATTTTGATAAAATGATAAACGTAAGCCTGGGTATGAAACCGCTTTGGGAAAATGCGCTGGGTAAGGACTGGGAAAAAATAATGACGAGAGAGAAGCTGCGGGCTTTGTATGAAAAATTATAAATCAGTAAAGTTTATAAAAAGGCAACTGATACCAGTTGCCTTTTTTATTGTCAGTCTTCTTTTCCTGTTTTCTCTCCCACAAACCATTGCTCCTTATTTTTAAAAAGCACATTAAATGTGGTAAGGCTGCCATAGCAACGGGTAATATATTGCTGTATGTTTACCTTTTCCTCATCACTCAATTTTTTATTGCTGTTAATGTTTTGCTCCAGCACTCTTAACCTGTCACGAAGCATCACGATTTTGTGAAAAAAATCATCAATAGGAATTTCTTTTGGCTTCAATGATTTATCAGCGCCCTGCAAAATCATTGTGCCACCAATCCATTTTTCTCCTAACGGCACTACTTCACTAACGTCACTCCATTGCCTTAGTATCTTCAGCAGGGATTTTTCAACGGCAGAAACCGTTTCCACTTCTGCAGTTACGTTTTCTGCAATAATCTCCTCCAGCTTATCATCTGTTTTATCAATTTCTTTTATACCATGATGAATAAATGAAATAATGTAAACGGCGTATTTAACACCTACGATAACCCCCGGTCCGTATTGTGTATGCTGCAGCCGGGTGCCGATGCCTAAAACCAATTGATTCTCCTCCATGCTATTTTATTTTTTTAAATTCATAAGGATTGTATTCCACAAAGTCGGCCACTTTTACTGTAACCCCGGTTACTTTACCGGCTGTTATTTTAAACGGGAAAACAGCCTTGGCGAAAGCAGGATCGCTGAAAGTTGCATAAAACCTGTTGCCGCCCAATGACTCCAGTTTTGCATACATGGCCGGGTGGTGGCTGAATTTCATGCGCAGTTCCCCACTTTCCTGCACCACGCTCATATTGCCATACACATCATTAAAATAACTGCCGCAATAGGCAGTTAGCGGCAATGTAGTTTTTAACTGTAAAACTGCAGAGTCTTTCAGTTTATTATCTGCCGCCAGTTCTTCATTTTGCTGCTGTTTAAAATAGCTAAGATATACTTTACTGTAATTACGGTAGGGTTTGCCAAGATAGGCGTCAGCTATTTCCCACTTCAGCGCTTCAAAAAAACTGTTTTGATCGGTATTGGTTAATACAATGATCCCAAGTTTTTCTTCAGGTAATAAAGTAATGCTGGTAACAAAACCATTTACACCGCCGGTGTGTGCCACTATTTTTTTGCCACAATATTCTTCCAAAAACCAACCAAGGCCATACAAACTATAATGACCGCTGTTGAACATATGCCCACCGTTGCCCAATATGGAATGCGGAAGCCATGTTTGTGCAATGGCTTTTGCAGGAACAATTTCCTTGCCATCCAGTTTACCGTTATTCAGCTGCATCATTACCCATTTGCTTAAATCGTTTACAGAAGAACCGATACTGCCTGCAGCGGCAAGATTGTCAATACTGCAAAAGGGAATTTTTATTAGTTGGCCATCCACAATGGTGTGTGCACTGCATTTATTGTCGGCGTTGGGAAAATCTTTACTTAAAGCAAGCGTGTTGTTCATGCCCAATGGCTGAAATATCTTTTTTGTTACAAACTCCTCCCATTGCATACCGATAGCTTTCGGTATAATTTCGCCGGCGGTTAAAAAAGCCGCGTTGGTATAACCCCATTTCGTACGAAAAGGATATGTGGCTTTTATGTGGCTCATTTTTTCTATCACTTCACTGCGGGTAAGGTTACTGGTCCAGTAAGTAAAATCTCCCTGGAAGGTTTCAAAACCTATACGGTGACAAAGCAGGTCACGTACAATGGCCTGTTCACCTGCGGCTTTATTATCCAGTTTAAATTGTGGGATCCATTTAGTTACCTTATCATCCAGCGAAATTTTCTTTTCTGCATCCAGCATGGCAATGGCGGTGGCGGTAAATGCCTTACTGTTGCTGCCAATCATGAACAGTGTGTTCTCATCTACTTTATCTGTGCCATTCATTTCTTTAACACCATAACCCTTCATGTAAACCACTTTGCCATTTTTTACAATACAAACAGCAGCGCCGGGAATCTGCCAGTCGGATAAGGCTTTGGATACATAAGTATCCATACTGTCTTTAACGAAAGACGGAATAGTGTCTGTTTGCGCAAAACATATAATTGGAGAAAAAAGAACAAATGCGATCAATATTTTTTTCATTCCTTTCAATTTAGGAATGAAAATTACAGTATTAATTACTGTTTAAGAGCATCTTTTTTAAGCAACGCCGCTTTGTAACTATAGCAACAATTTAAAATATACTGGTTAAAGGCAAGCTCTCCGGCATTGCTTGCAAACTCATAACTGGGCCTGTAGCGTAACATAAAAATTTCCAGTTGTTCCCCCTCAAGATGAGTAATGCGCTTTACAAGAGTTTTATTAAAGCGGTAGTTTATATATTTTTCCTGCTCTTCTGCTTCCAGCCGTAGCTGAAATTGTTTCATTGTTTTGTTGCGGCGAAAACGAAACATGTTTATTATTTCATCGAGGTCGGCGCCCACCATATTGCTGGAGGGATCGATGGATGTTTGCAGGCTTGGTTTCTGGTAATTAAAAATTCTTGCGTAAGTTTCACGGTTTTCAATCGAGTCTTCCCGGTAGGTTTTGGTATGCACTACCACCTCCTTCATTACTTTAAATTTTCCTTTATAGGGCATGTGCAGCGCAATATCAAAATGCGACGGATCCTGAACATTAAATATGGGAAATTTTACAGTTGACTTACCATTAAAAACAAAAACAAGAGAATCTCTTTCTGTAACCGGGATGCTGTACCTGCCCAGTGAATCTGTAATGGCAAACTGCCCTTCATTATTAATCACCGTTACGCCAGGTACATAATTAATGCGTGAAGAATCAAACACGGTACCGCTAATGGTATTTTGAGCTATTAGTGTATTAAAACAAAAGCAAGTGGTAAACAGTATAAGTAAAACTAAACGCAATAGGCTTGTTTAAAATGTAATATTACACCAACAAATTAATAATGCCCAAAGCCACAATAATGTTTTAACGGAGGTTTTGCTTTTGAAGTATTTGCTCAATCACAACAGGGAAATGTGTATGCTCCAGTGTATGTATTTTTTGTGCAAGTGTATCAGCCGTATCATCTTCTTTTATGCTGCAGGTTGCCTGCATAATTATTTGCCCATGGTCGTACTGCTCATCCACATAATGAATGGTAATGCCGCTTTGGGTTTCTTTATTAGCAATAACCGCTTCATGAACAAAGTGGCCATACATTCCCTTGCCTCCGTAAGCGGGCAATAGTGCCGGGTGTATGTTTATAATTTTTTGTGGGTAAGCAGCAATTAGTTTTTGTGGCACTTTCCATAAAAAACCGGCCAGTACAATAAAATTTACACGGTAATGCTGCAGTTCCGGTAAAAAGGCGTCGCCCTTAAAAAAGCGTTCTTTATCTATTAATACCGTTGGTATGCCATGCCTTTCGGCAATATTCAAAACACCAGCACCCGGTTTGTTACAAACCACCAGCACTACTTTAATATTCTTATTACTTAAAAAACGATTAATGATTTGCTGAGCATTACTGCCGGCCCCGCTGGCAAATATGGCAATATTAATAACGGGTATTTCTTTTTTGCCTTTAACCCTGCCCATTATTTTACCAATGTATTTTTTAAAAAAACCGAACTGTCCCAACGGAAGGCTTACCAGCAATACAGCTAACGGCCAAAGCAATGTAATTAAAATGATATAGAGCACCACCCATAGCGGCCCCTTTTCCAGTTGGGTTAAGGTCAGCAGTTTTCTGCCGGCATACCCGCAAAGGCTGCCACCCAAAGCAAAAGTTGTAATAATAAGAAAAAGATTAAGGCCGTTTACATGCCAGCGCTGCTTAAGTTTTTGAAACATGCGGCAAAAGTGCTTCAAAAAACAGTTACATGTTTATTATATGCGGCAAATAAATTTTTTGGCAGCACCCATAAACCTAAAGCTTAATGTAAAAACGGCGGCATACCTGTTATGGTAATCTGCTTTATACACAGGGTTAAGCAAACGGCAATATACTGTTTACAGATATATGACAAATACTGTAATAAAACTGCCACAAACCGCTGAAACCCACGTCAGACGGGCAAAAAAAAATTTTAACAATGTTGATATATTATGGGCGTGGTAATGTATTTTTGCGCCTGAATCAGGAAATTTTTCCACATTAGCCCCGATAACTGTATGAGCTGCTACCGAAATTTCTTTAGGAGAATATTATCTGCCCTTTTCTTTATTGCATTGCTTTCTGTTTCTTCCGGTGTTTTTGCGCAGGATGGACAGGCATTGTTTAAAGCAAACTGTTCCAGCTGTCATAAGCCTGATAAAGACTTTACAGGCCCGGCACTAAAAGGTGCAAGAGACAGGGAGCCAGATAAAGACTGGGTGTTTAAATGGGTTGCCAATACAACCAGTATGGTTGAAAGTGATCCTTATGCAAAAGGACTTAAGGCCAAATTTGGTTCAGTAATGACGCCCTTTCCACAATTAAAAAAAGAAGAGATTACAGCAATACTTGACTGGGCTGATAAATACACTCCCGGTGGAGATGGGAAAACACCAACAACTACAACTGCCCCGGAAGGCGACAGTTCTCTCATCTTCGGCATCCTCACTTTAGTTTTAGCGCTGGTTGGATTTATATTATTACAGGTTAACAGCAACCTCCGCAAATTATCCGATGAGCGTGAGGGTATCCGCCGTAGCGAACCGGTTCCTTTCTACAAAAATAAATCTTACATAATGGTAGGCATACTGGTGCTTTTTGCAGTAGGCGGCTATTATACCATAAACGGTGCTATTGGCCTGGGCCGTATGCAGGGCTACCAGCCTGTTCAACCAATTTACTACTCTCATAAAGTACATGCCGGTACTAATCAAATAAGCTGTTTGTATTGCCATGGCGGTGCACAAGACAGTAAGCATGCCAACATTCCTTCTGTAAATGTTTGTATGAACTGCCATAAGGGAATTAATAAGTATGAAGGCGAAGATAAACTGGTTAGGGAAGATGGCGTGGCAGTTGATGGTACAGCAGAAATTCAGAAATTATATGCATACGCTGGCTGGAACCCAACTACCAAGCAATATAATCCTGACACTAATGGAGATGGCTTACCAGACGGCGCTCAACCAATTGAATGGGTAAAAATTCACAACCTGCCCGACCACGTATATTTTAACCACAGCCAGCACGTAAAAGTAGGCAAGCAGCAATGCCAAACCTGCCACGGCAATATTCAGGAGATGAATGAAGTGTACCAGTTTAGTACATTAAGCATGGGATGGTGTGTAAACTGTCACAGGGAAACCAAGGTGGATTTCAGTAAAGACGGAGGCAACAAATATTATAACAGCATTTATCAGAAATTCTATAACCAGATGGCAGACTCAGTGCTGGATAAAGATGGAATTAAAGTGGCAAATCCGCATAAATTAGACAGCGTTACAGTAGAAAAAGTTGGCGGCACAGAATGTCAAAGGTGCCATTACTAAAAACAAAACTGATAATAACAGATAATTGATAATGGATTGTTCAATAAAAGCTTTCCATTAGAACATCAGCAAACTAGCATACTAGCAGATTATGAAAAAATACTGGCAAAGTTTTGGAGAATTGAATCAGACTGAGAATTTCAAACAGTCGGCTCAAAATGAGTTTAAAGAAGAGTTGCTGCCGTTGGCAGACCTTGATGATAAAGGTATTTTAGATGCTAAAACTCCCCGCAGGGACTTTTTGAAGTATCTCGGTTTTAGTACAGCCGCTGCTGCAGTTGCTGCCAGTTGCGAAATGCCGGTACGTAAAGCAGTTCCTTATTTGCAAAAGCCCGATGACGTAATTCCCGGTGTGGCTAACTACTATGCTTCTACTTATGTTAATGGCGGAGATGTGATTTCGGTTGTAGTAAAACAAAGAGAAGGCCGCCCTATTAAAATTGAAGGAAACGAATTGTCTGGTATTACAAAAGGAGGTACAAGTGCACAGGCACAGGCAAGTGTGCTGGACTTATACGATAACACCCGCCTTCGTTACCCCATGCAAAAAGATGGAAAAGACTTTAAAGAAGTTACCAGTTTTGATGCATTTGATAAAATGGTGGGAGCTGCTATTGCCGGTAAGACTGTTGTGTTATTAACCGGTACAGTAAACTCCCCTTCCACGCAACAAATTATTACAGATTTCCTGGCAAAATATCCCAACAGCCGCCACGTACAGTATGATGCTGTAAGTTACAGTGGTATGTTATTGGCCAACGAAGCGACTTATGGTAAAAGGGCCATTCCTTCTTACCATTTTGATAATGCAAAAGTAATTGTTAGTCTTGCTGCTGACTTCCTTGGTACATGGCTGAGCCCTGTTGAATTTGCAAAGCAATATTCAGTAAACAGGAAAATTACCGGTGAAAAACCTGAGTTAAGCCGCCATTTTCATTTTGAAAGCATGCTGAGTTTAACTGGTAGTAATGCAGATGACCGTTACCTGCACAAACCATCAGAAACCGGAGCGGTTGCAACGGCTTTATTAAATGCAATAAACGGCACAGCACCTGCATTGAAAGATGCCAAACTGAATGAAGGCATTAAAAAAGCTGCTGACGCATTGAAAGCTGCCGGTGGTAATGCATTGGTGGTAAGCGGAAGCAATGATGTAAATATACAGGTGGTTGTAAACGCCATCAACGAAGCAGTTGGCGCCGTTGGTAAAACAATCAACTGGGCATTAACTTCTAATTACCGTAAAGGTATAGATGCCGACATGAACACGCTGGTAAACGACATGAACAGCGGTGCTGTTGGTGCGGTGCTGGTATATGGCGCTAACCCTGCCTATTCTTATGCTGATAAAAAGAAATTTGCCGATGGTTTAAATAAAGTGGTGGGTGTTTCTTTTAACGGCACCATGGATGAAACCACTGAGCTTTGCAAATACGTTCTGCCGGCAAACCATTGGTTAGAAAGCTGGGGTGATGCAGAACCTAAATCAGGCTACCTGAGTTTTATGCAGCCTACCATTAACCCGCTGTTTAAAACACGTGCATTCCAAACATCTTTATTAAAATGGAGCGGAAGCACAGTAGCTGATTATGAAACTTACTTTAAAACATACTGGACCGAAAAATTAGGCGGTACAGATAATTTTAATAAAGCATTGCAGGATGGTGTTGTTGAACCAGCCACCCCTTCGTTAGGTACTGCTATATTCAGCAACGCAAAACTGGCTGAAGCAACAGCAAAAGCAAGTGCAACCGCCGGAGGGGAAACAGAAGTGGTACTTTATCAAAAAGTTTCTATTGGTAACGGCAGCCAGGCTAATAACCCCTGGTTACAGGAATTACCAGACCCGGTTAGTAAAGTAACCTGGGACAACTATGTGATGATGGGTACAGAAATGTACAAAGCACTGTACAGTAAAGATGTGGTTGAAGACAAAGGCGCATCAGACGCATACGAAGTACATCCTGAAAAGCCTGTTGTAAAAGTTACCATAAAAGGGAAAGAGCCTATTGAACTGCCTGTATTATTAATTCCCGGTGTACAGAAAGATACTATTGCAATTGCAGTTGGCTATGGCCGTCAAAGTGCTGATGCTTCAAAAACAGAAGCAAATATTGGCCGCTCTGCAAATGGGGCAGGTAAAAACGCTTACGGGCTTGTAACATTCGACGGTGTAACTAACATTTACTCAGGTGCGGTAACCGTTGAAAAAACCGGTAATACTTATCCGTTGGCGCAAACACAGGTACACGGTTCTAATGAAAACCGCCCTGTTATTTATGAAACAACACTTGCCAGCTTTACTGCTAACCCAGAAGCTGTTTTAGAAGAGATAACAGAAGAAAAATTAAACACCACCGCTAACGGCAGTACTGATTATAGAAAAGATGCCACCATTTACCCCGATAACATGGAAGAAAAACCAGGTATCAAATGGGGAATGAGCATTGATTTAAATACTTGTACTGGTTGCAGCGCCTGCGTGGTGGCTTGTACAGCTGAAAATAACGTAAGTGTTGTTGGTAAAATCCAGGTACAACGTTATCATGAAATGCACTGGCTGCGTATTGACCGTTATTTCACTGGTGATTTACATAATCCAGATGTGGTGTTTCAGCCCATGATGTGCCAGCATTGCGATAATGCGCCTTGCGAAAACGTTTGCCCGGTAGCTGCTACCAACCACAGCAGCGAAGGGTTAAACCAAATGACTTATAACCGTTGTATTGGTACAAGGTATTGCGCCAACAACTGTCCTTATAAAGTACGCCGCTTTAACTGGTTAGATTATACAGGAGCTGACAGTTTCCCTGACAACCAGGAACCGCTGATTGGTTCATACATGAATGAATCAGTAATGCAAATGAACGAGGATCTTACCCGTATGGTACTGAATCCTGATGTTACTGTACGTTCACGTGGTGTAATTGAAAAGTGTTCTTTCTGCGTACAGCGTTTGCAGGAAAATAAACTGAATGCGAAAAAAGCACAAGATCCTTCATTGGTACGCAATGTAAAAACAGCTTGTATGCAGGCTTGTCCTACTAACGCCATCAGCTTTGGTAATGTGAATGATAAAGAGAGTGACGTTTATAAAATACGCCACGTGGAGCAAAAGCACCGTTCATTCTATGTAATGGAGCAGCTGCACGTATTACCAAACGTAAGTTACCTGGCTAAAGTTAGAAACACAGACAGGAAATTGGGTGGTGAAGAAGGAGAAAAACAAGAAGCTAAGAAAGAGGAAAAAGCAAAAGCATAATAAGTAAAAATTCAAAATTCAAAACCAAAAAGCGGGAAGATTAAAATTCATTTTTTTTGACTTTTCACTTTTGACTTTACGAGATATGTCATTATTAAAGTACGAATCGCAATTAAGGGAACCACTGGTTGATGGTGACAAAAACTATCACCAGGTAACGGAAGATATTGTACGTCCTATTGAGGCCAAACCAAGCCGCCTCTGGTATATTGGTTTTTGGATCAGCGTAGGCTTGCTGCTGTTTGGTGTGTACAGTGTTTACCGGGAGGTTACTTACGGTATTGGTCAATGGAACCTGAATAAAACCATCGGCTGGGGTTGGGATATCACCAACTTCGTATGGTGGGTGGGTATTGGTCATGCCGGTACTTTGATCTCCGCAATCCTGTTGCTGTTCCGCCAGGGATGGAGAACAGGTGTAAACCGTGCTGCAGAAGCGATGACCATTTTTGCGGTAATGTGCGCTGGTCAATTTCCCATTTGGCATATGGGCCGTGTGTGGATGGCCTTCTTTGTACTTCCTTATCCAAATACAAGAGGTCCGTTGTGGGTGAACTTTAACTCACCATTGTTGTGGGATGTGTTTGCGATATCAACTTATTTTACCGTTTCATTATTATTCTGGTATTCTGGTTTAATTCCGGATCTGGCAACAGTAAGAGACAGGGCCAAAACAAAACTCCGCAAATTATTGTATGGCGTGGCTTCTTTTGGATGGACAGGAAGCACTAAACACTGGCAGCGCCACGAATCACTTTCATTGGTACTGGCAGGTTTGAGTACACCGCTGGTATTATCAGTGCACACGATAGTATCTTTTGACTTTGCCACATCCGTTGTTCCGGGATGGCATACCACTATCTTCCCGCCTTACTTTGTTGCGGGTGCCATCTTCTCTGGTTTTGCGATGGTGCAAACACTGATGATTGTTGTGCGTAAAGTGTTTAATATGCAGGACTATATAACCCTTGGCCACATTGAAGCCATGAACAAGGTGATTGTGCTTACAGGCAGTATTGTGGGTTGTGCATACTTAACCGAATTATTTATTGCCTGGTATGGCCAAAATCCATACGAATTGTGGGCATTCTTCCAAAACCGCGGCAACCTCTTCAGCCCTTATGGATGGAGTTATTACCTGATGATGTTCTGTAACGTGGTTTCACCACAGTTGTTCTGGAGCCGTAAGCTGCGCAGGAACATTACAGTAACATTCTTTATGAGCATTATCGTTAACATCGGTATGTGGTTCGAACGTTTTGTAATTATTGTAACCTCTACTTACCGTGACTTTTTGCCATCAAGCTGGAGTACTTATTACAGCCCCACCATTTGGGAAATTGGTTTCTACCTCGGTACTTTCGGATTGTTCTTTACCTGTTTCTTCCTGTTTGCAAAATACTTCCCCGTTATTGCCATTGCAGAGATTAAACATGTACTGAAAACAACGGGAGAAAATTATAAGGCAAAAATGACCGAGCAGGAAAAAGCCGATTCAGAGAAGTTTTATATTGAAGAAGTGGCACACGCACATTAGAATTTAGAATTTATAAAAAATAGAATTTAAATATTATGGCCGGAGGAATTAAAAAATTTGTGGTAGCCTGTTTTGATGACGAGAAAACGTTGTTTCCTGCTGTGAAGAACGTTCGCAAAGCAGGGTACAAAATTCATGATGTATATACGCCCTTTCCTGTGCATGGATTGGATCATGCCATGGGCTTAAGGGAAACAAGCCTGCATACAGCCGGTTTTATATATGCTATTACCGGTACTACTACGGCACTTACTTTTATAAGCTGGGTTTTTACAAGCGACTGGCCTTTAAATATTGGTGGTAAGCCACATTTCGCCGTGCCCGCCTGGATTCCTATAACATTTGAGCTTACTGTGTTGTTTTCGGCAGTTGGTATGGTGCTTACATTTTGTTACCTCTGTAACCTGGCACCGTTTGTAAAAAAACACCATTTTCATCCAAGAGCTACCGATGATTTGTTTGTAATGGCTATTGAGTGCACAGATAAAACCAATGATGCAGATGTGGAAGGATTTTTAAAAGGCGCCGGCGCTGTGGAAACAAAAATTGAAAGTGCAGAAACCGGCTGGTGGATTGGCCGCTACGATAAAGAGCAAAAGTTATATAAAGAAGAAAAAGGCTATTAATAATTGATAATTGTTTTAACCGATTACTGATTGATGAAAAAGACCGTAATAATATCAGCACTTATTTTAACAACAGTTGTTGCTATGGTAAGCTGCGACAGCAAGCGTGAGCCCGGTAAAGTATATATGCCCGATATGGCTTACAGCCGTGCATATGAAACATACGCTTTGCACGACTCGACCATATTTACTACAGACCCTGCACAGGCTGGTCATAAGATATTTTATAACAGCCTTCCTGTAAATGGCACAATGCGCAGGGGCGAATTGCCGCCTTATACTGTACCTAATGACAGCAATGGTTTAATCAACCTGAGCGCATTAGTAAAAAATCCGCTGCCCGCATTAAGTACAGAAGACAGTTTAGAAGCATCAAGGCTTTTTAATATTAACTGTGCAGTATGTCATGGTGCAAAAGCAGAAGCCAATGGACCTGTAGCGGCTAAAATCGGCGGTGTAAAAAGTATTATTGCAGCTGCAACCGGTACAGCAACCACACCTGGTTTCAGCGACGGAAGAATTTTTCATGTAATGACGTATGGCCAGAACAACATGGGCAGCTACGCATCACAATTAAGCAGGAAACAACGCTGGATGATTGTACACTACATCCGTTCGTTACAACCCAAAACAGCAATGACCCCTGCAGCAGTTACTGCAGCACCTGCAAAGGCAGACAGCGCAGCAACTGTAAAAAAATAATAACACTATTAACGCAAAATAAAGTTTAGATGAATCACCAATTTGAATTACCGGGCAGTTATAAAAAGTGGACTTATGGCCTGATTATAGCCGGTGCAGTAGCGTTGCTGTGCGGATTAATTTTTCTGCATCCTTTTGAAGCACCTGCACATCATGCGGCTGGTGCAGAAGGACATGCAGATGTAAGTAGCACCCGCTTTTGGGCTGTACTGCTTCAAAACAGCGTTTTCTGGTTGCTGGTGGTTAATGCCAGTATGTTTTTTATTTGCGTTACTACAATGGCCATGGGTGGCTGGCAGGTTGCGTTGCGCCGTGTACCGGAAGCTATATCAAGCGTAGTTCCTATTTTAGGTGTTGTACATTTTATTGTTTTACTGGCATTGGTTTTTGGTCATCGTACCGATATTTATCACTGGCTGGATAAAGATGCTGTTGCAGCAGACACAATACTTAATGGTAAAAAGGGATTCTTAAACCCAACATTTTTCCTTGTATGGTCAGGGATCACCATTTTCCTGTGGTGGTTATTAGGAAAGAAAATGAGAAGCCTTAGCCTTCAAAGCGATGAAAACGGGCACATGGATTATGAAACAGGAAAAAAATGGATCTGGACGAATACGGTATACGCTTCCCTGTTCAGCGTGGTGTTTACTTTAACTGTTGCATCTACTATTCCCTGGCTATGGTTAATGAGTATTGATGCACACTGGTACAGCACCATGTACAGCTGGTACACATTTGCAAGCACATTTGTGTCGGGCATGTCACTTATAGCAATTTTTGTTGTTTACCTGAAGAATAAAGGACAACTTGAATACGTAACAGAAGAACACCTGCATGATGTTGGTAAATTCATGTTTGCATTCTCAATCTTCTGGACGTACCTGTGGTTCTCTCAGTATATGCTGATATGGTACAGTAACCAACCGGAAGAAACCAAATATTTTGTTGAGCGAATTGGTACCGCTCAAAAGTCAGGGCCTTACCACGGCATCTTTTTCCTGAATCTTATTTTAAATTTTATTTGTCCGTTGCTTATATTGATGAAACGGGGTACAAAGCGTAACTGGACAATGCTTACAATTATGGCAGTACTGATAATTTTTGGCCACTGGATAGATTTTTATCAAATGGTAATGCCAGGTACACTGCATGAAAATGCACACATGTCCTGGTTTGAATTTGGTGTGCCATGCCTGTTTATTGGTTTAATTATGTGGGGTGCAGGCAAATATTTAAGCAGCCATTCTTTACTGGCAAAAAATCATCCTTTCTTAAAGGAGAGTATGATACATCATACATAATAGCAGCAAAACAATAAATGCTGATATTGATTTTGAACAGAACACGGATATTAGAATACTATTACTGATAATAACTTTGAATCATGAAGGAGTTTTTACTGGTTGCTTTGGGAGCTTTGGTTTTTGTAGTCATTTTCCAGATTGCAAAAGCAAGTGAATATGTGAGTGTTTTAAAAGGTGAAGAAAAAACACGCAGGCAAAACAATAAGATAAATGCATTTTTGCTCATCAGCTTTTTGGTGCTGGGTCTTATTGGTGTGTGGTACTGTAATGACCTGTATTACGGCAAAACACTCATTCCACAAGGTTCTGCTTCAGTAGAAGGAGAAAGCTATGACCTTATGTTTGCCATTACCACAGCCGTAACCGGTCTTGTTTTCTTTATTACTCAAATTGCCCTTTTTTGGTTTGCATATAAATACCAGGAAAGTGATAACCGTAAAGCCTTTTATTTTGCGCACAGCACAAAACTGGAATTAATATGGACTACTATTCCGGCAATTACACTTTGCGTTCTGGTAGCTTTCGGTTTACGTGCATGGTTTAAGGTAACAGGCGATGCTCCGAAAGATGCCATCGTTGTGGAAGTAACCGGTCACCAGTTTGGTTGGGAATTCCGCTATCCGGGTGCAGATAAAGTACTTGGTCAAAAAAACTTCAAACTCACTACCGGAGTTAACAACCTTGGTGTTGATTTTAATGATCCTGCCAGCTTCGATGATATTCATGTTTCCGGTACGATGCATATACCAGTTGGCAAACCAATTAAGATGGTGATAAATGCGCAGGATGTAATTCATGATGTGGGATTGCCTCACTTCAGAATGAAAATGGATGCGGTACCCGGTATACCTACAACGCAGTGGTTTACTCCTAAATACACTACAGAAGAAATGAAGAAGCGGACCGGCAACCCTGATTTCACGTACGAAATTGCCTGTGATCAAATGTGCGGTAAGGGCCACTTTTCCATGCGTGGTGTAATTATTGTGGAGACTGAAGCTGAATACAAAGCATGGCTGGCACAACAAAAACCAGAAATGTGGACAGTGCTCCCTGAAACCGCCCCTAAAGCCACAACAGATACTGCTAAAGCAAACCCTGTTGTAGCAGCAGCAACTGTAGCAGTAAAAAACTAATTTTAAAAAAGGACTGAAAAAACTATAACACGATTATGAGCAGCGCAGCCACATTACATGATGTACATGCACACGCAGGACACGATGCACATCACGAACATCACCACCACGAAACGTTTATAACCAAATACGTTTTCAGCCAGGATCATAAAATGATTGCCAAACAATTTTTGGTAACAGGTATGATTTGGGCTTTTATAGGCGGGTTGTTCTCTGTGATATTCCGCTTCCAGTTAGGCTATCCTGAATCTACCTTTCCTTTCCTGGAAGACTTTTTAGGCCACTGGGCTAAAGGAGGCAAACTGCAACCTGAATTTTACTATGCACTGGTTACTATGCATGGAACCATACTTGTGTTCTTTGTATTAACGGCTGGTTTGAGTGGTACTTTTGCCAACTTCCTTATTCCTTTGCAGATTGGTGCAAGAGATATGGCCTCGCCCATGCTGAATATGCTTAGTTACTGGTTCTTCTTCCTTGCATCAGTTGTAATGTTCTCTTCCTTGTTTGTACAAACAGGCCCTGCAAGCGGCGGGTGGACAATTTACCCTCCATTAAGTGCTTTGGGTGAAGCATCAATTGGCAGTAAAATTGGTATGGACTTGTGGCTGGTTGGTATGGCATTATTTATTGTAAGTTCATTGTTGGGCGGCTTAAATTATATCAGTACTATTTTAAACCTGCGTACAAAAGGTATGAGTATGACACGCCTTCCTTTAACGGTTTGGGCTTTGTTCTTTACCGCTGTACTGGGTGTGTTAAGCTTCCCTGTATTATTATCTGGCGCCATCCTGTTGTTGTTCGACCGAAACCTGGGCACCAGCTTCTATTTAAGTGATATTGTTGTTGGCGGTAAAATTTTACCAAACGAAGGTGGTAGTGCCATCTTATTCCAGCACCTGTTCTGGTTCCTGGGCCACCCGGAAGTGTATATTATTTTGTTGCCAGCAATGGGTATGGCATCAGAAATTATTGCAGTAAACAGCCGCAAACCAATTTTTGGATATATGGCAATGGTGGGCTCACTGTTTGCCATTGCAATATTAGCCTTCCTGGTTTGGGCGCATCATATGTTTGTAACGGGGCTTAACCCATTCCTCGGGTCTGTATTTGTACTGCTAACGTTATTGATTGCGGTGCCGTCGGCCATTAAAGTATTTAACTGGCTTACCACTTTATGGCGGGGTAATATCCGCTTTACACCGGGTATGCTGTTCGCCATTGGTTTTGTAAGTTTATTCATTAGTGGTGGTTTAACAGGTATCTTTTTAGGAAACTCTGCGTTAGACCTTCACCTGCATGATACTTATTTTGTAATTGCTCACTTCCATATTGTAATGGGTGTGGCAAGTATGTTTGGTATGTTTGCCGGTGTTTATCACTGGTTCCCTAAAATGTTTGGCCGCTACTTGAACAACACAATGGCTTATATCCATTTTTGGGTAACGATTATTGGCGCCTACTTAATTTTCTGGCCAATGCACTACGAAGGTTTGGCCGGTATGCCACGCCGCTATTATGACTATTCCAGCTGGGAGTCATTTAAACAGTTTGCCGGGTTGAATGAATTCATCAGTTTTGTTGCTGGTGTTGTGTTCCTGGTGCAGCTGTTGTTTATATTCAACTTTTTCTATAGCATGTATAAGGGAAGAAAGGTTACTACACAAAACCCATGGGGTTCTAATACTCTGGAATGGACAACACCAATCAATCCCGGACACGGAAACTGGCCAGGGGAAATTCCGGAAGTTTACCGTGGTGCTTATGATTATGCAAAAGATGGTAAAGAATTCATTCCGCAGACAACACCAGTTGGTGCAGATGAATCACACCATTAATTTGGATGATTACTGAATGTTGTGTGAAGAGAGAAACTAAGGATAAAAAAAAGATTTTTGAAAACCACCGAACAAGATAAAATCACTGCAGGCCCTGTAACAAACGGGCTGGCAGCTAAAGTGAAAGATTATTTTCAGTTAGTAAAGTTCACTTTAAGTTTTATGGTGGTGTTTAGTACAGTAGTTAGTTTTTTAATTGCTCCTAATGAAAAAAATTTTTCAAGGGAGAAATTAATATCAGTTCTTTTACTTTTTGCAGGAGGAATGCTGGTTACGGGAGCAGCCAATGCCATTAACCAGGTACTTGAAAAAAACTCTGATGCATTGATGAAGCGCACAGCAAAACGCCCCGTTGCAAGTGGACGGATGAGTGAAAATGAAGCAGTGGCTTTTGCGGTTATAGCGGGCTTGGGTGGTACTGCTTTAATGTGGTATTGCTTCAATTTTCAAAGCGCTTTAATCAGCCTGTTCAGCCTTTTTTTATACGGGTTTATTTATACGCCGTTAAAAAAAGTAAACTCTATTTCTGTACTTGTTGGTGGCGTGCCGGGTGCGTTGCCATGCTTAATAGGCTGGGTGGCGGCATATGGCGCCAACGAAATTGAATGGACCGGCGGCTGGATTATTTTTGGTATACAGTTTCTTTGGCAGTTTCCGCATTTTTGGGCCATTGCATGGCTGGCACATAAAGATTATACCACAGCAGGATTTAAGTTGCTGCCGGGTGATAAGGGGCCTGAACGGTTTACCGCCATTCAAAGTATTATGTACAGTGCCTTGATGATTCCGGTTGGTGTACTGCCTTACTTTTATGGTATTTGCGGTGCCACCAGTATGTGGATTGTGCTGGGTTGCAACCTTTGGATGGTATATGCCAGTGTGATGTTGCTGATGAAGATGAATGCAAAAAGTGCACGAATGGTAATGTTTAGCTCTTATTTTTATTTGATGATTGTGTTGCTGAGCTTGTATGCAGACAGAATGCCGGGATGATGCCAGCGAATAAACCGCTGAAGTGAGATTATTTATTATTCATTCACTGAAAGAATAAAAAATAACAGAACAAGTTCACAACAATGATGAATAAAGAACAAATGTTTGTAACAAAATAAAAATATCTGCCGCAGGCAGATTGAGGTATATGAACGCAGTGGCAATGGAACAACGAAAAAAAATTCATCCACATAAGTTTACATTGTGGATTGGTATAGCAGGGATGCTGATGATGTTTGCTGGTTTTACCAGTGCTTATATAATTAAGCGCAACCAGGCAAAATGGGTGAGTTTTGAATTACCGGTGGTTTTTTGGGTTAGTACCGCTGCAATTGTTTTAAG
Source organism: Ferruginibacter sp. (assembly GCA_044225995.1). Classification (GTDB taxonomy): domain Bacteria; phylum Bacteroidota; class Bacteroidia; order Chitinophagales; family Chitinophagaceae; genus Ferruginibacter. The sequence continues at coordinate 49,056 of JBGAHV010000013.1, read as the reverse complement.
CAGCATTACCATTTACCTTGCCGGCCGCTCTTTTAAACAAAGACAGATGCAGCAGTACCGCAGCTTTATTACGGCCACACTTATTTTAGGTGTGCTGTTTATTATTCTGCAGGTTATTGGCTTTAAGCAGTTGTGGAATGCAGGCATTACTTTAACAGGCAATGTATCTTACTCATTCCTGTACGTGATAGTGCTGGCACATGCACTGCACGTTGCCGGAGGGGTGATAGCATTACTTGTTCTGTTTGCAAAAGCATTCCGGTCAAAAGTAAGAAGTTACAATACAGTGCCTTTAGAAGTGGTAAGTACATACTGGCATTTTGTAGACGGCTTATGGATTTACCTGCTTGTTTTTTTAATAATGATACGATAGAAAGTATATAAAGAACTTAGTTTTTAAAATTTAGAATTTACAGAGACTTATGTCAACAACAGCAATACCAACAAATACCAAGTGGTGGAACGGAGGCAGAAGCCCATTCAACATCAGCTATGGTAAAGTAATGATGTGGTACTTTTTAATGAGTGATGCTTTTACGTTCGGCGCATTTTTGATCAGCTATGGTACCATCCGTTTTAGTGTAAACCACTGGGCAGACCCTAACCAGGTATTTGACAGTGCGCCATTTATTCATGGTGGTGCGCCATTGTTCTTTGTAAGTATCATGACCTTTATTCTCATCATCAGCTCTGTTACCATGGTAATGGCCGTACACAAAGGCCACTTAATGGACAGAAAAGGGGTTGAAAAATATATGTTATGGACTATTTTGGGTGGCCTTGCGTTTTTGAGCTGCCAGGCGTGGGAATGGACACACTTGTTAACAGGGGAACATTTTGTACTGGCAAAAAGCGGTGCACTGGAAGCCTGGAATACATCGGTAATTCATAACCCATGGGGAAGCCATTTGGAAGGAACTGCATTGGCTGATGCACTTGCTAAAACACCACACAGGGTTTTAGAGTCAATGGTATTATCACATGACCACGCTGCAACTGCTGCTTCATTAAAAGGATTGTCTGCAGCCGAACTTACAGCCAAAGTAAACGAAATGGTTGCTGCAGGTCATTTACACATAACCAATCCCGGCCCTATTGCATTTGGTGGATACTTCTTTGGTATTACCGGTTTTCACGGTTTCCACGTATTTAGCGGTGTGGTAATAAATGTTATTATGTACATTAAAACCAAGCTGGGCCACTTTGACCAGCGTGGTCATTATGAAATGATTGAAAAAGCAGGTTTGTACTGGCACTTTGTGGATTTGGTTTGGGTATTTGTGTTCCTGTGTTTCTATTTGATTTAACAGAAAAAATTCAGACAAAAATTTATTAAACGAGTATATGAGCGAACATCATTCAACAATATCATCACCAGAAATTACTTACGCAGCACCGCATAAAGACGATGCAGTAAAACGGTTTATGAAAGTAACCTGGGTGCTTTCTATAATCACTATTATAGAACTGTGCCTTGGGTTTGGTCTGGCTAAGCACTGGTACGGAGACCCTGAAACAAGCCATGGAACCATACTATTTGTAAAAGGAGCCATTTGCATTTTATCGTTGGCAAAAGCCTATTATATTGTTTCTGTATTTATGCACCTGGGTGATGAAATCAGGAATTTTATTATGACGATTGTTGTGCCTTTGTGTTTATTCATCTGGTTCATACTTGCGTTTTTGTGGGATGGTAACAGCTGGAGAAATTTAAGAAACACTAATGCAGGCAGCCGCAAAGCTCCGGTTGAACAGGTGCACAAACCCGCCGCCACAGAAAAAGGTGCTAAAGATTAAGTAAAACATTCGATATATTTAAAACGTCCTGAATTTTCGGGACGTTTTTTTGTTTATACATCACCCGTGCTGACGTACCTTTGCATCCTCTTTTTACAGCGAACAATACTGCATGAATCAAAAAGCCATACTTGCCTTAATGCTGGCCATATTGCTGCCCATGACGGGTTACCTGCTGGTAAAACATTACAGCAAAGAAGCCGTTGTAATGCCCCGCAAATATTATATACCCGATAGTGTGGTAGTAAGAAATGAAAACGGAAAAAATATTACAGACACTGTTTGGCACAGCGTGAAGAATATAGAGTTTACCAACCAGCTGGGGAATAAAGTTGACCTGGACAGCCTGCATGGCCGCATTATAGTAATGGATTTCTTTTTTACCCGTTGCCCTTCTATATGTCCCGGGCTTGCACGCAGTATGAAACGCCTGCAGGATTCATTTAAGCAAAATGACAGTATTGTACAATTTATTTCTGTAAGTATTGACCCGGAGCATGATTCAGTACAGCAGCTGCGCAAATTTGCCGACCGCTTTAATATTAATCATGATACCTGGTGGATGGTTACCGGCAATAAAAAAGATATTTATGATTTTGCTTTGCATGAAATTCGTGCAAATGTCGCAGACCCCGGCGTTGATACCGCTTTCATTCATACAGAAAATTTCTTTTTATTAGACAGCAACCGTATCGTTCGGGGTTATTACAATGGATTTGATACTGCAGCTATGACAAGACTGGTAAAAGACATACCATTGCTGATGCTGGAGAAAGATAAAAAAGCACCGAGTGTATTCAGGAGTTTTATCCCGATACTGCCTGTTATTTTTATTGCTATTGGAATTGTATTTATAGTAACTCTTATTCTTAATAACCGACGAAAAAAACAAGCATAGCATGTTGCAACCCTCTCTTAAAAAAAACGACAGCGCAGCAAAAACTTTAATCTGGACCGTATCAATAATTGTGTTTGCCGCCGTGGTATTATTAAGCCGTGTTAAGCTAACCGTTAATTTGGGTTTTGATGTGCACCTGTTTGCTACGGCAAATGCTGTTATTAACTCTGCCGTTGCTGTTTTATTGCTGGCGGGTTTGTTTACAGCAAAGCAGCGTAATTACCAGCTGCATAAAAAAATAATGCTGTTTGCCATTGTGCTTTCTGTTTTGTTTTTAGTTTCTTACATCTGCCATCACTTATTTGCAGGCGAGACAAAATACGGTGATGTAAACGGAGACGGGGTTTTAAGTACTGAAGAAGCCACTGCTGCAGGAAGCCTTCGGATGGTATACTTTTTTATTTTATTTACACATATTCCGCTTGCCGGCATTATTCTTCCCTTTATTCTATTTACTGCTTACCGTGCATTAACCGGCGAATATGAGCAACACAGGCGTTTAACACGTGTTACCTGGCCGGTGTGGTTTTTTGTTGCTGTAAGCGGAGTAATTGTTTATTTAATGATTAGCCCTTACTACAAATAAGCTATCCAATGCCTGCATTTACAAAGCCCGCTTGTGAAGCAGGAGATGCCTGTTGCCAATAAAGTCACTGCATTTATAGAATGCTCCTGTCTGAAGTTGTTTATTTTTTTAGATTGATAAAAATTTAAAAAAATGAAAAGAAAATTTATTAGGCCGGCTACAACAGTTGCACTTGCACTTCTGCTGATTAACTGTAATTCTTCCTCCAGCAAAGACAGTATGGATAAGGAATTACAGAAAGACGCACAAAACGCCCTGAAATCAACATCTGAAAAAAATCAGGACAACAGTAGTACATCAACGGCATCTCCGGGTACGTTAACTGTAGATGCGGCAATAAAATTTATTGCTGCTGCTGATGCCAACAAAGGAAAGGAAGTTACTGTAAAAGGATTTCCCAAAGGCACTACTAAACCAGTTAATGGTACATTTATGCTTTATGTAAGCGACAAAGCCGGCTCAGGTATGGCAGAAGAAAACTTTGCCTGTTATTTTAAGGAAGATGCCCTGGAACAAGTAAGAAAATTTAAATCAAGTGAGTTGATTACTGTTGCAGGTAACATTGCTTATAACAACGGTATGGTGGTACTTAAAAATGCCCGTATTGCAGAGTAATAATTGTAAAAGAATAAACAAAGGCGGGCGACAATACTATTGCTGGTACAAAAGCAAACCCACTAAATTAATAAATGGGTAACGTTGTTTACAGCGTTACCCATTTATAGCAGAAAAAGTGAAAATATAAGAACTAAAGGCAACGGGCATTTTTAATTATTAATTTCAACCGGTCGTACCAAAGCTGCTTTTCTTTTACTGTGTAGTAAATTTTCAACTCCACTACTTCGTCGTTTCTAACCCAGGTAACTTCTGCAAACTCATATTTATTAATAAAGTTGTTGTAATAACCTATAGCATAAAAGCAGTTTTTGTTTTTCAATAATTCTGTTTGTGTAACAACCTTACCTGCTTCCTCATTGCTGGCTGTATTGGTTTGTTTGTAAAGCGTATCAATATTTACAACAGTGCTGTAATATCCTTTTATATCAATCGTACAGTTTTTGTTCTTTTTATTTATAAAAGAGTGGGCTGCCTTTTCTGAGCCGGGTAGTTCTTTAATTTCTTTAAGCGGCAGCGGCAGGCAATACTCTATGTACTCAATATTTTCAAACATTTCCAACCCTAACGCCAAAGGTTTTTGTTGCGCTGAAACACCTGCCTGTGCTAATACCAGCAGCAGTAAAAAATTAATTACTTTCCTTTTCATTTTAAAAAGTAGTTAAGTAAAAAGGGTAACAATTATTTATCCTGTTACCCTTGAAAATTAAGAAAACCAAAATATTATTTTACATTTTCGCAAAGCATTTCTGAACCAAATAAACCATTAAATACCGCTTTTGTATTGGTAAACGAACTGCCAATATATTCTTCACGAATAAAAATATAATCATCCAGTAAATAACATTTACCATCTTTGCCTTTATACGCTACCTTAACACTGCGTTCCCTGCCGGTTACCACACCTGATACGGAATTACGTAATGTCGTCCAGCCGTTTTGCACCAGTACAACTTTTAAAGCGGTTGCCCTGCCGGCAAATGTTGCATTAAATCCATCCAGCACAACTTTTTCCAGCTTACTGTCTTTTACGTTTGATACAGGCAGCTTACGGTTTTTAATTTCAGCTTCGTTGTTTTTACTCATCGTAGCTTTCATGGCATCCAGGCTGCCATTTTTATTTACAAGGTCTGTAATTACTTTAAGTTCATCTGCATACGCACTTTCTTCAGGAAATATTTTTACTGCCGCCTGCCAGTACAACTGATGATACCTGGCCAGGTAATAATTCGCCTTTGCATCGTCATCTGAAGTATTGTTTCCATTACTTCTTTCAATTTTGCTGATATCATTATTGGTATTGTATACCATTTTTTCAATAATGGTTTTGGTACGCTTAATATCCCGGTCCTGCGGCTTTGTGTTAAGAGTGATATATTGATCAACCAGCCCAGTATAATCCCTAAACTTAAACTCCATTACAGATAATGTACCAGTAGAAACATTGATAGTGGTTTCATCAAAAAGTTTACGCAGCAACTGGTCTGCTTTTATGGACTTTTGAAGAGGACTCATGTTACTGAAATCTGGTGTTGCAGCAGGAGCGGAGGCTTCATCGCCTGCCTTGCTTTTCCATTTTGCAATTTCAGCTTCCATTTTATCTGTTTTGTAAGCCGGGTCTTTTTGTTTTACTTTTTGAAGTTTGTCTTCCAGGGTTGCCACACCTTCTGCATACTTTTTTGTTTTGGCTATGCCCATGGCATTTATCCAAAAAGATTTTACTTCCGATTCTGCAGGCCCGGTATAAGTAAAATCCTGGGCTTTACCAGAAAGCGCAAACACGCAAATAAATAAGAACGGTAATACTGTTTTCATAATTGTGACTATTTTTTATGGCATAAAACTATTACTCTGAAAAAAATATAAAGGCAGGCTTTTATAAATGCCGTAAGTTGTTTTACAGCCGATACTGTACTGCGCTGCAATTTTCTGCAGCAACAGGATCACTTATGAAATGAAATGCCGCAATAGTAAAATGAAATGCATTGAAGATGAAACCATTCGCATAAAAATGGATGCTGCAAGTAGATTAGCGAAACCGTAATGAAGGAAAAGCACCAGGCGCTCAATGATAATTAAAACAATAAACCGGCGTTTTTTTGAACTGGCTTATGAAGACAAAGAACCATTTGCCAGCTTAAAATATACAGATGATACCTATTCAGATGCTGTTGTAGAAACAACAGAAAAGTATTTGCTGAATAATATTGCTGTTGGGTTATGGATTTTGCATGCAGCAGCTGAAAACAGCAGTAAGGTAAAAGCCAAATTGAGAGTAGAAACAGGAGGAGTAATATCAATAAAGCTGCAACAACAAAAAAGAAAGTACTTTTTTAAAAAATCTGCCGGATGGAAGCTCAGGTTTTCACTTGTGAATAAAGATGGAGAAGATATACTGAGCCTGCTGCCCGCCACGAACTGGCAGCAACAGGCTCACAATTATGTGCTGCAACTGAATGATGAGTATGAAAAAGAGTGTGATTCATTCCTTATCTTACAAGCCGTGCATTGCGCCAATGTAAGCCTGAGTATGATGACGGGAGGGCCGGTACCTGCACTGGTAAATATTTAGCAATGCTTATTCCTAATAACAACTTTGTAAAATGAAAACCCACACTTTGTCACTGTTCAAAAGGCTTTTGTTAGCTGTTGTTTCTTTAATGTTTTTTATAAAAGCGGAGGCCCAGGAGGATTGCAATTGTGTATCATTTACTCCTGACGTGAAAGCAAAATTTGAAAGTACCATGCGTGCAGGGAAATTTGAAGAGTGCCATACTGTAATAAACCAGCTTAAAGCCAATAAAGAAAACTGCTGTCTGGCAGCAGCAAAGGCAATGGATGCTGTTTTGTATAATGCCGAAGGGAAAACAACAGAGAGTTATATTTCGGCCAAAAGCGCCCTGGATTTGCTCAATGGCAAATACAATAAATATGCATTTATAGAAGCCAACCGGATGATAGGCATTTATTACAACAAACAAGGTAAGGGAGACAGTGCTGTGTACTATTACTATAAATGCCTGGAAAAAGCTGAAAAAGAAAACGACTATTACACCATGGCAAAGCTGTACAGCAATATAGCATCAGTATATTCTAATCAAAAGCAGAAATTGAAATCGCTGGAGTTTATTAAAAAGGCGATGGATGTTTCGCTTAAGTCAAAAGACACCAGCGCCATTGCACAGGCCTATGCTAACCTTGTAACCATGTATGGCGAAGTATATGATGAAACAGAAAAAAAAGAATACCTGGATACCGCCATTCAAATATCACCCACGGCTTTGCTGTATGCAAAAGCAAGCCATCAACCCATCAATATCATCCGTAACTATTTGTCTGCAACAAAATTTGCACTGGCGCTTAAAGACTATAACAAGGCACTTGTTTATTCAGATACTGTTTTTATGTTCCTGGATGAAAAAACAAACCCCGCCATTTATAATTCAGCTTACATTGACAGGGGAGCCGCATGTCTTGGGCTTAAAAAAAATAAGGATGCCATAGATAATTTTAACAAGGCGCTGGATTATACAATAAAAGCGAAAAATCTTTTTATGCTGAAACAGATATATGGTAAACTGTATGAAGCATATAAGGCAGACGGATCAACAACAGAAGCCTTAGCCAACTTAGAAAAGTATAAGGATTTAAGCGACAGCCTGATTACTAAAGAGAATACAGAAGTAATTAATGAAATGGAGGCAAAATATAATAAACTGCAAGACCAGCAAACAATAAAAGACCTTGCACAACAAAAACGAACTTATTTATTGCTGGCTGTTGCAGGGTTGCTGGGTATATTAGCCATCGGTTTTTTTCTGCGCCAGCAATCATTAAAACACAAAAAAAATATCTTAGAAACGGAACAACGGCTTAACAGGGCCCGTATGAATCCGCACTTCTTTTTTAATGCATTGACAACATTGCAAAAATTTGCGTTGAAAGAAAACAGCGGGCAGGTAATGGCCAGCAATCTTTCCAAATTCAGCAATATAATGCGGGAGACACTGGAAAGTACTTACAAAGAATATGTAACCATTGAACAGGAGATGGAATTTTTAAATGAATACCTGGAAGTGCAGAAAATCCGCTTTCCCCAAACATTTACTTATAGTGTTACTGCCGCTACTGATTTGGATATTGATGAACTGCTGATACCCGCAATGATCATTCAGCCTTTTGCAGAAAACAGTATTGAGCACGGTTTTGCAGGTGTGGACTACCCAGGAATGATTACTGTGCAATTTGAGAAGGAAAATAAAAACCTGTTAGTACAGATAACTGATAATGGTAAAGGGCTTGCCACAACAGCAAAAGAAAATAATGAACACATCAGCCGTGCCAGCCAGATTATTAAAGACCGTATTTACCTGCTTAACATTAAATTGAAAACAAAGGCCGGATTTAGTATTGATAACGACACTTCCGGTAAAGGCGTTGTGGTAAAAATAAATTTACCTTTATTATATAAAAATCAAAAAAGCACTGTAAGTTGACAATACTCGTAATTGATAATGAAAAAACCGTACGGGAAACGCTGAAGGAAATGCTTTTGCTGTGGAATAACGGCACCTATGTAATTGAAGAAGCGGACGGCGTAAAGACAGGCCTGGAAAAAATTAATGCACTGCAACCCGGTATTGTTTTGCTGGATGTGGAAATGGATGACGGAACCGGTTTTGATTTACTGCAACAGCTGCACAATCCTTCTTTTCAACTCATATTCACAACAGCGCATAATCAATATGCCATACAGGCTTTTAAATTCAGTGCTATTGATTATTTATTAAAACCGGTAGACCCGGCAGAATTACATGCGGCTTTAAAAAAAGCAACAGACAATATCAGTAGCCATACGTTGCAAAACCAGCTTGCCATATTGCTGCAACAATTAAGCAATAAAACAGGCAATACAAAACAAATTGTTTTAAAAGATATTGATAAAACATACTTCATTAAAATTGATGATATACTGTATTGCGAAGCAGAAGGCTCTTACACAAAATTTTATATCAGCAACAGTGAGCCTGTTTTTGTAAGCCGGAACCTGCGCAGCTATGAAGAACTGCTGGCCCCTTCAGGATTTATACGCACCCATCACTCCTGCCTGGTAAACCCCGCTAAAATAAAAATGTACGACCGCAAAACAGATTGTGGCACACTGGTACTGGAAGGCGGCCATACCATACCGGTATCGCAACGCAAAAAAGATTTTGTAATACAGTTTTTAGAAAACAGGTAAGTTTCACATCACCTGCGCAACACCTGTACTCATTTATAAAAGCATCAGCTTCTTTTATCAATTCTGCAAATTTTCATTGATTGAATTTGGTTGTTTTACACTTTAAAATCTTAAAACCAATTATCAATGAAAAAGAACATCATCCTTACTATGGCAGGCGCATGTATGCTTGCTTTCAGCAGTTGTAAAAAATCAGACACTACTCCGGCCCCCACGCCAAATCCTGTACCCGTTATCAACAGCATCAGCCCAACCAGCGGCCCTAAAAACACGGTAGTAACTATTACCGGTACTTATTTTGGCACCAACCTTTCTACTTTAAAAGTGTACTTCAATAACGTACAGGCTACAGTACAAACGGCCACAAATACTACTATTACTGCAGTTGTGCCTGCAGGCGCAGGTACTGGTACAGTAAAAGTGGAAAAGACTCCTACTGAAGTGGTGAACGGCCCTTCATTTACGTACCTGGTGCCAGGCTTCACTGCAACTTTCGCCGGAAGTTCAGTTGGGTATGCAGATGGAGCAGGAACCAATGCATCTTTTTCCAGCCCCACCGGTATTACGAAAGATGCTGCCGGAAATTTTTATGTGGCAGACCGTAATAATAACAGGATAAGAAAAATTACACCAGACGGCACTGTTACAACATTTGCCGGCAGTGGCACAGGTGGAGGAATAGTAAATGGCACTGGTATAGCTGCAGGTTTTTGGGCACCCTACGGAATTACGTCGGACATCTCTGGTAATTTATATACAGGGGAATATGCTAACCAGGCAATAAGAAAAATTACTTCAACAGCTGTTGTTACCACCCTTGCAGGAAACGGAACACCCGGTAATCAAAACGGAACGGGAACGGCTGCAACTTTTAACCAGCCGGTAGGCCTGGCAGCAGATGCTTCAGGAAATGTATTTATTGCGGACTATATTAATAATCTTATAAGAAAAATTACACCCGCCGGTGTGGTTACCACATTTGCCGGCAGCGGTTCTGCTGCTCTTACAGATGGAACAGGAACGGCCGCTTCATTTAACGGCCCGTTTGCTTTAGCCTTTGATGCCGGTGGTAATTTAATAGTAGCAGATTATTTAAACCATGCAGTGCGTAAAATTACACCGGCCGGTGTGGTTACCACTATTGCCGGTAACGGAACCGCAGGTTATACCGATGCTACAGGAACTGCTGCACGCTTTAACAGGCCGGCCGGCCTGGCAGTTGATGCGTCTAATAATATTTTTATTTGCGATGCACAAAATAACCGTATTAGAAAAATTACCGCTGCTGGTGTAGTAACCACCATTGCAGGAAGCGGCAACACAGGATCTGCAGAAGGAATTGGTACTGCGGCAGAGTTCAATTACCCGCTTGGGTTGTGTGGCGATTTTACAAACGCTGCAATATATATTGCTGATTTTGGAAACAATAAAATCAGGAAAGTGATTATTGAATAATAGTTCCGTTCAATACAACAGGTTTTTGTTTTGCTTTTAAGTGCCACAGGTAAAATCTTTACAGGGATAGCGGTTATTAATTTTGTGGCAGCACTTATAAACAGAATAAAATCCGCTTGAATTATTTCGGGAGTTTTATAAAAAAACCAGATGGAGAAACAAGAATTATGGCCCAAAGAAGGTAAACTAAAAAAAGGGCTGATCATCCTGGCAATTGTAATTGTTTCGTCGCTGCTAATGATACTGCTGGAAGAGAGGACCGGCTTTAAACACACAAAGCGCATACCTTTTGTAATAGCAGCAGCCTGTTTGGGTGTATGGTTTTATAAACCAGAGCAAGGCCGGAAAAAAGAAAGTAACTGACGTTATGAATAAAGTTTTTGGAACCCTCAGCATAGTGGTTATAATTGCCGCCACAGCCATTACTTTTTCAAACACATGGCCCTCCGGAGAAATAAACCTGTGGCAGGTTAAACTAACAGGAGATAATAAATATTTTCCGGTGCTTACTATTTTTATTATTGCACTGCCGCCATTACTGGTGCTGGTGGTAATAAAAAAGCTGCTGCAAACATTTGGCAAAAAGTGAAAATAGATATGGATAATAAGAGCCGGTTTATACCGGCTCTTATTTATTTTGTAAAAACTCTTTCTGCTGTATAATTACTTACTTCCCAACTCCCTTCTTCCATCTCTGCTTCCAGTTCTCCTGCATCCCATCCGCAGTAGCCAATAAAAATTTTTATATCGTTTTCTGTAAGTGTGTAATTGTTAATGGCAGCAACAGCCTGTGCAAAATTGCCGCCATAAAAAATGGTGTCGTTAATTTTTACACCACCTTCAATAATATCCGGCCGGCGGTGAATAAAAAATAAATGCTCCTTATCTACCGGCCCGCCGTTATATAAATTAAAATGCCGCACATGGCTAAACTCCTGCAATGCATTCAGCGGCTTTTCAAATTGTTTATTAATTACAAAACCAGCAGCGCCGCCGGCATTGTTTTCTGTAATGAGAATTTTTACATTTTCAAATACCGAATTGTTTAAAGCAGCCGTGCTTTTAATAATGGTACCGGGTTTGCAGTTCATGAAATAAAGGTAAGCCGTTTAAAAAACCGGCAATAAAAAACCGCCTGTAAAAACAGGCGGGCTAAACTAAAACGCACAAGAACCAAAATCAGTTTCCACCGGCACCCACTCTTTGTTGCTCTTCTTCTGTGGCAGATGTTCTGCGCCGCTGCTGGCCCTGCTGTTTGCCAAAGCGGTACGTAAAGTTGATGCCGTACTGGCGGTTATCCCACCGGTTGCGGATGGTAATATCAATGTTGCCATACTGTGTAATGCCGCGGTAATATTGCCAGTTAAAAGGATCTCTTGCATTTAAACGCAAACTTGCTTTTCCCTTGAGTAAATTATTTTTTCCTATTCCAAAATTTATTTGGCCCATAGGATAGTTCAGCGATAATTGCTGTACATTTTTATAATTGTACCAGCCGCTTATTTCACCCGTCCAGCCTTTGCCAATGGTAAAGCTGTTGTTTACATTTATGCTGAAAGAGGTGTAAGCCAAATCAAGATCCACCACGGTGGATTTATTGTTTTGCATAGAGATATAAGTGCCCTGGTAGCGGTTGCGGTAAAGGTTGCCATACAGGTTGGTGTTCCACCAGCTGGCAATTTTAACAGGCGCACTGATTGCCAAACCGCTGTTGGTAAAGCGGGCAATATTATCAATGGTTAAAAAGCTGATGATTTCATTGTTGCTTCCTTTGGTTTGTTTAATAATTTGCGAAATCACATCGGTGGTTATGGTATAATTCAGCGTGGTGCTTAATTTATTGTTGTAGGTATGCTTCAGTTCATAGTTATAAGAAAACTGTGGTGCTAAGTAAGGGTTGCCCTGCCTGTAACTGAGTGAGTCCAGGAAGAAAGTAAAGGGATTCAGGTCCTGGTAATTGGGGCGTTGCAATCTGCGGCTGGCAGAAACGGTGAATATATTTTTTGCATCAGCCGTATAACTTACAAAAGCTGAAGGAAAGAAACTTACATAGCTGCGTTTTACGGTTGAGTTATTGGAAACCTGGTAACCTTTTGTATTGGTGTTTTCCATACGCAACCCGGTTTGTATGTTCCACTTTTTATACTCTTTGCCTGCATTGGCATAAGCGGCATTAATATTTTCGTCGTAAATAAAATGGTTGTTACGGCTGTCGGGCACCCAGTTGCTGCCCGCCTTGCGTAAATAGCTTACAAGGTTATCTGATTTTACATAACTCGATTTTATACCTGCTTCAAATTTAATTCCACCTTTGAGTGTTTTTACAAAATCAGATTTAAGCGAATAGATATTGATGGAAGAAGGCAGATGGCCTTTTAAAAACATAGAATCGGCAGTCGGATTATAATTGCCATCAAAAAAACCGGTACGTAATAACTGGTCCGATACGTTTTCATAATGTGCATAATCAAGGTCAGCAGTTAACTCTGTGCCGGTACTGTCGAACGTGTGTTTATAGTTAAAGTTGGTACTGAAGTTTTTCCAGCTGAGGTCATTATTAGTTTGTGATTCCAGCCTTGAAAATACTTTGCCACTTAAATCGGTAAACGTGGTACTGGTATTGGGTGTGGGATGGCCGGAGAAAAGAAAACCATTAAGCACAATACCATAACTGTTCTTTTTATTGGGCGTATAATCCAATCCCACTTTAGCTGTATAGTTATTATTGCGGAAACGGAAAGTGGTGTATACTTTATTGATGCTGTCAATTTGTTTGCCAGTTTCATCGTAATAGCGGCTGGTAATATCCAGCAAGCCACGTCCTTCCCGGTTGTTGTATACTATGTTGCTGAAAAAGTTTACTGCATTTTTTTTATAGTTGTAATTAACCGATAAAGTAGGCTTCCACAAAAGCTGTTCTTTTCCGTTATTACGAAACAGGCTGCTTACATTACCAAATGAAAGGGAGCCGTTAGAGCCTTTTGTTTTGCTCTTTTTTGTTTTGATATTAATGATGCCCGAATTACCTGCTGCATCATACTTGGCAGAAGGGTTGGTCATTATTTCTATTTGATCCAGTGCAGAAGCCGGCAAGTTGCGGAGTACATTGGCAAGGTCGGCACCAGAAAGATAAGTGGGTTTTCCATCCATCATGATAATAACTCCCTGTTTGCCTTTAAGGCTGATATTACCATCATTATCAACACTCACACCCGGTGATTTTTCCAGCACTTCCAAAGCAGTTGCCCCGGCATTGCTGGGTGATGCTTCCACATTTACCACGGTGCGGTCGGGCTTTTGTTCAATAAACTGTTTTTGAGAAATAACTGTTACACCTTCCAGTGCTTTGGCTTGTGCCTGCAGTTCAATTGTCTGTACCTGTACAGCCGTGTTTAATGCTGTTACTTCAACTGCATCTGTTGTTTTTTTTGTAAAACCCATTCCGGAAACAGCTAACAGGTATTTCCCTTCTGCAATTTTTTCAAAAAGATAATTGCCCTGTTTGTCCGTAACGGCTGTTTTAACCAGTGTTTTGGTTGTTGCATTTAGTAACTGGATGGTGGCAGATTCAACCGGTTTTTTTTCAGGGCTGATAACCGTTCCGGCAATTGTACCCGTTTTTATTTGTGCATTGGTGGCTGCAGATAAAAGCAGCACTGCACAAAGCAGCAGCTTTGTTTTCATGTCAATAGTTTTGCTATACTTTAATTAAATGGCTGCTCAAAAATCTACCAATACCTTCGTACAGAAAATATAAAAATGGATAAAGGGCGAATTATAGTTATGACAGGAGGAATAAATATTGACAGGCTGATTTTCAAATATTATTACAAACCTAATTCTTCTGCAGGGTCCCAAAAGCGTTTTTTAAAATCAACAATGGTATCGTTTTTAACTTCCACACCATCTTTCTTTAATAAATCTTCCATTGAAGGAGATGTACCAAAATGATGTTTGCCACTAAGGATACCCAGGCGGTTTACCACACGTTGTGCAGGAACTTTTGGTTTAGCGGTGCCGGCAGCATTCATGGCCCAGCCTACCATACGTGCACTTAATTTAGTACCCAAGTAATTGGCAATGGCACCATAACTGGTAACACGGCCCTTTGGTATTTGCCGCACCACTTCATAAACGTCCTGGAAAAAGCTGTATTCTTTTACAGTACTGCGGGGCTTTTCTTCTGTCTTTTTTATTGCCGTTTTTTTTGCAGCAGGTTTAGTTAACTTCTTTGCCATCTGTGGTTAAAGATAATAATTTGGTGCGTTGCGGCTCAGGTACATTTTCATAGTTATAGGGGCAGTGTTTGCAGCCATTGCCGCAACAAAATCCTTTTTGCAAATGATATTTTTCAGTGAGTACTATAAACCCCTGCTCATTAAAATAATAATCTTCACCCTCAATTAAGTTCTTCATGCTTCAGTTGTTCCTGTAGTTGGTCATCAATATTTTTAATAGTGCCCGGCAGCGTGAATTTTAGGTAATGTATTTTATTGCTCTGTGCAATATCCAGGCTTTCGTAATAGGTTTTTAATTTCAGCTCTTCCTTTATTTCCGTTTGGCTGTACACATCATCGCAATCTTCAACAATGTTAAGCCCATAAAGTTCAGCCACCTTTTTTGTAAATAGGTATAAATTAGGGCTGTCTGTTTTTAAATGAATAAAGCCACCGGGCTTTAATACCTGTTGATACAGCCGCAAAAAAACCGGGTGTGTTAAACGTTTTTTTGCTTTTGATGTACGCAACTGGGGATCAGGAAAAGTTATCCATATCTCTTCCACTTCTTCTTTGGCAAAGTAATTTGGCAGCATTCCTATTTGTGTACGCAAAAAAGCAGCATTGCTTAAGTTTTCTGCAATGCACTTTTTTGCGCCAATATAAATGCGGTTGCCTTTCACATCCACTCCAATAAAATTTTGCTGCGGGTGCATGCGTGCAAGTCCCACGGCATATTCACCTTTGCCGCAGGCAAGTTCTAATGTTATGGGATTATTGTTTTTAAAAAACTGGTGCCAGTTACCCGGCATATTTTCCGGATACTCCAGTACATTGGGAAATGTTTTAATTGCCGCAAACCGAACTAATTTTTTTTGAGCCATGGGCGGCAAAGATACACAGACCGCTTTTAAATTTTAAGTTGCAACCCTGCGCCAATAATCGATTTCAACTGTAATGCCGGGGAGTTTCCATTTGTACCAAAAATGCGGGTGTCGTCATCATAAATCACATCCACACTCCAGTTAAACGAGAGCAGTTTAAAAACTCTTATCGCCAGTACATTTGTCATGTATACATCCACATTCCATGGATTTTTCTTGTAGTTTGAAAACAAGTCAAGCCTGGATTTGTATGTGAGCGTTTTTAAAAACTCTTTTTGATAGTTAATGGTTGCAAAGGCGCCGAGCTGATTAATAATATTTTTACCCGTATCCACGCCGTAGGCAGCTTTGGAAGCAAGGCTGTCATTCCGTACAATAATCCACCGTGACGTAAACGGAGACACAAACAAAGACAACTCTTTTACAGGTTTGCTGTTTACGCCAATACTGGTAAGTACATAACCGGGTGACATGAAGTTGGATGCATAGGTTTTCTCTTTTTCTTTATAAGTATAACCTGCTATAAACTGCGTACGAAAATTGGCCAATGTTGCAACGCTTGTCTTTTTATTAACTGTATAGGTTTGTTTTGAAACGAGGTCTATACGGTCATCATTTTTCCGGCTGCCTAAAGAAGTAGTATTTAAGAAACCCATTACCAGGTCAAGGGAATTATCCCAGCCGAAATTGTGCTTTTTATAAGTGGCAAAAAGATTAAGAGATGTATTAACAGTCAATGAAAAGTCATCACCGCCGGCAGCCCAGTTGCTCAGTGTGCCCTGGCCCAGGTTGATGCGGTATATGCCCCCCTTTTTCCAGTCTCTTTTAACTGTATCAGGTGCAGGAACCTTGGGTGTTATTGAACCAGATTCTGTTTGTAACGTTCGTATAATCCTGTCTTGCGATTGTGCTGTAGCAAAAAGAAGAACAGGTAAAATAAAGGACACCAGTAATCTCATGCAAAAGGTTTAAGGCTAAAAGTTTTGCAAAGAAACGATGTTTAAATAAGATGGATTGCCTGAAAGTTGTTACAATTATGTAAATAAAAAAGCCTTCAGTAATTGAAGGCTTTAAATATAAATGCTGTAGGGGGAGGGTTCGAACCTCCACGAGGCAGTTAGCTGTCGCACAAAATTTAATGAGGAGCAACCCTCAAACCTACTGGTGGTCAACCCCAGTCGGTGGCACTGCAGTACCATCGGCTTATGCAACGTTTATCCTGTTATCCTCACCCTCGAGACAAGAGGGCATGTCTGCCAAAGATTTCATCACCCCACAATTTTTAAGAACTTACCTGCTTTCAGGCTTTGTTGCACAAATCTACATAAACAACCTTTATTTTAAAAATAATTCATAAAAAATTTGGAAAATATAGAAACAATTCAAATATTTGCAATAAATATTGAATTATAACTAAAGTAAAATTATAAAATGGCTGCTAAATTAAATCTTGACAAATTGGATCTGCAGATAATTCACGAAATGATGGAGACTGCGGAAATTTCATATGCCGACCTGGGCAAGAAATTATTTGTGAGCGGTGGTACCATACATGTGCGTATTAAAAAACTGCAGGAGTTTGGTATTGTCAAAGGTACAAGATTGAATGTAGATTTAAAACAACTCGGTTATGATATTACCGCTTTTGTTGGTATTTACCTGGAGAAAAGCTCTTTGTATGACAGCGTGGCCGAAGAGCTGAAAAAGATACCGGAAATTGTAAGGCTTAATTATATTACCGGCAACTACAGCATGTTTATTGAAATTGTTTGTAAGGATATTGCCCAGCTGCGTTATGTACTTCATGATGAACTGCAAAAAATAAAAGGGATTGAACGCACTGAAACATTCATTTCACTGGAAGAAGGTTTTAACCGTAATGTGCAGGTAGCACCTAAAGATTAGCTTTTTACATCTACCGCATCTCTTAACCCATTACCTAGCAAATTAAAAGCCAGCACCAGCAGCATTATGGCAAAGCCCGGTATTAATGCCAGCATGGGGTTGTGTGTAATAATGAAGTTGTAGTTTTCTTTTATCATAAGCCCCCAGCTTGGTTGCGGTGGCTGTACCCCAATTCCCAAAAAACTGAGGCCGGCTTCTACAATAATAGCCGTAGCAAAATTACTGGCAGCAATTACAAGAATTGGCCCAAATATGTTTGGCAAAATATGTTTGAATATAATGCGGCTGTTTTTAAACCCCAACGCTTTTGCCGCCTGCACATACTCTAATTCTTTTACAGCCATTACCTGCCCACGTACTAACCTTGCCACACTAACCCACATGGTTAGCCCAACTGCAATAAATATTTGCCAAAACCCTTTGCCCATTGCCATCGTTATTGCAAATACTAAAAGTAATGTTGGAATACTCCACGTTACGTTTACAAGCCACATTACCACAGCATCAATCTTACCACGGTAATAACCGGCCAATGCACCTAAAAAAATTCCAATAGTTAATGATATTAATACTGCAATTAAGCCAACCGCTAAACTTACTCTAGTACCAATAATTAAGCGGCTTAAAATATCACGGCCAAATTTATCTGTGCCCAACCAGTATTTTTTGGTTACAAAAAAATCCGGGACAGCGAAACTGTCGTGATTTTCCATCAGGTATTTAACAGCAAATGCCATTCTTACCGATGTATCTTCATCCACGTATTTATTTATTACAATGGAATCGCCACTTTTATTGTCGGCGGGCCTTCCGCTTACCGGAATTAATTGATAAGATGATGGCAAGCCGTACAGCAACTTTGAAAACCAGCCTGTTTGTTTCTGGTTTGCAGTATATAGTTTTAAAAATGTTTGTTGATAGCCCGGCTTCTTTGCCTGTATTTCCACCGTTTGTAAATCAGCGTTAGGTGAATTATCTGGTGCAATAAAATAACCGAACACCGCCACAAAAAATGAAATGATAATAATGAGCAACCCAAACAAAGCGCCTTTATTTTTTTTAAGCCGCTTCCATAATTGTTTTTTATAAGAATAAGTTTGCTGCATTACTGTAAATTACAAATTTGCATTTTCCAGCTGTAAAATATCATGCGTCCACTCTCTTATTTCTGTGCAAAGAGCGTCGTATTCAATCCAGGGTTTATCAATAGTGGGAATAATGTTTTTTAATTTTAGCTGCCATTCATCGCTTTTATAATTTAAGGAAAAACATTTTTGCAGCACCTGCAGCATAGCAGTTACCGCTGTGCTTGCGCCGGGTGATGCACCCAGTAATGCAGCTAACGTACCATCAGCAGCACAAACCAGTTCGGTTCCAAATTCCAACACACCAATTTCTTCATCATCTTTTTTTATTACCTGTACCCGTTGCCCTGCAATGGCTAAGTCCCAGTCTTCCATTTTTGCAGTGGGGCAATATTCTTTTAAAGCATTCAGCCGGTCTTCATCGCTTTGTGTTACCTGCTGAACTAAATATTTGGTTAGTGGTAAATTATGCCAGCCAGCTGCCAGCATGGGAAACATATTAGCCCATTCAATACTGGCGGGTAAATCAAAATAAGATCCTTGTTTTAAAAATTTAGTGCTGAAACCAGCAAATGGCCCAAACAATAATTCTTTTTTACCATTGATAATCCTTGTATCTAAATGCGGTACGCTCATGGGGGGTGCGCCTATTGCAGCTTTGCCATATACTTTTACATGGTGCTGTTGAATAATGGTTTCGTTTTTACAACGGAGCCACTGGCCGCTGATGGGAAAACCGCCATAACCCTCGGCCTCTTCAATATCAGATTTTTGCAGTAATGGTAATGAACCGCCACCCGCCCCTAAAAAAACAAAATCAGCCGGTACTTCAATAATATCATCTGTACTTAAATTTTTTACTTTTAGTTCCCAGGTACCATCCTCTTTTTTTTCTAAATCTCTTACTTCATGATTTAAGTATAATGTTACATCTGCCTGCTTTTCTAAATGAGCAAACAGCGCTTCTGTTAATGCACCAAAATTTACATCGGTGCCGATGTCCATTTTAGTGGCGGCAAATTTTTTATTTGCATCCTGGCCCTGCATAACCAGCGGCATCCATCCGGTAAGCGTATTTATATCTTCTGTATAATGCATGCCGGCAAAAAGTTTGTTTTTGCCAAGTGCATCAAAACGTTTTTTTAAATATGCTGTATTGTCATTGCCCCAAACAAAACTGATATGTGGTACATGATTGATGAATGATGCCGGTTTTGCAAAATTGTATTGCTGTATTAAATATGCCCAAAACTGTTTTGATATTTCAAACTGCGATGCAATTTTCACTGCTTTGGAAATATCCACACTGCCATCTTTTTCCGGCGTATAATTTAGTTCGCAAAAAGCAGAATGGCCGGTGCCGGCATTGTTCCATGCATCACTGCTTTCTTCTGCCACTGTCGGCAAACGCTCAAAAATTAAAACAGCAGCGCCGGGCATTATTTCTTTAATGAGCACACCCAGTGTGGCGCTCATAATGCCGCCGCCAACTAATACTATGGTTGATTGATTATTTAACTCCATGCAATTACTTTACTTTCCTGCCCTTCCATTTATATGTACCAAATTTACCTAACCATCCGGCAATTACAGTATAAATAATGTGAAAGGGTTGCATTAAAGGGAACCACCAAAGCAAATGCGGCATGCTGAAAAAACGGGCAACAGGAATGAGGAAGAATAATTCTGCCACCGTTTTACATAACAGCAATACCAGCCAGGCAGCTGCAATTGATAATGAATAATTGATGATTGGTAATTGATAGTTTTTTACCAGGGCCAGAATGGGCAATAGTAGTAACAGCACATTAAATAAATATACTACCAGCAGCACGGCAAAGATCCGTTTATCATCATATTTATCTGCCTTGCTTGCCCAGCGGATACGCTGATTAAAAAATTCTGCTATAGTATTTACCGGAAGTGTTTGCACAATCACCTCTTTCGATTTAAGAAAGAACACTTTTTCCGGGTATTGTTTATAAATTTTGTGCATCAGCAGCATATCATCGCCGCTGGCAATATTGTCAATGCCATTAAAACCATTTACTGCAGTAAAAGCTTGTTTAGTATAGGCAAGGTTAGCGCCATTGCACATGCTGTGAAATTTTTTATGTACCGATGCTGCTGTAATGCCCTGCAGCGTCATAAAATCAAGCGATTGAAAAATGCCAATAAAACCAGTTGCTGGTTTTATTACAACCGGCATTGCAATAAATGCCGCTTGTGTTTTTTCATAAAAAGCTGCAATGGTATTTAACCAATTTGGCAGAACGACGCAATCTGCATCGGTAGTTACAATTAACTCTCCTGTGGCCTGCTGTATGGCCAGTTCAATGGCTTTCTTTTTGTAAGACTGTGTTTCATTTGCGGTTATATAATTACCAAGAGAAAATAACTTTACATTACTGTTGTTATAACTGTTTACAACTGCAGCTGTATTGTCTTCCGAAAAATCATCTATAACAATTACTTCAAACAACTGTTGTGGATAGTTTTGCTGCAAAATTGAAGTAAGGCAGTTTCCGATAGTACGCTCTTCGTTTCTTGCCGGAACTATTACAGTGATTTTTGTATGCAGCTCCTTGTTTGTTGAAGTGAAAGATGGCAATTGCATCCATCCGGCTTTGTAATAAAGAATAAGAAGGATGTATGAAAGCAGTAACAACACCGCAATGATTAAAAAAAACAGCTGCATAAAGTATCATAAAAGTAAAGCAAAATAATTGCCGCTAACTGTCATTAAAAATATAGTAATAAAAAAGACCCCGGTTGCGGGGCCTTTTAAATGTATCTGGATGTTTTTATTTTTCAAAAAGGTCTTTCTTATCCACCCGCTTAACCTTAGCTCCTTCTTTTAAGGTTTTGCTTACCACATCATAAGGGCCGGTTACCACTTCGTCACCGGCTTTAAGACCGCTGGTTATTTCAATAAAATTTATGTCCTGTATATCTGTTTTTACAATTACCTTTTTTACTTTATTATCCTTGTCAATTACAAACACCACCACATCCAGGTCGTCGTTATTGGATGTTACTACCTGGCTCATGTCGTTTTCAGCAACTTTTTTCTTGCCAGCTTTAGTACTGTCATTTTTTTCACGGGTGGTTACTGCGTTAATAGGAACACTTAACACATTGCTGTGTGTTTTTGTTTGTATATCTGCATTCGCACTCATACCCGGGCGGAATGGGAAAGACCCTTTTCCAATTAAATCCATATAGCTTTCCGGCAACAGGCGTATGTATACTTTATACTGTGTAACATCGGTGCTGGTATTGCCCGTTAAGTTTTGTGTGGAAGCCCCATTATTGCTGCTGGCAATTTGTGTTACAATACCCTTAAACTTACGGTTACTGTAAGCATCCACTTCAATATTGGCGCTGTCGCCCAGTTTAACCTTTGGTATATCGTTCTCGCCCACATCCACCCGAACCTCAATTTTTTGCATATCGGCAATACGCATCATTTCTGTACCAACATTAAAACTGTTGCCCGCCACTTTTTCGCCTCGTTTTACATTCAGCAAAGAGATCACACCATCCATGGGTGCAGTTATGATTGTTTTACCAAGGTCTTTATTTGCTCTGTCCAGTCCAGCCCTTGCAGTTTGCACGCTGGCCTGTCCGCCCTTTATTCCTTGTACTGCTGCATTATAATTTGCTTTGGCTGCTTTAAAACTGGCATCAGCCGTATTAAACTCATTTTGGCTAATCACCTTATCGTTAAAAAGCTGCTTCTGCATATTGAATGTTTTTTCAGCCTGCTCCAACTGAGCTTTTAATGCATCCAGGCTGGCTTCAGAATTATTTACCTGTGCCTGGCTTTGTGCCACACCACTGGCTGCCTGGTTACGTTGTATATTGTATATATCTGCATAAATGCGGGCAAGTACCTGTCCCTTTTTAACTGTATCACCTTCCTGTACATTCAGCTCGGTAATTTCGCCACTAATATCCGGACTCACTTTTACTTCAATTTCCGGGTATATTTTTCCCGTGGCATTTACAATTTCGGTAATGCTTCTTTGTGTTACTTTTTCAGCTGTAACCTTTGTTCCGTCATCTTTACCAAAAACACCTGCTTTACTTAAACCCACCAGTGCAATAAGTAAAATACCCACAGCAATTAAAATCCATTTTAACGACTTGCTCATTTTATATTAATTTATGTGCCCGCCAGTATCACTTTTTTTATCTTCATTGGCGTCGCACTCTTGTACAATATTTCTTTATTCATCTTTAACCGTGCAAAAAAAGAAACACTTTATAATTTCAATCCCTTTCCTTTATAAAACTCCAGCACCTTCATTTTAAATACATAATCGTACTGGTTCACCAGGTTATTCAGCTCTGCGCTGAACTGGTTATTCTGGTTAACGATAAGTTCAAAAACAGAAAGCATTCCCACGCCATACCTTTTCTGCGAAAACTCCAGTGTGCGGTTAGCCGCTTCCAGCGTCTTTTTCCCGGCATTATATTTTTCCAGCGCCACCATCGCACTGTTGTAGGCCGTATATATATCCTGTTTCAGTTTTTGATTATCCAGTTGCTGCTGCAGCTGCAGGTTCTCTATATTGATCCTGCTGCGCTCATACGCTGTGCGCAGGTTGCTGCCGTTAAAAATAGGAACACTCAGGCTCAGCCCCACCGACTGCCGGAAGTTCTGATTCAGCTGCGATGTAAAAGCCTGCTTGCTGTACCCGTAACTGGTAAAAGGCTGTAAGGGAAACACGCTGTAATCTGTTCCGCTTACATTTACTTTTCCTATAGGCGCATTTACCAGTGAAGAGCTGGTTATTTCCTGCGCCCGGCTGTTAAAACCGCTTCCCAAACTTCCAAAGGCGGAAATGGTGGGATACATATTTCCCTTAGCGGCAGCCATACTTCTTTCGGCGGCCTTAATTTTAAAATCATTTACGCGTTGTTGTGGTAAATTGGCGATGGCAGAAGCATATACCACATCCGGCTGCAGGGCGGCAATATTTTCCACCGGTATTCTGTCAACGGGCGGAACATCCACATCAAACGGAGCAGCGGCATCCAGTGCCAGGTATGCCTTAAGATTTAAAATACTCTGTTGTGTATTTCCTTTAGCAGAAATAACAGAAGAGCTGTCACGTGCCACCTGTGCTTCCAGTTCGGCTGCATTTAACTCGGGTAATGCACCGGCGCTTACCCTTTTGCGGGTGGCGGTTAACTGCGATTGCGACTGCTGTAACTGAATGGATGCAATGCGCTCCTGCTCTTTAAAGAGCAGTACCTGCAGGTAAACCGTTGCAACCGTTAATGCGATATCATTCCTTATTTTTTCTGAATTGGCCAGTGAAGCCTGCAGTTCATAAGCACTGGCAGCAATGGTGTTTCGCTTGCTGTACCAGTTAAATATCTCCACGCTGCTTTGCAACTGCATGTTGGCAGCAAGATAACTTTGTGTGATCAGGCTGAAAGAAGTGGGGTCCTGGTTACGGCCGCTGTTATAGCTGGAGCTGGCACTAAAACTAGCCGATGGGTATTGCCCCATTTTACTTTGATACACCTGCAGCTTGGCAAGCCTTGCCTGCAAGTCTGTTTGTTTTATACTTATGTTGTTGGCAAGTGCATAATCAATACAACGGCGAAGATCCCATTTATCCTGGGCGCTGCAGTAAATGTTTATAAGGGTTAGTACAACTAACAGGTAGTTTTTCCGGCGCATATAACAAAAATAAACTTTCCTGCCCATGAACCGGATGCATTTTTACAGGCGGTTTAAAGCAGGTTACAAAAGTACTTTAACTTATTCTTTAATTCATAAAAACTATCTTTAATTCATAAAACTATCTTCTGTTTATGAAAACATCTTTACCAACCCTCTTCCTGTTTTTGTTCCTTTCCGCTTCTTTATATTGCTCCTCACAAAATATTGATGAATTATATACTGCCTATACAGCCAACCATCCAACAGAAAAACTGCACATTCACACGGACAAGGAAATTTATTTCCCGGGAGAAACGATATGGTTTAAAGCCTATTTATTTTGGGGAGGCGTACCGGCAACTTCAGCCACCAGCTTATACGCCGATTTGCTTGATAACAACGGGAAGGTAATTCAGCATAAATCCATGCCTGTTTTATCCGGCTCGGCCGATAACTTTTTTACCTTACCAGACACCATTGCCGGAACCACCTTTTACATCAGGGCTTGCACTGCCCGGCAAATAGCGGACAGCATACCTGGCTTTTTTAAAAAACTGCCGGTTGCTGGTACAGCGCCTTTACATGAAGCATTATCCAATACCGAAGCAGCTATACTGCGGTTTTATCCTGAAGGGGGCAACCTGGTTGAAGGATTGTATAATTATGTGGCCTTTAAGGCAACCATAGATAATGGATTGCCATTTGAAATTTCCGGCGTTGTTAAAAATAATAAAGGTGAAGTTATCGACAGCCTCCTTACCACAAACGACGGAATGGGCGTTTTAAAATTCACACCGCAGCCCGGTGAAACATATTCGGCAGAATGGAAAGATAATACCGGTACTTTCCGGCGTACACCTTTACCTGAAACCAAAAGCAGTGGCACATTGCTGCACACAGAGCAGGTGGACGGAGAGCTTTATTACATGATTACCTCAACCACGGCAGAAGATAAGCTTACTTTACTGGCAACCATGAATGATGAAGTGGTGTACACGGCAGTTATGAACATGCAGCAAAACCGGGTAACACAGAAAATAAATACCAAAGATTTTTCTACAGGTGTATTACAGTTAACAGTTTTTAACAGCAATAACCAGCCACTGGCAGATGCCGGCGTTTTTATAAACAATAATGAGTATAAGATAAATGCTTCGGTAACGATTTTGCAAAAGGGTACAGGTAAAAGGGAAAAAAATATAATTGAAGTAAAAGTAGAAGATACTGCCGCTGCCGATTTATCAGTTTCGGTTTATGATGCAGAGCTGGAAACAGCGCCGCTAACTGAAAGTATTTACAGCAACCTGTTACTGAGAAATGATGCCGCCAATTATATAAACAACGCAAACCAGTATTTGGCAAACAGCACCCCGGGTGCAGCTGTAAAAGCAAACCTGCTGATGCAAACTATGGCTTTACGGAGGTATAACTGGAATGCAGTAGTTACACAGGCAGCAAATAAAAGCAGCTATGCTTATGATAACCTGTTAAGCATTTACGGAAAGCTGAGCCAGTATAAACCTAAAGCAAAAGATACAGCATTGGTAAACCTTATTTTGATATTTACCGACAGCAGTAAACGCTGGTTTAATGTGCCTGTAAAAAGCGACAGCAGTTTTATGCTGAGCGGGCTGGTGTTTTACGACAGTGCTACAGTGATGTATAAAGCTAATTCTGCAGCAGATAATAACACCAGTATTTCATTTGCAAAAAACTACAATGGGCTGGCAACAAAACTGCCAGAGTTTAAATTACCAGATGAATATAAAAACGTAATAACCCCAGCTGGCCAGAGCCAGGCAGGATATACGCAACATTTTGCCACGGATCTAAAAAATAAAAACCCCAACTTTGAAAAGAGCAGCAAATTATTAAGTGAGCTGGTGGTAAAAAGCAACGGCAAACGAAGCTGGAAAGATGACCCTATTTTTAAAATGGATGAAAAGTATGCGGTTATGTTTGCAGGCATAAATTCTAATACGTTTGCTTTTGATGTTTTGCATGATGAAATGGCGGAGGCACAAATGGACATTTATAATTACCTGGCAAATAAAGTACCTGGCGCAGTGGTATCAACAAAAAACTGGCCTTTTAAATCAATTCAGCTTCCTTCCATTACAGGCCTTGCTGCTCCTGTTATTTACATTAATGAATTTGAAGCTGATAATGACCGTTTGCAAACGATTGATATCAGCAGCATAGCTTATGTTAAAGTGTTGCATTCTCTACCAGGCAAGCAAGGCTTTCCACCAGGGTTATTAATCTACTTGAAAAAAGGAGGCGATGAAAAAGAAGGGTGGCAAAAATTGCCCAGTAAACTGAGTAAAACAAAAATTGCCGGCTACTCTGCCACGAAAGAGTTTAATTCACCCGATTACAGCGATGCCAAAGCAAGAGAAGCGAATGTTGACTTAAGAAGTACATTGTACTGGCAACCTTATCTTTTGCTTGATAAAACAACACCTTCTTCTACCATTGTATTTTATAACAACGATATTACAAAACGCTTAAAAGTGGTAATAGAAGGTACAGATGCCAATGGCAGGATGATTCATTTGGAGAAAATAATTGAGTAATTACATTTTATCAAAAGCCTGCTCTAAATCTTTTATTAAGTATTCCGGCTCTTCCAGCCCAACATACAGGCGCAGCATGCGGTGCTCTTTACTGGCGGCAATAAAGCTCTCTCTTTTAATGCCGCTGCATTTGGGTATAATAAGGCTTTCGTGGCCGCCCCAGCTTACTGCCATGTAAATATGCTTAAGGCTGTTGCAGAAGTTTTCTATCTGCATAATGTTATCTGCTTTAATAATAAAAGTCATCAGGCCGCAGGCGCCTTTCATTTGCTGTTTGGCTAATGCTAATTGAGGAAAGGTTTCATCAAAAGGAAAAATAACAGACTCCACTTTAGGATGCTGCTTTAAAAAAGCCAAAACTTTTTGAGTGGAATTGGTGATCCTGTCCAGCCTGGCGGGTAGTGTGCGTAAACCGCGTAATAACAGCCATGCATTAAAAGGTTGTATGCCAGCACCTGCATTCATATACTCGCTGTTAAATATTTTTTCTATCATTTGCCTGCTGCCGCTTAGTACACCACCTAATGTATCACTGTGCCCGCTGATGTATTTGGTGGCAGTTTGCATGGCTAAATCAATGCCATATTCAATAGGCCTTTGATACAGCGGTGTGCAATAACTGTTGTCTATGATGGTTGTAATGTTTTCTGCTTTTGCCAGTTCAGCTACTGCTTTTAAATCCTGTATTTTATAATCCCAGCTGTTGGGGCTTTCTAAATAAATTAAAGAAGTGTTTGGTAAAACTGCCCGTTCAAAATTTTCAATATTGGTACCATCGATATAAGTGGTGGTTACACCAAACCGTGGTAAAATATCATTGCAGAGTTTTTGTGTCCACGTGTAAGGTTTGTCAACACAAACAATATGGTCGCCGCTTTTTACATTGGCCAGCACTGCTGCAAATGTAGCAGCAGCACCATTGTTAAAAACCAAACAGTCTTCTGCACCATCCAATGCCGCTAATTTCGCTCTAAGAATATCAACAGTTGGATTTCGGCCACGGCTGTATAAATAAGTGCTGTATTCATCGGCGAATGCATTACGCATATCATCCACCGTTTTAAAAACAAAATTGCTGGTTTGCATAATGGGAGGCGCAACAGCATTAAAATAGTTTTCCCTGTCTTCGGCCAGCTCGTTTATGATATAAGAAATATCCATTGCGGTAAGTTAAAAGTAAAAATTAAAAAAGTTATTTCTTCTTTAGCTGATTCAACAAAAAGTATAAGGCTGCAAACACTGCCATAACAATAGAGCCCATAACAGCTGCATTCACTTCCCCTTTTTTAACTGGCTCAAGCGCTATGCTTATTGCCACAAAGGTATAAGCCAGAATAAACACTACAGGCATAACAGGGAACAGCTTCATTTTGTAAATGCCGGTGTCATCCAAATGCTTTGTTTTTTTACGGAGGATAAAAATAGTGGCAGCGGAAAGTATCATCCCAAAGCAGTCTAAAAAAATAGTGAAGCTTAAAATCTTATCAAACTCCTTTGCCCAAAAAATAATGATGATGCAGATTGCGGCAAAAACAGACAGAGAAACAGTGAGCACATCTGTTTTTGGGTTGCGCTGCTTAAATACATCCGGCAGAATTTTATCTTCACTCATGGCATACATCACCCGTGGGTTGCTCATCAACAAAACATTTACGTAAGCCAGTACACTTAAAAATAAAAAGCCCGACAATATTCTTTCTGCATTTACTCCAAATATTTTGGAAGCCATAATGGCTGCAATGTTTTTTGTTTCGGGCATATGCAATGTATCAAACCCTATTACTTTAATGTATGCATAGTTAATGGTAAGATACAATGTTATGATAGTGGCAATGCCAAAGAAAATACCACGGGGTATATTTTTAGAAGGCTTATCCACCTCCGCACCAAAGTTGATGGTTTGCTGGTAACCCCCATAGGTAAAGCTTACTGCCACCAGCCCAATGCCAAAAGCTTTAATGTATTCCCTTAAGGTTGGAGAAACAGTTGCAGTGTTTAAATGCTGTACTGCCGAATGGTTGTCTGCAAAAAATATTGGGGCAATCAGTAAAAGGATGAGTATGATCTTTATAACCGTCAGTACATTTTGTGTTTTAGCGCTCAGCTTTAAGCCGGCAAGGTTTACGCCGTAAAAAATGATGATGGCAACAATGGCAATAGTAATCTGTATGGTTTGTATATAAGTGGCATTGGCCGCCACATCAATCCATGCTTTTTCTTTTGAAGCAGGAATGAAAATGCCGGTAATATATTCGCCACCCACCAACGCCACCGCTGCCAGAGACGCCGCATTTGAAACAAGAATTACACAGTTAATGGCAAATGCAACGGATGGATGATAGGCGTAAGAAAACACTTTATAATAACCGCCTGTAACAGGCAATCGGCTGCCGATTTCTGCATACGTAAGGGCGCCACAAAGAGCCACAAGCCCACCCGCCAACCATGCAGCAAAAAATAAAAATGTATCGGGTGCAGCCTTGGCAACATTAGCTGGTGTGCGGAAAATGCCCATACCAATTACCAGGCTCACCACAATCATGGTAAAGTCGAACAGGTTGAGTTTGTTTTGCTTAACTGCCATGTTTTGAAGATACAGAAAGCTGTGTAATATACACCTGCTTCTAAATTTTTTTTGATGAATGTGATTGCAATCATAACATCAAGTCAGAATTGAATTATCTTTGCGCCGTGATAAGGTATTTATCAGCCATATTATTAATTGTTGCCTTTGCAGGTCAAACTTTTAACGGAGCATTTATACAGCTGGGTTATTATATTAACCCGGATGCTTATGCAAAAAACTGTATCAATAAAGCCCGGCCAAAGCTGCATTGTAACGGTAAATGCCAAATGATGAAAAAGATACGGGAAGAAGAGAAGAAAGAGCAGGAGAATCAGGAGCATAAATGGGAAATCAAGGTTACCGTGCTTTCATCAAGATCTTTTTTTGCGGCAATACCTGTTTTTACCGTAATGTCCTCAGTAAAATATTATATTCAAAACACCACCGGCCGTGAACATAAAAGGCCACGTACCATATTTCACCCTCCCATTGTTTAATTGCAAATCCCGGAGCTTATTTTGCTCATATGCATTTTTCATTCTGATAAAAAGGAATGAGATTGCAGGAACTATATGTTTTGTATGGTTTAATTTATAAGCCCGGAAAGCCATCTCTTTAATTTTAAGGTATTAACAGATACCTGTCTTTATTGATGCAGTTAGTTGCCCAAAACTTCAGCAACAAACAGCGCACATTATTCTTAAATAAAACAAATGATTCAGAAAAGCTGTAAAAGCTTTGGTCACAACTATTAATTTTTTATGAAACATATTATCATCTTAGCAACAACCATAACACTTTTTTTTACATCGTGTAAAAAAGACTCCACACCAGAGTATGATGCGAATGCAAAAGGGGAGCTTTCGGTTGAGTTTGACAATATTGCAGGCTCTTCAGATTTACAACTGAATACCGGTTCTTATACCAATGCTTCAGGCGAAAGCTTTAAGGTAACCAAGCTAAAATATTTTGTAAGTAATTTTAAACTTACCAAAACAGATGGAACAGTTTACACCGTTCCTCAAGACAGCTGTTATTTTTTAATCGACGAATCCGATGCCAACAGACACGAAGCCGAACTAAAAGTACCAGAAGGCGAGTACAAAACGCTGAGCTTTGTATTGGGTGTGGACAGTTTGCGAAATACAATGGACGTAAGTAAAAGGACCGGTGATCTTGATCCTACAGGGACTGGTGCCGATATGTACTGGACATGGAACAGTGGTTACATCTTTTTTAAAATGGAAGGTACGTCACCTGCTTCCGCAATGGGATATATGTACCATATAGGAGGTTTTGGCGGATATACCTCAGCCACCATTAATAATATTAAAACCATTACACTGGACCTTACAGCAAGAGGTACTGCTAAAGTAAAAAGCAGTAAAAGCACCAACATTCATTTAATGGCGGATATATTGAAGGCATTTACCGGAACTGCCAATGTAAGTATTGCAGCAAACTCAATGGTAATGTTTACAGGTTACAGTACGACTATCGCAAATAATTATGCGACCATGTTTCGTCATGATCATACTGAAAATTAAAAGGTATGAACCGAAAGTATATTGCAGTAATATTTTGCTTTGTTGCAGGCATATATGCCTGCAACAAAGCTGCTGTTGATTCATCAATGCCTTTTGAGGGGTTTAAAAAACCGTTTAACTTTCCACAACCAGTATATAACTTCTCTGCCAATGCTGTTACAAAAGAGGGTTTTGAACTCGGAAGAAAACTGTTTTATGATCCTGTATTGTCGGCTAATAATACCATCAGTTGTGGCAACTGTCATATTCAAACATCTGCATTTACTCAGCATGGGCATAGTGTAAGTCATGGAATTTTCGACCGCATTGGTACCCGCAATTCCCCACCTATAATGAACCTTGCATGGAGTACATCGTTTATGTGGGATGGAGGTATTTTCGACCTTGATCTACAGCCGCTGGCTCCTATTGCCAACCATGTGGAAATGGATGAGAATATCACCAATGTGCTGAATAAACTGCGCAGCTCTTCTGTTTATCCTCAATTGTTCAATAAGGCATATGGCACAAGTGAAATCAACAGCACAAGATTTTTGAAAGCCCTTTCGCAGTTTATGACAATGTGCGTTAGCAGTAATGCAAAATATGACAGCGTAACGCGTAATCAAGGTGCTGTATTTACAGCTGATGAACTGTTGGGTTATAATCTTTTTAAACAAAAATGCAACAGCTGCCACACAGAACCGCTGTTTACAGATAACTCTTTCAGGAATAACGGCATCAGCATAAGTAATGTCAATGACGAGGGACGATATCTTGTTACACTTAACAACCAGGATAAATACAAGTTTAAAGTGCCCAGCCTGCGGAACCTTAAATACACTCAACCTTATATGCACGACGGCAGGTTTCTTGATTTGGATGGTGTATTGGAACACTATAACAGCCAGGTACAAAACACACCAAATCTTGACCCAACCCTTCAACAGGGCATTGCGTTAACGGCCGATGAAAAAGCTAAACTGCTGGCATTTTTAAATACGCTTAACGACAGGGTTTTTATTACTGATAAAAGATTTTCTGAACAGTAGCAACAAATGAAAAAACTATTAACCATATTTATTTTTTTGTTCAGCGCCGGTCATATACATGCTTGTGATATCTGCGGTTGTGGTGTAGGTGGTTATTACATCGGTATTTTACCCGAATTTCATAAACACATTATTGGTATAAGATACCGGTATAATTCTCTGCAAACACATATTGGCGCTGGCGGAAATATTACCTACCTCACTACAGCAGAAATGTACCGCACCGCAGAATTATGGGGTGGCTGGAATCTTGGAAAAAAATTCAGAATCATGGCAGCACTTCCTTATGCTTTTAACGAAAGAGAAAATCTGGGTACTGTGAAAACGAAAAATGGCCTGGGCGATATCTCCGTTAACGCATATTACCAGGTATTAAACAGCCAGTCGCAGTTGATGCCGGATAAACTGCTGGTGCAAACACTGTGGATTGGTGGCGGAATAAAATTACCGACCGGGCAATATGTTGCTGCTGATAAAATGAATACATCGCAAAATACAAACCTGTTTCAACTTGGTACAGCCAGTACCGATTTTACATTAAATGCCATGTATGATGCAAGGCTGCAGGACTTTGGTGTAAACATTTCGGCAAGCTATAAAATGAACACAGCTAACAGCAGTAATTATAATTATGGCAACAAACTGAATGTTTCAGCACAAGCCTATTATAAAATCAGGGTAATGAAAAAATATACGATTGCACCCAATGCCGGAATTATTTATGAAAGGTCAAAAAAGGATATCGATAATAAGATAATTGTGGATGTTTCTGGCGGCCGGCTATTAATGGGTGGAGCTGGCTTAGAAGTATCCGGAAAAAAAATTTCTGCTGGCGCTAACTGGCAAACTCCTTTATCGCAAAATTTGGCAAACGGATTTGTAAAATCCAATAACCGAATGATGCTTCATGTAAGTTTTCTTTTGTAACCAATGTTTATAAAAAGGCTGCTAATGGCGGCCAAAAATTGTTTTATATAGGTTTGGTCGCAGGCGGTGCGTGCATGTGCTGCCTGCATTTTTAAAAACTTTAAAAAAATAAAATGAAAAAAAGAACAATATACCAGCAGGAAACCAGGGGGCTGATAATTGCACTGGTTCTAATGGTAGCTGCAGTGCTGTTTATGGAGATTTACGATCACATAACAGCATTATTTACATCAGCCAATGCAGGATGGTTAACGGCTTTGTTTGCAGTAGCCATACTTGTAATTGGCTGTGTTATTATTATGTACCGGCGTGTGAGCAATCTTAAAAAAGAGCCCACTGAAAATAATTAACTCACTAACTAAACAGTTATATGAAAAGTAAAGTTATCGTCATTACTGCCACCATACTGCTTTTTGCAGTGGCAGCGTTTGCCAAAAAACCCAAACCACAACAAAACAGCATAACATTTCATTTTAACAACATTGTTGACGGACAGCCACTACGCCTGAACGACAGCGCCAACAAATACAGCAATGCGCATGGAGATGATTTTTATGTAACCACCTTTAAGTATTATGTGAGCAATATTGTGCTTACCAAAACCAACGGCGAGCAGGTTTCCCTGCCGGATTCCTATTTTTTGGTAAATGCTGCCGATGCTGCCACCACCACACAGCAAATAACTGGTATACCTGAAGGAAAGTATCAGAGTATTCAGTTTATAATTGGCGTGGACAGTGCCCGCAACTTTGAAGGAGCACAAACAGGCTGCCTTGATCCAGCCAATGGAATGTTCTGGACATGGAAGAGCGGTTATATTTTTGTAAAACTGGAAGGTGTTTCCAGCAAATCTGCCAGTAAGAAGAATAAACTGGTATATCATATTGGTGGTGCCATTGATCCGGATAACACCATTCGCAACTTTACACAGGAGTTACCACGTAAACTTAAAATTAAAAGCAGCACCAATGCCGAAATTAATTTAGATGTAAATGCTGCGGCTCTTTTTAAAGGAAACACAACCGTTGATTTTTCTCAACTTAGTTTTACCATGGGCGGCCCCAAGTCGGTAGTTATTGCCGATAATTATGCCAAAGGCCTCTTTACGGTTACATCCGTTAAAAAATAGTATATGAAAAAGTTGGTGGCAGTATTGGTATTGGCGGTCACTTTTCTGAACTTCAGTTTCGAAAATTCAGGGGAAGCCCGTATGGTATTTACAGATACGCCCCGTTTTGAAATACCTGCCAATTTTCCGCCACCGGTGTACCAGTTTATCAATAACCCGCCAACAAATGCTGGTTTTGTACTGGGGCGAAAATTGTTTTATGACACGTTGCTCTCAAAAGATAAAAGCATTGCCTGCAGTAACTGTCACCAGCCATTTGCTGCCTTTGCTAACCTGGATCATGCCACCAGCCATGGGGTTGATTTTTGTTTTGGAACAAGAAATGCACCGGCACTTTTTAACCTTGCCTGGCAAAAGGAGTTTATGTGGGATGGAGGTGTGAAGCATATTGAATTTTCCCCGCTGAACGCATTAACAAGCACCTGCGAAATGGCCAACACATGGGACACCATTTTGGGCAGGCTAAGGGCCAGTACAACTTACCCTTTGTTGTTTCAGCACGCATTTGGCAGCACCGAAATTAATTCGCAAAAAATGCTTCGTGCCATGGCGCAGTTTACGGCATTGCTAATTTCTGCCAACTCTAAGTACGATCATTTTATAAGGAAAGAGCCGGGAGGCAGTTTTACTAAAGATGAGGCCGATGGATATGCATTGTTCAAAGCTAATTGTTCATCCTGCCATACCGAGCCATTGTTTACAAATTTATCGTTTACAAATAATGGCCTGGATGAATGGTCTGAAGACCCGGGAAGGGATACTATTACCAGTAACCCAGCAGACAGGGGAAAATTCAGGGTGCCTTCTTTACGTAATATTGCCCTTACTGCACCATATATGCATGATGGAAGAATGAACACACTGGAAGAAGTACTGAACCACTACACTTCAGGAATGAAAATGAACCCTGCGCTTGACAGTATTTTTATACGAAGTGGCAAACCCGGAATTGTATTAAATGCTGCAGAAAAAAAGAAATTGATGGCGTTTTTAAAAACACTCACAGATTCAGAATTTACAAGTAACCGATTATTTGCAGAACAATAAGCAATTGCCTGTAACTTTGCTATAATAAAAAACCAGTTATGAAAAAGATTATTGGAATTCCATTTATTGTAAGCGTTTTATTGATTGCATGCAATAATAACACGTCTGAAAATAAAACCCCTGTTGCAGATACTTCAAAACATGATTCGCACACGATGATGCCGCCGCCGGCTGAGAAAAAATTCAGCGGTGTGGCATTTGCAAACCAGCAGGACTATATATGCGGCATGCCGGTAACAGCGGGCGTAGAAGATACGGCTGTTTATAAAAATAAAGTGTATGGCTTTTGTTCAAAAGAATGCAAGGATGAATTTTTAAAAAACCCCGAACAATATTTAACCGCTAAAAAATAAAACATGAAACTGAGATTTAAACTGGCTGTACTTTCCGTATTTGCTTTTGCAATAACAGCCTCAGCACAAACAAATCCTGCTCCCTGGCCGGAAATGAAGAATTTTCACTCTTTTATGTCTTCCACATTTCATCCTTCTGAAGAAGGCAACCTGGCACCATTAAAAGCCAAGGCCGACAGTATGTATTTGGCAGCCAAACAATGGCAGGCCTCTGCTATACCGGCCTCATACAAACCTAAAGAAACAAAAGTTGCGCTGGAAAAATTAGTAAAGCAATGTGCTGAAATAAAAACGTCCGTTGCAAATAATGCAGCAGATGATGAATTAAAGAAACTGATTGCAAATGCACATGATGTATTTCATACCATTGTGAAGGAATGCAGGAAGGAAGATGAAAAACAATAATCAGCAATAAGAAAGTTAAATAAAAAACCCGGAACAGCTGTTCCGGGTTTTTTATTTTGGCGGATTGGTTTAGCTACCGGCTTCCCATATTCAGCGGGGTGTCTCTTTTAAGCATCTCATCCCTGTTGGCCATTTCCCAGGCGGTATGAAAAATCATCTTTACTCTTTTTTCATACACATCCCAGTAAATTTTATCTACTGTATCAGTTGGCTGGTGATAGTCTGATTTCAGCATACCATCGTAAAAGAAAAGAATCGGCACACCTTTGCGTGCAAAATTATAATGGTCGCTGCGGAAGTAAATACGGTTAGGATCTTTGGGATCATCAAATTTATAATCCAGCGTAAGTTGTGTGTATTTATTATTGGCCCCTTCGTTAATTACCGGCAAGTCGCTGCTTAATTTATCATGCCCGATAACGTATACATAGTTTAATGTGTCGGCCGATTTTCTTTCTGTGTCAATGCGGCCCACCATATCAATATTTAAATCCACGCTGGTTTTGTCTAATGAAAAAACAGGATGATCGCTGTAATATTCACTGCCCCATAAGCCTTTTTCTTCACCGCTCACAGTCATAAATATCATGGTCCTTCTGGGCCCGTTGCCTGCAGCTTTGGCTTTTGCAAATGCTTCGGCCATAGTGATTACACTGCAGGTGCCACTGCCATCATCATCAGCACCATAATAAATTTTACCGTTTTGTTTACCCAGGTGATCGTAATGCCCGGTAACAAAAACGTACTCATCTTTTTTATCTGTACCCTCAATAACACCCACCACATTGCTGGCATTGATGGTGGTGCGGTATTTATCTACTGCAAAATTTATTTTCGTTTTTTTCTCAAACCCGTTAATGCCAAATGTTTGATTGGCTTTGGCTGCAGCCAGGTAAGCAGCAAAATCAAAACTATCACCCACCAGGTATTTTGCATAGGCGTGTGATATAACAGCATAATTAATTGCTTTGCCGGCAGCTTCTCTTGGAAAATAAACATTCGTCTTTTTGTTACTTTCGATATAACGTGCAGAAAATGTTTCCATCATTGGGTTAATAACCAAAGCGCCTGTTGCACCTTTTGCAGCGGCTGTTGCCAGCTTCTTGCTAATGCCAGGAAATGTCCACTCACTGCCCCTTGCACCACTATTGCCCAGGAAATACTTGCCATCTTTTTTGGGTTCTCCTAAAAAGAACACCACCACTTTTCCTTTTACATCCACATTGGTGTAATCACTGTAAGCAGGATCATCAATTCCATAGCCAATAAAAACAATTTTTTTCCCTTTAAACTTACCTGATTCATTAGTATTGAGCGGGGTGACAAAATCTTTACCGGCTTCCGCATCTTTTCCGCCTGTTTTTAAGGCAGTGCTTACAAGACTGTCTTTATACAAGGGGTAATATTGCTGATAACCTTTTAAAGACGGGGCAACAGTTAAACCCATTGCTTTAAACTGGCTTTCGATATAAGCAGCTGCTTTACGCTGGCCTTCTGTACCGGTTTCACGGCCTTCAAATTCATCGCTGGCAATAATAGTAAGATGTTGTTTCAGCCTTTCTTTTGTTATTGTGCCGGCATATTTGGCTGCGTTATCATTTTGTGCAAATACAATACAGGTTGAAAATAGTAAACCTGCTGCAAGAGATATTTTTTTCATTTGTGAATTTTTGTAAAAGGCAAAATACTAAAACAGCCTATAACAAAACCAAATTTTGTTATAAACGGCAATGGACAGAAATGGTAAACTTAACAGGAAATTTTATCAACCCTTACAGCATGTCTGCCACCTTCAAAGGGCGTATTCATAAAAATATCCAGCATTTTTTCAGCAAGGCCATCGCTTACAAAGCGGGCAGGAATACAGATAATATTTGCGTCGTTGTGTTTGCGTACCAGCGATGCTATTTCTTCATCCCAGCAAAGCCCGGCACGTATACCCTGGTGTTTATTGGCTGTAATGGCAACACCGTTGGCACTGCCGCAAAGTAAAATACCAAAAGCTGCTTCACCTTTTTCTACGGCTGTGGCAACGGGGTGTGCAAAATCAGGATAGTCAACGGAGTCTTTATTGTAAGTGCCAAAATCTTTGTAAACTACACCTTCGCCTTCTAAAAAAGAGATCAGGTCTTCTTTGCAATCGAATCCTGCATGATCGCAACCAATGGCTACAGGCAGTTTTAAATTAAAGGGAGTCATGGCAATTGATAATTATAAAATTGATAATGGATATTTACGATGTAAAGTTAAAGAATAATGAACCGGAAAAATTATCAAATATTCATTATAACATTATCCATTAGACTTAACTCCATTCTTTTTCTTCTTTTGCCCGTTTTTTGTCAACACTTCTAACTAATAAAATACTTATCCAGTAAAGTAATAAAAGTGGTGCCGCCACAATAATTTGGCTGGTCATATCCGGAGAAGGGGTGATGATGGCAGCCACCAGCAGAATTATTACAAAAGCATATTTGGAATATTTTGCCAGAAAACTGGCCGATACCAGTCCGATTTTGGCTAATACAAATGCCAGTATGGGCAATTCAAATGCAATGCCGCAGCCCAAAATGATATTGGTTAAACTATCGATATAATCGTTGATGGTGGGCTGGTACACAATGGCACCTGATTTACCCAGAGTGAATGTGGCTAAAAAATTAAAAGTAAACGGGGCCAGCAGGTAATATCCAAAAGCGGCACCTGTAAAAAAACAAAGAGACACCCAGAAAATACTGCCTCTTGCGTATTTTTTTTCTTTATCAGACAGGGCCGGTTTTACAAAACGCCATAATTCCCAAAAGATATAAGGGAATGCCACAATTATGGCCCCGATCATGGATATATTGATTGCGGAAGTGAAAGTGCCGTTCACTTCATTCACCAAAAATTTTATTTTAACCGGAGGCATGCAAAGGCTGTCGCCCACACCCAGCCAGCGGCCAAAACGGCATAACGTGCTGTAGGTAATAAAGCTTTCGCTTGATGGTGCCAGTATGATGTTATCATATATCCAGTCCACAAAAACAAAAATAGCAATAGCCGCCACCAGCCATACGATGGCAGAGCGCATGATATGCCAGCGCAGTGCTTCCAGGTGGTCTACAAAACTCATTTCTGTTTGTTCGGCCTGTTCGCCCTTGCGGAGGCGCTTAAAAAACTTCTTCCTGTCTGATTGATCGTTTTCCGGCATAAGAGCCGCAAAGGTAAAACATGAAATGGTAATTTGGCATTAACAAACCGTATTAACAACCGCTAAATACATTACTTCACCACAAATAACTCATCCCAGCGGGTGGTGTAGCGTGGGCTGCGCAGTTCCTGCCGCATTTTCCAGTCCCGCTGGGTGCCGCTGGCAGCAAATTTTAAAATATCGTCCCGCTGGCTGAAGTTGATATTATCAATCATGTCCATCAGTTTGCGGCCACAGTTCTTTTGCTCGGGCACAAAAATATTTCCCTGTATGGATTTATCCGGTACAATACCACTTAGCATTACACCGGCTTTTTTATACAGCTGCCCTTCTTCATATAAACCATCTACCAGCTGCACGGCAGGGGTAATTAACTCGTTGGTAAAAGATGTGGCATAGGGCAGCGTGGTATAACTGCTGATGGTGCCGTACTGCTTAAAATTTTGCTGGTGGCTTTGCTCTTTCGTAACAACAAATACACTTACCACTTTTGCAGCGCTGTGCTGCCGCCTTAATTTTTCGGCTGCCCTTGATGTGTAAGTGGCTACGGCTTCTTTAATATCACTAATACTGCCCACAGGGCTGCCAAACATTCGGGTGGTGGCAATCATTTTTTTGTTCACCAGCTCTTCTTCTAAATCTATGGCGGGCTCTCCACGCAATTCTTTTATTAACCGTACGCCTACCACACCGCCTAAAAATTTATTGCCAAACTCTTCGCTAAGGGTACTTAATTCAAATGCGGTGTGCACATTCCAGCCGTATTTTAATTTGCCGGCATACTGCCGGCCCACGCCCCACACATCTTCTACCGGCGTTTTTTTAAGTGCCGTTATAATTTTTTCAGGTGTGTCCAGTACCACTACACACTCCGTTTCAATTTTATTTTTTTTAGCCAGATGGTTGGCCACTTTACACAACACTTTTGTTGGCGCCACGCCAATAGATACTTTTATACCGGTCCAGTCTTCCACTGTTTTTCGTAAATCAAGTGCCAGTTGCTGTAAATCATTTTCTTCAAAACCGGTTAAGTCTAAAAAGCATTCGTCTACAGAATACACTTCTACTTTTTCTTCGCCCAGCAGTATGCGTAATGTTTCCATTACACGCCAGCTTAAATCGCCATACAAATTATAATTGCTGCTAAAAGTGGCCACGCCGTGTTTTTGTATCAGCGGCTTAGCCATAAAGTAAGGGCCTGCCATAGCAACGCCCAGTTTTTTTGCTTCATCGCTGCGGGAAATAATACACCCGTCGTTATTGCTTAATACCACAACAGGTTTATTATCCAGGTGCGGTTTAAATAAGCGTTCGCAACTGCAGTAAAAATTATTACAGTCCACAATGGCTTTCATGCCCCCTCCGCCCCCTGAAGGGGGAACTTTACGAGCCTGCATTTTCGAAACAGATTTTTATTTTAGTTTGTGTTTGCATCAACTTGTTTTTAAATGGCTGCCATTATTCCTGAAACTCATTAAGCTGTTATCAATCATCCGTATTACACAGGTAACCACTCCCCAAATTTTACAATCACTAAACTCTCCAATTTCTATTGGAGAAAGTTTGGGTGTTTCCGGTATCAGCCGCAGGCGGTTCAATGTTTTTTCATAGCGGCGTATCAGTAATTCGCCGTCAATAATTGCAATTACAATTTTACCGTTTTGCGGTTTAACGCTTTTGTCTACAATAACAATGTCGCCATCGTAAATACCGGCATTAATCATGCTATTGCCGCTTACCCTCATAAAAAAGGTGGCGGGTTTGTTCATAATTAGTTGCTCATTCAGGTCAATGCCCCGTTCCATATAATCGTCGGCGGCGGCACCAAAACCGGTAGCGTTGGCGGTTTTAATATTGTGTTGTGTGTATTGCTTGCTGCCGCGGTAGGCAGCGCCGTAAAATTCTTCGTTGTGCATAAAAATGTTTTTGTAAAGCTAAATTATTTAGTATAAATTTACTAAAAT
This sequence comes from Ferruginibacter sp., assembly GCA_044225995.1. Classification (GTDB taxonomy): domain Bacteria; phylum Bacteroidota; class Bacteroidia; order Chitinophagales; family Chitinophagaceae; genus Ferruginibacter. The sequence continues at coordinate 7,954 of JBGAHV010000013.1, read as the reverse complement.
ATTTGGTAAATAATTTAGCAATCAATTATGTAAAAAATGATTGCTGTATAACCACAACAAAAACATTATTCATACATAAATTAAGACAGAAATGAAACTTGTTAATGTAAACGGCCAGCGGGAAATTATTGGTGCGCCGCCGCTGCCCGGCTTTAAAATTTTTGAGTACTTACTGGTACTGCACCCGCATGAAGAATTATGGAACCGCATTGTAAAAGTAAAACAGGAGTTTGCTGATAAATATGAAAGTGAACATGCCCGCTGGGGTAAGCCGCATATTACACTGGTTAACTTCCTGCAGCAATCCATGCTGGAATCAAGGATTGTAAACAAACTCAAATTGGTGGCCATGGGTTTTCCACCCATAAAAATTGAACTGAAAGATTACGGCAGTTTTCCCAGCCATACCATTTACATCAATATTACCAGTAAACTGCCCGTACAAAACCTGGTAAAAAAAATACGCAGCGAAACACAGCGGCTGATGAAACTGGATAACGATAACAAACCGCATTTTATAATGGAGCCGCACCTGACCATTGCACGCAAGCTGCACCCCTGGCAATATGAAAAAGGCTGGCTGGAGTACAGCCACAAACATTTTACCGGCCGTTTTATTGCCAGTGATATGCTGTTATTAAAACGCCCCATCAACGAAATGAAATACCAGGTAGTACAGCGCTTTGAATTTGAAAATTTACCGGTGAGTACGGTGCAGGGAGATTTGTTTGTGTAGCCCCTGTCCCCTAAAGGGGAACTTAGGATATTGCTGTAAAATTATTTCAGTACAGTAATAAAAACGACGGTTTAATTTTTTATGTAACAAGCAAAATTTCTCTAATCAGCTTCATTGGCGTCGCACTCTTGTACTTCATATCATTAGTTAGCAAATTATATGTAACAAAAAAAGATAGCATAAACTTCAAGCCTAAGAATAGAATTACTGATGTTGAAGTACAGTAGTAGAAATGATTATTAAAGCTGCCGGACGAACGGGCTGTACATCGTTCGTCCTTGACTTTTTTTACGCAACCTCCTATTCCGGTTGCCTTTTTGTGTCAAGACAAAAAGTAAAGAAAGAACCTAACGAGTTATCTGTTTTATAATACCCTCAAAAAATAAAAAATGGAAAACAACAAACTCAAACAAGACCACTATAAAGTAAAAGTAACCGAACAGCAACCCAACATACAATACAAAGCAGGCCGTGGTGCACAGTTCAATACTAAAAACCGGTTTTTAAAAAATGAAAGCACCAAAGAGCATGTTGAATCAGTGGACGATTGGGAAGAAAGCACGGTGCCCACGCAGTACATAGAAACACTGCCCAAAACCATTGTAAATAAAGTGGAAAGCCCTGATGTGGGCATGAGCTACAGCATGAACCCCTATGCCGGTTGCGAACACGGTTGCATTTACTGCTATGCCCGCAATGTACACGAGTACTGGGGCTACAGTGCCGGCTTAGACTTTGAGCAAAAAATTTTAGTGAAAAAAAATGCACCGCAACTGCTTCGTAAATTTTTAATGCATCCCAAATGGGACGCCACACCCATAATGCTCAGTGGCAATACCGATTGTTACCAGCCTGCAGAACAAACCTACCGTTTAACAAGAGGGCTGCTGGAAGTATGTAACGAGTTTAACCAGCCTGTGGGCATACTCACTAAAAACAGCTGGATATTAAAAGACAAAGATGTGCTGCAGGAAATGGGGAAAAAACAAATTGTATCCGCCATGGTTTCCATTACTTCCTTTAATGAAGATTTGCGCAGAACCATGGAGCCCCGTACCACCACGGCCAAACAAAAATTGAAAGTAATTAACGAACTCAGCAGCGCCGGTGTGCGCATGGGCATTATGATGGGCCCCATGATCCCTGGATTAAACGAACACGAAATGCAGCGCATTATGAAAGCGGCTGCGGATAACGGGATTAAACGAACACGAAATGCAGCGCATTATGAAAGCGGCTGCGGATAACGGTGCCACGTTTACTGCTTATACATTCATCCGTCTAAATGGCGCTATTAAATTTTTATTTCACGACTGGCTGTATAAAAACTTTCCCGACAGGGCCGATAAGGTGTGGCACCTGGTGGAGCAAAGCCACGACGGTAAAGTGAACGACACCCGCTGGGGCGTGCGCATGCGGGGCGAAGGAAACATTGCACAACTGGTGGCGCAGCAATATAAAAAATACGGCAAGCTTTATAATATGAATGCAGAAGAATGGAGTTTGGACAGAAGTAAGTTTAGGGTGCCGGGTGGGCAAGGGAAGTTGTTTTGAAGAAAAACGAAATCATGTAAACAGGTATTAGTATTTTCACTTTTTAAGTACAACAAATTTGTGTGCAAATGCAAAACACCTTCCTCCATCACGTCTACTTCTGGCTCAACAACCCCAACAGCCCAACAGATAAACAAGCATTAATAGAAGGACTGAAAAAACTTTCAGCAGTAAAAACAATTAAAGCCTTTCACATCGGCCAGCCGGCGGATACTAATCGTGATGTTATTGAAACAGGTTACGCCATATCATGGTTTGTACAATTTGATAATGCGGCTGACCAGGCCAGTTACCAAACGGATCCCATTCATTTAAATTTTGTAGATACCTGCCAGCATTTATGGAGCAAAGTAATTGTGTATGATTCGGTAGATGTGTAATATTGCAATACACAACACCTTCACTCATGCCCAAAAAAGATTTGCTTATTATCCTGGCTGCCATTGCCACCAGTATTATTGCCGGCCTCGCCACCAAATTCGAGATCAATTCCATTGTATTGTTTGTACTTACAGCAGTGGCACTGGTGTTTTTAGCCACTACTGTTGGCCATGCCACCGACCAGTTGGGCAGCCGCATGGGCCCGGCTGCAACCGGTGTATTGCAATCGGCGCTTGGTAATTTACCCGAATTATTTGTATGCATTTTTGCCTTGCGTGCCGGGCTGGATAAAGTGGTGCAGGCGGCACTGATTGGCTCTATTCTTGGAAACTCTTTACTTGTTTTTGGTTTGGCTTTGTTGATTGGCGGTTTAAAAAACGGCACACAAAAATTTCATTCAGAGCCGCCTAAAATGATTGCCACATTAATGATGCTGGCATTTGCAGCATTGGCCATACCCACGCTCACAAAATATTTACATACCAATGCCGAAGGGCATTTGAATACGCTGAATGTGATGGTGGCCATTGTGCTGTTGCTGTTATTTGTATGCAGCGTGGTGTTTTCTTTAAAAGGTGATAAAGCCATTGTGCCGGAAGAAGGCGCAGTGGCACATACAGCTACCTGGAGTATGCCGGTAACATTACTGGTACTTACGGGCGCAGGTGTGGGTGCTGCTTTTGTAAGCGATTGGTTTGTGGAAGCATTGCAGCCTGCCATGAAAGCGTTAGGTATTAATGATGTGTTTGCCGGATTAGTTGTTGTGGCTATTGCCGGTAATGCCATTGAAAATTTAGTGGGCATTCAGCTGGCTGTAAAAAATAAAGCAGACTATGCAGTAAGTGTAATACTCAACAGTTCGCTGCAGGTTGCGTTAGGGTTGTTTCCTTTATTGGTGTTGATGTCTTTCTTTTTAGGCGGTGCGGTGCTTTCATTTGTATTAAGCCCGCTGCTGCTTGCCTCGCTGGCCATTACAGTAATTGTAAGTGCATTGATAGTTTTTGACGGCGAATCTATCTGGCTGGAAGGCGCTGCACTCATTGGTTTGTACATTATTATTGCCGCTGCCTTCTGGTGGGGCTAAAACACATAATGGCTTAAGCGAAAAAAAATTTTTAAAAAATTCTTTCAAAAAATTTGGCTGCATCAAAAAAATAAATTCATCTTTGCAGCGCAAAAATAAAATTCAAACAACAAACATGCAGCGCATACAATTACATACAGAAGCGATGAACTGGTTTAGCCCGAAAGGCTATGATACCAGTTGCGGGGCATGTTATGCAATAAGCTAAGTATTAAAACTAACAAGCTATAACACAAGCCCCGCCTGAATCAGCGGGGTTTTTTGTTGGCATAAAATAACTATGGTGCAGGTGTTACAACATAAACAAACAGTAATACGCAGGCAAAACCTGTTGCAGGAAAGTTATGTGCATACAGCACCGCAACCTGCAGGCATGCCCGTAAGTAATGATAATGATATTTTTAAAACCATACAGCCGGTTTGTATGCGTACATGATGCAAGCATGTATGTAAACGAAAGCCGGTTGTAACAACAACCGGCTTTTTTTATGACTGTACTGTTTGCAGGGGCGTTGATAATAATGATGATAAAACTAATGCTGGAAGATTCCTTACCTGCGTTAGTGAAATTTTTTAAAAAAATAAAAACGGGTAAAATGATACAGAGATTATTCAGGGCAAGGGTAACAGATTTGAACGCAATGTTTAATGGCCACTACATTGATGTAAAAGCATTTTATGCCTGGCAGTTTAACAGGCTGCCATGTATACAGTTTATTGGTGAGGTGGATGTTAGCAAAGCATTCAATCACATCAGTACCATACATGCAGTAAGCATTGTAAACATTTACCAGCACAGCTGGTACAATCATGCAGAACAAAAAATGCAGTTTAACAACACCATTTTTGTTTTGAGTAACGACCGGATGATTGAACTGGCCAATGACTACTGTATGATACTGTTTGCACCGCACCAGTATGCCTGGGCAAAGCAAATGATCAATGAAATAACCGACTTCAGGATAGTGCCACAGGGAACAGTGAGGGTGATGGGTTTTGCGAGAGAGCCCAACGATAACTGAAGTGCATAATAAGATTGATGAGGAGGAATAAAGTATTCCCCGTGAGATGCAGCGGGGATACTTTTAAACATAGCAGTATTTCAATTGGTAGAATCCGTGATCTGGAATCATGAGGTTGTCAGTTCGAGCCTGGCCTGCTATACAAGGTTCGTTGGTGTAAGGGCAACATCGCAGATTGTCTATCTGTTGTTATGAGTTCGATTCTCATACGAACCGCAATATTGTTGAGTGGTGTAATGGCAGCATACCAGTCTCTGAAACTGGTGATGACAGTTCGGGCCTGTCCTCAACAACACATGTTGGCTTTAGCTTAATTGGTAAAGTGCCCGTCTGTGCAACGGGAGAACAGGGTTCGAACCCCGGAGTCAACCAATACGGTTTGGTGTAATGGCAACATCATCACTTCCCTTTCTTTCTGAAAGGAAAATTGCAGGTGATAGTATTCAGTTCAAATCTGGAAACCGTACCATGATGGCATATAGTTTAATGGATAAAAACACTTCACTACGAATGAAGGGATGAAAGTTCGAATCTTTCTGTGCCGGCAACATGCGGTTTGGAGTAACGGCTAACTCAGAAGTCTCATACGCTTCAGATGCAGGTTCGAATCCGGCAACCGCAACATACTGGCTCGTAGCTCAACTGGTAGATGTTTCCGGCTTTTAACCGGAAGGTTGTGAGTTCGAATCTCACCGGGCCAACAAAAAAATATTACCGGCTGATAGCTTAATGGTAAAGCGGTGGGATGCAGATATGAGTTCAACTCTCATAAAGCCGGTAACCGGGTGAATAGCTCAATGGCAGAGCAGGTGTTTGTTAGGCACAAGGTTGAAAGTTCGAATCTTTCTTCATCCGCAAAACCCTGACAGCGGTTTGATAAAAAGGACGAATAGCTCCAATGGCAGAGCAGCGGTTTGAAGCACCGTGGTTACAAGTTCGACTCTTGTTTCGTCCACGTAAAAAAAAGAGCAATTGAAAAACAAAAGTTGAACGGAGCGTCGCCAATATCGCCCCATTAAAAAACAACAGTTGGCAAACCAAAAAATGGAAACAGACCAGCGGCAATGGCGCACATTAAGCGGAAGAAAAATTTCCACTTCCATTGAAGATGAAATTAAAATAGTGCTGCAGAAAGAACATGCAGCCGGTAACCAGTTAAAAGTATGTATTGGTACCGACAGCCAGGTGAAAGGTAAAGAGACTGAGTTTGCAACCGTGATCGTATTCATCCGCAAAGGGAAAGGTGGTTTTATGTACATACACAACGAAACCACCCGGAAAAAAATGAGTATTAAAGAACGGATGCTGGCTGAAGTGGCAAAGAGTATTGAGGTGGCTTATGCATTATGTAACATCTTCAGCCGTTTTGGTGTGGATATGGAAGTGCATGCTGACATTAACACCAACCCCAATTTTAAAAGTAATGATGCGCTGAAGGAAGCGATGGGCTACATCATGGGAATGGGGTTTGCTTTTAAAGCCAAACCGGATGCATTTGCCAGCTCCAGCTGTGCTAATAAAGTGGTACAATAATTTAAAAAACCTAAAATGTAAACAATACGCACTCTTGTAATGAAATAGTATACCTGTTTACAACAAACATTTATAACTATTTCAAAAAATAAAAATTATGGACAGTCAACAAAAAATAATAAACGCAGAAAGCATTTTTGATAATGGCTTTATGTGCGGCAAGTCGCTGTACATGTATTGCTTTGGAAAAATTCCCAGCAGCAATTACATTAACAGCATTGACGGTGAAAAAGCTTTTGATGCCATCCGGTCGGCATACGGGCATCTTATTCAATCGGTGCACCGCTACAGCGATTATAACAAAGGGAAAAAACAGTACAATTTCGGCGCCACTTTTTTGATATTGAGCAACGGCTGTATACTGGAGCTGGACAAATGGTATTGCGAAATATTTCACTGCGGCGAACAGGATGATTTTATGAATGAGTGCACCGGCCTTGTAAAACCTTTTAAACAGCGGCAGCGACGGGAGCCATTGGAGATAAACCTGATTGTGCGGGGGCACAACGGACTGCAGTTAAAAGCGATGGAAATTAAGCGTACCAAACTGGATATTGGTTTGTTTTACGAAGATGACTTTGCTGCAACTGACGACCTGATACGCAAACGCCTCAATACAAGAAAAGATAAAGGTATTGTGCTGCTGCATGGCTTGCCGGGTACCGGTAAAACAACCTACCTGCGCTACCTTGTAGGTAAAATTAAAAAGCGGGTGTTGTTTTTATCACCCACGGTTGCAGAAAACCTGATGAGTCCCGACTTTGTGGAATTGCTCATCAACAACCCGGATACAGTAGTGATCATTGAAGATGCGGAAAACATTATCATGGACCGTAAATTCAGCAACAGTTCTTCGGTATCCAACCTGCTGAATATTTCCGACGGGTTGCTGGCCGACTTTTTAAATGTGCAGTTGATATGCACTTTTAATAATTCGCTTACAATGGTAGACAGTGCACTGATGCGTAAGGGCCGGTTAATTGCAAAGTATGAGTTTGGTAAACTAAGTATTGCAAAAGCGCAGCGATTAAGTAATCATTTAGGGTTATTACAAGTAATTGATAAACCCATGACGATAGCCGAAATTGCTAATCCGCATGAAGCAGTAACAGAACAACCAAAAATTGCGGTGCTGGGTTTTAGACGAGAAGCATTGATGAATTAAAATATTGATAGAATAGTTCAGGCAATTTTGTACTTAGCTTTAGGAATGCGAATGGGCATTGTTGCGTCGCACACTTGTACATTTTGAAATTCTATTAAACAAAAAATTAACCGCAAAGCACACAAATAAAATTACACAAAGGACGCAAAGTTAGTTGTGTACTTAGTGCAAACCTTAGTGCCCTTTGTGGTAAAAACACAAACAATGAGCAAATTAAAAATAAACGGAAAAGAATTAAGAGCCATCGGCTTACCGGAAGGACCGGTAATAAGCGTGGCAATGACGGTAATGGAGAAACATTACAAACATCATACAAAAGAAGAAGCATTTGAAATACTAAAAGCAATACTTAATGCACCGGAAAATTATTTGAATGATGAGGTATTAGGAAGTATTGCAAAGCAGTTGGTTCCAAAAGTCTCCCCTGTGGGGGGAGATTTAGTGGGGGCTGTAAATGTATCATTGAATCAACACGGGAT
>JBGAHV010000012.1:0-73315 GCA_044225995.1 Ferruginibacter sp. | reverse complement strand
TCTGCATAATTTCCTTTAGTACACCAGCCCGGTACTGAATATACACCCCAGTGAATGAAGATGCCAAACTTAGCATCAGTAAACCATTGCGGCGTGGGGCGTTTGTCTAAGCTTTCCCATGTGGGCTGATAGGTTTGTGCGATACTGTTTGCAGCAAAAAAAATGATGCATGAAAGAAGCAGCCGTTTCATCTATAAAATATTTTATTGTTCAACAAGATTATCGTTAATGTGGTACCCTTTTACTTCACTTATTAAAGCATTTGCTTTTGCATCTAAAATGGTGACGGTTATATAAAGAGCACGAACTGACGGGAAAGTTATAATTCTTTTATTGCCAATAGTAGTAAATGACTTTATTTCTTTCGTTCCCCCACTCTCTCCCCATCCTGTATATTCAATTTTCACTTTTGAAATATTTTGTTCCTTAGAAATATATTCTTCAAGTACAATACAATTTACCGACGCTCCCGTTTTCATAAATAACCTGATACTTCCCATTCCATTCTTCTTAAATTTTGCAACCGTGTTTATTTTATCATCACTTAATTTATTGTTGTATTTAGGTTTGGACGTTGCAGATTTTGCATAAGAAATATTATCAAACTGAATTTCTTTCCCAAAATTTTCTTCTTTCAAATTTTTAAATCCCGCCAGCGCTGCCGAATCATATTCCGTTATCAGTCCTCTTCCATCGGGTGGCACATTCAATAATAAATTAGATCCACGCCCCACACTTTTTAAATACAACTGAAATAATTCTTCCGGTGTTTTTACTTTACTGTCTTCTGCTTTATGATAAAACCATCCGGGCCGTATGCTTACATCACACTCTGCAGGTATCCAGTATTTACCATTTACATTGCCGGTATTCAACGTATCGGTGGAAGGGGCTTTTGCTCCCGGCTCAAAACCATCAATGTCTAACGTATTCCAGTTGGTCTTTCCTGCAACACCGCTTTCGTTTCCACACCAGCGAATATCGGGTCCTACATCGCTAAATATTACGGTATTGGGGGAAAGCCTGCGTACGGTTGCTTTAAAGCGTTTCCAGTCGTACACTTGTTTTTTCCCATTTGGTCCTTCACCATTGGCGCCATCCCACCACAATTCCCAAATAGGACCATAGTTTGTAAACTAAATATTACGGTATTGGGGGAAAGCCTGCGTACGGTTGCTTTAAAGCGTTTCCAGTCGTACACTTGTTTTTTCCCATTTGGTCCTTCACCATTGGCGCCATCCCACCACAATTCCCAAATAGGACCATAGTTTGTAAACAGCTCCGTCATCATGTTTACAAAAACATCATTGTATTTTTCTGTTCCGTAATCAGGATGATTTCTGTCCCAAGGGGAAATGTATACACCAAATTTTAACCCATACTCTTTGCATGCTGCAGACAATTCTTTCAGCACATCGCCTTTACCATCTTTCCACCTACTTTCTCTTACGGTGTGTTTACTGAATTTACTTGGCCATAAGCAAAACCCATCGTGGTGCTTAGCAGTAATAATAATACCTTTTGCACCTGCAGCTTTTGCCACACGGCACCACTGTCTGCAATCTAACTGTGTGGGATTAAACACCTCTTCTTTCTCATTACCATGTCCCCACTCCAAATCGGTAAATGTATTGGGGCCAAAATGCATAAACAGGTAAAACTCCATATTATGCCAGGCAAGTTGTGCGGCGGATGGCCTGGGTAAATTTTGCTGGGCCTGTAAAAAAAGGCAGCAGAAAGCCAACAAGCAAAAAGAAATTATTTTTTTCATAATTAAATGTAGCCAAATGTAGCTAAAACAGTTTTACAGGGCAAGCTGCGGCAGGAAGTTTATTACACAAAATATTTATGACGTACTTCAGTTTTGGCCGGGGCATTAATTATTATCTTTACGCCACTATTTTTCAACCATTAATAATAACATACATTTTATGGAATTCAGAATTGAAAAAGACACAATGGGTGAGGTAAAAGTACCTGTTGATGCGTACTACGGTGCACAAACACAACGCAGCATCGACAACTTTAAAATAGCACAGGACATTAACAAAATGCCCAAAGAAATTATCCAGGCTTTTGCTTACCTGAAACACGCTGCAGCCCTCACTAATTACGATGCAGGTGTATTACCTAAAAAGAAAGCAGATTTAATTGGCAAAGTGTGTAAAGAAATTTTAGAAGGCAAGCTGAATGATTATTTTCCATTGGTGGTTTGGCAAACCGGCAGCGGCACACAAAGTAATATGAACTGTAATGAAGTAATTGCATACAGGGGCCATGTGTTAAATGGGGGTAAATTATCTGACAAAGAAAAATACCTGCATCCCAATGATGATGTAAATAAATCACAATCATCCAACGACACGTTTCCAACTGCCATGCATATAGCAGCTTATAAAATATTGGTTGAAACAACGTTGCCGGGTATTAAAAAGCTGCGTGACACGCTGGATAAAAAAGCAAAAGCTTTCAAGAAAGTGGTGAAGATTGGCCGTACTCATTTTATGGATGCCACACCCCTTACATTAGGCCAGGAATTCAGCGGTTATGTTTCTCAATTGGATCATGGTTTAAAAGCCATAAAAAATACACTGGCTCATTTAAGTGAACTGGCCCTGGGCGGCACTGCAGTTGGTACAGGCATTAATACACCACCAAAATATGATGTGAATGTTGCCAAACATATTGCCAAACTCACAAAGTTGCCTTTTAGAACTGCTGATAATAAGTTTGAAGCATTAGCGGCACATGATGCCATTGTGGAAGCACATGGTGCTTTAAAAACTGTAGCAGTGAGTTTAATGAAAATTGCAAATGACATTCGCATGTTGTCATCCGGCCCACGCAGTGGTATTGGTGAAATTTTTATTCCTGACAATGAGCCGGGTTCTTCTATAATGCCGGGCAAAGTAAACCCCACACAATGCGAAGCATTAACGATGATTGCTGCGCAGGTAATGGGTAATGATGTTGCCATAAATATTGGCGGTGCCACCGGCCATTTTGAACTGAATGTATTTAAGCCGGTAATGATTTACAACTTCCTGCACAGTGCAAGGTTGATTGGTGACGGCTGCGTTTCTTTCAATGATAAATGTGCTGCAGGCATTGAGCCTATTAAAGCAAATATTAAAAAACATGTTGACAACAGCCTGATGCTTGTAACCGCATTGAATACAAAAATCGGTTATTACAAAGCAGCCGAAATTGCACAAAAAGCACATAAAGAACATACCACATTAAAAGCAATGGCGGTTAAACTGGGCTATCTTACCGAAAAAGAATTTGATGAATGGGTGGTTCCGGAAAAAATGGTGGGGAAGATATAATATGAGTTTATTTAAAACATAAATCCCGGTGAATTCACCGGGATTTATGTTTATTAAATAAGATTTGCACCGCCTACAATTTCATTTCAGGTATTTCACCTTCCACAATTAGTTTACCTGCTGTTTTATTTACAATTTCATCAGTTGATACTCCCGGTGCTCTTTCCAGCAGCTTAAACCCGTTTTCTGTTACATCCAGTACCGCCAGCTCTGTTACAATTTTTTTTACGCACTGTTTTCCTGTAAGTGGCAGTGTACATTGCGGCAATAGTTTGCTTTCCCCCTTTGGGTTGGTATGCATCATGGCTACAATTATATTTTTGGCGCTGGCCACTAAATCCATGGCACCACCCATTCCCTTAACCATTTTGCCTGGTATTTTCCAGTTAGCAATATCACCCGTTTCGCTTACTTCCATAGCACCTAAAACGGTCAGGTCTACTTTACCGGCCCGTATCATTCCAAAACTCATAGCACTGTCAAAAAAAGAGGAGCCTGCCACAGTAGTTATTGTTTGTTTACCTGCATTGATTAAATCGGCATCTTCTTCTCCTTCAAAAGGAAAAGGCCCCATGCCCAACAAACCGTTTTCGCTTTGTAAAACAACATTGATACCTGCCGGAATATAATTAGCCACCAGGGTTGGTATTCCAATACCAAGGTTTACATAGTAACCATCTTTCAGCTCCCGGGCAATTCTTTGTGCAATCTGGTTTTTATCTAAGGCCATAAAAATATTTTATGGTTTTTTTGTTATTGTACGCTGTTCAATACGTTTTTCATAATTGATACCTTCAAAAATCCGGTGTACATAAATACCCGGCGTATGAATTTGATTGGGATCCAGTTCTCCTGCTGGTACCAGTTCTTCCACTTCTGCAATGGTTATCTTTCCTGCCATTGCCATCAGGGGGTTAAAGTTTCGGGCAGTTTCATTATAAATAAGATTGCCGTCAGTATCCCCCTTCCATGCTTTTACAATGGCATAATCTGCATCAAAAGCATATTCCATCAAATATTCTTTACCATTAAACATTCTTGTTTCTTTACCTGTGGCCACTTCTGTGCCCACGCCTGCGGGAGTATAAATTGCGGGCATTCCATAACCGGCAGCCATACATCTGGTCGCCAGTGTGCCTTGTGGTATCAGCTCTACTTCCAGCTCCCCACTCAGTAATTGCCTTTCAAATTCTGCGTTTTCGCCAACATAAGAGGATATCATTTTTTTTACCTGCTTCCCTTTCAGCATTAATCCTATTCCAAAATCATCAACACCCGCATTGTTAGAGATGCAAGTAAGGTCTTTTACTCCTTTCTCAACTAAAGCAGCTATGCAGTTTTCAGGAATGCCGCAAAGGCCGAAGCCTCCAAGCATTATTACTGCCCCATCGTTAATACCTGCAACAGCGGTGGCAGCGTTTTTATATACCTTGTTCATAAATTATTGTCCAACTTTTGGTTGAATTTTATTCGCCGTATCCCCTTTTGTATAAATGTATTTATCCCTCGTGTATTTAGTAATCATTGAGTCAAGCATTGGCTGCAAAATATCCGGATGGTTTTTGTAGTATGAAAAGCTCTTGTAAAATTCCTCCCGGGTGGTGTTATGTTTTGCAAAAATTTCTAACTGGATTTTCGCTATCTCTGTCTCCGGAACTTTTGAAGAATCTTTTGTTACAAACTGGAAAGCAAAAGCATCTGCCTGGAAAACATCCCACAACACTGTCTCCATTTTTTCCTTTTTTAAAATACCACCGGGCACATTAGTTTTATTTCCACAAGAAAAAAGAAATAATATTGATGCAAACAATGTTACCGGCCGTATCATTTTAATTCGTCTTTGTATTTATTGGCATTGGTTACATCCAGTTTTTGCAATAAGTCCGATGCCCGGATTTTATCCTGCTGTGGCGCTTTTGAAAAAAGCTTTACCAGCTCTGTAGATTTTCCCTGGAAAAAAAACTGGTTAATCATTTTATTGGGATTCTCGGTGTAAAAATTATTCAACAGGTTTAATACATTCAGTATTTCTGCCCTCGCCTGGTTTTCATCTTCATACATTTTATCCATCCCCATACGATAATAATTATAATACACGTCGTGCATTACAGCATAGCGGCTGTTCAGCATGTTTTCTACCAGCCAGTAGCGGTTTCTCACACCATCAAATGCTTTCCAGCCGGATATACCCCTGCCATCGGGTGCATTGTTTACAATATTTTGTGCCTTTTGAAAGTAGGCCTCTCCTCCACGCAGTGAAAATGAATCGTAATCAAAACCCAATATCATATATACATAATAGGCCAGAGTTGCTGTAAGGTTGGATGCTATTGGGTCAGACCCGGACACCCTGTTTTCATTAAAGTCCAGTTGTTGAAACTCAACATATTTAAATGTTACGCTTTCATCCCTGTAGTTAACTATAGGAGAAAGATAAGAGGTATTGAAAACAGGTCTTGCAGCCTGAACCGTTAAGTCGGCATTGTAAACATTAGCATCTGCAGTTGCATCAAGGTTAAGCAGGAAGTTACATTCAATTCTTTCGTTGGGCTGAAAGTTATCTGAAGTCCACTTTCGGTTATTAATAAAATTGTTTAATGCAGTTTGAAGTGTTCGAAATACGGAAGGGTTCACTGTGTTGCCTACGCGGCTGCTTACAATGGTAATGTTTGCTTTAATCTCCTGTGCATTCATTTGGGCAGACAAGGCTGTAAACCATAACAAAAAAAATATTTTACGCATGCAATGCTTTTATAATTGTGTTTACGATATCTTTTGCCACTTCGCTTTTTGGTTTCACTTCAAAAGGGTATTCATTCCCTTCCTTATCAAAAATAGTGATTTTGTTAGTGTCATGACCAAATCCGGCGCCTGCATCATTCAGGGAATTAAGAATAATAAAATCAGCATTCTTTATTTTCAGTTTATTCAAAGCATATTCCTTTTCATTGTTTGTTTCTAATGCAAAACCTACCAATACCTGTTTATTTTTTTGCTGGCCGAGTGTTTTTAAAATATCTGTTGTTTTAGTAAGCGATACAGAAAATTGCTCATCATTTTTTTTAATTTTTTCTTCAGCTTTAGTAACAGGTGTGTAATCTGCTACAGCGGCACTCATTACTGCAACATCAACTGATGCAAATATTTTTTCGCAGGCATTAAACATTTCTGCAGCCGATTTTACCCGCACTGTATTTATAGAAGGATTTACGGGTACAGAAGTAGGCCCAAGAACCAGTGTAACGGCAGCACCACGGTTATGCAGCTCTTCAGCAATTGCAATACCCATTTTACCTGTTGAGTGATTGCTGATGAAACGAACAGGATCTATTGCCTCATAGGTTGGGCCGGCAGTTACCAACGCTCTTTTCCCTTTTAACTCATGTTGCTTCAAAAAAAAATCAGTAAGCCATTTCATAATAGTTTCAGGCTCTGCCATCCTTCCTTCGCCGGTTAAACCACTCGCCAGTTCGCCATACTCCGCCGGTATTATATGATTACCATAATTACTGAGCTTACCCATATTTTGTTTTGTGGCTGAATGTTTCCACATATCTTCATCCATGGCAGGTGCAACTATAACAGGGCATGTGGCAGAAAGATACACAGCCAGCAGCAGGTTATCGCATTGGCCATTTGCCATTTTTGCCAGTGTATTGCAACTTAATGGCGCTACCAGCATTGCATCTGCCCATCGGCCCAGCATTACATGGTTGGCCCAGGTATCATTCCCGGCCATATCACTCAATACGTCGTTTTTAGATAAAGTGGATAAGGTTAGCGGTGTTATAAAATCTTTTGCGGCCGGCGTCATTATTACTTTTACTTCAGCACCTGCTTTTACTAACAGCCTTATTAAAAAAGCTGTTTTATAAGCTGCTATACTTCCACTAATACCCAGTAATATTTTTTTTCCTTTCAGCATAAATAAAAAAACCGCTGAAGTAAATTCAGCGGGAATAAAATTATAATTAAATCTGTAAAAAAGACTGCTAAAATTTAGCTGAAGAGGTCTTCGTCATTTTTACGGAAATAAACTTTCTCTTCCATAAACTCAGTTGTTGCCAGTAAAGCAGGGTTGGGCATACGCTCGTATGCTTTTGAAATTTCAATTTGCTCTTTATTTTCATGAATTTCTTCCAAACTGTCGGTGTGACTGGCAAACTCTTCCAGTTTATTATGCAATTCTTCTTTAAGGCTGATGTTTATCTGGTTAGCCCTTTTGGCGATAATGGCTATTGACTCATAAACATTACCTGTTTTTTCTTTAATAGAAGCCAGGTTTTTAGGCTCTACCACACTGCTGGTATTAGCGCTTAGCTGACGACGTAATTTGCTCATTTTTTATTGCTTTAATATTATTTTGACTAAGGTTACTGTAATTTTCTGCGTCCTTCAGCAATTTGCTATCCGGGTAGCGATCTGCAAAATCCTGGTATTCTGTAATCACTTTTTCAAAACGCTCTATTTGCTTATCCTCAAAACTCATTTTAGCAAAGCGGTACCACGATTTTACTGTCTTCAATTTATAAACATCTCCTTTGTGTGACTCAGGATAATTATTCAATAAGTTGGTAAATGCGATTGCTGCTGCACGGTACTGACCCAAATTATAATACAAATCTGCCGCCCGTTCTTCCTTTTGTTCCAATTTTATGCGGCACTTATCAATAATATCTGTTGCCTCCTTGTTTCTGTCTGAGCCGGGATGTGTATTAATAAATGTCTGCATCATCCCTATTGCCTTGGTCGTATTTACCTGCTCAAGTTCCAGCTTGGGCGACTGCTTATAAAAACAGTAGGCATGCATATAATCAACTTCCTCTGCTTTGGTACTGTTAGGAAAAACCTCCAGGAAACCTTTAAATAGTGATTGGGCCTGAAAGTAATCCTTCATGTAGTAAAAGCAATAGGCATCTTTATAATACAGTTCTTCAAATTTTGCAGTACCCTTAAATACCGGAAACAGTTCTTCATACAGCGATTGTGCTGTTTTATATTTTTTCTTTGCAAAGAGCTCATCAGCCATCTTCAGCTTGTACTCGTTATCCTTGCTTTTAAAAATTTTATTGTATTTACTGCAAGATGCTGTAACTGCAAGGAAAACCAATGCCGCCAATGCTATTCTAATCACTTTCATAAAAGGAGTGCAAATTTAATGGAAAATACCCAAAAATGACAGTTACAGGGCATTTTGACAAAAAAAGACCGTTAAGAGTTTGGTAAATGACCAAAAGAAAAGCCCTCCCGAAAACGGAAGGGCTAATCATTGAGCAAAAAGTGAAAAAGTTATACCTTATTAGTTTGATTTGATATCAACAGTATTCTTATCACCACCACCGATTTCGCAGTTAGTGGTAATCCTGTCTGCACTGATACCTTCTTTTTCAACCAGGTAAGTTTTAACTGCTTCAACACGTTTGTTGCAGTTTGCCTGAGAAGCTTTAGAAGTTTCAGGATAACCAGTTACTGTAATATTACAGTTAGGACTTGCTTTTAATTTAGCAGCCACTGTAGCCAGCATTGCTTTAGCATCTGCGCTTAAAGCAGCATTACCATTTTTGAATGACAGGCTTGGGTAGTCTGTAGGACATACAGGAGGTGGTGGAGCAATGTTTTTGCAGCATTCAGGATCTGGGCATTTACCAACACCATCAGCGTCAACAGGCTGGCAAGAAGTTGGAGTGATCAGCTCTTTATCTTTACAATCAGGAACACCATCACCATCAGTATCAGCAGTTACACCATGTGTATTAACAGGGCAACCAGCAGGAGTGTTGGGCTCACGGTCTAAGTGATCGCAAACGCCGTCGCCATCTGTATCAGGACACTCTGGTTTTGGTATTTTCACATTCCTGTGGTTCATTAACTCGTCGTATGCATAATCCAGTGGATTTTGCCACCAAAGTGGTTCAACAGATTTAGCACCCAGGTTAAAGTTTAAACCAACAGAAGCATAGTTGTATGAATCGAAGTCTCCAGTAAGAGCAGCATCCCCTGTTGGGTTTTCCTGCCATTGCTGTCCATCCAATAAATCGTCTTTAATAAATGTCCACCTGTCTTCAATAGCCAGGTTAATTCTTTTACCTAATTTGAAAGCAACACCTGCTAATACAGTACCAGAAGGTTTCAGGGTATTTTTACCAATTTTAGGACGACGGTCTCCCTGATTTTCAGCCTCAGTTTCGTAGGTTTTATCCATTCCGTTTTTCAATGCTTTCAGGGCATCTTTACGCTTAGAGTAAGCAGCACTTGCTGTACCATTAAACAAAGTCCTGTAAGGGTTTCCACCAGCATCAAGTGCATTAACCATTGTATGGTATAAAGAAGCGCCGATACCACCACCACCATATACTACAATGCCAGTTTTTTGTTTGTGGAAACGGATGTTATTTAAAGTAACAATACCCTGAAGGCCTAAATCTTGTACTTTGGTTTTATAATTATAAAAAACCTGATCGCCTGATGCAGCTGTGGCACTTGCGCCATCAGAGTAAATACGGGTATTACCTAAATCCAACGGGGCAAAATACCTTTTGCCAACTGGCAGGTTCAGGTTCCATGCTTCGTTTTTAACGAAATTGTTAGAAGCCCTCCAGTTCATTCCTTTACCTACAGTATTCATATACTGTAAGCGCATTGAGAAAATATAACCAAATGCTTTACGAACATGAACTGAAAAGTTTGGTGCTGTAAATGCAGTAGCTGCAACATCACCACTTACTGTAAAAATACCAGTTGATACACCCACTTCCCATTGGTTGCGTGGCTTTGCCGGAAAATTGTAAGTTTTATTCCAGAATTCGTTTTGCTGTGGCATCCTTTTGGAAGGAATCACAGAGGAATCATAAACACTTCCACTACCACCAACCTGGGCAAATGAACCCAAAGTCAGCAATAAAAAAGCGCCTAATAATTTGTACTTTTTGCTTGTCATAATTTAATGATTAAGAGAATTTCTAAATGTGTACGAGTCGATTTCAGTGCAAAAATATCATTTGAGCTCAATAAACCAAAATTTTTAATGCTTTATTTTGCCTGATAAAAGCCTCATATTACGGTAGTTTTGAAGCCTAAGACACTTTATAAAGCCTTTTCGTTGCACCACTATCATCAATAAATTGTTTTGTTTGTGGTATCCCGGTTTTCTTTTGTAAAAAATTTGATACCGTTTGTAAGTAACCTATATTGCCGTTCCTTAATTAACCATGCAGTTTGTTACAGATATTATTGGGCCGGAGTTAAAGACTTTTGAAGAACGGTTTGAAGATGCCGTAAAAAGCAAAACAGCCTTGCTCGACCGCATTATGAAATTCATAATAAAACGGAAAGGCAAGCAAATGCGGCCCATGTTTGTATTGCTTAGTGCCCGGCTGCACGGGCCAATAAATGAAAGTACTTACAGGGCAGCCGCCCTTGTTGAATTGCTTCATACCGCCACATTGGTACATGACGATGTAGTAGATGAATCCCTGGAGCGGAGAGGCTTTTTTTCCATTAATGCTGTTTGGAAAAATAAAATTGCCGTATTGGTGGGAGATTATCTTTTATCAAAAGGCTTATTACTCAGTACTGGCAATGATGATTTCGAACATCTTCATATTCTTAGCGAAGCAGTAAAACAAATGAGCGAAGGTGAACTGCTGCAAATAGAAAAATCCCGCCAGCTTAACCTTGACGAAGCCGTTTATTTTGAAATTATCAAAGGCAAAACAGCTTCATTGCTCTCATCGGCCTGTGCTGTGGGTGCTTACAGTACCACCGGTGATAAAATCATTACCGAAAAAATGAAACTATTTGGTGAAAAAGCAGGTATTGCTTTTCAGATTAAAGATGATTTATTCGATTATGGCAAGGAAGACATAGGCAAACCCACCGGCAACGACATTAAAGAAAAAAAATTGACCCTGCCGTTGATTTATACACTTAACAACATTGACAGCAGCAAAAGAAGAAACCTCATTTACATTATAAAAAACGAAAACAAAAATCCAGAAAAAGTAAAAGAGGTTATTGATACGGTGGTTGAGTTTGGCGGCATTGGTTATGCTGAAAAAAAGATGAACAAATACAGGGACGAAGCGCTCGAAATATTATACAGTTTTGAAGACAGCGATGTAAGAAAGGCGCTGGAACAATTGGTAAGGTATACCACTGACCGGAAATATTAACCGCACTCCTGAATTGTACAGAACAAACATTAAAGTGAAGAAGTCAGACCGATAACTTAATTTTAGACAAACCACATTATTGGAAAAACGCTGGAAAATATTACAGACCGATGAAGATAAAGCAGCTGCTTTACACCAGCAACTAAAAATCAATAAAACACTATGCCGTATCCTGGTGCAGCGTGGTTTTGATACTTACGAAAAAGCAAAGCACTACTTCCGTCCGCAATTAACCGATTTACATGATCCATGGCTGATGAAGGATATGGATAAAGCCGTACAGCGCATATCTTCAGCTTTTGAAAAAAAAGAAAAAATTCTTGTCTTTGGCGACTATGATGTGGATGGCACCACCAGTGTGGCCTTAATGTACCAGTTTCTTGTAAAAATATATGATTCATCCTTACTTGATTTTTACATTCCTCACCGATACAGGGAAGGTTATGGCATAAGTAAACTGGGTATCGACTTTGCAAAGGAAAATAACTTCACTTTGATTATTTCACTTGACTGCGGTATTAAATCTGTTGACTTAATTGCCTATGCCAAAACTTTAGGAATTGATTTTGTAGTATGCGACCACCATTTACCCGACGCACAAATACCGGATGCAGCTGCAATATTAAACCCTAAACAAAAAGACTGCCTCTATCCTTATAAAGAATTATGTGGTTGTGGTGTGGGCTTCAAACTCATCACAGCGCTATCCCAGCATTTTGCAATTGAGGAAGCACACTATTACAATTACCTGGATCTTGTTGCCACTGCTATTGCAGCAGATATTGTACCGATGACTGGCGAAAACCGTGTGCTTGCTTATTATGGTCTCGAAAAAATAAATTCAGATCCGAACCCGGGTATAAAAGCGTTGATTCATTTGGGCGGCATACAAAAAAAACTTTCCATCAACAATGTGGTGTTTGTAATTGCGCCAAGGGTAAATGCGGCCGGAAGAATGGATGATGCCCGGAAAGCCGTACAACTTTTTATTGAGCCCGATTATAACAAAGCGCTGTTATTTGCAGAAATGCTGCACAGTGACAATAGTGAGCGTAAAGAAGCAGACAGTATTATTACCGAAGAAGCACTGGCCATTATAAATGCAGACACAGATTTAATTAACCGCAAAACAACCGTTGTTTATAAAGACCACTGGCATAAAGGTGTGGTGGGTATTGTTGCCAGCAGGTTAATAGAAACCTATTACCGCCCCACGGTTGTGCTTACTAAAAGTGGCGATGTAGTGGCTGGCAGTGCCCGCAGTGTGCCCGGCTTTAATTTGTACGAAGCCATACATGCCTGCAGGGAACACCTGCTTGGTTACGGCGGGCATTTTGCAGCTGCAGGTTTATCTATGCTGCCGGAAAACGTAAATTTATTTGCAGCAGCATTTGAAAAAAAAGTAAATGAAACCATTACCCCCGAGCTGCTGGTACCAGAAATCAATATTGATGCAGCGGTTGCTTTTCCAGAAATAACCCAGGGGCTTTACAGCATTATACAGCAAATGGAACCATACGGGCCGGAGAACATGCGCCCTGTATTTATTGCCCAACACGTAACGGATACCGGCTATTCAAAAATTGTAAAAGAGCTGCACGTGCGTTTTGTATTAAAACAAAATAACGTAACACTTACGGGCATTGGGTTTAATATGGCAGATAAATTCTACCTTTTGCAAATGGGCAAACCACTTAATGTAGTTTTTACCATTGATGAAAACGAGTGGCAGGGAACCAAAACCCTGCAATTAAAAGTAATAGACATAAGGGTGGCAGAGTAGTTTTATGATACCAGCATTTGCTCATTCATCAGCCGCAGTGGCGTCGCACTCTTCAGCCGAATTTCATTTTTCAGCTTTTCTTTTTGGTTAAATGCACGGGCAATGGCACTTTCCATTTTTTGTAAAGCCCTGCCTTCTTTTACAGATAAATACGCCACCCCATTTTTATGGTTTGCCACAGAAATCCGGTACATAATTTTCCAGTGCTGCAAAATTATCTTCCACGCCTGCCATATTTTTTTAGCGGGGTCGTAAATATGAGTCGGCTCACTGCCACTGCCATTTAGTTCAATAATCATAAAGTTCTTCCCTTCGTATAATTCTTCCCATGAGTTAAACTTAACATCGTATCGTCCGTAATAAAATCCGCTAACAGCCTCAGAAATTTTATCAAAAAGCCTTTCAAGTTTTTCGTTTTTAAAACCTGTTACATCCGTAAATGCCGAGCCTCTTGCATGATTACCTATCTCACTTAATTGCATCACTTCTCCTTTGGGCAAAACATTCATTAGCCTGTTATTAAATTTTTCAAATAAAAACTGCCGTTGAAAATAATACCGTGGCTCTTCTTCAATCAACTCCTGCAGGCATTTCACTCCATCCCCGGTTACTTCCATGTATTGCTTACCAGTAATGCCACTGATAAAGCCATACTGCTTCCCTGGTATGCGGCAATAAAAAACACCAATTTCATTTTTATATGGTATTGCCTGCTGCAATAAGTAATTCCCGGCCGTATTGAAATGATATTGTTTCAGCTCCTGTTCGTTTTCAATTTTCAAAACACCTCTACCCCTGCCTCCAATATCAGGTTTACAATAAAAAGGATACCTTATCCCTGATTCCCTGAAAAGTTTTAAAACATTTTTAAACAATTCTTCTTGCTTAATAAAAACAGTTTCCGGAACAAGTTGCTTTGGTAATTGCTGGTGCAGCTTATATTTTGATTCCAAAAGGTAACCTCCATTTTCAACTCCGGGGTTGGCTGCAACCATAAAAAAAGGGGTACGGCATTTTATTGTGTAGTACAAATACACCGGGGTTATGGGGGCATACACCAGCCATTGTGGCCAGTATTCCCAATTAAAAATTTTATGTACCAGGCTAAAAAACTGTTTCATGTTCATGTTTTGAAATTGATTGAACATATAAATCGCCTGTTCTTAGATCAAGATGCTTTAATAAAGTTTGTTTGCCGGATATTACAGCCTGTGAAATACTTAGTGTACTGCAACCACCCGCCCGTTCTATAACCAACCCGTTTTCTTTATCCTGCTTATTACAGGTTGCATGAAAATCAAATATTGTTTGGCTGTTTACAAATGGTTGCTGCTGCAAATATTCATTAAACCACTGCCCTCTCAACCGTTGTATTTTTTCACTATACAAAGTAGACGATGAAAAAATATATGTACCTGTAATTTCAAGGCTTGAAATATTCTTCTCAATACCTGTCCAGGTTAGCCTGTACAGCTCGTTGTTTTGCAAAAGCAAAACTGAAAAAGGTTCTATTTCTTCCAGAGGTACATTTTCAAAAAACAGCAGCATGTTTTCAGCAGCGGCAATTTCCTTTAAAATAATTCCGCGGCTTTTTGCATAGTCCTGTTTTTTAGCATGCGTTATAAATCCGCCGTTAAAAAGCATCGCAACATTACCCAATGAATCTGCAGCAAACCAGGACCCTCCAGCTTTACTATCCTGTGCAAAAAAAATTTTTTTATGCGGCAGTTGTTCTGTGACTATAAAATTACCCGTGTGCCTTTCAGGCTTTTCATCCCGGCTAAAAGTAAATACCAGGCTGTTGCTGCAGGGCGTAAAGCTTATTGTGCACATGCTTTGCGGTATTTAATGGTGGAAGGCGCCACGCCAAAGGATGCTTCCAGTTCAATATCAAAAGCAGTTTTAAAAGCAATGCGGATAAGTGCCATATGATGTATGGTGTGTTCAATATTATAAATTACTTCTCTCAAATAAGTAGTTGTAAGATTTATGGCATTTTGAACATCATCAATATCATAACCACAAACCAGTTGCAGTGTTTTATCATTTACTTCTAAACTTTCCGCTATTTCTTTCATTTGATGGGCGGCAAATAAAATATCCGTCTCAATTAAAAAATTACGCTGACGGTTTTCATAATTAATTTCACCGGTACGATAACCCTTTTGCATTTCCTGGAAAAGTTCAATAATATGCCTCACATGCTGGCCAATGGTGGCATTACCCATTAATTTGTTAGGGATGGAGTATTCTTTGTTATCAATAAGCTTTAGCGCTTTTTCAATTTGCAAAAAGAGGGCTTGAGCCGTGTATGTAAGTTGCTGCATTATGTTTATAATTTCAGTTTCAACAATGCAGGAATTTGCCTGCGGTTAATAAATACCAGTGCAACACAGCACAGCAATGTTATTACAGCGTAAATAAAAAGCAGCGGATCGCCATCAAAATAAACTCCAATATTACTGTTGGTTAAATGAAAGAAAATGGCGCCGCACATTAAGCCCACTCCTAATACAGCACCCGGCAAAACAGTTCGGTTTATCAGCAACAGCACACTTGCAATTAATTCAAAAACGCCCACGCCAATTCTTCCCCATGGTTCCATACCTAAAATGGTAAACAGTTTAACCGATTGGGGGTGAGCTGTAAATTTAAAGTAAAGTGTTTGCAGCATTATTACTGCCGGTATGATGCGAAGCATCCAGTAAAAAATTTTATTCATAGTATTATTTATTATTTAAAAAAGTTCATCCAGTTTTTATCAGCTTTATTCATAAGGTTTGCTTCGTCTTTATTCCATTTAGTGAGCGTATTGTTAACCCAGCTGTGATAAAACAGGTATAGCTTGCCATCCTTAATTTTAAAAGTTTCCGGATCCACTTCCACCTTTTCACCGGTGGCCCCCATGGCATATGCACACCAGCCACCGTATTGCGGTTCATATTTCTTCCAGTTTTGCAAAAAAACTTCTTTGTTTGCCTGTGTGCTGAAGTAATACAAAACTCCTTCTGCAGATACAGCAAACTGCTTGTTCCCCTTTATAGCTTTGTTCTGAGTAAAGTAGGCCACAACATCATACCCGGAAACCGCCAGCTTATTTTTATCAATATTAAACTGCTGTTGCCTTAAGGGCTGTTGCGAAAAAACGGGCGCAACAAAAAATAATAATCCAAGCACAACTGTAAGTTGTTTCACTGTTTTAATTTTTAAAATGTTTAAAATGATATTTTATATTCAAGCCCCGCCGTAAATTCTCTTGTTAAACCATCCGGCCGTATATCTCTTACCACAAAAGGCGCTGCAACACTCAGTTCAAGTTGCTGCATTTTTGTAATGCTGTACCTGGCAATAATATTGGCATTAAGCGTTACCCCTTTTGATCCGGCCAATTTTCTCCTTACAGCATATATATCTTCAAAACTGTCATCTGCCAAATGATAAACTACCAGCAGGTTTGGTTTAAATAAAAACTTACTGGTTTCTTTTTTTATAGTATAAGTAATCCTTACCAATGCATCTGCCGTGCGGTGAAATTTATTGGTAGAAACAAAGTCATTTGACACAGAATATTGTTGTATAAAAGTGTTTTTGTTTTGCCGGGTAAGCGGAATTTGCCAGGCATGTGTAAACTCCCAGTTATGCATTATATAATCTGCGCCCAATAATAAATCATACGTGCCCAAAGATGATTGGTATGCCATCGGCAGCGGCTTACCTGCTGCTTTATCATTTGCTGCGGTTAATGGAATTTTAACTCCGCTTAAAAAACCAAGGCTGTTTTGTTCCACCTTACTCTTAAATGCAGTTACCGAAAAACTTGTGAGTACATCACCGGCATTGAAATTAGTGGCAAGGCTGCCCGAGGCATAATTGGCAGTAAGCTTTGTATCCCAGTTTACTTTTTCGCCCAGCCTGCGTGAAAAACTGATGTAGCTGCCGTTTACAAAAGTATTTCCATCTGTAACGCCACTTACATTTCCCACCGAAATACTGTTTTTAGCAGCCCCTGCGCCATGGTATTTTAGTGAGCAAAAACCAGCATCGCTGCAACCTTGTGCTTTTATACAATTTGCAAGAAATATACTTGCAGCAATTAGAAAAATTTGTTTCATGGTTTACGGGTTTAATGCTGCAATTGCAAAAAGGTGATCATATTGCTGGCAATGAATAAGGACGTATTTATAAATACTGAAGTCAACTCCCGGTGGTACAACATACTGCTGGTTGCCACTGTTTGCTTTTAACGGGCCCAGATTGATAAATTCAAACGGTGTGTCTTTTTTCGACAGGTACACTTTCAAATCCGGCCCGGCAGTTACAGCAAAACTCTCCATCAAAACAGCAAAGGCATTACCATCTGATATTATTTTGGCAGTGCCCTGCACACTGATACCAGAAGTAGGTGTAAATGAACCGGCCAACTTCACAGTTCCGTTTACTATTGAACTGGGCGAAGCCGGATTAGCTGTTTTATCCTTACTACAGGAAGCAGCAAACACTACAAACAAGATCAGCAGGTATTTCATTAAAGCGGTTTAAATGGTGGTGAACTGAAATATGTACAAGAAAAAAACAGCTGCAGTTTTGTAACAGAAAAAATTTTTTTTACCCGTTGCTTACTTTTATTTTTATGCCCGGGCATATAAATACTTTGGCACAAAACGAAACCTATACAGAAGCAGAACTGGTACTATTTTTAAAAAAGCATGATAAAAATGCTTTTGAGTACCTGTATCATAATTATAAAGGCGCCCTGCTTACTGTAATTAAACAGGTAATTGCCGATGATGAAACTGCCGGGGATGTGCTGCAGGAAGCCTTTGTTACTGCCTGGAAAAATATTGATAAGTATGACGCTGCAAAAGGGAGACTGTTTACCTGGCTGTACAACGTAACCCGGAATTGTGCTATTAACACCACACGCAGCAAAAGTTTTAAAACGCAGCAAAAAAACGATTCAATCGACAATTACGTTACTTATACAGAAGCACTGCCGGCACAGGAATTAAATGTTAACAGGATCGGGCTTAGAAAAATGGTGCACCAGCTAAGGGAGGATTATAAAAATGTGCTGGAACTGTCTTATTTTAACGGTTACACACATGAAGAAATTTCTAAAATTCTGAATATTCCGGAAGGTACTGTAAAAACAAGATTACGCAATGCGCTGATTGAACTGAGAAAACAATTTGTGTAAATGAACAGTAATGAATTTATAACATCTGGCATTATTGAAGCTTACGTTATGGGGCTTTGCTCTCCGCAGGAAAAAGCGGAGGTAGAAAGCATGTGCCTGCAATATCCTGAAATAAAACAGGCTGTTACCGATTTTGAAACAGCATTGGAAAAACAACTGGTGGCAGATTCCTTACTAACGCCGGCATCTCTTGATAAAAAAATTCTTGAATCACTCAGCAGCCTCGAAACTCCTGCAGCAATGACACAACCCGCCATTGTAAAAAAAATGAGCTGGTTTAAACTGGCCGCAGCTGCGGCGGTGGTTTTATTAATTGGCAGCACCGTTTTAAACTACACGCTTTATAACAAAACAAAGGAGCAGGAGCTTTTGCTTCAGGCCAAAAACGAAATAAAAGAACCAGCAACATTGCCGGCTGCTGACTATAGCATAATGAAAAACCCCGCCATTACTCCTGTAGCAATGTATGGCGTGGGCATTCACAGTATCTGTCGTTGTACCCTGTTCTGGGATAAAAAAACAGGCAAAGCCTACATTATGATTCACCACCTGCAGCCATCTCCACAAGGCCGTGAATACCAGTTATGGGCCATGGTGGATAACAAGCCTGTGAGTGTTGGAATGGTGAATGATAAAATAAGAGACCGTTTTATTGAAGTTCCCGGTGTGCCTGCCAATGCTTCCGGCTTTAATGTTACTTTAGAAAAACAAGGAGGAAGCCCCTCTCCCACAGAAAATGAAACTTACCTCATAGGCAGAATTTGAATTCATACAACTTACGGGCATTTCATCATTTAGTTTATCGCTGTGTAATGTGTACCTTTAAACAGCGTGAGAACCTTCGCCTACATAAAATATTTTTTTTACCTGGCATTTAACTGGAATTTTTCCATTGCCCTGCATGTAATACGCAACGAAATAAAAGGCGAAAAAAAATATGGGATTAATACCACCGGCGCAGATGAATTAAAATCGCTGGAAGAAAAAGGAATAGATACTGCTCATGCCACTATCTATATGCCGGTGAGTTACGATTTCCTGGAAGAAATTTTTACTGCAGTAAACAACCTCCCTCATAAACCCCATCAGCATTTACTGGATATTGGTTGCGGCAAAGGCAGAATATTGTGTGTGGCTCCGCATTATGGGTTTATGCAGTTAACGGGTGTTGATTTTTCAAAAGAACTTATAAACACGGCGGCAATAAATCTTGAAAATAAAAAGAAACAATTTCCGCAACTTGATTTTGAATTGTATAATAATGATGCTTTTTATTTTAAAATACCTGAAGGCACAGATTGCATCTTTCTCTTTAACCCGTTTGATGAAGTGATAATGAGTGGTGTGGTGTACAATATTTTAGAAAGCCTCAAACAAAAACCACGCTGTATTACAATTGTCTATATAAACTCCCTGCATAAAGAAACATTTACCATTGCAGGGTTTAAAGAAGTGTTCTATAAAAAAACAATGCGCTACCTGGAAGTTTCCATCCTGCAAAACCAATAATGCTGTTTACAAACCCATTTATTTACCTGTAACTTTTTCCGCTATTTCCTGTGCCATTTTTACCAATTGCCAGTAGGGAGGTTTATAGCCATTTTGTTTTTCAAACAAATCAGCCTGTACCAGTAAAGCTGTTTTAACCTGGTTGTGCATCGCCACAAACGTTTCGTTTTTAAGGGCACGGGCAGCACTCATTCCCTCGGGTATTAACCCTTCTTTTCCAAAACGGTTTTTAATCCAGCACCAGGCTTTTATCACTCTTGCAACAGGCAGCATCCAGTGGTTGTAGCCGATCTCTTTTCCTTTACCCGCCTGCTCAAGCAAAGCATCCATGGCAGCATTATCCATATGGTCTTTGTATAAAGTTGCAGGGTCACGCCATTCGGCAACAATACTCAATTGAGGGTCGTATTCCAGGTCAGAAGGCATTTGCGTTACAAAGTTTTCCACTCCAAAATCATGCAGCCAGTTTATTACCCCCGGTGCTGACAGTGTGGAAACGTTTTGCCAAAGCTGTATACCTTTTGCCTTGTATGCATATGAAGCCACTTCGGAACAAAACAAGGCAGACGAGTCGTAGAAATTCATTTTAAAATCGTACGGTATATGCCTGCGTTGTGCGGCCAAAAACATTTGCATGGCTGCTTTATGAGGCAACAAACTGTCCTGTTGCATCGCTGGCAAATCGCTGCGCAGGCGCAATACCATAAATCGCAGTTTTTTATCGGCAACATATTGCTCCACTGAAGAAAGTGCCACGCCTTTTTCAATATGTGCTTCTATCAAATAAGGATGGTTATCTTTTTCATCGATATAAATCAATGCCACATGCGAAAAATTGCCAGGATAATCATTGCTTCTTGAAATAAGCGCCGAAACTTCTGCGCCGCCCCGGGAAACAAGCAAATCGCCACTGTGTACTTTAACTCCAAAAAGAGTTGTGAAGGGGGCCGCAGATTTTTCATCCTGCACAGTAACTGCCGGAGCCGCTTCGTAATACACCCCTGTTTGCAACATAGTTTCTTCGGTTGCAGCCCTGATGCCATAAAGCAGTTGATACAAATTGTTTTTTACTGCGGTATCTTTTACATTCCATTGCCGGGATTGTGTTTTGATATAACTGCGCAGTAAATTGCTGTACTGCAAATACCAGTTCATCGCTGCTGGTTTTGCAGCAACATAAGCGGCAGCATTAAAAAATTCGTTTTCTATTGCAGCCAGTCTTGCATCATCGGCAGAAACAGCGCTTGCACTAACCTGGTCAAATTTTTCAGAAATAGAATTCTGATAGTTCTCAATTATTGAATCCAGCTGCAATGCCGGCATATGGCGTGCACTGCGGAAATTATTTTCAGTTTGTTGCCAAAGTGAATCCCTGTTCCAAAAGAATGGAATGTGTCCATTTGGTTTTAATTTTTCAGATGGGTTATTTTCTGCATCAGGTATCAGCAATAATAAATACAAAGCTGAAACAACTGCAACAGTTTTTAATAAAATGCGGACAAGTTTTTTCATTGGGTTTTATAAAGTATTTAGTACGGCCGCAATTTGAGAACAGGCAGATTTAATTTCGCCGGTTGAAATAATTAACGGGGGAACAATACGCAAACAGTTTGATGCAAATAAAAACCAATCAGTAAAAACACCTTGCTCTATCAGCTTATCAATAACTGTCTTATTTATTTCAAAACTTTCAAACTCCACCGCTATCATTAAACCACAACTGCGTACCGCTTTTATTTTTTTATGCTGAAGCAGGGAAACGAAAAGCGCTTCTTTTTCCTTAACCCCGTTTACGAGTTTTTCATTTAATAAAACCTGCATCGCTGCCATACCGGCTGCACAACAAACCGGGTGGCCACCAAAAGTATTGATATGCCCCAGCACAGGATTATGCGCAAGGCTTTGCATTATTTTTTTATCCGCCACAAAAGCACCTAATGGCATCCCACCGCCTAAAGCTTTCCCCAGCAGTAACACATCAGGTACAACATCAAACTTTTCAAATGCCCATAAAGAACCGTTGCGGCCAAAGCCACACTGTATTTCATCCAGCACCATCAAAGTTCCTGTTGCAGTACATTTTTCCCGCAATGCTTTTAACCAGCCATCTTTGGGAACAATAACACCAGCTTCGGCCTGAACGGTTTCTGCAATTACACAAGCCGTTTCTTCAGTAATATTTTCTAAATCTTCAAATGAATTGTACCGCAACTGCACAGTACCCGGCAATAAGGGGCGAAAAGCATTTCTCCAGTATTCATCTCCCATTATACTTAACGAGCCCTGTGTGCTGCCATGATAAGAATTTTTAAACGATATGATTTGTGTGCGGCCGGTAAACCGCTTAGCCAGTTTCATAGCGCCTTCTGTAGCTTCGCTGCCGCTGGCAGTATAAAAAACACTGTTGAGTGATGACGGTAAATTATCAGTAAGTAATTTGGCATACTGTACCTGCGGGCTTTGAACCAGTTCACCATAAACCATTATGTGCAGGTAATCATCCAGCTGTTTTTTTATGGCTTCTGTTACCGCCGGATGCCTGTGCCCCACATTACACACACTGATGCCACCAATTAAATCAATATATTCCTTGCCAGATGCGTCAATCAATTTGCATCCGCTTGCTTTTACAATTTCAAGTGCTAAAGGTGCATCGGATGTTTGGCCTACATGAGTTAAAAAAAGCTGGCGGTTGGTCATGCTGCGAAGTTCGTAAAGAAAATTTTATTGAATTACTTATTATGCCGGATAAATAAAATGGCG
The DNA here is from genome assembly GCA_044225995.1 of Ferruginibacter sp. Taxonomy (GTDB): domain Bacteria; phylum Bacteroidota; class Bacteroidia; order Chitinophagales; family Chitinophagaceae; genus Ferruginibacter. The sequence goes on along the minus strand of JBGAHV010000012.1, from coordinate 50,563 downwards.
CCTTCCTGAAGCGCCATTTGTCAGTTTTGTTCTTTACTTCCCCATTACATTTCTGCAAAATGCTTATGGAAGTAAGGAATTGTTTCAATGCCTTTATAAAAATTATCCAGGTTAAATTTTTCATTCGGGCTATGCAGGTTATCACTGTCCAGCCCAAAGCCCATGAATACGATTTTAATACCCAGTTCTTTTTCAAACAATGCACAAATAGGAATACTGCCGCCGCCACGTACCGGTATTACTTCTTTACCAAAAGTATCTTTTACAGCTGCCGCTGCCGCTTTGTATGCTTTACTGTCAATAGGTGTCATGTAAGGCTCACCACCATGATGTTCAAATGCATTTACCGTTACAGATGCCGGCGCTATTTTACGGAAATAATTCAACAGCATTTCTGTAATTTTTACTGATGATTGATTAGGCACCAGCCTTGCAGAGATTTTTGCGCTGGCTTTTGATGGCAATACTGTCTTGGCTCCTTCGCCCTGGTAACCGCCCCAAATACCGTTTACTTCCATCGTTGGCCTGATGCCGGTACGTTCGTTGGTGGTAAATCCTTTTTCGCCGCACAATTCTTTTACTCCCAAATCATCTGCATATTCTTTTTCGTTGAAAGGCGCTGCTGCCATCAGTTTACGCTCTTCGGGTGTTGCTTCCACCACATCATCGTAAAAACCGGGAATGGTAATATGATTATTTTCATCGTGCAATGTGGCAATCATTTTTGCCAGGATGGTTGCCGGGTTAGCTACGGCGCCACCATAAACACCACTATGCAAATCCCGGTTGGGGCCGGTTACTTCCACTTCAATATAACTTAAACCACGTACGCCAATATCAATACTGGGTGTATCCAGGCTCAGCATGGCGGTATCGCTTATTAAAATAACATCGGCTTTCAGCAAGTCTTTATGCGAAGCAACAAACTTTCCCAAATTAGGGCTGCCCACTTCTTCTTCTCCTTCAATACAAAATTTAATGTTGGTGGTAAGTGTATTGGTTTTTACCATTGTTTCCAGTGCTTTCACATGCATGTAAAACTGGCCTTTGTCGTCGCAACTGCCACGGGCAAAAATTTTACCATCAACAATTACCGGTTCAAAAGGTCCGCTTTTCCAAAGCTCTAACGGTTCTGCTGGTTGCACATCATAATGTCCATATACTAAAACGGTAGGTTTTGACGCATCAATTATTTTTTCGCCGTAAACCAATGGATGTCCGTCGGTGGGGTAAATTTCTGCTTTATCAACTCCGGCCTCCAGCAGGCGTGCTTTTACAGCTTCAGCGCATTTTTGCATATCGGCTTTGTGTTCGCTTTTAGCGCTTATACTTGGTATGCGCAATAAATCGAGCAATTCGTTTAAGAAACGGTCTTTGTGCTGTGCTTGATAATCTTTCCAGGCTTGCATATAATTTAATTAGGAATTAAGAATAAAAATGAGGAATAAAAGTAGTTCTTTTTTAGCTGAAAATATTTTTGCAAAATTTTAAAGATTGGGTAACGCATTGATAATACTGCTATGGATAAATTTGCTGCAGATTGTTTGTGATCTTCAGCAGTGAAAGTCACTTTGATTTATCAGCCTTTGCATAATTGTAGCCCCCAAAGTTTAAGCATGGTTACGTTTGTGCAGAGGCTGAGCCTATTTTAACCGTTGCGGAATTTTGCATACGCTGAGAGCGGAAGGGAGATAAAAACATACATTACTGCAATTAATGCAAATGTAAATTTAACAGAAGCACAAATGGTGGCAGTAATGGCAAAACCATCGGTAACATTGCCACTCAGCGATTGCAGCATGCATATATTTTCAATTATATCCAGCATACCAGCCGCCAACGCCAGTTTTGCAATTAGTTTTCCGGCTTTATTAAAACCGGTGCCATCTCTGTATGTACCGGACAATTTCCTGCTCCATAAAAACAAAAGCCCCGAGTAAAAAACGATAAACAGGAAATCCCAGTATGTATTTGTTTTGGCAGTATCGATTTTACTTGATGGGGTGTTTATTTGCCACCCTTTAAAAACACTGTCAACATTTTTTTTACTGAATGCAAACTCCAGATTTAAAATTCCTGCAGGAGTGGAAGTTGTTTTTAATGGCTTACCGGTTTTTCCCATAACTATTATCATAGCAATGGTGCCTAAAATAAAAAATGGTATCAGCAGTTTTTTCATTTACTGAAGATACCATTTTAGAACAAGTAATTTATTATCGTTGCAACGCCGGCACTTTACTGCCGGGTATTATGCCGGTTACCACCTTATTCCATTCTTACTTTTACAGGAAAGAATTCAATCTTCACAATACGTGTATCGTCATTACCGTTGTCGTCATCACTAATATCAGCACCGCCTGTATCACCCACTATATGGAAAAACTTTACCAATGTACCCTCTACCGCCGGCACCTGTACTACTGTGTTGCCATGGTCAATTGCCCCTTTTACCAGTTGTGCCATAGCATCCTTATTGGGTGTGGCAATACCATGCATAGCTAAAACATTGGCAGGTATTTGAGCAGCATCTAAAAAACTGTATAAAACTTTGGCAACATCTGCACCCGGTACCAGAAACTGGAAACCACCGGGAGGGCTGATAAATTGTGTACGGGAAGCTTTGTCTGAAAGTATTTCAACAATTTTTTTACCATAAGGCGCTTCATATACCAGCTTACTCCAGCTGCCTTCTGCAGTGCTCCAATCCTGTACAGTTTCTTGTGCCCAAAAAGTAACATCCGCATATAGTTTTGTACCATTATCAGCAATACGCAATTTAACTTCTGATTTAATTCTTGGACCATGTCCGTCAAATTCACGGTCGCCACGGGTAAGGTGTGGCACCAGCCACTCATTAATATCTTCCAGCTTGATTGTTTGTATACCTTGTGCTGCGTCTGTTTTATGAAGTTTTACTTTGAATTTATTCAGCATTACATTTATACGGGTATCATCATCACAGTAATCATCGTCGCTAATATCCGGGCCCGGGGTATCTCCGGTAATTTCCCACAAAGAAACCAGGCCGTCATTTATATCTGTTACCGCACCTGCATTACTATTTAAAGTGCTTGCAAGTCTGCCAGCATTAAACTTAAAAGTACCTGTGCCCGGTTTACTTACATAATGCACTTCAGCATTTTTTCCACCCATTACTTCTGTTATATAAAAGCCACGGGGTGCAGAGTACAATACTTTTAGTGTAACACCGTTAGTTTCACTATTATCGCCGCCGGGAGTTTCTTTAGCCCTGAATTGAAGGGTGGCTACAACAGCTGTACGGCTGTAAGTAATTTTCACACTTGCCCAAACTTCGGGACCATGGCCATTAAAATCCCTGTCGCCTGCCACTAATTTTTTTGGACAGAAAGGGCCGATGGCAGACGCCGGAACATCAACAATTGTATCTGCCGCCGATGGCAATGTGCCTGCAAAAGATTGCAGCGATGTAAATATTGCTGCAATGGAAAAGGTACAGCATAATGTAATAATCTTTTTCATTTTTTCTTATTTGAATTTGTAAAGCAAAAATTTAAAAAAAGAGAATGCCGGTCAACTACATATTCATGTAATGCCCGCAGTATTGTTTAAAAATTATTGTGTATCGCTGATACGTATTACAGCAGACTCGTTATCGCTCTCTGAGGATTCATCCACATGGTTACCATAATCAGCTTCCAGCTTTAAATTAAATACCGGTATTTTATGCATTATCCATGCCTTGTCAAGAATATGGTATTCCCTGGTCAAAGATCCACCCGGGTTTAAAGCAGGCAAATCAAATATTGCCAGTTCTTTCCAGGGGTTTGAAGCTGCAGCAGCATTTTGTGCCATGGCTCTTATTTTGCATTCAGGTGTTTTTAGTCCTCCGCTGTTTTTAATGGTTACAGCTAATTTAATATCCCACCGGTCATTACCTCCGGTAGCCGATAATAAACTAAGTGCTGATATAGAGAGGTTGGCTTTTGTAACAACTTTTAAATTACGCGGCAAAGGTTTTTGCCCTGGCTTTACTGTTACTGGCCCGGGTATTTGCGCAATCCCGTGCATACAGATCAATACAGCAACAATGACGGCAATTATTCTTTTCATGTTTATCATTTTAGGTTTAAACACTACAAATTAAACGTCTCAAAACGGCCTTCTGTAACATTCAGTTCGTTACCATTCTTATCATGCAGTTTTGCTTCAAACTTCCCCTGAAGCAGCAAAAAGGCACCTGAGGATTTTATGCTGCTCACCAGTATTTTTACATAATCCCCCTGTTGCAGCAAAGAATATGTTTTGTGCGCCACAGTAAATTGCGCAGTCCCTTTATCCTTAACCACTATGTATTCTCCTGCAGCTTTCAGGTTATCCCATTGTACATCAATAATCATATTTTCAGTATTGGCTGCTCTTAAAAATGCGCTGCCATTTTGCTGCAGGGCATAACCACGTGCATGTGAATTATCTGCCACATACAGCTGTCCGTTACTTTTAAAGTGCAGCATTCCGGAAGATTTTACAGATGACTGAAAGGTTACAAAACTGCTGTTGATGTGTAAAAGCAATAACGCTGCTGTAATAATTCCAAAAGTTCTCATGCTTGATATTATTTTAATCAGAGTTTTATTATTTCAGTAATAAATCCATTTATCTTCTGGCCTGATTTGCTGTTTTTCACAGTGGCCATTTTAGTCTTCACTTTTTCAGAAGCCTTTGTAACAATCCGGTCAACATTTAAGTTGAATTTTTCAACCAGGTAAGCTTTTAGCTTATCCACTTTTGCTTTTACCGCTTCTTCGTTAAAAACAGGAGAGCCACCACTGGCACCAGCTGTTTGTTCGGTACCATTTAATTGAATATTAAGGCTTGGATCTGCAGTCATTGCCTGGCCTAATGTATCCAATGTGGGGTATGACTGAGGGGTTACTTCATTGGTTTGTGTATTAAAGGAAATATTGTCTGTAACAACACTGCCCTGCTCCATCAGTTGCTTTATCAGCAGGCTTCTTGCGTCCACATCTGCACCAGCAATACGCACATTACTAAAGTAGACGCCTTCTTCGGGAGAGGGAATAACTGCGGCGCTGGCTATAAAAAAATTATTCCTGTATTCTGCTGTAAGCAGTTTAGGAAGGTCAACTATTTTTTGTTTATCCAGATAAACACGGTAACGTGTTTTATTTATTGCAATGCTTACATGCAGTTTACGGCCCACATACCCTGTTAGTTTAAAATTTTTACTGCCCAGGTCCTGGATAGTTTTTCCATAGTCCACCACACTGTTATCATTGTAGCCACGCAGTACCGTCCAAATATGCTGACGGTATACATCACCAGCAGACACATCGCTTAGCGTGGTAAGGCCAAACATGATTTGCGGGGCAATACCCGATGTGTTTTTAAGAAAGAGATCAAATTCTATAGTACAGTTTTCGGGAAGCGCCTCAGTAAGTTCGGGGCTTACTGCTGTTGGTTGTGTTATTTTAAACCACTTACCCTGCAGCCTGTCCAGTGTTACCACCTGCCCATCACCGCTGGTGCTCCATTTAGCCGGAAGGTCGCCAACGGGGTCTGCATCAAACTTGTCTTCAAATATTACAGAAGCACCCGGAATAAAATCAAAATCCTGTGCTGTTGATAGTTTAACGAATATAAAGCACGTTAAAAGAAGGAATAGTTTTTTCATCTTGCGAATTTTTGCATAAAACTATTGCCTGCAACTGCCGTGCACAACTACATAATGATGTAGTGGCTTTATACCAGCTTGTCCTTGATGGCTTTTGAAACCGCTTCGGTAGCAGAGTGAACGTGGAGTTTGTCGTATATTTTTTTGATGTGAAAACGAACGGTATCGATGCTTATTTTTAATTCCGCTGCAATCATTTTATAACTGTAGCCGTTCACCAAAAACTGTAAAATGGAGGTTTCTTTTTGAGTAAGGTTGCTCTTTTCCTGCTCTGCCGATTTTGCCTGCGGCACCATCAACAATACTTTTCTTGCAACTGAACCTGTCATGGGCGCACCGCCTGCCAGCACCATTCGTATGGCATTGGGCAACTCTTCTGTAGCGTATCTTTTTAAGATGTACCCCGATGCCCCTGCACAAATAGCGTTAAAAATATTTTCGTTGTCATCAAAAACAGTCAGCATTATTACCGGAATATTGCTGTTCATTTTCCTTATCCGTCGTACGGCTTCTACTCCATTGGTGCCGGGCATGTCAATATCCATCAGCACCACATCAGGTTTAATGTCGGCTATATCCGTTTCCACTGTTTCTGCATTAGGCATTAATGCAGCCAGCTCCAGTTCTTCATCATCGGCCACCAACGCCTCCATACTAACACGCAGTGCATCATTATCGTCGTAAATAAGAATTTTAATTGGCATGCAAAACAATTTTATATTTTATCTATGATGAAGGCAATAGTAATTTGATACTTGTGCCTTTGCCCGGGGCGGAATCAATACTTAAATAACCGTTTAAAGCCGCAGCCCTTGCTTTCATATTTTTTATTCCGTTTGATGAGGTTTCTTTGTCGGGGTTAAACCCTTTACCATTATCATGAATGAGCATTTGCAACTGGCCGTTTTGTTTTTCTATTGCAATTTTTACTTCTGTGGCGCCGGCATACTTTGCAATATTGTTTACAGCCTCTCTGAAAATCAGTAAGAGGTCACGCCGCTGGCTCATATCAAGAGTTTGATGCAACAGGCTTTCATCAATTTTAATATTTGCTGCTATGTCTTTGCTTTCGAGTGTATGTGCTGCATATTCCCTCATGCGTATCACCATATTTTCCAGCTTATCGTTTTCTGGTTTTATTGCCCACACAATATCACTGATGCCTTGCTGCGCTGCGGATGATTGTTCTGTAATTTTTTCCATATACAAAGATGCCTTTTGCTGATCTTTATGTATGTTCTTTCCGGAAACTTCGGAAAGAATTTTAATACTGGTAAGAGTAGAACCGATTTCATCGTGCAAATCTTTTGCAATATTATTTCTCACGAGAAGCAAGGCTGCCTGTTCCTGTATTTTTCTTTTGAGCTGGTACCGGTTAAACAAAAAATAAGCCAGCAGGACAAGAAGAGCAATACCGGCAAGAATAAAATTACGGGTCGTTTCAGAGTTTTTTAGTTTACGTTCCTGTAACTGTTTTTCCTTTTCTGCAAGCTGCAGCTGCTGCTCATTCGTTTTAGCCACTAAAATTTGCTTTTCCAGTTCTTCGTCCTGCTGATTAATGCGCAGCTCCTGTAATTCTTTTGCCCTGGATAACAATTCAATTTCATTCTCCTTTTTTTTTGCTTCCAGCATATTGCCAGCCAGCAAAGCATTTTGCTTTTCTATCTGAAGTTCCTTGATGCGCTTATCCGCATTCAGTTGTATAATTTCATGATCTTTTTTTTCCGTTTGGTATTTCTTTTCCAGTTCGGCAATGTTACTTGCTGTTGTACTGCTTACAATGCTGTCCCTGTAAAGTATATGTTTTTTATAAAACTCATATGCCTTAGCATAATCATTATGATTTTTATAAAATACTGCCATTTGCTGGTACAGGTCTTTTAAATTGCCTTTAAGGTTTAACTGCAGGGAGAGAGATTCGGCTTTTGTAAAATATTCCAGTGTAACAGCCGAATCTTGCTTTAAAGTATTGCTGCCCATTCCCAGTGAAATATAACGGCGGGCAAGCATTGCAGGATCTTTTTTGCTTTTTTCTAACAGAGCAATTACCTTTTGCTCATACTCCATAGATTTTTTTGTATCATTTTGACTGCTTGCTATAAGAGAGGATGTTATGTATGAATGAATCATTCTTGATTCATCGCCTGATTGTTCGGCATATTTCACACAAAGCTTTTGGTATTTGATTGCCTCTTCATTATCGATGCCAACATAAAGCTGGCTCAGGTTGCAGCAGTTTAAGGAAAGCTTGAAAACATCTCCAGTTTTTTCCCTGTATGCTAAAGATTTCTTTGCATATTCAATAGCTTTTTCCCGGTTATTCATTTCATAATATACCGTGGAGAGATTATTTAATGTAACCGCCAGCTGGCTGTAATCGTTGGGGCTGATGGTTTCATACATGTTAAGCGCTTTCAAAAGATTGTCTGCCTTTTTATCCGGCTCACCGTTGATGCCTAATACATAACCGTAGTCATTATAAGCCAGCGCTGCATATTTTGAGGGGTGATTACTAAAGTAATTTTTGATGCATTTGTCAAATAAAAGAATTGCTTCAGCAGTTTTATCGCCATACATTTTTATTTGCGCCAGTTGCATGGTTGCAACCGCATTTACTAATGAGTCACCCGGTTGCTGGTTGTTTGCAATGGTTTTTGCCTGCACCAATTCGGCTCCGGCCAAATCGTCTTTATCTATTAATATATCGGTTCTTTCAATCAGTGAGAAAAGAATGCCCTTCTTATAGTTTTTCTGCTTGCTGTAATCTTCCGCTGCGGTGCAATAATAAAGCGCCGAATCGTAGTTTGACTTTGTGAAAAACTCCTCTGCCTTATCAATCAGGGAAAAAACTTTTGCAGAATCAACCTGTTGTTTATACTGAGAGAAAGCCGGCAGTTGCAGGAAAAGCAGCAAACACAAAAATACTCCCGGCAATTTTGGCTTCATCAGTGAAAAATTTTTGTAAAAGCTACTGCTTTTTTTGAAAATAAAAATGCCGTTTACTAAACGGGTAAACGGCACTCTTGCAGGTGGAAAAGTTTTATAATGCAGTAAACCGGGCTGATACAAAGTCCCAGTTAACTACCTGCCACCAGTTTTCAATATAATCTGCCCGTTTGTTTTGATATTTTAAATAGTAGGCATGCTCCCATACATCAAGTCCTAATAAGGGAGTTCCCTTAATATCGCTGATGTCCATTAGCGGATTGTCCTGGTTGGGAGTGCTTCCTATTTTAAGTTTTTTTTCTGCATCAGCATATAACCATGCCCAGCCACTGCCAAAACGGCCCATACCGGCAGCAGCGAATTGCTTTTTAAATTCTGCAAAAGACGTAAAGCTTGTTTCAACTGCTGCAAGTAATTTTCCCGCAGGCATATTATTTTCGGTTTTAGGGCGCATGCATTGCCAGAATAATTCATGATTATAATGGCCGCCGCCATTGTTGCGCATTTTTGCAGAGTACCTGGAAATTTTTGCAAGCACATCTTCCAGCGGTTTTGCAATGTCAACCATTTCTGCTGCGGCTGCTTCTTTTACATTTTTGCTGTAAGCAGCTGCATGTTTACTGTAATGAATTTCCATTGTCATGGCGTCAATCACATTTTCCAGCGCATCATATTTATAGGGCAAAGGCTGCTGATTAAACCCTGTGGTGTAAGGGGCGGCAGCAGTAATTTTTGCCTGCGTTGCAGCAGGAAGAAAAGAACCAGCGGCAGTTAAGCCGATTCCTGTGGCAATACTGCCTTTAACGGTGTCGCTTATAAATTTTCTGCGACTTTTTTTAGATGCCGGCATAATAAAAAATTTTAAATGTTAGCGGATTTTGTTTCCTTTTTATATTTACTCATTACCGTACGTACATTTTTAAATGCACGGTAATAGAATTCCTTATTAAATAATTGTGAGTCATGCATGGCTTTATAAGTAAGAAAAATACCTACCGGTATTAAAACAAAAATAGCCAGCCACATGCCGGTAAATGGTGAAGTAATTTCTTCCTTTACAAACTTTTCTCCAAACATATTCAGTAAATGAAAAATAAGGAAGAAGATTATAGCTACAACTAATGGCATTCCTAATCCTCCTTTACGAATAATAGAGCCTAATGGCGCTCCAATAAAAAACAATACCAGGCAAGCCAGAGAGAGTGAAAATTTTCGGTGCCATTCCAGTTTATGAAATTTTATTTCGGCTTTTTTATTGGTTATTTCTGCAGATAAATTCTGTAAAGACGATTTAAATAAATTAGCAGTTGTTAAAGCCGCTTCATATACTGTTAGCCTGGCAGAATCGGGAACAATTTTTTGAAAAGCCAAAGGCATAACAGGTTTTACTGCTGCTTTTTTCCAAAAGCTGTCGTTAACATTACCGTAATGCAGATAATTATTTAAGTCGGCTAAAAGTTTTTTATCTAAAGAGTCGTTCATTTTAGTTAAAGAATCAAGTGAATAATTAAGCAACCGTATGCTTTTCATCTTGAAATTATTTTTATACATCTCTTCCGATGTTTTTCCCTGTTGCAAAGAGCTAAGGTCAAAAAGCTTTTTGAATGTTTTAAAACCCAGCCGTATATATTCAGTGGCCGTATCACCGGCATTACCACGTTCCTGGTATCGGTAGCCGTTTTGAAGGTTAAATTCGAGATATCTTTTGTCTGCAGAAACTTCCATAGTACCACTTTCGGCTACGATACAATTATCCTGCAGGGAGTTTGTTTGGTCATATATAAGCACGTTATGTATGGTTTTGCCATCGGCATCTTTTTTACCAACCTTAATTGCGTAAGAGGGAATATGAATATAAAAAACCCCTTCTTTTAGATCAAAGGCCGGTTTTTTATACATAATGTCATTATACAGCGTGGTAGACTTTAAAAAAGCAACAGGTATAAGATAGTTTGCAAAAACAAATGTGATACCACACAATAAAACCGCAATAAATAACAGCGGGCGCATAAACCGTAATAATGAAATGCCTGATGATTTTATAGCCACCAATTCAAAGCTTTCGCCAAGATTACCAAATGTCATGATGGAAGAAAGCAGGATGGCGATAGGCATTGCCAGTGTGAGCAAGGTGGCACTCATGTACCAAACAAATTTTCCGATAGTCCAAAAGTCAAGCCCCTTGCCTACAAGGTCATCAATGTACTTCCACACGGTTTGCATCAGCAAAATAAACAGTGCTATAAAAAAAGTGGCTAAAAAAGGGCCAATAAAAGATTTTATTATCAGCTTATCTAACTTCTTAATCATAGTAACGATGTAAACACCACAATCCTGTTTGTTGTATATTGTATGGGATATGAAACAGGATTCAAAAGTAACACTTTCAGCCGGGGAAATGCAATTGGTTACCGACAGCAACTGGATTTTAACTAAACGGATAATAATTGAAAAGGCACTGGACATATTGGGGCAGCATGCCTCCTATGCACAAGAGGTGTTGAATCAATCTGATTTACCCTTTGAAGTAAAAAAAATATCGCCTAAAATATCAAAAGGGGAAAACTACCTGGGGCTGCCCTGGTTAATGCTGGATTATCCCCGCTTATTTAACAATGAAAAAATTTTTGCTATCCGCACAATGTTTTGGTGGGGTAATTTTTTCAGCATCACTTTACACCTGCGTGGGCATTACCTAAAAGCTTTTCAAAATAAACTTTTGCAAAACATAAACTGGCTGCAAACCGAAGATTTTTTCATCTGCACAAATACAGATGAGTGGCAGCATCATTTTAATGAATCCAATTACATAGCCGCTAAAAATTTATCTCAAAAAGAAATTGAGAATATTTTTTCAGGAAACGTCTTTATAAAAATTGCAAAAAAAATCCCTTTGCAGCAATGGAATCATATGCCGTTGCTGCTGCAACAGAGTTATACAGGTCTGCTAAAAATTCTGGATGATTAATTACCTATACGGTGAAAAAGATCTTTAACCTGGTATTCCCAAAGCTGGCTTTGGTCTTTAATTTCTTTTTTATCAGCAAAGTCTTTTATAACAAGTATTGTCTGGTTAGTAACTTCCGATTTTTGAATAGCCAGCTCAAAAAATTCCTCTTTGGGTGCATGTAACCAGTGAAACCGTACAAATTCATCCTCCAGGCTTTCCAGCATTTCCGCTTTATCTGTTGTGCCATTCCATGAAAAACTGAAAACCCCGTCTCTTTCATCTACTTTATCTGCAAACCATTCTTGTAAACCGGCTGGCGTACTTAAAAACTCATACAAAATAGAGGGCGAACATCTTACAGGGTATTCAAGTGTAAATAAAACTTTCTTACTCATCCTATTTTTTTAAATCCGTTATTGAACATTGCAATAATAGCAAAATATTGGATGATGCAAAATATTTAACCGTTTATTTTCATTTGAGTTATACACAGTAACACTTGCGAAAATTAATTTAAGGTTTAACTTGAAAAACAGTTTATTATAAAAAGTTTTTTGGCTGAATACTTGGAATACCATAAATTACGTTAATAATTCACAGATTTTTTAACATTTCCTTAACCGCCATACGATTTTCTGAACTAACCTTTAAAACAGCAGACTTATGAGCATGCGTCAGCTAAAGATCACTAAGTCCATCACCAATCGTGAGAGTCAGAGTTTAGAGAAATATTTACAGGAAATTGGTAAAGTTGAGCTGATAACTCCAGAAGAAGAGGTCTCCCTGGCTATCCGTATTAAAAACGGGGACCAGCATGCGTTGGATAAGCTTACTAAAGCCAACCTTCGTTTTGTGGTATCGGTGGCCAAGCAATATCAAAACCAGGGTTTAACATTACCCGATTTAATTAATGAAGGTAATCTTGGGTTAATAAAAGCCGCACAACGTTTTGATGAAACACGGGGCTTTAAATTCATTTCGTACGCCGTTTGGTGGATACGTCAAAGCATTTTACAGGCATTGGCTGAGCAATCAAGAATTGTAAGGCTGCCTTTAAATAAAGTAGGACTTTCTAACCGTATTAGCAAAGCCTATTCACAGTTAGAACAGGAATTTGAAAGGGAACCAACTGCAGAAGAGCTGGCTACCTTTTTAGACCTTGAAATTGAAGAAGTAAACTCCACTCTCAGCTCAGGTGTGCGCCATGTAAGTATGGATCAGCCTTTAGCAGATGGAGAAGAAAGCACCTTGATGGATGTTATGGCAAACCCTAACGCCATCAGCACCGATGATGAGCTTGCTTTTAAGGCATCTTTAAAAATGGAAATAGAACGCTCATTAAATACTTTATCAGAAAGGCAGAAGGAGGTAATCCGTTATTTCTTCGGCATCGGCATTGACCATGCCTTAAGCCTGGAAGATATTGGTGAACGCTTTAATCTTACCCGGGAACGAGTAAGGCAAATAAAAGATAAAGCCATTACAAAATTAAGAACAGCTTCCCGCTGCAAACTGCTAAAGACGTATTTGGGAGGATAAACCACCTGTTGCTTTCTGCTCCATTCAATTAAAAAATTTATTTAACCCGGTTCAATTACCGGGTTATTTTTTTGGACGGTATTTTATGGCAATAAAAGGTTACCGTGTCTGACTGTTTACCATTAATTTTATTTATCCAAAACTTAACGCATGAAAAGATTCTCATTTTTTACATTACTGGTTATTACTATTGGCACTTCTGCTCAAACAAAAAAACCACTGGATCATTCCGTATATGATGGCTGGAAAAGCCTGGGCGAACGCATGATTAGTAACGATGGTAAGTTTATTGTGTACACGGTTAACCCGCAGGAAGGTGACGGGGAACTGGTAATACAAAACCCATCCACCAAATATAAAAAAATAATTTCCCGTGGCTATGCGGCTACTATTACAGAAGACAGCCGGTATGTTGTTTTTAAAATAAAACCATTTTACCAGGATACAAGGCAAGCCCGTATTAAAAAGAAACGCCCTGATGACATGCCTAAAGATTCGTTGGGAATAATTGAACTTGGGCAAGACAGTGTTTTGAAAATTGCAAGGGTTAAAACTTATAAAGCTCCTGAAAAAGGGAGTGGTTTTATTGCGTACCACCTGGATAAACCTTTACCAGATACCTCAGCAAGAAAAACAAAGGTTGCCATACCAGACTCAAATAAAATAAAACTGGACATGCTGGTAAAAATTGCCGATTCTGTTATTAAAAAATCAATTGACTCCGTTAAAGGCAACATTGAAAAAGAACAAGTAATTGCGGCAGCGCAAAAAGCTGCAAAGGAAATTATAAAAAAAGCTAAAGATGAGCTGCAAGAGCAGGATACTGTTTATAAAGATGCTGAAGGTGATGAAGCGGCTGCCGGCACTGCAAGTGAAGGAACTGATTTGATAGTAAGAAACACCACCTCCGGAAAAACAAAACTTTTTAAAATGGTAAGTGAATATTATTTTGACAAGAGGGGCAATTCAATTGTAATTGAAACTACCAAAAACAGTAAAGACAGTAACAGCAAGGCACTTGTATTGCTCTATAATCTTAAAGCTGAAAAAGTAGATACCGTTTTAAAAGGCGGAAATGATTTTAGGAATTATGCCTTTGATGAAGATGGGCTGCAACTGGCTTTTGTTGCCGAAAGGGACAGTGTTGCAAAAGCATTAACGAAGTTTTATAAACTTTGGTATTATACCCCCGGGCAGGACAGTGCAAAAATAATTGCAGAAAAAAATACAGTGGGCATGGTAATGGGTACTACAATAAGTGAAAATGCCCAGCTGCTGTTTAGCAAAGACGGCAAGAAATTATTCTTTGGCACTGCTGCTATTAAAGCTCCGAAAGATACCACACTGGTGGATTTTGAACTGGCCAGGCTTGATGTTTGGCATTATAATGATGACTATTTACAACCACAACAATTAAAACAATTAGACCAGGAGCTGCGCCGGAGTTATATGGCTGTTGTTCGCCCTGGTGAAAATAAAATTGTGCAGTTAGGAGCAGAAGATGCCGAACGCATTGTTCTTGTAGATGAAGGCAATGCAGATTTTGTTTTGGGGGTGAGCAGCAAAGGTTACCGCATCCAGTCACAATGGGAAGGCCGCAGCAAACAAAATGCTTATATCATTAGCACACTCGATGGCAGAAGAGCCAATGTATTTACAGGAGAACTGGGATTTCCGCAGGCATCGCCCAAAGGCAAATATGTAAGCTGGTATAACCCGGTTCAAAAACAATATTTTGTTTATAATGTGCAAACAGGAGCTACAAAAAATGTAAGCAGTAAAATAAAACTGCCATTATATGATACAGAAAATGATGTACCTGATTATCCTTCTGCAGCAGGAACAACCGGCTGGACTGCCAGCGACGGGAGCTTTTTAATAAACGATGAATATGATATTTGGCAGGTAAATCCTGATGGAAACGGAGAGCCGGTGAATATCACCAATGGTTTTGGCCGCAAAAACAAAACTACCTTCAGTTATTTGCGTTTCGATCCTGAAAAACGTTTTATCAATCCTGATGAAACTATTATACTGAACTCTTTTAATAAAAACAGTAAGTATGAAGGCTTCTTTACCAAAAAAATAAATGCACCAGGCGATCCATCCATCATCATCAGTGCTCCATTTAGTTTTAATACTCCAATCAAAGCTAAAAATGCAGAGCAATATATTGTACAGAAGGCCGACATCAGCAAAAGTGAATTATATGCCACGGCTGATTTGAAAGATCTTACACCGCTTACTGATATAGCCAGCCAGCAAAAAGATTACAACTGGCTTACTGTTGAACTTGTAAAATGGAAAATGTTTGACGGTAAAATGAGCGAAGGCCTTTTATACAAACCTGAAAATTTTGACCCGAAGAAAAAATATCCTGTAATATTTTATTTCTATGAAAGGGATGCTGATGGATTGTATGGTTACAGGGCCCCTGCACCAAGTGCCAGTACAGTTAACGTACCTTATTTTGTAAGTAATGAATATTTAATTTTTGATCCGAATATTTATTACAAAACAGGCGAACCAGGCCAAAGCGCTTATAACAGCGTGGTAAGTGCTGCAAAGTATTTAGCTAAAATGCCGTGGGTAGACAGCACGAGAATGGCAATACAAGGGCAAAGCTGGGGCGGTTACCAGGTGGCTTATCTTGTTACACGTACAAACATGTTCCGTGCAGCAGGAGCCGGTGCACCTGTAAGCAATATGACAAGTGCTTATGGTGGCATACGTTGGGGAACAGGCCTGAACCGACAATTTCAATATGAACATACACAGAGCCGTATTGGCGCCACTCTTTGGCAGCGGCAGGATTTGTATTTAAAAAACAGCCCTTTGTTTGCGGCTGACAAAGTAAATACTCCATTGCTGATTATGCATAATGATGCTGATGGCTCTGTACCCTGGTACCAGGGCATTGAGTACTTTACTGCATTGCGCCGCCTTAATAAAAAAGTTTGGCTGCTGGAATACAACGGTGAAGATCATAACCTGGTGGAGCGACGTAACCGCAAGGACCTTTCCGTACGGCTTGGCCAGTTCTTCGATTACTGGTTGAAAGATGCAAAGCCAGCTAAATGGATTATAGATGGTGTGCCTGCAACACTAAAAGGAATTGATTGGGGTTTAAAAGTGGAGTAGCAAATAAGCGTATCAAATTTAAAAGCCGCGGTAATGATTACCGTGGCTTTTATTATGAACGTAGGGCTTCAGCTTTGTGCAGTGACCCAGACCGATTATCTTTAACATGTTCATTTTTGAATTACTGTCAACCGGCAGCAATTATTTTTAACCCTTATAAACCTGTTTTTCTTTTATGAAAAAGTTGAAAAAGTTTGGAGCAGTTTTTTTTCTTTTCCTCTCTCTGTCTGCAGCAGCCCAAATAAAAGCAGTAACCGACTCAGGTGATGAAGTACTGTTGTATGCAAATGGCACCTGGAAATATGTGGACACAATAAAAAACAATGATGCTATAACGGTAAACACCAAGGAATTTAAGAAACCGGCTGATGCGACTTTTTTATTAAAAAGCAAATTTACACAGGCAGGTTTTTGGCTGAATCCCAAAAAATGGAGCTTTGAAAAAACAACAGTTAATGCTGCTGGTGAGTACACTTTTTCATTGAAAGAAAATGCTACTGTTATGGCTACTGTAGTGTGCGAGCCCACCGGAATGGATATTAAAAGCCTTCGTAAGATAGCACTGGAAAATATGCAAAAGGCAGCCTCTTCATTCAAAATACTCAATGAAGAATACAGAACAGTTAATGGCTTAAAAATTCTGAAAATTGAAAGTGAAGCAACAGTTGAAGGAATTAATTTCAATTATATAAACTATTATTATTCCGATTCTTTAACAACCATACAGTTCCTCGGTTTTACTGCTAAAAACCTGATTAAAAAATATAGTGCGCAAATAGAGGAATTACTGAATGGTTTTGTAACAGAAGCAGGATTTGACTTAGCACCCAGCACCAGTATTCAAAGCCTGCTTATTGATAACAGCAACTGCCGGAATCTCTTTTCCGGCAAATGGAGTTACACAGCCAATGGCAAAAAATATCTTGATAAGATAGAAAATGACAGAATTGTGGAATCATGTTATACCGACAAGCATAAGTCGATATACAAATTGAGGTGGATAAATGACTGTACCTATGAATTACGTCTGGAAAGTTCATCAGATCCTTCTTCCAAACTCATTAAAAAGGGAGAACCAATGACTGTTGAAATTATGGAGATTAATGATAAAAAGATGAGGTACCAGCTTACTTACCTGCAAAGTACCATAAGTGGCGAAATGACGAAAGAGGATAAATGATTTCCATTATGTTATTCTTGAACTGCACCACTTCATTTATCTCAATTCAATCAACCATGCCTTCAGCATTTACAAAAAACATAACATTCGCTAACGATGATTTTCCCATTATACACTTGTCCTTCGGCGAGTACGACAACTTTAATTTTGATGGCTGCAATTTTACAGATGCAGACCTGTCGAATTATACATTTAATGAATGTCATTTCTCTGGCTGCAAACTCAGTATGGCAAAAAACTGGTAAAAACTTCCATGTGGAATGTGTATTTAAAGACTGTAAAATGCTTGGACTGCAGTTTGGAGACTGCAATGCTATCAGGCTTGGTTTCAGTTTCGAAACTTGCATCATGAACCATTGTTCATTTTATAAAATAAAGGCGAGAAAAAATGTATTCAAAAACTGGCAACTGCAGGAAGCAGATTTTACCTACTGCGATGCCGGTAACGGCGCTTTCAATCATAGCGATCTTGTGGTTACTATATTTGAAAACAGCAATATTGAATGGGCAGATTTCAGCACAACGTATAATTATTCAATTAACCCTTCGATTAACTGTATTTAAAAGGCCGTTTTTCAATACTGGGTGTAACAGGTCTGCTCCACAGTTTTGATATAATAATTGAGTCTTAAATAAGCAGTTTCACATACTGACCAATATCATTTCTTTTTCTTCCAGCAGTCATACTCCTTCTGTACACAAAGGGTACTTTAGCAGTACAAATACTGCTTTATGCGGTACTTCCCCGCTTTTATCATCCTTATCCATGGCTGTATTCATTGCATGGGCTTTGCCAAAGCATTTGGTTATGGCAATATTGCAACCATTACAAAAATCATTTCTAAAACCTCCGGCACCTTCTGGATGCTGACTGCTTTACTGTTTGCCCTTGCTGCTATATTACTTGTTTTAAAAAAACACAGCTGGTGTTATATTGCTCTTTTTGCAGCACTTATTTCGCAGGTACTGATAATAATGGTTTGGAAGGATGCTAAATACGGCACAGTAGCTAATCTTTTAATTGTTGTAACTGCCTTAATTGGTTTGGCAACCCAGCAGTTTGAGCACCGCTATGCAAAAGATGTAAAAGCTTACATCAAAAACTGTGGTCAGTTTACTCCTTCAATTCTTACTGAACAAGACATTCTGCAACTTCCTGATCCGGTTAAAAAATACCTGCACTATACACACAGTATCGGTCAGCCAAAAATCAAGAATTTTAAAGTGGAATTTACCGGCGGCATACGCAAAAAAAGCCAGCAGAATTACATGCCGTTTAAGAGCGAACAGCACAATTTTACAGATGCAGCCACCAGGTTGTTTTTTATGAACGCTGCTATGATACATCTTCCGGTGGCGGGTTATCACTGTTATAAAAGTGGCGCAGCATACATGGATATCCGTTTATTTTCCCTGTTCAGAGTACAACACCAGCAGGGCAACAAAATGGATATAGCTGAAACTGTAACTTTCTTTAACGATATGTGCTGTATGGCACCAGCCACTTTAATTGACAAACGGATTGAATGGCTGCGGGTAAATGGAGATTCGGTAGAAGCATCTTTTACTGTGAATGCAAATACAGTAAAAGCCACCCTTGTTTTTAACAGCGAAGGGCAACTGGTAAATTTTATTTCCAACGACCGGTATGCACAAATGGATAATGGCAGTATGCAGCAACTAACCTGGAGCACTCCTTTAAAAAATTATAAAGAGATAAATGGCTTCAGGCTGCCATCTTTTGCCGAAGCTGTTTACACCTATCCTGATGGAGATTTTGTATACGGCACATTCAACCTTTCAAGTATCACTTATAACATAAATCCATATTAGCATGAAGAAACCCTTGGTCATTTTCTTACTGGTTGCTTTGCATGTTATTGTAGGCACTAGTGCTTTGGCAGGAGGCTCAATGCTCGTAATAAAGCCTGATGGTTCGCTTTTGGGTATGCAGCCAGGATGGCTTAATCATTCTGGTTTTACAACCTACTTAATACCGGGCTTATTACTTTTTTTTGCGAACGGAATTTTTCCATTAGCAACTGCAGCCGGGCTTTTATTTAAACCAACAGCGCATTGGATGAACAAGATTAATTTATACCATATACGGCACTGGGCATGGGCTTACTCATTATACACAGGTGTTATACTAATTGCATGGATTGTTATTCAGCAGTTTATTGCAAATTATTTTTGGCTGCAGCCAGTGATTGCGTCTGCAGGCTTGCTTATTATTGTTTTTACGTTATTGCCCGCCGTAATGGATCATTACAGCATAAACAAATAACTGTTGCTATTAACTTAAATATTTCCCAACAATCGGCACCCTCCTGCCAACACCAAATGCCTTTGGCGAAATACGAATGATGGGGCAAAACTGGTTGCGCTTATATTCATTAATATTTACCATCTTAAGCACACGGTCAACCAGTGCCGCATCAAAACCTTGTGCTTTTATTTCATTTGGGCCCTGCCGGCGTTCAATGTACTGGTATAAAATTTTATCCAGTATGGCATAATCTGGTAACGAGTCGCTGTCCTTTTGACCCGGCCTTAATTCGGCGCTGGGCGCTTTTGTAATAATATTTACCGGGATAATTTCCCCATTACGGTTAATGTACCTTGCCAGCGCATATACCTGTTGTTTATAGCAATCACCCAACACACCCAATCCGCCAGCCATATCTCCATATAATGTTCCATACCCGGTTGATAGTTCGCTTTTGTTAGATGTATTCAGTAAAATATATCCAAACTTATTCGCAATGGCCATAAGCAGGTTACCACGTGTGCGGCTTTGTATATTTTCTTCTGCGATGCTGAAAGGGAGATCTTTGAAAATGGGTTTTAGCTCTGTAAGAAAACTCTCAAAAATATTTTTTATCGGAACGATATCATAAGGGTTATCCAGGTTCTTACTTAACAACACAGCATCATCCACAGAATGTGAGGTGGAAAACTCTGAAGGCATCAATACAGCACGTACATTCTCTTTTCCCAGTGCTGTGCAGGCAAGCGCCAGTGTAACAGCGCTGTCAATCCCGCCACTGCTTCCCAGAATGGCTTTGGTAAAACCCATCTTGGTAAAATAATCTCTTATGCCCATTACAATCGCATCATGCACCTGTGCAATATTCAGTTCTTCTTCAAACGTTAATGGATTAAGCTCTTTGTCTGGTACACGGCTGGCCGGTTCAATAACCGGTGCAGCAATACTTCCATCTTCATTTAAAACAAAAGACTGCAGGCTTGATTCAAACATCGGCAATGCACCGCAGAGATTAGCATCTTTGTCAAAAACCAGCGAAGCACCGTCAAAAACCACTTCCGTTTGGCTGCCCACTGCATTGCAATAGAACAAAGGCAGCTTGTATTTTGTTACGTTTGCCTTTATAGTTGCTTTCCGGTCTTCGTCGTGTGTATAATCAAACGGAGAGGCAGATAAATTCAGCATCACATCCGGTTGCTGTTTCATCAGTTCATCCATTGGGCAAATACGGTACATGGGGTTATCGCCCAGGTTCCAGATATCTTCACAAATGGTAACAGCCAGTTTTTTCCCTTTAAAGGGTATAACATTCCACTCGTACGCAGGCTCAAAGTACCGGTATTCGTCAAATACATCGTAATTGGGCAGGCAGGTTTTATGAACGACTGCCTTAACTTCCTTTTCAAATAAAAAATAGGCTGCATTAAACAGGTCTTTTCCTTCACGAACAGGATTTCGGTCGGGTGCACCTACCAAAACAGCAATAGTGTCGGCGTGCTGCCTTATTTCGTCAATAGCTTTATAACATTTATTAATAAAGTCGTCAAACTCCAGGAAATCTTTTGGTGCATACCCACATATACTCAGTTCGCTGAAGAGAATAATATCACCTCCTTGTTTTTTGGCCTCATCAATAGCACAAATAATTTTTTGTGTATTACTTTCAAAATTGCCGATGTGATAGTTTTGCTGTGCTAAAAAAATTTTCATATACCCACCCGTAACGGGCTTAACTTTATGTTTGGAAAATGATGCGTTTCTTTGTAATGTAAAGTTAACTTAAGTAAATGAGAATAATTATTGCGCTCTTATGCATGTGTGCTGTTGCATCCTGTAACAGTGGTAAAAAAACGCCGGATGTTTCAAACATCAAAATACCTTTAAGTACCAGCCATTTTGAAAAGGATTTGTTCAGGCTTGATACCGTTAACTATAGTACAAAGCTTGATAAGCTGATTGCTGCATATCCTTCCTTTGGAGAAAATTTTCTTTTTGAAATATTGGGAACCGACCCCAAATGGAGCACCGACAGCACTGCGGCATATGTTAGAGGTTTTGTAACGGCTTATAAAAATGTATTTGACACAGCTGAAATTGTTTTTAAAGATTTTACACCTTATGAAACTGAAATAAAAAAAGGGCTGCAATTTGTAAAGTATTATTTCCCTGATTATAAAGTACCCGAAAAAATTATTACTTACATCGGGCCTCTTAATGGTTATGGCGATATTCTTTCTGATGATGCGCTGATTATAGGATTACAGTTGCACCTTGGAAAAAATTTCTCCTTATACCAAAGCGATTTAGTACAGCAAACATACCCGTCTTATATCAGCAACCGCTTTGAGCCTGGGTATATTTCCATAAACTGTATCAAGAATATTATACTCGATTTATACCCTGAAAAAAACGACGACAGGCCCCTGGTGCAACAAATGGTGGAAAAAGGCAAGAGGCTTTACCTGCTGCAGAAATTAATGCCGGAAGCAGATGAAAATAAATTGATTGGTTATACAGCGGAGCAATTAAAGCAATCCTACCAACACGAAAAAGAAATATGGAACCTGTTTGTTCAGAATAACCTGTTGCAAACAATAGATGAAAATGTTATCAAAAATTATGTTGGAGAGTCCCCCAAAACTCAGGAGCTCGGCGATGCATCTCCTGGCAATATCGGCTCTTTTGCCGGCTGGCAAATTGTAAAAAAATATATGGCCGAAAATGAAAAAACCACGCTGCGCCAGCTAATGACAATGGATGCAGATGCCTTGTTCCAGTCAGCTAAATACAAGCCCTAAGCTGTAGCCGGTTTTTTTCCAAGATATTTCATAAACCTGAAGTGAGATGCAACAGCACCGCTCATGGTATTGTAATAATGATAAGGCATATTAAACTCCCTGCATTTTTCCTGCACAATTTTACTGATGGCTGGGTAGTGAATATGGCTGACACGGGGAAACAGGTGATGCTCTACCTGGAAATTAAGCCCCCCAACAAACCAGTTGATGAGTTTATTATCCATGGCGAAATTGGCTGTAGTTTTTAACTGGTGTTCTGCCCATGCTGTTTCAAGATGTTTTTCTGTATCCATCGGTACATATTCAAACTCGGTTTTTTCTACCACATGTGCTAACTGAAATACAATTGCCAGTGTAAAACCCAAACAAACCTGCACTACTAAATATCCAGCAAGCCAGGCTTTGAATCCAACCAAATAAACAGGCAGGGCCACATAAAAAAACAGGTAAAGTATTTTGCTGAGCCAGAATACAAAATGATTATAGGGCTTCATTTTCCAGGCAGATGTACCGCTGATATGGCGGCCAAAGTATTTTACAAAATCCATAATAAACGTCCATGCAAGGCTGGTAATGGCATATACTAATGGCAGGTATAAATGTTGCACTTTATGCGCAGGCACCCATTTTTGCGAATCGCACTGGCGTATCAGTGGGCTTTTGGCAATATCATCATCCACACCATCTATGTTTGTGTAAGTATGATGGATGATATTGTGTTTTTGCTTCCAGAAAAAAGCGTTGCCACCTAGTGCATTCAACGTCATACCCAGTGTTTCGTTTACCCAATTTTTTGTGCTGTAACTACCATGGCAGGCGTCGTGCATAACACTAAAGCCAATACCTGCAAGAGAAAAGCCCAGCACCGCACAAATGACAAGTGCTGCAGCCGTAGGCAGGCTTGCAAAGAGCAACAACAGGTAACTTGTTACAGCAACGCCAACAAGTATTATTGTTTTAGAAAACAACCGCCAGTCGCCTGTTTTTTTCATGTGCTTAGAAGTAAAATAAGCGTCAACAGCCGTTTTAAGGCTGTGAAAAAATTCGTTGTTTTTGTTTGAAAATGTAACTTTTGACATATTGGTTTTAAGGAAACGGCTGGCCGTTTTTATATATTATTTCACAGAAATATTTAATCGTTAAAAGTGAATATTACACGTAACGGTTAAAGATAGTGTATAAAACGGACAGTGCAAGCTTTAGTTGAGTTTTGACGGACACGTCATTTGGAAAGATGGAACTACAGCCGTGAAGTTTTTTTTATTATTGACATTTTCCATCAGGTAAGTGCCATGCATTTTGCCCATTTCTGTACGCAGGTTACAACCGCTGATGTATTGATATTGTTCCCCGGGGTTAATTTGCGGTTGCACTCCCACCACTCCTTCTCCTTCCACCTCACGCAGGCTTCCGTTACTGTCATAAATATACCAGTGGCGGCTGAGTAATTTTACAGGATAGGTATTATGGTTTTCTATAATTATTTTATAGGCAAACATAAACTCATTATTAACCGGGTTACTATAATCCGGCTGATAAAATGTTTCCACTGTAATTTTTATGCCCTGTGAAATTTTAGAAACCATATTGAAGGTTTATGTAAATATAACAAGAAAATTTTTGGTTACATTAGTGTTCAAAATATACCGTCATGCCTTTATCAACCCATACCTATAAAAAAGATAATCTTACTGTAATATGGAAACCTGAAATCTGTATTCACTCCGGAATTTGCGCCAAAGGCTTACTGAATGTATTTAATCCCCGCCGCAGGCCATGGATAGATGTAACACAGGCAGAAGCTGACCAAATAAAAGAGCAAATAAAAAAATGCCCCAGCGGGGCTTTAAGCTTTAAAGAGGAAAAAATTTGACCGGCTAAATCCGTTTAGCAGATTTATAGCCATTTTTTTGCAACCATTGCATCACTTTTTCCCTGTTATCGCCCTGTACAATTATTTCTCCGTCTTTTACACTTCCCCCGGTGCCGCAAAAAGTTTTTAATTTTTTGCCCAGCTCCTCGGCATCGGATGTTTTACCCTCAAAGCCTGTTATTAAAGTAACCGCCTTTCCGGCCCTGTGTTTAGTATCTAGCCTTATACGTAATGGCTGGTTGGCAGGTAACAGTGTTTCCGTTTCAGTCACTTCTTCCTTTATTTTAAAATCAGGATCGGTGGAATAAACAAGACCACCCAAACCACTTAATGATTTTATTTTTTTGCTCATAGTTTAAATAGTTTTTGCCTTCAAACTCAGGTCAAGGCTTTTTGCCTGGTGTATTACAGCCCCGCTGCTGATATAGTCAACACCCGTTGCTGCATATTGCTCAATATTATCAAGATTAATACCTCCGCTTGCCTCCGTTTCATATCTGCCATCAATCAGCAGTAAAGCCTCTTTTATCAATTCAGGAGTAAAGTTATCCAGCATTATGCGGTTAATTTTTCCGGTAGCTATAACTTTTTTTACATCTTCAATACTTCTTGTTTCCACTTCAATTTTTAATCCCGGTTTTTTATCCTGCACGTAGCGGTATGCCTTTTCAATGGCTTTTTCAATACCACCGCAATAATCAATATGGTTATCTTTCAGCATAATCATATCAAACAATCCAAAACGATGGTTTACGCCTCCGCCAATTTTTACGGCTTCTTTTTCCAGCAACCTGAAATTAGGTGTTGTTTTTCTTGTATCCAGCAATTGGGTATGATACCCTCTCAATTTGTCAACATATTGACTGGTTAAAGTGGCAATGCCGCTCATCCGCTGCATAGTATTCAACACCAATCGTTCGCACTGCAAAATAGTATGCACATTTGCTTCCACATCAAAAGCAACTTCTCCAAACACCATTCTGTCACCATCTTTTTTATATGCAGCGAATACAACACCGGGCTGCATGTAGCGAAATATCTTTTCCGCCACATGCATGCCTGCCAGAATTCCATTTTGTTTAATTTTTAAAACAGCTTTACCTTTTGCCGCAGCATCAATGCTGCTAAGGGTGCTGTGGTCGCCGTCACCAATATCTTCTGCCAGTGCATTTTTTATCAGCTGCTCAAGCATTTCATCATAGTTAATCATGCTGGCAAAGCTAAGAAAGAACTAAAATACAAGGCCCCGGAAAATTAATCCCGGGGCCTTGCTTATTGATTGACAGGAATTATCTGTTTTCAAACCGAATCTCCTGCAGCAACTGTTTGTCGTTTTTTTGTTTCATAAAAACAGTAGTGCGGAAAGAGCCATTTTTTGTTACCAGTGTACCAATGCAATATTGGGAGCCGGCATTTTCGCCTTTATGTATTACCTGGAAGTCTTTAACACCATTTGTGCTGAAAAAATCCTTTAGTACCATTTCTGCCTGGCTTTTACTGTAATTATTGCTTTTATCCGGCATGGTCAGCTCCACAGTATTATCAAAGTGCCTGGCTACGGCAGCTGCATCACCACCTTTTAGGGCTGCAACCACTTCATCAATACTTATAAATGCCGTGAATGATGAAAAAACAGCGGCTAATGTTATAAGGGTAAAAAATCGCTTCATATAAGGTTCTTTAAACTGCTGTAAATTTTGCTAAAATTATGCCAACCTGTGTTAAAATGACTGTCGTTTGCGCAAATTATCCACATAATAAGTGGCTTTTCTAAGGCAAATCGTTGCAAATAAAGTAGTTTTACCAACGCAAAAAATTGATAAAAGACAAAGACTTAAAGATGAAAAACAAGAAAGTTATTTTGATCATCATGGATGGATGGGGTTTAGGAAAAGTTTACTCAAGCGACGCTATTCAACATGCCAAAACGCCATTTGTAAGTTCGTTATATACAAAGTATCCAAATGCCACTTTGGTTACCTGCGGAGAAGCTGTGGGTTTGCCGGATGGGCAAATGGGAAACAGTGAAGTTGGCCACCTTAATTTAGGAGCAGGGCGTATTGTTTACCAGGAACTGCAGCGCATTAATGTGGCTATCCGTAGTGGAGAGTTTCAGAAAAATGAAATACTGCTTAATGCCATCCATCATGCAAAAAACAACAATAAAACACTGCATCTGCTTGGGCTGGTAAGTGATGGCGGGGTGCATTCACATATTAATCATGTAAAAGCTATTGCCTCTGTTTGTAAAGACAACGGGCTGGAAAATGTAATGATACATGCTTTTACAGATGGCCGTGATACAGACCCAAAAAGTGGTTTAGGTTTTTTGACTGAACTGCAAAATCACTTAACAGCAAGCACCGGAAAAATTGCAACCATAACCGGCCGTTACTATGCTATGGACAGGGATAAAAGATGGGAGCGTGTAAAACTTGCGTATGATGCGCTGGTGAATGGTACCGGGGTTGCTTCAACTGATATGCTGGCTTCCGTTAAAAACTCCTACGAGGAAAATGTAACGGATGAATTTATTAAACCCATCATCAATGCAAATGTGGATGGAAAGATAAAAGAAGGCGATGTGGTGCTTTGTTTCAACTTCCGCACAGACCGCTGCAGGGAAATTACCCAGGCTCTTACGCAACAGGCATTCCCTGAATTTGGCATGCACCCGTTACAGCTTGACTATACCACAATGACACAATATGATGCTACTTATAAAAACGTGCATGTTATTTTTGAAAATGACGACCTGAAAAACACACTCGGCGAAATACTGGAGCAAAATGGTAAAACGCAAATACGCATTGCAGAAACAGAAAAATACCCGCATGTAAGTTTCTTTTTCAGTGGTGGCAGAGAAGTACCCTTCAAAGGCGAGAACAGGATTATGGTACAATCACCTAAAGTAGCCACATACGATTTAAAGCCGGAGATGAGTGCATTTGAAGTTACAGATGCCATTGTAAAAGAAATTGAAACAGCTCCAACCGATTTTATCTGTCTTAATTTTGCAAATGCAGATATGGTGGGGCATACCGGTGTATGGGAAGCCGTAATTAAAGCAGTAGAAACAGTTGATACCTGTGTGCAAAGGGTGGTAACCGCAGCATTAAAACAAGATTACTGCATTTTTTTAACTGCTGATCATGGTAATGCTGATTATGAAATTAACGAAGACGGTACCCCTAACACTGCACATACACTAAACCTGGTGCCGCTATTTGTAATAGATAATGAATGGAAAGGAACTGTAAAAAATGGTAAATTGGGAGATATAGCGCCATCAATTTTAACAATGATGCAATTACCCATACCAAAAGAAATGACCGGGGATATTTTGATTTAACCTAAACACCAATCATGAAAAAATTTTTCAAACGCCTGCTGCTTGTATTACTGGCTGCATTTATTATTATACAATTCTTCCGTCCTGGGAAGAACATTTCTTCTGGAATTAGTGCTAATGACATAACCACTAAATATGCCGTACCACAAGACGTTCAACAAATTTTAAAAACCAGCTGTTATGACTGCCACAGTAACAATACCAATTACCCTTGGTATAATAATATACAACCAGTGGCCTGGTGGTTAAAAGATCATATAGATGAAGGGAAAAATGAGTTGAACTTTTCTGAGTTTGCATCCTACCGCATTGGAAGGCAATACCGCAAGCTGGAAGAAATTAATAAAGAAGTAAAAGAAGGCGATATGCCATTAAGTTCTTATACACTCATTCATACAAATGCTAAATTAAACGAGCAACAAAAACTGGCTGTGGCCGGTTGGGTAACAACCTTGCGGGACAGTATAAAGGCACAATACCCCGAGGACAGCCTGAAAAGACCGCAAAAAGCACCGCAGGAACCCAGTAAATAACTGTCTGAAATTTATTCATTTTGTATTTTTAGAAAATTCCTTGGCATTGCTTTAATTATATGTTTTCTGAAAAAGTTTGGCGTATCTTTACAAACCAACCAATGCTGCTGCTTTTAAAAAAAATACAACATTTTTTACTGCTGATTATTATTGCAGTGCCCCTGATTTTAGGTGCTTTTTTTGGTATAAAGCAAAAAATAGTACAGTGGCACATGCAAAGCGAGGCCGAAAGCGTTTCAGTTGAAACAATTACAGTATCTCTAACAGATTTTAAGTGGGTATCTCTGAATAAAGAGGCAACTGTGAGAGGCAGGCTTTTTGATGTGAAGCAGTATAAAATAAACAGCGCCACTATTACCCTTACTGGTTTTTATGATGAAAAAGAAGAGGACCTTGCAAACCAGGCATCAAAAATAATTACTGAAGGAGGGAAAAAGCAAAACACTTCTGGCAATCCTGTTCTGCTAAAGTTGCTTTTTCAGCAATTGTATTATTGCAATATCAATTTTAATTGCAATCCCGGGAGTTTTTCAGTTTATAAACAGTTTGTTCCCTTAAACGAAAGTATCACCACAACTTACCTGTCTGGTATTATGCAGCCCCCCCGGCAATTTCCTTGCTGATTTTTTAATTATTTTATTTTTAAACAACCTGAGTGCTTGCTTGGAGAAGCTTGTGCACTTTTATTCATTATTTATACGTCTGCTCATTTTGCTTTAAGCAGGTTGCAGGCTAACCAATTAATTTTATTATGAAACAATTTATTATACTTGTTACAGCATCTTTTTTTATTATCAGCGCCAGTTTTGCCCAAAAAAAATTACAGGGCAAAGTATCTGATGCCGCTACCGGAAGCGTTCTTGCCAATGCAACCATTTCTTTCAACGGCAAATTTGGTTCTGTAACCTCAGCTGATGGTGTTTTTAGTATTGACTGTGGAAAAACAAACAAAATTGTCATTTCGCATATTGGATATGAAACCAAAACAGTATTCATTAAAAACTGTGATGAGGACTTGATGGTAAATCTTACCCCTGCAGCCGGTACATTAGGAGAAGTGGAAGTTACAGCTACCTCCAGTCAAAACAAATCTTTATTATACCAGCCATCGTCCATTACAAAACTTACGCCTGTAGAATTAAAAAGAGGTAATGGTTTATTTTTAGACGATGCCATTCAAACAAATGTGCCCGGCGTAATTATGAACAGGAGAAGTGTTGGCGGGGGTCAGCAGTTTAATATTCGTGGCTATGGCAACGGCTCCAGGGGAACAAGAGGCGTAAGCAGCAATTTTGACGGGCAGGGTTATAAATTGTATTTAAACGGAATTCCGGTAACTGATGCGGAAGGCATTACAACTTTTGATGACATTGATTATGCCTCTATTGGTAATGTAGAAATTGCCAAGGGGCCTGCCGGCACTTTATACGGCCTTGCAATTGCGGGTGCAGTAAACCTCAGTACTATAAAAGCCCCACCTGGTAAAACTTCAGTTAGCCAGGAAGTAATGCTTGGAAGCTATGGAATGGTACGCAGCACATCATCTATTTTAATTGGAAAAGAAAAAGCTTCCGTAATGATAAATTATGGCCACCAAAAAACAGACGGTTATTCATGGCATAATGCATCAAAAAAAGATTTTGTAAACTTTATTGGCGACTTTACTGCCAATGCAAAACAATCAGTAAATGTTTACGCTGGTTACAGTAACAGTTACGATGAGCGCATTGGCGAACTTACATTAGCACAGTACCAAAACGATGATTACAGCGGCAATGTGGAATACATAAGAAGAAATGCACATAGTGCTGTCCGCACATTCAGACTGGGAGTAGGACACACTTATAATTTCACTAACAATATAAGTAACAGCACCACTGTTTTTGGTACAGGCTTTCAAAGTGATGCAAGCAGTGCCGGCGGATGGTCTGATAAAAATACCACTAATTACGGGCTTCGCTCAGTATTTAATACCAAATTCAATTTAGAAAACAATATTACCTTAAGTGGTATTACAGGTGTGGAGTTGCAGGCGCAAAATGCACAAGTTGTTGGTTACAGTATGAAGGCCAGCCCATTTGATACTGCGGTTAACCCAACTGCATCTTATATTACAGTTAACAGTTACAAAAACGGCACTTATCCTTTTTGGGTTGTTAACGCTGCAACATCTAACCTCTTTTATGTAAGCAAAACAGCATCATTATTTACTCAATGGACATTAGCCTTAAATAAAGGGCTTTCGTTTGCAGCAGGCCTTGGTTCAAGCACAATGAAAATATCCTTAGACGACAGGTTTAATGCTGCCACCGCAACAAAGCCTGCTCATTTTGAAAAAAATTACACCAATATGGTATCTCCATATTTAGCTGTTAATAAAGTTTTCAATAAAAACTTTTCTGTGTATGCTTCATACAGCCAGGGTTACAAAGCACCAGTAAGTTCATACTTTTATATTGTTGTGCCAAGTTATGGCAGTGGTTCCAGTGCAGTTCCATCTGCTGCAAGGGTGAACGACGGACTTAAACCAGAAAAAGGAAGCCAGTTAGAAATTGGAACAAAAGGTCAGTTAGTTGAAAGAAGGCTTACCTATGAGCTGGCATATTTTAATGCTGTTTTTTCTGATAAAATGACAACAGTTTCTGTTGTATCGCCTGTTTCTTCAACTACAACATTGTATTCATACATGGTTAATGGCGGCAAGCAAACGCACAAGGGTATTGAAGCTATAGTAAGATACGAAGCAATTAAATCAAATAGAGGCTTCTTTACTTCTCTCCGTCCATTCGCTAACTTAACTTATTCCAATTTTAAATATGGTGATAATTTTACCATTCAAAAAACGGTTTTGGCAACAGGTACAGAAGACTACAGCAATAAAGCTGTAGCAGGTGTTCCAAAGTACATTGCAAACATTGGAGTAGATGTGGCGACCAACATTGGTTTATATGCCAATGTAAGCTATAACTATAAAGACAAATTTCCTGTCACTTCTTTGAATGATACTTATACAACTAGTTTTAGTCTTTTAAATGCAAAAATTGGATATAGAACAAGCCTGAGCAAACACTTTGACCTGGATGTATATGCAGGTGGGCAAAACCTTACGGGCACCAAGTACTTTCTGATGGTGTTTGTAAATCAGCTGCCCGACGCTTACATACCAGCGCCAACCAAAGCGAATATGTTTGGAGGCATCAACTTAAAATATAATTTCTAAATCTTAAAAAAGAGGCAGTTATTACGGCTGCCTCTTTTTATTTTAAACCAGGTATAATGAAAAAGATTGTTTTTTTAGCTGCAATAATAACAACTGTTTTTTCCTGCGGCCGTTTTGGCAACAAAGAAATAGACGGAAAGAAAGACATCCGTATCGTTTGCTTATCGAAGCAACTTACAGAGTATGTATTTGCTTTGGGCAAAGGGCATGATATTGTTGCCGTTGACCTGAGCAGTACTTACCCCGACAGTGCCAAATTATTAAAAACTGTTGGGTACCACCGGGCACTTGCTCCGGAACCCATCATCTCTCTTATGCCAGATTTAGTAATTCACAGTAATGATGTTGGGCCCGATAACGTATTACCGCAAATAGCCAAAGCAGGTTTGCACATAAAAGCTTTTGGAGGCGCCAATACCATCGACAGTGCCAAACTATTGCTAAAAGAACTGGGTAAGTTCTTTGGAGAAGACTCAAAAGCTGATTCATTGGTGAAGGTGCTGGATGCCGGAGTTGTTAGGGCGGCTGATACTTTAAAGGCTATGGGTATTAAAGATTCGCTCAAAGTAATGATCATCCATTTTGGGCTGCGTAATAATAATTATTTTGTTATGAGCGGCAGAAATGGTGTTGGTGATAAAATGATCCGGCTTGCAGGTTGTACCCCTGCACTATACAACGGGAAGGGCGCCCGTGAAATGAGCGCCGAAGCGGTGGCGCTGGCCAACCCCGATATTATTATCGCAACAGATTTTGGTTATGACAGGATGGGAAGTATGGATAAATTTATATCTTCCGTTCCCGGTGTTGCACTAACCAATGCAGGAAAGAATAAGCGTATTGTGCGGTTTGAAGAACACGACCTCATCTATTTTGGCCCCCGCACCGGCGATAACATTATTAAATTGATCAAACTGCTTCATACTTCTGCCAGTGCTGCGTCAAAATAAATATTTCTTCACCGTATTAGTTGCCCTGCTGGTGGCAGTATTGCTCTGTGCTATTGCTTTTGGTGCGGTGAACATACTGCCTTCAGATATGTTTTCGGGCATTCAGCATTTTCTGCAGGGTAAAGAGCCAGCCAACATTTATGAAGGAGTTTTTATACAGTTGCGGTTGCCCAGAGTTTTATTGTGCGCCATAACAGGCGCCATTTTATCCGTAAGTGGTGTATTGATGCAGGGCTTATTCAGGAACCCAATTGTGGAACCCGGGCTTGTGGGAACAAGCTCAGGCGCCGCTTTCGGTGCAGCTATAGTTTTTGTACTGGCTGCAAAATTCAGCCCTGAAATGAAAAGTTTTACAGGCCCGTTTTTAGTCCCCTTAGTTGCCTTTCTTGGTGCATTGCTTGCCACCTACACAGTGTATTTGCTTTCAAAAAATACCAAAAGAGTTTCTATAATTTCTCTTTTATTGGTAGGCATAGCCGTAAATGCCGTTTGCTTAAGCGGTACAGGTTTTATGAGTTACATAGCCCGTGACCCACAGGCACGCAGTATTACGTTCTGGAACCTGGGAACTTTCTCCGGTGCATCATGGCTGCAGGTTTTTATTGTAGGTACCGTTGCTGCAATTATTTTCATAATCGCTGTGCGTTATTCAAAACAATTAAATGCTTTGCTATTAGGTGAAGAAGAAGCAGGGTATCTTGGTGTGGATGCAGATAAGTTGAAAAGAAGAATAATGCTGCTGAACACTGCAATGGTATCTGTGGCAACAGCTTTTGTAGGCGTAATAAGTTTTATGGGGTTAATTGTGCCTCATTTAATACGCATATTAATAGGCAGCGACAATAAAAAATTGCTTCCTGCATCAATGCTTGCAGGTGCAATGCTGCTTACGCTGGCAGATATGGGTGCAAGATTATTATTAGCCCCGGCTGAAATTCCTATTGGTATTATTACCTCACTGGTTGGCGCACCTGTTTTTATTATACTCTTAAAGCGATTCAACATTCTGCAGCAAAAAGGAGGAGGCAATGCTTAGCACAAAAAATATATCGTACTATATTGGAGAAAAGCAGATATTAAATAATGTAACTGCCGATTTTAAACCAGGGGAGTTTGCCATGATATTGGGCCCTAACGGATCTGGTAAATCCACTTTTTTAAAAATTTTCAGCGGGGAAATAAATAAATTCTCCGGCCATGTTAGTTATAACAGTAAGGATATCCATTCTCTAAAAAAAGAAGAATTAGCCACATACCGGGCGGTTATGAGCCAGCAACCAGAATTAAGTTTTCCTTTAACGGTGGAAGAGGTGGTAATGATGGGCCGATATCCGCATTTTGTTTTTAACCCAGGTAAGAAAGATGTAGAAATTTGTGATGAAGCCATGGCAATTCTCAATCTTTCAGATTTTAAATTGAGAAATTATACCTCCTTAAGTGGTGGCGAAAAACAACGGGTGCAATATGCAAGGGTACTGGCTCAGATTTGGGAGGCTCCGGCAAACGGAATTAGGTATTTATTCCTGGATGAGCCTCTTAACAACCTGGACGTAAAATACCAGCAGGAGTTTTTAAAAACTGCAGTAAGCTTTAAAAAGCATAATACCGTTTTAGTAGCGGTAATGCACGACATCAACCTTGCCGTGCAATATGCCGATAAACTTATCTTTCTTAAAGAAGGCAACCTTATTGCCGATGGACACCCTTCCATAATTTTAAATGAGTCCCTTATTAAGGAGGTTTTTGATGTAAATTCTCAAATCATCCTGCCACAAGGAAAACAAACCCCAATGGTGATTTTCAATTAAAAAGGTTTTATCCTGCCTTTTATCTCAATTTAAACCGTAATATTTACCCTAAAAAAGGGTTTAATTGTTAAACCAGGCATTTTTTACTGTCAAAAGCAGCACTACTTTCCCTTATTTTGTCTAAATTTATTGGGTAAACAAGCACAAACTGTATGACGGAAGAGCTAATGTTAGCCGGATGTCTTAAAAATAATGCCGCTGCGCAGGAGGCTTTATATAGTCGTTTTAGCCCCCGTATGCTCGGTGTTTGCTACCGTTTTGCCAAAAACCGGGAGGATGCAGAGGATATGCTCCAGGAAGGTTTTATAAAAGTTTTTACCCAAATACACCAATATCGTAATGAAGGAGCCCTTGAGGGTTGGATCAGGAGGATAATGGTACACACTTGCATTAATAATCTAAAGAAGAATAAAAAATTTGCCGACAGCCTGGATATTATCCATGCTAAAAGCATTTATATAAACGAGGAATTTATTCCATCCATTATGCAGGCAAAACAAGTGGTGGAATGTATAAGAATGTTGCCCATTGGTTACAGAACGGTATTAAACCTGTATGCTGTGGAAGGGTATCCGCATAAGGAAATTGCAATTATGCTGGATATAGAAGAGAGCACAAGCCGCAGCCAGTATACCAGGGCAAAAGCCATGCTGGAAGAAATTCTGATTAAGAAAAAAATAATTCAAAAACCAAAAGACAGGATTAGCCTTGTGGCAGTTGGAGCGCAAGGGTAATTTACTTATTGAAAAACAATTTGTAATTACCAAAAACTAATGCTTTTTGTGAAAGATGGAACACAAATTTTACACGGACAATTTTGAAAGGCTGTTAAAGGAGAAGTCGGATGAATTCAGGATGTATCCTTCAAAACGTGTTTGGCACAGCATCTACAATGATCTGCACCCGGGCCGAAAGTGGCCTTCATTTGCAATAAGCCTGGTGCTGGTATCCGTATTATTTTTAATTGGCTACTGGAACAATCAACTGGATACTGTTAATCCGAATAGTGGCAACAAATCAATTCAAACTGCATCTGCCAAAACTAATCAAGGAGTTGAAACTTTTGCTGGCAACAGTACTGAATTGCAGCCAGTAACTAAATCATCACTGTCAGCTCCAGGTGCCGGCAACTATAATTCTCAACCCTCAGTTAATGATAATGGCTCACAAAGCATTAATAACAGGTACCGCAACACTGTTTCAATTACTTCAATAACTGAATCCTCTTTAACAGATGATACTCAGATTAGCAATGATTATTCTAACGCTCAGGATTATAAATTTCCTGATAATGCCACTATTATAACCACTGAAGCTGAAAAAAATGTTTTTAGCAGTATAAAGAATGCTGAATCAGGTATTAATGGCAAACAGGATAAATCAGGAAATTTAAATTCATCAAAAGTCTCCATTGCTGATGCGGAAGAGGAAAACAATGGCCTTACTACTACACAGAATGACCTTGTTGAAAAATTGGAGAAGCTGAAACTTGCCGATGCTAACAATAATGTAAAAGCCGCTGAAAATGTAAATACTGTAAAGGCAGTTAGTAAAGAAGAAAAAAGCTGGATGGAACATTTTGTTATGTACAACAAAAAGAACAAACACAAAGGACTTGGCCGTTTTGCGAACGAAATATATTTTGCACCAGGTATAACATTGCGCAAAATGACTAACAGTACTGATGTTACCACAGTTACCCCATCTCCTGTAACAGTGCTTTCAGGCAGTCAAATTATTAATACCAATACCCCTGCCTATATACCAGCCCTTAGTTTTGAAGTGGGCATGAATTTTTCTTACTCACTTTCTAAAAATGTAAAACTTAAAGCAGGGTTATTGGCAGGCTTTACTAACTATAGTATTGCAATAACCGAACTTAATCACCCTGTTTTAACAACGGTTCTGCTGAAAAATACTTCAACTGGCGCCGCTTATTTAGAACCAAGGGCTACATCAATTGCTAATGTACCTGGCTTCAATAATAAAAAAATTCATAACCAGACATCGCAGATAAGTATACCATTAGGAATGGCTGTTAAACTTGCAGGAAGCAAAAAGGTTGACTGGTATGTAGCAACATCTATTCAACCCACTTATGTTTTCTCCGGCAAAACAAATCTTATATCTGCTGATCATTACAACTACATCAGCGATGCATCCATGCTACGCAACTGGAATATGAATGCAGCTGTAGAGTCTTACATTCATTACAAAACCGGCAATACAACATTCCAGGTGGGCCCTGAACTACGCACTCAGTTATTTTCTACTTATTCAAACAAATACAGTTACAGCGAAAAACTTTATAACCTTGGTATAAAAGCAGGGATTGTAAGGAATTTCTAAATTAATAATTGCCCAACTTACCAAAGCAACAGTACGGCTGTTGCTTTTTTATTTTCTATTTTTGAAGAATGATACGATACTTCTTACCTGCTGTTTTGCTTTTTTTAACAGCATGCAATAATGCTGAGCAAGCGACTGATTCCAATATTACGCCTGCAACGGTAAAAAAAGTGAGCTTCTTTCCCGTCACCGCATATTTTAAAGGCCAGCTGATTGATATAAGGCAAAAGGGGCAAAACCCCATGAAATTTGTTACAGTCAACAATCATACAGACTCAGTAATAATAAAATTTGAAGAACTGGATTCTCTTGTAAAGGAGTTTTTAACCCCTGTGATTGATACAAGTAATTTAATTGCCGGCTATACAGAAACTAAATTTCTTGATCAGACAATAAATGCATTTACATATACCTATGATATTAACCCCGGCACTGATCCTGAACCGATGTTAAGGCATTGGGATGTTTATGTGGACCCCGAAAACGGTAAAGTAAAACGTGTTTATATAATAAAAAAAACAGCGGACAACAAAACCCTTCAGCTTACATGGCAGCACAACCAATGGTTTAAGACCACTGTGCTTGCACCGGGTAAAGACGGGAACGATACAATTGAGAGAGAAGAAAAAATTGTGTGGGATTATTAATGTATGACACAGCAGGAATTTTCAGTTATAGCACCAACACTTCCGTTACAGCCCGGCATATATAAATATTTTGATGCCGGCAATGAACTGTTGTATGTTGGAAAGGCAAAAAGCCTTCGCAAACGTGTAAGTTCTTACTTTACAAAAACGTTTACCAGTTATAAAACACATGAGCTGGTACAGCGTATTCACCACATTGAATTTACCATTGTAAACAATGAGCAAGATGCTTTTTTACTGGAAAACACTTTAATAAAAGAATTTCAGCCCAAATACAACATCAATCTTAAAGATGATAAAAGTTACCCCTTTATTGTAATTAAAAAAGAGCCATTCCCCCGTGTTTTTTTTACCCGCCGAAGGATTAATGATGGTTCCCAATACCTGGGCCCATACACATCTGTAGGTAAAGTGAGGGAGCTGCTGGATTTTATTAAGCAGAATATTCCTTTACGCACCTGCAAGCTCAATCTCACAGATACTAATATTAAAAAAGGCAAGTTTAAAGTTTGCCTCGAGTACCATTTAGGAAACTGTAAAGGTCCTTGCGAAAACCTGCAGTCGGCCGCTGATTATGAAGAAGGTTTGCAGCAGGTGGTAAATTTATTAAAGGGAAACCTATCGCCTGTTGCAAACCATTTCAAAAAAGAAATGAAGGAGCATGCTGCAAACCTTGCCTTTGAAAAAGCAGCACTTATTCAAAAAAAACTGGAGCATTTGCTGCAGTACCAATCGAAATCAGCAGTAGTAAATACAAAAACCGGAACGGTGGATGTATTTACCATTTTAGAAGAAGGCAATACAGCATATGTGAATTACCTGGCGGTTAGCAATGGTGCTGTGGTGCAAACCAAAACAGTTACACTTGAGAAAAAACTGGAAGAAACAGCTGCAGAAATTCTTGCTTTTGCTATTGCAGATTTACGCCACACATTTGAAAGCGATGCTGCAGAAATTATTATCCCGTTTGAAATTGATTACCCCGAAGATGGCATTAAACTAACCGTACCCAAAGCAGGCGACCGGAAAAAACTGCTGGAACTTTCTCAAAAAAACGTAAACTATTTTATTGAAGAGCTGCGAAAACGAAAAATGCTTCACCTGGAAAAGCAGCCCGCCAATGAAAAAATGAAAGTACTGGAGCAAATACAGCGGGCATTACAGTTACCTGCATTGCCATTGCATATTGAGTGTTTTGACAACTCCAATTTCCAGGGAAGCTATCCTGTAAGCGCTATGGTTTGCTTTAAAAACGGCGAGCCGGATAAAAACAATTACCGCCATTTTAAAGTTAAAACTGTTACCGGCATTAATGACTTTGCCACTATGAAAGAAGCGGTTTACCGCCGTTATAAAAGGCTTACAGATGAACAGCAGCCATTGCCACAGCTGATTATTATTGACGGTGGTAAAGGTCAGCTGAGTGCGGCTATGGAAAGTGTAAGCGCCCTACAGTTACCTGCATCCACCACAGTGGTTGGCCTGGCAAAAAATGAGGAAGAGATTTTTTTTCCAGGCGACAGTGAAAGCATTAAACTGCCCTGGGACAGTGACAGCCTGAAACTGATAAGAAGAATACGTGATGAAGTACACCGTTTTGGTATTACCTTTCATCGTAACCTGCGCAGCAAGGGAACATTTAAGAATGAACTGGAACAGATAAAAGGCATTGGGAAAGCAACAGCAGATATTTTACTGAAAGAATTTAAATCTGTAAAAAATATAAAGGAGCAAACGACCGCAACTCTTGAAACACTTGTAGGCAAAGCGAAGGCAAAAGTTATATCAGATTACTTTAAAAACAATGAGAAAGAAAAATAACACACATTCTTTCATCAGTATTTTTTTTCTTCAATGGTGTCTAAAATATTCCGGTAACTAACATAGCGGTCTTCTGTAATTATACCATTACGTACAGCATCTTTTACAGCACAGCCTGGCTCTTCTGTATGAAGGCAGTTATTAAACTGGCAGCCCTGTATTTGCTCTTTCATTTCAGGAAAATAATGCGACAGCTCCTGCCTGGTAATATCCACCAAACCGAGTTCCCTTATTCCGGGTGTATCAATTATAGCGCCGCCACCAGGCAAATCAAACATCTCAGCAAATGTTGTGGTGTGCAGCCCTTTGCCACTCCATCCACTTACATCCTGGGTTTTTAAATTCATCTGTGGAAACAGCTTATTTAAAAAGGATGATTTACCCACACCACTATGGCCGCTCAATAATGTTTTTTTATTTTTCAGCAGCTCACTCAACTTATCAAGTCCCTCTCCTGTTTGTACACTGATGTTTTCAACCTTATAGCCAATTGCCTCATACATATCCTTCCATTCTTCAAAGCGTTGTTCTTCCTTTTTTTTGTATAGATCGGCTTTATTAAAAACAATAACAGCGGGAATATGATACATTTCTGCAGCCACCAGAAAACGATCGATAAAGCCTTGTGAAGTTTTGGGCTCTTTCAACGTTGCGAACAATAATGTTTGATCAAGATTAGATGCAATGATATGGAACTGGTTTTTATTGGCCGGGGAAATACGGGTGATATAATTTTTTCTTGGGTGAATTGAGGTAATTACAACAGGACCTTCCGGGCTGAAATTTTCTCCTTCATTTTCTGTTCCGATTTCCACTTCGTCTCCAACAGCAATGGGATTAGTGCTGGTTATGCCATCAATTTTAAATTTACCCGGCATGCGGGCATTAAAGAAAATGCCCTTCCCGTCTTTTACTGTGTACCAGCTTCCGGTGCTTTTATAAACTGTTGCTTTCATAAAGTGCAAATGTCACTAATTAAGGCCAAATTCACGAATTATGCCTTTGCTGAAGTCACACCCAGTTTATGCTTAAGGAAATTTTTTAAATACAGTAAAACGAAGCAGTACTTCTAAAAATAACAATGCCAGTGCTGCCATAACAAACGGAAAAAATTTTTCATTGAACCTTGTAATGGATGAAACCTCCACTTTTGATTTTTCCAGCTTATCAATATCACTGTAAATTTTTGCAAGCTCATCATTATCTTTTGCCCTGAAATATTTGCCGCCGGTTTCCCCCGCAATTTCTTTCAGCAGTTTTTCATCAATGGTAACTTTAACCATTTGCTGCTGCACACCCAATACAGTATTTTGCGGCTGCGGTGCATACCCATCTGTACCCACCCCAATGGTATAAACTTTTACTCCAAATGCTTTTGCAATTTCTTTTGCTGTCCGTGGGTCAATCAGCCCGCCGTTATTTTCGCCATCGGTAAGCAGTATCACAACTTTCGATTTTGCCTTACTGTCCCGTAAACGGTCAACACTGGTGCCCAGCCCGCTGCCAATAGCGGTACCATCTTCCAGCAAACCGTTATGAATATTATCGATAGCACTTTGCAAAACATTATAATCGGTGGTAATGGGACATTGCGTAAAACTTTCACCGGCAAAAATCACCACGCCAATGCGGTCACTCCTCCGGCTGCTCACAAAATCTTCTGCCACTTTTTTTGCAGCTTCCAGCCGGTTGGGCTGAAAGTCCTGCGCCGTCATACTTCCGCTTACATCAATGCAAAGCACAATGTCCACCCCTTCCCCATCAGTTTTTTGCAACTCGGTTCTTGTTTGCGGCCTTGCCAACGCAATAATAATACAACAAACAGCCAGCAGCCTTAACACAAAAGGAAAATGACGAAGTGCTGCCTTGGCAGAAAAAAGGCCTTTGGCACCTGCATCGGAAATACGCAACGCACCGGATTGCTTATCGCCTCTTAAAAAATACCATATTGCCAATACGGGCACCAGTGCAAACAGTGCAAAAAACCAGGGCTGGCTAAAGGTGATATCGTCGAAATAATCAAGAAGCAAAATCAGGTTTGTGGTTTATTGTTTACGGCTGAGCCATTAATAAAATTGATGAGGGCCTTAATTTTTTCATGAGCATCCGAACTCTCATTTTCTAAAGGCAGGTATTTGGCAAATTTAACCGCATCGCCGGTACGCAGTGCTGCAGCAGCAGAAGTAATGCTTTCCTGCGGCAGGTTATTGCTGCTTAAATGTACGAGTACATCACCAGTGGTTTTATTCATTATATTAAACTTTTGCCTGCGGCTGATGTACCATTTAAAAATATCTGCCAACTTAGAGTGATATTGCTTGATATGCTCCGGTTGTTGCAGATCGAAACTTTTAAGTTTATCCAGCTCCTGCATAGCTTCATCATACGGCGATAATTTCCCTTTAAATTCAGGCGACGGTTGTTTTTTACGCTTTTTAAAATACCGCCACAGTAAAAAAACAATGATAGCTGCCAGTAAAACACCTCCTGCAACATAGTACCACAAATAACTTTTTATAATTACATCCTGTATGGGCTTAATGTCACGCAGCTGGTTGGTGCTGTCTGCAGCTGCGTAGCCAACATTTACAGACAGGGAGTCTGTAAAAAGATTTATAGTTGTATCATCTTTAACCGGGTTAAAGTTTATAATAAATGATGGTGTATTCCATTTACCCGAGTCAAAACTTGTAAGTGTGAGCGTTTGTTGCAGAACAGTATTACCGTTTTCGGAACTTGTATCAATTTTTGATTTATCCACCAGTTCAAAATGAGGCATCGAATCGGTTGCATTCAACCAGTGTACATTGAACGCACCTTCCGGAAAAGTTGCCACCACTTTATAGTTCAGCTGTTCCCCAATTAAAATATCCTGCTTATCAATAAATGTTTTTACGGTTTGCGCAGCAACAGGAAGACAACTGCATAAAACGCAAGCTGCAATTGCCCCTAGCTTCCATATCTTTTTAACCGTTCTTAAATTCATTAATTATTCATTACGCAATTATCAATTGCCTCAGTTTCTTTTAATAAAAAATTGCTGTAAAATTTTTACGTAGTCATCATCAGTCCTTACGTGCAGCAGTTCTGCTCCCGCCTTCCTGAACCAGGTTTTAGCATCTTCACTCTGCTTCATAAAATGTTGCTGGTAGTTATACCGTATCATGGCATTGCTGCTGTCTATCCATTGTGTTTTACCCGTCTCGGCATCCTGCACCTGCATTAAACCGGCTGAAGGCAACTGCATGTCCATTTTATCGTAAACACGTATGCCGATAGTGTCATGTTTGGCGCCGATTACTTTCAGGTCGTCGTCATAACCTTCGGTTAAAAAATCGCTTAAAATAAAGGCAATACTTTTTTGTTTTACGGATGTAGTGAAGTATTTAATGGCGGCATCCAGGTTAGTGCCTTTTTTAGTGGCTTCCACAGTAAGTAATTCCCTTACGATGTAAAGCGCATGCTGACGGCCTTTTTTGGGGGCAATGTATTTTTCAATTTTATCGCTGAAGAAAATAACGCCCACTTTATCATTGTTGCTTACGGCACTAAAGGTGAGCACAGCAGCAATCTCCACAATTAAATCTTTTTTTTGCCGGGCAACCGTGCCGAATAAATTACTGGCACTGGTGTCAATTAAAAGCATTACCGTCAGCTCACGTTCCTCTTCAAATACTTTTGTAAAGGGGTGGCTGAATCTTGCACTTACATTCCAGTCAATAAAACGCACATCATCGCCTGCATAATATTCTCTCACTTCCCTAAAGCTCATACCCTTTCCCTTAAAAGCAGAATGATACTCCCCCGTAAATAAATGCGTGGTTATTTTTTTGCTTTTAATTTCCAGCTCCCGGACTTTGCGTTGTATTTCTTCAGTAGTGAGCATTTAATTTATTTGTAGTTGGTGGTTTGTTGTTTGTGGTTAACAGACAATTAATTTTTGTAACCAGTTTGTATTTAAAAACTACAAACGATAAACAACAAACTACAAAACTGTTTTACGGCACATTCACCATTCGTAATATTTCATCAATAATCTGTTCTACGTTTATATTTTCTGCCTCAGCTTCATAAGTTAAGCCAATGCGGTGGCGCAACACATCTTTACAAATACTTCTTACATCTTCCGGAATAACGTAGCCTCTCCGGTTTAAAAATGCATACGCTTTTGCGCCCAGCGTAAGATTGATACTTGCACGGGGGCTGCCACCAAAGCTTATGAGCGGCTTTAAT
Organism: Ferruginibacter sp.; assembly: GCA_044225995.1. Taxonomy (GTDB): domain Bacteria; phylum Bacteroidota; class Bacteroidia; order Chitinophagales; family Chitinophagaceae; genus Ferruginibacter. The sequence goes on along the minus strand of JBGAHV010000012.1, from coordinate 7,280 downwards.
TTTTGCAGGTTGTATTTTTCAGGAAAACGTGTGGCAAACACAATATCCAGAATATAGTTCTCTACTTTTTCATCCACGTATACCTGCCGCACCAGTTCCCTTGCATTTAATATTTCACTGGTGGAAGCCACCGGCCTGATAGGTGCTGTAGGCGTACCCAAAGTATTTTGACGTATGATGATCTGTTCCTCTGCTTTTGATGGATAACCTACCACCACTTTCAACATAAACCGGTCCACCTGTGCTTCAGGCAAAGGATAAGTTCCTTCCTGTTCAATGGGGTTTTGCGTAGCCAGCACTAAAAATGGCTCATCCAGTTTATAGGTAGTATCACCAATTGTAACCTGCCGCTCCTGCATGGCTTCCAGCAAAGCGCTCTGTACTTTTGCCGGGGCACGGTTAATTTCATCTGCTAAAATAAAGTTTGAAAAAATGGGGCCCTTACGAACCATAAATTCATTCTTTGCCTGGTTGTAAATCATGGTGCCAACAACATCTGCCGGCAACAAGTCTGGAGTAAACTGTATGCGGCTGAAGTTGGCATGAATGGATTGCGACAATGATTTTATGGATAGCGTTTTTGCAAGGCCCGGCACACCTTCCAGCAATACGTGTCCGTTACTCAGCAACCCTATTAACAGGCGCTCCACCATGGTTTGCTGGCCTATAATAACACGGCCCAGTTCATCATTAATCTTTGTTACAAATCCTGAAGCATGAGTGATTTTTTCATTCAACAGGCGGATGTCTTCGGCAGTTTGAAGCATAATTAATTCTTTAGTTCATCTTTTAATCTTTGCAAAATACAAACTCTCCTTTTACAAATAGTTTGCCATCTTGATAAACGGAGCAAATATCTGTTAAAATCACTGTAGCTTTATACAAAGATTTTTTTTATGATACAGCAACATTTAATTACTACTTCCAACACACTGGAAGGTTTCCGTGTTACCAGTCATCTTGGCCTGGTAAGAGGTATTACGGTACGCAGCCGCAGCCTGTTTGGTAATATCGCAGGCGGCTTTCAAACTTTATTTGGCGGAAAGATTTCCATATATGTGGAGCTTTGTGAAAAAACGAGGGAAGAGGCTTACCAGTTAATGGTGCAACATGCTGCAGAACGTGGCGCTAATGCCATCATCAATATGCGGTATGATGCCAATGAAGTAATGAACGGTGTTACTGAAGTGCTGGCTTACGGTACAGCAGTGGTGGTGGAAAAAATATAGCCGGCAGCATTCCTGCACCGAAAAATGATTATTTGTCAACCCACAGTTCAAGTATTCCGCCACTCAGCAGCATTTTGTGTGTGATGGTATACTGATTGTATTTACGTCCATTCCATTTAAGATGGCTGATGATGTGGGCTGTTTCATTTTTTTTATGCACCCGTATAGTTGTTGTTTTACCACCCGGTACTTTAAGATTAATCTCATCAAAAAGCGGTGTACATAACTGGTAATTTGCCGAAACAGGGTCTACCGGGTAAAAACCCATAGCGGCAAAAATATACCAGGCACTCATTTGCCCTGCATCATCATTGCCGCTAAGGCCGCCGGGTCCGTCACTGTATTCTTCGTTTAAAATTTTATGAACAGCCCCTTGCGTTTTCCAGGGAGCATCTGTGTAATTATATAAAAAGGGAATCTGGTGACCAGGTTCGTTACCATGCCAGTATTCATTTTTAAGAAAGAGACTGTCAAGCTGCTGTTCAAATATTTGTTTACTTCCCATCAGCTGTATCAACCCAGGAATATCCTGCGGCACATAAAAAGTATATTGCCGCGGTGTGCCTTCGGTAATGTAGGGTTCCCGGCTGTCTGCTTTAAAAGGGCTGTACCAGTTGCCATTGCTGTAACGCCCCCTTACCATACCCGTTTCTTTGTCAAAAACATTGGCGTAATATTTACCCCTGTTTTGCAGTATGGTGTAATCAGCCTTTAATTTCAGTGCCTTTGCAATAGTGCTGAGTGCGTAGTCATCATAAGCATATTCCAGTGTGCGGCTCACCTGCTCTTTTTTATGAAAGGCTTCCTGTACCGAATCTTCCATGGGTATAAAACCAGCATTCAGGTAAGAGTTAAGTGCCCGGCGGCCCATACCATTTTTGTAAATATTGAAATCCGACGGTGTTTCAAAAGCATTTTTGCGCATGAGTGCATAGGCCGTCTTTACATCATAATTCCTGATGCCCCTGTTATATGCCGATGCTATAAAAGCGGTAACATGATCACCAATCATGGCGGCTGTATAACTGTTCCAGCAGGGAAAAATGGGCAGCCAGCCACCCTGTTCGCCTTTTAAAATCATAGAGCGTACAAAGTCATTGGTCTGAACGGGATGAATAAGTGAAAGCAATGGCAGTTGTGCCCTGTAAATATCCCACATCGAAAAATCATCGTAGTAGCTGCCTTCCTTCATTTTCATCAGCTGGTAGTTACCGGAAAATTTTGGATAAGTACCATCTGCATCATTATAAAGCCTTGGATGCTGCAATGCATGATACATGGCTGTATAAAATATTTTCTTATTAGTTACAGATGCGGTGCTAACCTTGATGGCTCCTAATTCCTGTTCCCACTTATTGCGGGCAGCCGTTTCCACTTCATTAAAATCCCATCCGGGTATTTCTGCATTTAGATTACCCATTGCACCAGTCATACTGCTAAAAGATGTTCCTGTTTTTATAATCAAAGATTCTCCTTTCTTCAATGCAACACCAATATAAAGGCCCGCATTGCTTCCTGCATGTGTAATGCTGTCGCTGCTGGCAATATCACCATCTCTAAAAACGCCTTGCACCAATTTATGTGCAGGCAACTGAAGACAAAACCAGCCATTAAATCCTGCCGGGTTACCCCAGCCCTGGTAAATGCGGTGTACCGGGTTAAAGCCCCATATAATTCCTTTGCTTAAATCAGCTTTTACAAATCCCTCCTGCCTGTCGCTGTTAGGCATTACCAGCAGGTACAAACTGTCGTCCTGCTGCAATGTAAATTCCATTACCGCACAACGTGGCGTGGCAGTAACAGCTGCTTTTAAAATACCCGATTGCAATGAATAGAAATACGGGGTTGCCGTTTCATTACTATGAGAAAGAGGCAATGCATATGCTGACAAGGTTGTTTTAAATTTGCCCGCAACCGGCATAATGGTGAAGCTTCCATAGTCCTGTGTGCAGGAGCCGCTGATCCAGTGGGTGGCCCTGAAACCCGAAAACAACGAATCTTTATAATAGTAAGGCGGAATGCATTTATTTTCTGTTTGCCGGGTTTGTGGTGTCCATTGCGTCATGGCAAACGGCACGGTTACAGCGGGAATAGTATTGGCATTTTTTTCGCTGCCTGCTTCACTGTGTTTTACAGCGCTTACTGTTGTAGCAGGCGCAGTTCCTGCCAGTGGCTGTACAAACTGCACAAGTTGTTGTGCCGGTGCATCAATTGAAAATAACAAGGCTGCTATAAAAACATTTTTTTTCAAAGCGGTTGTTTCATCAGTTGTTTTTAATCCATACGGCAGTTTTAAATGGCTTCGGCAATTGCATATCCTTTTGTGTAAAGTGTTTTACGTCATTCAGTAAAACTGCCGGCATTTCTTTTACTGAGGGAATATGCAGTTTTTCCAGGCGCAACCCTTCCACATCATTAAATATACAGGCAGTTCTGAAATCTTCCTTCTGGTATTTTACCGTAACATTTTTAAAGCTAAGGCCTTTTACATGCCTTACGTAAAATCCCCAGCAGGGTAATTCACCAAACATAGAAAATTCAGGATAAGAAGCCGCTGCTTCGGTAATGGTGTTTACTGAATCCAAAGGAAAGAATGCTTTTTCCCTGCTTGCTCCTCCCTCGTAAATAATTTCAATATTTTCCAAAAACACATTTTCAACCTTATGCCCCGGCAATCCTGTAATAGAAGAAGGAAAAACATTGTGCGGATATAAAACTGCACTGCTGTCGATACCAGAATTATTCCATGGAGATACACTTTCGTATTTTTTAGCAGTATCAGCCTTCCAGGCAGAAGGATACTTAAGTTCGGGCCCCTCCATCGGGTAACCTTTATCCGGTTTTTGCAAAGGCACCTGTACTTTTACATTAGCGATATGCACATTACTGAGTGTACTGTATTTTTCATCCTTATTACGATGGCCCAGCCGCACAAAAATGGCATTGCCTGTATTGATACCCCGTATATTTTTTACATCAATATCATTCAGCTCCCCGCCGTCAACGGTTTCAATGGCAATGGCAGAACGGTAAGTATCATATACGTCAATATTGCGAATGGTGATCTTTTTAAAACCACCTTTGGAAGCAGTACCCAGTTTAACAGCATTGGCACTGGAACGCACATTGCAATTAGCGATATAAATATTTTCGCAATGATCCAGCGGGTCTTCAGATTTTAAACATATACCATCGTCAGCTGCATTGATATTACAATTGGTAACACGGGCATTTTTACAATCCACAAGATCGATACCATCATTATTCCAAAAAGTATTGCTGAACACCGATACACTGTCAATATTAACATTGTTGCAGCTTTTATAATTCTGAACCCAGGCAGCACTGTTCTGTATATGAATATTTTTTACATACACACCATTACAGTTTTTGAATTCAATAATACGGGGGCGGTTTTTTTCGCTGGGGCGGCGCTGATGCCACGGGTTAAAGTCCTTCCATTCGTCATCATAAATTTCGCCGGAACGCAGGCGTTTATACAAGTCGTCAATGAGCAAATCGCATTGACCATCAATTAACCCTTTTCCGGTGATAGAAATATTATTTTCATTTTCAGCAACTATAAATGCCGATGCTTTTAAACTGGGGCCGTAATCCATACGGTTAAAGCTGGCCAGCAGCACAGCTTCCTCATGTATATTGAGTTCTACATTTGATTTGAGATGAATTACACCCGATAAAAAACGGCCTCTGGGTATTACCACTTTACCACCGCCTGCGGCTGCCGCATCGTCAATAGCTTTTTGAATGGCGTAAACATTGTTTGTAATACCATCCGGTTTGGCGCCATAAGATGTGATCACAAAATTTTTAGACTGGGAGAATAAAGGCATCCATCCTGTTGATGCAAGAAGTAAAGCAAAGAATCGTTTCATGTTTTTTAAAACAGTATTTTCAGATAAACCTGTACCTCTGAAGGAAATAAAATAAAAGAGGTGGTTTTTGTGATCAACCTGTGCTGTCTGCCTGTGAAAATGATACTTTTTTTTGTGAGGTGGTGTTAATCGGGCACATTAATTTCCGAAACCGTTTTCGGCTGAATTTTAAATTGCTGTTAATGAAAAAAGGAGCTGCTATGGCATAAAAAAGACCCTTTTAATGAAGGGTCTTTTAGTACCCCTGAACAGGCTGCAGGACAACTGTTAGACTTTCTTTTTATGACAGGTTAACGCCGGTTGTTAAAAAGCCCCGCTGCAACACGGGGCTCCCATCAAACTAAAAACATGCTTATGAGAGCACACCGGCAGGAGTACCGGCGACAGAGTTTATACAATTGTCAAGTATATCTTTTCTTTTTTCTGGGCCTCTTCAACAATTTTGCATAGGTCATTCATTGCCGCCTTATCGTTAACAAGGCGGTTCTTTTTCCCATCAGGGCCATCATCCTTTTTATAAGAAACAATTATGCAACCGGCGCTGCTTTGGTCACTGCTGCCGTTATGAATGCGGATGCCTTCAAAATCAGGTACGTTGAACACGCCGGTTAAAATGCGTTGAAACCTGTTTGACCATGTGGCCATAACAGGATATTTGCCATAAGGGATTGCGGTTTGTGCATATACCTTTAAACTGCTTTTCCATTCGCCTGGCTTTGCCCTTACTTTATCCTCAACGGTATAGCAGAAAAATTTACCATTAACCCACAATTCACCTTCTGTGGAGCTTTCATTTAATGAAAGACGTTTTAATAAGATTTAAAAAATACACTGCAGTTGCAAAGCCGCAGTATTTAATTACTATCTGTCCGGCAATGCCAACCTTGCGTAAAAATTTATCCGAGCCGGCATCGTCTTTATCAACACTTCCGGTATAAAACCATTTAAAGCCACGGAATTTATTATAAAGCCCGTCGAACCAGCTCCACAACCACAGGGCGCACATGGCGCCGGCAATGATTGTAGCCAATGCCCAATGCAGGTGGATGAACTTTTGCAGATAGTAAATAGAAGGGCTGCAGGCTGCTGCCATTACAATCCATTCTTTCCAGTGTATCACTGTTTTTTTACTGGTGGCTTTAATTTCTCTGTTATACCACAGGCGCAGATCGTAAATCAGCTTTGCGGCTAAAACAAACTGCATCCAAATGGCACTGAGAATTAAAGTTGTTAATTGGTGTGGCATTTTAACCCAAGTATATTAGTGCTACACTTGCTGCCAGCGCCGTAACCAGAATGTAATTCCACATATTACTGCCCACTGGGTTTGTTAGTGTGGATTTATTTAAGGCAATTACTACACAATAGGCAATCAGCATGAAATTGAAAATTGAAATGCCCATCCAGTCCAACACGGAGCCAGTAAACCAGTTACCCATAAACTCCCTTCTATGGGCTTCAACAAATGGCTGATTTAAACCAGCAAATGCGTAATAATCTACAGCAAACAGAACTGCTGCGATAATGATGTAAGGAATGTACTTTTTCATAAAAGTTTTTTAGTGTTTAAAATATATGAATGCTGCTGCAGTAAGCGCCGGGCCTGCCACAGCTATAAATACCGTTTTTCTTTTTTGCCGGCGGAAATACTTGTTTTGTTTTTTTGTTTCTGCCATTGCCATATCCCGCTGCTGCACCAGGTTATTTACTTCGGCCTGGTAACTCTGTATAATTTTTGCATTGGCTGTGTCCTTTACAAAAAAATCTTTTATAATCCCCTGCAGCCACGCAATGCGGTTGTTTAAAGTATCGGTCAGCTGTTTGTAGTACTGTAGTTTCTCCGCATTTATTTTTCCTATCTCAATCAACCGGGCCGCATCTTTCAGCTTTTTATTTGGCACTAACGTGCTGCCATCAGTAGTCGTTTGGCTCTGGCACGCTGGGCAGATTATTAAAATACTGCTGCAGATCAGCATCGCTGTAATTGTCAATAGGCGCAATTTTTTCTTTAACATAAACCGGGTTTGATATGGTTTGAATTTTGGTTTGTATCTCCGCCGCATGCAGTGCCGATAAACTGTCTTTTACCTGCAGCGTAATAATGTGTTTGGTTTGCTGCAAAGCCAGTTCCTGCCATGCCTGCCGTTCTTTTACG